>AP024679.1 GCA_025999215.1 Candidatus Dojkabacteria bacterium
CCGCCCATGAAATTTGAAGCAGGCACTCCACCCGTGGCAGAAGCTTATGCATTAGGTTTTGCAACTGAATATATTCAAAGGATTGGTTTCAAAAACATTTCAGAAATAGAACAAAACCTAAGAAAAGAATTAATTTTACAACTTAGAGAAATTGATGAGATTAAAATTTACCATCCACCATTAGAATATGAAGCGGGAGCTAGCATAAGTTTTTCTATTCAAAATATTCACCCTCATGATGCAGCTTACTTTTTAGGAAAGGAAAACATTTGTGTAAGAGCAGGACATCATTGCACTCAAATACTTCATAGAGAAATTTTGAAAGTACCTGCAACGCTCAGAGTTAGCTTTGGACTTTACAATGACTTAAATGATGTAAAAAAGTTCATTAGTAAGCTCAAAGAAGCAATCAAATTTTTCTCGAAAAATTAACTAGTATTGACTCAAATGCCAGTAAGCTGTTTTAAAACCTTGATTGCTACAAGCTGCATTTTCGCAAATTATAATGTAATTAGCTCCATATTTATCAACTCCTTTATACAAATAACCATCATGAGCAGCATAAACAGGAGCATTCCACGGTGATGCCGCAACATCTATACCGTAATGAAAATCACACTCATAACGTCCACCAAAATAAAAACATCTGTTGCCATAAGCGCTTGTAAAAATACCACCACTCAATGGCCACTGAAGAGAGCTTCCCCAACCACAGCCAGCAACTACCCCCGATGGTAAATAGTTACATGGATTATCATTAACACCATTGTAATAAACTTCGAAATGAAGATGAGGTCCAGTTGAAAAACCAGTACTACCTTGCCTTCCTATCATGGTTCCCGCCACAACATAGGTGCCTTCTTGAAAAGGGGTAAAGTTATTTAAAATTTCTTGCCTAGCTTTTTCTGCTTCTGCACGTTTTTTAATTTCTTCTTCTTCTAGCACCGCAAATACTGCTTGATTTTGCTGATTAGTTAAATTTAGCGTATTAATTTGAGCATAATAAACAGCCATTTGAGCTTCTACTTCTGATTGTTTTTTTACAAGATCTTCCTTTTTAATTTCTATACTTGCTTTACTTTTTTGAACTTCAAGAAGTTTTAATTCCAGTTCTTGTTTTTTGATTTTTAATTCTTGTTTGAGTCTTGCTAATTCTGTAAGCAGTTTATTTGTATCTTTCTGAATGATTGATTTGTATTGTGAAGATTTAAAATAATCATTGATGTTATCAAGATTTAAAATATTATCTGAACCACTTAAACCATCGCCATATAAACGAAAACCCATGTAACTTTCCTTCAATCTTTCATTAGTCTCCGATTCAAGATTTGCTACATCTTTTTCTGTTTGATCAATTTCTTTGAGTTTTTTGTTTATTTCTTCTTGGAGAATTTCTATTTGAACTTCAAGCTGATCAATTTCTAAGTTTAATTTGTCAACCTCTTTATCTAAAATTGATATTTCACCATAAAGTTTCGAAAGTTCAGAGCTATATCCTGCTATAAGATAATTATTGTTGTCAATTTGAGATTGAATTTGGTTTTGTTCTTCTTCTAATTTTTTAATTTCTTCTTCAAGTTTTTTTAATTGTTCCTCCAAAGTTTCACTAGCATTAATTTCTGGAGCAAAAAAATTAAAAGGATAAACTACCAAAAATAATGAAATAAATGACAAAACATAGGTAACAATTTTTACTTTTTTGAAAGCTTTCATTATTTCATTCTACAATATTTTTTGTGAGAATATCAATATGGTGTTAATTCTATTTAATTAAATCTTCATGCCTACCTATCAGTAAAACATTATCTTGAATCATTATATTATTTATGAATTGATCTCCTCTCCTTTTTCTAAGTTTAAATTCATTCTCTTCTATAACTGTGTAATTGATTTCCCTTCCAATCTCATCTTCATGATGATGAATTATCTTTTGTAATTCTCTCAAATTAATTTTACCTACAACGAAGAGATCTATTATTTGATCACCAAAGTACATACCTCTTGTGAATGCTGGAGTTAGCAGAGCAAAAGCTACATCACCTAATTTATCTTGCATCTCAATAATCTCTCCACCCAAACCATATGATTTATGAAAAAATGACATAAGCTCATTTATGAAAGGGTGTGATAGATTAAGTTTGAAATATAATCTGTTTCCCTTTGTGTCCGAAGTTATTAACTGAACTTTTTCTAACCTTGAAAATTCTCGTCTCACTGCGTTTATTTCCTCTTCGAAAGCGCGCACTGCCCCCCTCAAATGTATTTCTCGTGATGGATTAAGCATGAAAAATTTCAATGCTTTAATTCGCACTTTTGAAACAAACAAAGATTCCAGTGTTAAATTTTGTAAACTCATATTTCAATCAAAAACTTAACTCATTTTATCACTAATGCTTTTTTTATAAAACATTATTTTTCTACGCTTTCAACTTTTTGAGTTCTACTCAATCCAGATTTTTCTTTTACCTTTTCCCAAATTTCTTTGAGCAACTTTTTGTCTGTTTCTAAAACCTCTTTAACACTGTCTCTACCTTGACCTAAATTTTCACCATTGTATTTAAACCAAGACCCTGCCTTCTCAATCACTTCATAACTTATTGCGGCATCTAAAAGACTTGAAATTTTATCTATGCCTTTGCCGTAGTACATTTCAAAAGTAGCTTCTCTAAATGGCGGTGCAACCTTATTTTTAACTACCTTTACTCTAACTACGCTTCCAATAATTTCATCACCTTGTTGAATTTTTTCCCTAACCCTAATATCCATTCTTACAGAAGAATAAAATTTTAATGCATTACCACCAGTAGTAGTTTCAGGATTGCCAAACATTACACCAATCTTCATTCTAAGCTGATTTAAAAAAATTACAGTTGTATTTGTTTTTCCAGCAATTCCAGTGATTTTTCGTAACGCCTGACTCATTAATCTTGCTTGTAGCCCCATGTGAGAATCGCCCATATCTCCTTCTATTTCTGCTCTTGGAGTAAGTGCTGCTACAGAGTCTACAACAATTACATCCACTGCCCCTGATCTCACTAATGTTTCTAAAATTTCAAGCGCTTGTTCTCCAAAATCAGGTTGAGAAACTAATAAATCTTTTATATTAACTCCTATTTGCTCTGCATACTTGGAGTCAAAAGCATGCTCAGCATCAATAAAAGCTGCCACTCCTCCTTCTTTTTGAGCTTCAGCTATTATGTGCAACGCAAGAGTTGTTTTTCCTGAAGACTCTGGACCATAAATCTCTATAATCCTACCCTTTGGAACTCCACCTGCGCCTAAAGCAATATCCAAAGATATTGCTCCTGTTGGAATAACATCAATGTTTTTAACTTTTGTATCTTCTAGAGTCATTATAGACCCTTCTCCAAATTGCTTTGTAATTTGCTGAATAGCCATATTAATAGCTTCTTTTTTGGGGTTATTTTCTTTTTTAGCTTTAGCAGACATAGTATAAAATTTTTAATAAATTAATCTTTTTATCAAGTTTAGAATAATGTACTTTAATTCTATTGTCAAAATTATAATTCAATATAGTACTACTTACTTTGTACAATGATACAAAATTATTGAACAATTTTAATTATTACTTCGACAGGAAAATTTATTTTTTCCTCGGAAGAAATTTCTAATACAAAATCTCTCTTTGACTGAGGTTGAACAGTAATTTTTCTTTGATTATTACCTAAAATAGGTGAAGTTAAAATTATTCTATCAATACTATCAACCAATTCAATTCTCAAATATTTTTCAAGGTTTTTTGGATACTGCGCTTCAACTCTAACTGTACCCTTTGATTTTGTAAAATTTGTAAACGATACAAAATCAAAACTTTTAAGTGAATCTAAGCTATCAAATTTAAAAGTGAAAGTATTATCAAACTCTTCATATTTTATTTCTGGAGGAATATGTATTAATGTACCAATAACAGAATTTGTTGGTTCATTTTGATCTGTAACAGCTCCTGCTACGGCACCATTGTTTCCAACAATAGCTGGATTAAGAGCAACAACACTAGCAACACTTATTGTACTTAAAACAAATAACCCCATGATACCCACCAAATTGTCTAAAAATAAAGCTTTACTCATTAATAAATACTACTATATTTTTGCTAAATTGTACACAAATTTTTTTAGGAAAGTTTTGATTTAAGTAGTTTTTCAGTAATTCCTGGGTTAGCTTTACCGCGAGAAATTTTCATTACTTGACCTACCAAAAATTTTATAGCGTTTGGATTTTTGGCTACATCTGCTACAACTTTAGGGTTTTCTTTTATTACTTGATCAACCCATTTTTCAATTTCTTCCTCACTATTAATTTGTATTAAACTTCTTGATTCAATTATTTGTTTAGCATCACCACCTTTTTCAATAATTTCTTCAAAAACTTGTTTTGCTACTGTACGGGTAATTTTATTATTTAAAACTAATTCTACAATGTATGAAATATCACTTACACTCACTTGAATCTCAGTAATACTCTTACCTTTGCTCTCTGCCAAGCCAACAAGTTCTGATGTAATCCAATTTACTCCTTCCTGTACTAAAGCTGGGTTCCATTTTATATTTTCTCCAAACTTATCAAATAGTTCTCCTAAATTTTGATTTTCCACTAAGACTTCTGCTCGTTCGTTAGAAATTCCTAAGTTAACATATCTTTGCTTTCTTTTTGTAGGCAATTCTGGGAGAGTTTTTGCTATATTTTCTACGTGATCTCTTGTTATTCTTATTGGAGGTATATCTGGCTCTGGAAAATATCTATAATCATCTGATGTTTCTTTTATTCTTTGCAAAACAGTTTCTCCAGACATATTTTTTAAACCTCTGGTTTGTTGTGGAATTTTTTCACCTTTGTTCAATAGTTTTTTTTGCCTTTCTATTTCTAAACGAGCAACATTTTCTAAAACATTTATAGAGCCAATATTTTTTACCTCGACTCTGTAATCTGGAAGTTTTGTGCTTGATGGATCTTGTTTGACACTAATGTTCAATTCAAAACGCATTTGTCCTTTTTGCATTTCTGCGTCTGATACATCAACGTACCTAACAATTTGCCTTAACCGCTTTCCAAAAATCACTAATTCCTCAATAGATTCAAAATCAGGTTCTGTAACTATCTCTATCAATGGAACCCCTGATTTATTGAAGTCTATTAAAGTCTCTCCGTCCTGAGAATGTATGGATTTTGCTGTGTCTTCTTCTAATAAAACTTTTTTTATTCTTATTCTTCTTGAGTCATCGTTAATTTCTATTTCAACATATCCATTTTGTCCAATCGGATTATCAAATTGCGTGATCTGATAGCCTTTTGGTAGGTCAGGATAAAAATAATTTTTTCTATCAAATTGTGCAATGTTAGTAACTTCACAATTTAAAGCTAAAGCTAGGGCAATGGTTTTATTAAAGGCTAGTTCGTTTGGTATAGGTAATGCTCCAGGCATTCCCATACATACGGGACAAACATTAATATTTGGGGACTTACCAAAATAATCCGCAGAACATCGACAAAACATTTTAGATTTTGTCTTGACTTGCAAGTGAACTTCTAAACCAATTACTGGAACCATTTGTATGATTTTTAAATTATTTTTGAATTAACCGTAAGACTTTATACTTCACTTCTCTATTTGGCAACTCAACCGTTACAACATCTCCTACCTTTGCATTATTTAAAGCTTTACCCACAGGAGAATCAATTGAAATTTTTCCTTCTTCCGGAGAAGCAGAAAGCGTTTCCTCTGCACCCACCAAGGTTATAGTTCTTTTTTGATTTGTGTCAACATTTTCAATTTCAACAGTGTTACCCACCCTAACAACGTTTGAGTTTGAGCTTGTAGTAACGATTTTCGCCTTTCTAAGCATTTCTTTAATGTCTGTGATTCTGTTTTCGTTTAGTTCTTTCTTTTCCATTGCTGATTGGTACGGAAAATTTTCAGACAAATCTCCAAGCTCTCGCGCTTTAGCAATTTCTGAGGCAATCTCTCGTCTAATTATAGTTTCTCGCTCCTCTAGTTCTCGCTTTAGCTCATCATAAGCTTCTTGAGTCATCTCAATAATGTCTTCGCTTTGTTGTTTAGTGTTTTTTCTAGGCATAATTAATTTGTAAAGTCTAATATACTTTATCCCAATGATTCTATCACAATACTAATTTTTTGCCAACTCTAATTCATAGATTTTATCTCTTGGAAGCTCATTTGTAAATATGAAAGAATTCCTGCTTTTTATAAGCTCAGGGGAAATTAAAACATTTCTATATGCTTCATCAAATATAAATTCTGCATCAACTCTAACATTTTGTCCAAAAATTGAAGGTAGTAAAAAATTATATTTGATATTACCATCAATCTCATCACCAATGAAATTTAAATTCCAACTGATTTCAAATGGGTTGCTGTTCACAACATTTATTATTCTACACTGTTTTCCATTTATATTTAAACTTTTAAAATTTTGCCCTGTAGATAATTTCAGTTTAACATCTGATGCAATTGACGAATTTGGTACGCAAACCACCCAATCTTGGGAAGCAAAATTCAAATTTGGAGAAAAACTAACATCAAAAGTTGCAGTGCCATCGGCACTAACTATATACTTTAAGCTATATTCAGAATTTTTAAAATTGTCACCTATGACTCTCAAAGGATCGTTGGTATTTACAAATACTTCAAAAAACTGTAACACTTCTTTTCTTTGTGAATTATCAAAATTTTTCATGGATATAAACTTTGCTGTATTGTTATTCTCAAAATGAGCGTATACATTACCATTATTTGAGTTATCACTAAAAAATTCTACAGCTTTAAAAAAATTATTATTTAAATTTTTTGAAAATTCATGGATAGTCAAAGCAAATTCTTGAGATACAAGCTGATTTTTGGTTTGTAAGTTTGATGCTCTAAATTTACCCATTAAATCTTCTTCTTTATTGAAAATTTTATTATGAAACTCTGAAAAATCCTCAAGTGGAATAATAACTACTCCATCAACATCCACGTTATAAATATCTGAAAACAAGGCTTTTGCATGAAATGAGAAATTATCCAAATCTCCAATAGTTGCCAATTCTTCAAAAGTAAATTGATTTTTATCAATTGGAGCAAACCTAAACTTATTGACGTCTTCAATCAAAACATCATTCAAATTCTCTTGATTAAACTCAATATCTTGAGGTGTTTTCACATCAATGAAGCTAATACTTCCATTTTGCATTGTCACTACTCCTACACTAGAAATTTCGCCGCCAATTGAGCGAGGAATCGAATCATCCACTATGAAAATAGCTATAGTTGTAGGTTTGTTGACTCCTAACAAATCAACAATATATTGATAATTTTTGAAATTTAGAATCGAGTTTGAGTAACTAATTAGCTCTAAATCGACTTCACTTAATTTTTTATCTAAACCAGTTATTAAAGTTTTTCGTGGAATTGGCATCTTGGTTGTTACATTCTGAATTTTTTGAGCTCCAGACTCTACAAAAGGTATTCTACTTTCAAATTCCAAAATCTCATCTTCATAATTTACTCCCTCATTTAACAATGAAATATAAATGTCTGAAGAGAGACGCTGTTGAGTATTATCATCATAATCTTCAAGATAATTTTGTAAAGGTTCCATAAAGTAAGCTACTTCGTTTAAAGCTTTGGAATATTCTTGATAAATCTTCACTGTATTGATATATGAATCAACATAACTATCTAGCGCAATCAACTTGGTATAGGGTTTAATAAAACTCATTGCTTCTTCCATTTTTTGTAAATTTTGATTTATTTCGTTAGTCTCTTCATAAACGACTTCAAAATTATTTTGGTTAAAGCCAATTTTAAGCTCTTCATAATTTTTAGATAAACTGAAAGCTTCCTTGATAAGTAAAATTGTGGGCGCAACAACCCAAACATATGTTATAAAAAAAATCATTAAAAAAATTAAAAGCCCAAAAACTTCAGCAGGACTTAATTTTTTAAGCAATGTAAAAATCTCTCCTAAACTTCTATACTGCTTCCAGAATTGATTTTGAAGTTTTTCTTTCAGAGTTCTGGGTTTAGATGACCTTTTTTTCTTGGTTATGGCGTGAGCAAGTTCAAGCCGTCTTTTTTTAAGTTCTTCTTGTCTCTGCCGTTCTGCAATCAACCTTGAAAGCGCACTATCAGGTTCAGTCTCATTACTTCCTGATATAACCTTTTGCAATTTGGAAACTATTCCGTGCCCTTCACGCTTAACCTGATGACCAGCTATAAAAACCTTTGCTGCAAGTAATGACTGATGAACAGCCTTATCAAATGGAATTTTTGGTTTCCAACCAATCACTTGCAAATTTGGTGCTGGTTTATAAGGTGCCAAATGTGGCAAATTATCCTTTTCGTCTACAAATATGATTTCTGCAGGATAATCAACATACTCTTGAATTTTGTAAGCAATAGAAAGATGAGTAATTGGATTATCATAACTAACCGAAAAAATTTGTCCAGTGGTATCTTTTGAAAATTGAGCTTTAATTATTCCATATGATGCATCAAGAGTGTGAACATACCATTCTGCTTCAAGCCCGTCTTTGTATAATTTCAAAGGCATTTCATGCGCTGCAGAAACTATTAATTCTGTAAAGGCGGTTCTAACAGAAAAATCTGTATGCTCACCGATCATTTCTCCCAATCTTACAATACGAGTATCTAAACCTTTTTTGTCGTGATATTCTTGAGTTAAATTTTCGGAATATCTCTGTAGCTCCATTTCAGAATATGCTGAGTTAAAGGAAGATTTTAATTTAAAATGCAAATCTTCAATTGAAAGCAATAATTGTTGCGCTTTGATTGATGTAGTTAGTAAAAATTTTGCATTGAAAGCATGTGCCAAAGATAAAACTGAATCTAGAGTGTTAGATGCCTGCAAAAATTCGTGAGTTGTAATTTGTGATAATAAATCTTTAGATTCGTGATTAAAATAAAAAACATAATCCAACCTTCTAATATCTTCCGATAAGTGAGGAACTGAAGAATAATCTAAAAAACTCACTAGAGTATCCTTTGGAAAAACTTTTAATTTTTCTAAATTTTGAGGTGTGAAAGTATCAATTAAGATCACATACCCACCTTGCTCAATCAAAACATCTGCCAATTCAAAGCCTAGTGCTGAAACTCCGCCAACAATTATGGATGTTGGATATTTAATTGTATTTTTTAATTTAAATTGATCAGGTATTTGTTTCATATTTCTTCAAGAATTATTGGTTGTTGCAATAACTGAACTTCTACTAAAATGTTGTATTTTTTTAATTTATCCCTATCTTCTTGTGATTCTGGTAAAAGTGTAAATGTAAATGTTTCATAACCCACTTTTGAAACTGACATGGTATGCTGTTGGTTTAAACTTATATATTCTTTGAAAGTAGTTGCGTTGATTGACTGCATTGGAATATCATCTAAACTTACAAAAGCGTCTTCAACGTTTAACCTAACTGTTAGTTCTGTTCTTTCATCTTCCGAATCTTTTTCAACAGCATATATTATGTTCCCTTCAGAAAATTTTTCATTTGGTCCCAAATTATAAGCAATAACCACAGCGGTCTCTGGAGTAAAAGTTATTAATTTATTTAACCTCCAATACTCGTTAGTTAAATTTTTTCTTCTTAAAGAAACCAAATGTTCCCCAGCAGATACAGAATCTATTATTAAAGGAGATGTTTCTGTATCTACCGCTCCCACATTTTCTCCATCAATAAAAACTTCTAATTCTCCACTCAAAGAACTAACATAGAGACTCGAAATTTCTTTTTTTTGCTCAACTCCAAAAAAAGTATTTAAATCTATTGATGCACCTACCCAAGGTGACCATAGGCCCAAAATAACACAAAAAGATGCAATAAAGACAATTACAATAAAACTTCTCATAATCTTTGATAAACTAATACATTCTACTACAAATTTACTCTTTCTTAAACAAAAGTTGGCTAAGTTAGTTATTTTATTTCATTTATTTTAATATTTTAAATTGTGATGTATAATGAAGATATGAAATATGGACTTAGACTAGACCCAAATCCTGGAAGAAAATTAGAACAAGAGTATAAAGGGAAAGTTTATGTTAGGTATCCTATAGAGACTCCAGAACTTAAGATTGGTGATGACTTTGATACTTTTTTGAAAAAATATGCCAAGCCCTATGTTAAGCCAGAGGATATTTTAGGGATCGCCTCTAAAGTAGTTAGTATTGGAAATAAATTAATAATTCACGAATCAGAGGTAAAAATTTCATGGTTAGCAAGGCTAATTGTAAAATTTGTAACAAAATGGCCAGATGATATAGGTTATTCTCATCCCAGAAAAATGCAAGTTGCAATTAACATGGCAGGATACCCAAGAACAATTTTAGCAATATTAATTGGTTCAATTTTAAAACTATTTGGAAAAAGAGGTTACTTTTATATAATAATGGGAAATAAAATAAACGCTATTGATGGATTTAATCCAGTATCGAAACCTCCGATGAATCAGTATGCTGTATTACCTCCAAAGAATGGAGATGAACTAGCTACACAGTATGAAAAAATGCTAAATTGTAAGGTAGTTATTTTAGATGGCAATAATGTAGATAATAATGTTCTTGGCATGGGCGAAAAAGCAAGAGCAGATTTTAATGAAAAAGACATCATGATCATTGCTCAGGGCAATCCTCAAGGACAAGAATACGATGGCAGAGTAACTCCTTTTTTAATTATCAGAGAAAAACAAAATGATTAAGGATAGAATTTTGACAGGAGAAAGGCCAACAGGACCTCTTCACTTAGGACACTACGTTGGAACTCTAAAGAGTAGACTTGAACTTCAAGATCGCATTGAAACATTCATACTTTCTGCTGATTTACAAGCAATTACAGATAATATTAAAAATCCAGAAAAAGTACGCAACAATGTTTTTCAGGTTATCCAAGATAATATTGCAGTAGGTATTGATCCTCAAAAAGTTACTTTTTTTATTCAGTCTCAAATTCCAGAAATTGCAGAGCTAACTATGTATTTTATGAATTTAGTAACTCATAGTGAGGTAATTAAAAATCCTACAGTAAAAACAGAAATTAAAGAAAAAAAATTTGGAAGTTCTACTCCATTTGGTTTTGTTGCATACCCTGTTAGCCAGGCTGCAGATATAATGATTGTTAGAGCCAATACTGTTCCAGTCGGTGATGATCAAAAACCAATGATAGAATTAGCGAGAATTATAGCTAGACGTTTTAATAAAACATACATGAAAGAAGTTTTTCCTGAAGTAAAAGGAATTTATAGCGAAGTTGGGCGTTTAGTCGGTACAGATGGCAATTCCAAAATGAGTAAATCTCTTGGCAATACGATTTATTTAATTGATGATACTCAAACAGTTCACGAAAAAGTAATGAAAATGTATACAGATCCAAACAGAATAAGAGCTACTGATCCTGGAAAGGTTGAAGGAAATCCTGTTTTCATTTATCACGATATTTTCAATCCTAACCAAGAAGAAGTGGATGACTTAAAAAAGAGATACAAAGAAGGAAAAGTTGGTGATGTGGAAGTAAAAGAAAAACTTAGTCGAGCAATCAATAATTTCTTGGAACCAATCAGAGAAAGGAGATCCAAATATCCAATAGATATCGTAAAAGATATTGCATTTGAAGGTACAAAACGTACCAAAAAAGAGGCGCAAGAAACTATAGAAATAGTGAGAGATGTCATGAAATTAAATTACAAATAATTTTTAAATTATAAAAATGTTAAGGACAATACTATCTATAATTTTTTTCAGTTTAATTTCTTTTGGAATAGTTTATGGATTGTACATGGATCAAATAGCATCAGTTCAAAAACCAGTTACCAAAATAACCCCAGAAAATTATTCACCTAGTATAAAACAACAAATAGAATATGGTGATATTGTTGAAATAACTGGCACACCTGATCTACTACATCAAGTTTCTCAGGAAGGTGAGATAGAATCAGAGGATGGATCAAAAACAGAAGGAATTCAATATTATTATGTAGGTTTAAAAGAATACGGTTATGATTTTGTTGTGCGAATTAATCCTGGAAAACTTTTTTCTGAAACACAAACTTTCAAAGGCAAAGTAACCGGTTTAACTCAAACAGATTTTGGAAATAGAATAAAGAACAGTCTCAACAAACCTATTAATTTTCAAGATAGCGTTAATAAAGAAGCAGCGAAAGAGCTTGATGTAGAATTTCAAGAAGAAATTGCTCAACAATCCGAAGCTAATTTTACTTCATCTACACTATTAATTTTAGATAACGAAATTGTAAACAAAAACGATATTTATGCCAAAGTGTTTTTTTGGGGCGTACTGTTAGATATTTTCCTAATTGCCGTTTTTCGAAAAGTAGTGTTTAATTTATAGTATCCCGACGTTTTTAAGTTTCAACCATTCTCCTAAAACGTATTGATCTTTGTACAAAATATATTCACTCGCAAGATCACGGCCAATCCATCGGTAGTGCCAAGGCTCATGAATGTATCCAGTTTTATTTTGAGTTCCTGGAGGATAAGACATTATGAAACCAAATTTGTATGCGTTATCTCGAAGCCAATTCCAAATCGATTCATTACAGTTTGTAAAAGATGAGCAAGAAACAGCTCCTATATCTACAGTTGTACCCAATTGATGCTCACTAAAACCTGGACGAGCTGAATATTGTGATGCAATTGCTTCTGCTTGACTTCTAGTGTAACCCTTTGACATTTCTACCTTTACCCAATTCTCATAAACATAGTATTGCGTTTGATATGATCTGTATCCTGAATTCAACATCATAGAAAACCCAGCCTTTTGTGCTTCTCGAAACATATCGATTAAATCATTATAAGCTTTCATGCTAATTGACTGTCCTCCAGGTATTTCTTGAACATAAACAATATCTGATGGCTCCCAAGCTACATTTGGAAGACTATTATACCGATCTAGCGGATAAAAAGTACAATCTTCGCAAGATTCTCCAAAAATAAACCCCAAAATTCCAGATTTTAAACATAGGTTATCTACAAAATTTTCGTAGTTAGAAAATGTAAATTTTTCAAGTTTTTTATCAAAATAGACTCTAAGAGATGCATCTTTTTTACAAGCTCCCATTGAAAGATCTAAATTTGCAAAGCTTGAGTCTATGATTTTTTCTTTTTTTATATCTAGATTAGTAATGTTGATAGAAAATTCTCTCAAATTCTTAGGGAGTTCTTTTTCTGGTTTATAATCTTTAAATTTTTGAATTAAAATTTCTCTATCATCATTATTTATTGCATCAAAAATAGTCCTTATTTCATCTTGCATGATATTCTTAAATTCTTCTTCAGTCTTTACTCCTTTTAGTAAGTACTTGAAATGCTTGAGGATAGCTAGTCACCAAATGTTTTGGTTGAGAAATTAACTTTTTAGAATGTTTTTTGGATATGTACTCTAATCTCCGTTTGGATTACTTTTGGAGTACCCGACCATTATGATTTGAACTCCTTCAGGCAGATAATGTCTTTTTCAACTATGCTATCACTAAACATTACTATGTCTTTTTTGTGTGAAGTTTGCCGAGTTTGAAGATCTCGAAAGATATCAGTATCATCTGCATAAATATACCAAGAAAAAAAATTTAAAAGTTGAGTATAGTTCAAACCTATGGTCAAAGATACAACAAAACCTATCCACAAAAAGGAAATAAACTGATTTAAAAATTCAAAATTTTTCAACCTTTTCATAATTTAGGATCCTTGTTTTTTTGAGGATTTACTTTGATTTGGTTTCTTAGTATTTTGCTCAACAATTTCTTTTAGTTTCTTAATTCCTCTTTGTTTGGTCAATACACTCCTAATATAATTTTTAGCTTCCTCATTTTGGTAATTTTTTCTAACTTGTTCATCTTCGATTTTTTCTATTTCGGAGTCAACATCTTCATCGCTTGGCAACAACTTGTGTTCTGAAGCTATTTTGATTAAAACTAAGTCTGATGCTATCTTTCTCTCAGCTTCCTTTTGCCATAATTTTCGCCTTTCTTCCAAGTTAGTGCCTTGAGACTTTAAATAATCTTCCGCGTCAAGATTTAATTGTTTTAAACGCTCTGTAAAATCTCTTTCCATATTCTCAGATTCTTTTTCAAGTAAAACCTTAGGAATATTAAACTTTGATAACTCTATTGCTTTTTCAACAATTTGTCCTATGTAATCATTTTCTATCTGCTCCTGTTGAAGTTCTTCTAATTTTTGACGAACAGCTTTTTTTAGAGATTCAAGAGTTTTGTGTTCTTCATAGCCAAGTTCACTCACTAATTCATCACTTAGCTCTAAATCATATTCTTTTTCTGTATCATCAGATTTCTTAGACTTCTTTGATTTTTTTTCAGAGGATTTAATTTTATTTGATGTTTTTTTAGGTTTTTGAAATTTTTTGAGTTTCTCTGGTGTCAGAGTTGTTTGAGCAATATTTTTAATTACACCTTCAACATCCTCGTCTGTCACGTCTACTTTCTTTTTTTCAACTTTAATTTTAGTGAAATCACCAAGCTCTATTTCTGGGTAATTGGTAAATTTGAAAGTGTAAACCACGCCTTTAGTTTTATCTATTTCCTTTATGTCATATTCAGGTGTTGTGATTGGGTTCTTTTTTTCCGAAACTATAATCTCGTATGTAACCTTAGGAACAAGATTGTTTAATGTCTCTGTTAATAGCTTTACTCCTAGTTTTTCTTCAATCACATTTCGTGGACCTTTTCCCGGCCTAAACCCGGGCAAGGTAACCTCTTCCGCAAGAGTTTCAAAAACTCTGTCTTTTTCTCTTTCAAATAGATCCCAGTCAATAGTGACTGAATATTCAACAAAATCAGGTGAATCTGAAACTTTTTTGTAACTAAAACCTTTCATAATAATAATTTTAAAAATAATCATCATAATCATCGTCATCGTCGCTATCATCGTCCCCCCAGTCTAGTGGCCATTCTTCGTCCTCTGGAGGCTCATAGTCAGGGTCAAAATTTGTTGCGGGATCTATCTTTATTTAAATCAATCATATCCTCAACAGGTGGCTCATCTTCCTCCCCGTAATCCTCTGCAACTATCTCGCCAATACTATATCCCTCTCCAACTTCGCTATCTGCATCAATATCTTCTAGTAAAGGATCATTTTGATTCGTATCATCTTCTGTATAGTCTATATCATCAGTTTGATGAGCATCATTGGTAACGTCGCTATCATCATTTAAATTGTCATTATCGTCATCTTTATTGTTTTTTTTCATTTTTGTTGAACTTTACGTATACGTTTGAAACTTTACTCTTTATCTTTGTTCTTGTCAAGAACTTTTCAAAATTTTCTCTGAAACTTTTTCCCAACTATACTTACTTAATAAAGCTTTTATCGTTTGTTATTTTGTTTACCGGAAACAGCCTTTACTAAGGCTGCTTTAATTTCATCCTCACTGTTTGGATCAACGAACATAGCATTGTTTTCTACCACTTCGTGAAAAATCTCAATGTCTGAAACCACCAACGGCAAGTCGAAATAATACGCTTCAATCAAAGGTAACCCAAATCCCTCCCATAAGCTCGTACTTAAATACACTTGAAGCGTTTTTGTATACAGCGTTTTTAAGTCATCTTCGGTTACAAAGCCTGTGATGATTACGCTTTCACCTAATTTTCTGTTGCTTATCAACTCAAAAATACGATCGTACTTCCATCCTTTCTGCCCTACTATCACAAATTTATAATCAGGGTAATCTTTTTTAAACTTATCAAAAGCCAAAATTGATTTTTCATAATTTTTTCGTGGTTGTAGCGTTCCAACTGACAAGATATACTTTCTTATGTCTTAAATTTAATCTATCTAGAATATCCGTATTAATTGAGTCATTCGGATAAAAAGTGAGAATTTAATCCTATACCTATTGTAAATATTTTACTTTTTACTTCGTCTTGCAAATCGCTCTAAATCTTTTGATGTTGTTTGCGATACGGTTGCTAGTGCTAAAGCTCTGTATGTTGCTAATTTCAAGTAAATTCTAAATTTAAAAGATGAAATGTATCCATAATGGCTAGGATATCTGATTGGCGCTAAGTCATGAACAATTTGGATTGTTTTGTTAGATAAAATTGCATATATAAAATTTGATGGAGAGACAATAGCATCAACTTTTAGCTTTTTTATATAGAAAAAAACTTTTAAATGCCACAATAAATTTACTTTCCCTTCGATTTTAAATACCTTTATATTCTCATTCTGAATTAATAAATCATTATTTGTAAATGCATAAATATCGGCCTTGGTTGATAAATTATATAAAAGTTCTCTAGCATAATAGCCGATTCCTGCATTTTTATCTGTGATCATTGACGCATCAAAAGCAATCGTATATTTTTTGTTCATGTTATTTTAATAACTTAATGTTGATGTGTTATTCTTAAATATGATAACCCAAATAACTCTCAAAAACTATAGAAACATTACAGATTTTGATTCTACTTTAAAAAAAATTAATTTAATTGTAGCGCCTAATGGAGCTGGTAAAACAAATTTGCTTGAAAGTATTTTCTTTTTGTTTAATGGCACATCTTTTAAATCAATGCGTTCAATGCTTGATGCTGTTGGCCCAAATGAAGATTTTTCTACTGTAAAAATTATACTTCAAAAAAATATATGTGAAATGGTAATAATTAAATCCCCAAACCTTAAAAAACAATATAAAAAGAATAATAAAAAGACTAATTTAAAACAAATATACAAAATTTTAAAACCTGTTATTTTTTCACCTAATTCAGTTGATCTTGTTGATGGCGCTCCAGAAGTTAGAAGAAAAGATTTAGACCTTTTTATTGCTAGTTTTGACTACCAATACAGTGATGCGCTTACACGCTATGAAAAAGTTTTAAAAAATAAAAATGCAATTCTAAAAAACATAAGAGATGGTAATTCGACTATAGAACAACTAGAATTTTGGAATAATGAACTATGCCAAAACCGCAGAAATTTTAGTTTCAAAAAGAATAAGCATAATTGAAAAAATAAATAATCAATTATTAAATTCATCAAAATATTTTTCACCTGATTCTAAAATTTCTATTGATTATCAACATTTTAGGCCAATTGATTTAAATTCTTATGCTCAAAACTTGTTACAGCTATTTTTAAAAAATACGCAAAAAGAAATAATTGTCGGCAAAACTCTATATGGACCACACAAAGATACCATAGATATCTATAAAAATGATAAAGCGCTTAGATTTTTTGGCTCAAGAGGTGAACAAAGAATTGGCGCATTTTGTTTGAAACTGGCACAATTAGAACTTTTACAAAATGAAAATTTAAATGTAGTATTTCTACTTGATGATATTTTTTCTGAATTAGATGAGAGTCATAGAAAAATTGTTAGCGAGATTATATTATCAAGAAGTGAACGTATACAAACATTCATAACCACATCAACTATAGACGAGATTCCAGAAAAACTGCTGAAAACCTCCTATTTGATATCTATCAAAGATAGTAATTCATGAACATCTTTTATTTTTTCAAGAACAATATAAACATCCAATACTTCATCTAAATCTATAGCTTCCATTTCCTCAAACTTCTTGATCTCTTGTTCGTCAACTAACTCTTGTTTTATATTTGTTCTTTTTGCAGATAAATTACCATCCATATCTTTATGAATTTGAAGTATATAAATATTTCTACAATTATTGCAACTTAGCTTGCATACCAATCTGTTATCTGTTTGTTCAATTAGGTCTAAATCTGTATGCGAATATTTCTTCCCGCATTTATCACAGTACTTCGGTACTATGTTAGAAATTTGAGATAGTATATTTTGGTTTTTAATTTTATTTTCCATATTATCACTCTAAGTATATCACTGCTAATTAAAAAATTCAAATCTTAATTCTTAGTTTTCTTAACATAACTTTAACTAAATATTTTCTAATTGTAAATATAAAATTCTATCTTTTGTAACAGAAATAAAAAAATATTTTAAAAAAAATTTTTGTTCATCAATACCATTGTTTTGAATCCAAATCATTACTGAATCAAAAATTCTTTGCGTTTTTATTTCGGAAATCTTTTCGTAAGGATTTACAAATCTTTTTGAAAAGTTTGATTTTACTTCGATGAAAAAATAATGATCTAATTTTTTCATTATCAAATCAATTTCACCGTATGGAGTATTGTAATTTCTGTCAATAAAATCAAAGCCTAACCTGAAGAGATAGTTTAAAATTATAGTTTCTGCAAAATTTCCACGCTTAAATTGTGACACACAAATGTATGTTGAGGGCTTGAAAAATTAACGCTTTGTATACTGCTCTGCTTTTCGTGCTTTCTTGAGACCAGTCTTTTTTCTTTCAACCATTCTAGGATCTCGAGTTAAATATCCAGCATCTTTTAGTTGTTTTTTCTTATCTTGATCAAACTTAACAATACTCCTAGCTACTCCCAGAAGTACCGCTTCCAATTGCGAATTTATACCTCCACCTCTTACTCTTGCAGTAAAATGAAAATCTTTAAAATTCAAATCAGCTTTCCTAAAAAGTTTCTCAAAAACTTTGCTAGTTAAACTATCTACAAAATAATCATACAATTTTTTGTCATTAACTTTATTTTCTCCCTTCCCTTCATATAGCCTAACAGTAGCATGAGAAGTTTTTCTTCGTCCAATTGAATAAAAATATTTTTCTGCCATACTAAAATTTTAACTTTCTAACATCTACTAACTCAGGCTTTTGAGCTTCATGAGGATGTTCAGAGCCTGCGTATAAAAACAAATTTTCAGCCAAAATAGCTTGTGATCTTTTATTTTTAGGTAGCATACCTTTTATAGCTTTTCTTAATGGTTCTGTTGGTTTTCTTTTAATTAATACTTCCAAAGGTTCCACTTTCAAACCGCTTGGGTAACCAGAATACCTTCTATAAAACTTGGTAAAACCTCGCTTTGCAGTGTAATCAAACTTATCAGCATTGATTACTATAACTTTATTCTTTGGCATCAGGTTAGACCTGACCAAAGGATCATTCTTGCCAAGCAACAACTGCGCCACCGCACTTGTCAATAATCCAGCCCTGACTCCAGCTGCATCAATTAAGTACCACTTTTCTTGTATATTATTTTGACTAATTTTCATATTATGATGTAGCTACTCTTCTAACTCCTTTAGAAGAATCTTTAACATTTAAATTTTTGGTTGACTTTACTTTTGTATCTTTATTATCTTTCTTAGAAACTTTCTCTGACTTTTTCTCATTTTTCTTACTTTGTTTCTCAAGTACCTTTGATATTTTTGATTTTTTCTCTTGTACTTCTGTATTAACTAACATAACATAAACTTGATCAGCATTGTCTCCTGCTCGAGGCAGTGTTTTTATCACTCTAGTATAACCTGAATTTCTATCACTTAGCTTTTCTTTAACTACATCAAAGAAACGTACAACAGACCTTTCATTGTTACCAAAAAAAGCTCTTACTCTTCTTTCGCTTGCTAAAGTGTTTTTCTTACCTTCCGTAACCAACCTATCAAAAACCCTCTTAAGTGCTTTAGCCTTTGAAGGTGTTGTCTTAATTCTGCCAGCTCTTACCAACTCTATAACTTGTGATCTTATCAATGCCTCTCTATGAGACTTCTTTTTACCAGCTAATTTTATTTTTTTTCTATTCGTATTCATATTAAGTTAATGTTATGTTTTTTGAGCACCTCAATTAATTCTCTAAAAGATTTTTCTCCCATGCCTCGAATATTTGCAACTTCTTCTTCAGTCATACCTTCTAGTTTTCTTAAATCATCAAAACCAGATCTAACTAAAGCATTTACTAAACGAGTAGATAAATCTAAATCAGTAACTTTTAGAGGTGTAGAATTCTTTTCTTTATCTTGTTTATTTGTACTTGCTTTACCTACAACCAAAGATACTTCATTACCTTTCAAAAGCGCTGATGCAGCTTCAACCAAATGAGAAGTCATTTCATTTAAAATATCGCTTGCAACATGCAAAGCTTCAATAGGAGTTACAGCTCCATTTGTAACTATGTTTAAATTTAATTGATCTAATTCTGTTTCTTGACCAACACGAGTTTGCACAACTTCATAACTGACATTCAAAACAGGTGAAAAATTTGCATCAAGAGGTAACATTCCAATTTCTTTTCTAACCTCACCATCTGGCAAATGATAACCAACACCTCTATTTACAACAAGCTCTAACTCCAAAGTTGCATCTGGACCAGTTAATTTAGTAATAACATAATCCGGGTTGATAATTTCTACGTCAGAATTTTTCTCAATATCACCAGCTTTAACTTCTACAACACCATCCTTTGAGCCTTTTGCTTTTAATTTCAAAACTACCGTATCATGAGTTTTTGAGACTAAAACAATATTTTTTACAGATAATAGCAACGCCAATACATCGTCACTTACACCATCAACAGTGGAATACTCATGTAATACACCATTAACTTTTACTGCTGTTATTGCAGTTCCAGGAATTGATGTTAGTAATACTCTTCGTAAAATGTTACCCAAAGTGTGCCCATAACCTTGTGGTAATGGCCCAATCTCAAATTGTCCTCTATCGTTTGTTTCACTGGTTCTATTTATTGTAAATTGCTTAAGATCAATCATACTAAAAGTATAAATATATAAAATACTATCTTGAGTAAAGCTCAATTATTAATCTCTCTTTAATGGTTGCATCAATTTCATCTCTAGTTGGTTCTGCAATTACTGATCCTCCCTTAGACAAAGCTTTCAACCATGTTGGAACTTTATATGCTTTGTTATACGACAAAATTTCTTTCATCAAAGGTGTTTCAAAAATACTATCTTTCAATTCAATCTCATCACCAGCTTTCAAAATTGTTGATGGTATATTGTGTTTTTTACCGTTAAGTAAAACATGTCCATGAGTAACGAACTGCCTAGCTTGTGCTCTGGTTGTAGCAAAACCCAATTTGTAAACAACATTATCTAACCTCAACTCAAGCAATTGCAAAAGTCGTGTACCAGTATTACCTTCAGTTTTCAAAGCCATTTTGTAAAATTTTTTAAACTGCCTTTCACTCATTCCATACATCCTCTTTACTTTTTGCTTTTCTCTAAACTGTCGAGCATACTCTGAAGGCCTTTTTTTCAAAGTCGGAAACTGGCCCGGCAATGTCGGGCGCCTTTTCCACTTGTCATTAGACCCCAACACTTGTGAGTTTTCTCTTCTGTTTATCCTCCACTTTGGTCCTGTATATCTCATTTCTTAATTAATTTAAAAAAATTATTTCTTAGGTGCCTTTCTTGGTTTAACTCCACCATGCGGCACTGGTGTTTTATCTAACAAAACTGAAATTTTTAAACCTGCTGATCTAATACCTTTCACAGTAGCCTGCCTACCAACTCCAATCCCTTTAATAACTACTTCAGCCTCACGAGCTCCAGCATTCATTGCCTTGGTTGCAATGTCTTCACCAACTTTTGTAGCTGCATACACTGTGCTTTTTCTGCTTCCTGTAAAACCAAGCGCTCCACAACTACTCACTGCAATTACATTCCCTTCATAATCACTTGCACTTGCAATTGTATTATTATAAGTAGCCTTTATATTAATAATTACCTTTGGCGATACAGTTTTTTTATTCTTTTTCTTGTTTACAACTTTCTTGTTTTTAGTATTTTTTTTATTAGCCATATTATTTCTTAGTTACTTTTACTTTTAAACCTCCCACAGCAACACCTTTACCTTTGCGAGTTCTAGCATTTTTCCTTGTGTTTTGACCTCTAACAGGAAGCCCTAACTTATGCCTAATTCCTCTATAACAACGAATATCTTTTAGTCTTTTGATATTCATAAAAACTTTTTGTTTTACTTGTCCCTCTGTGGGGATATTTTTTTCAATGTATTGATAGATTCTCTTAATTTCGTCGTTTGATAAATCCTTAACTCTTGTAGTCGGGTCAACATTCACTGCCTTCAAAATTTTCTGAGAAGTCGATCTACCTATACCATGAATGTAGGTTAAAGATATTTCTATAGGTTTTTCGTTTGGTATTTCTACTCCAACAATTCTTGCCATATTTTTATTTTAAAAATTACCCTTGCCTTTGTTTATGACGAGGATTGACTTTGCAATAAACATAATAAACTGGTTTAATCTTTACTTTACCCCTTTTCCAGTCAACAACTACTTTTCTTCTTTTGACTATATAACAATGTCTACACCTTTTTTTAATACTTGCTCTTACTTTCATATTTTATTTTAAAACTCCTTAGGTTATACCAAATTTTTTAATTAATGTAAACCCCAATTTTACAAACTTCTTTTTTTCAAAAGAAGGGATAACGAGTAAAAAACGTCGTTACCTCAAAATATTTTAAGACTTATAACGAGAGTTACAATCTTAAAATACCAGATTACTCTGTCTTGCTTAACTGAGGATCGCCAGATTTTCGTTCAGTCAACCTGTAAACAATTCTACCTTTATTAATATCATACAAAGAAATCTCAACTTTCACTCTATCGCCTTTTTCAATTTGTATAAAGTTCTTTCTCATTTTACCTGCAACATAACATTCTTGCAACTCAAATTCTATTCCTTGGTATTCTACCATTACTTTGTACTTCAAACCAGTTAACACTTCAGTTACCACTCCCTCAACAATTACAAAATCTTTTTTATTCTTTTTTTCCATAGTCACAACCTTAGCGCATAGATTTTACCAAACAATTTCTTTTAAGTAAATACTTTTTATTATTTTTTAACCACAATTGATGGGCGAAATTTATTTAGTATCTCTAGGCCTTCTTCTCAAAAAAAGTAAAACTCCCAACAAAATTAGTACCAAACCACCTCCCAATGCTGTTCCATTCCCAATTTGGTCACTAAGTGATGTATCAGGAATTTGAGTAACAGGAGTTGGTGTGCCATTTTGCTCATTAGATTGATTGTTTGGTGCTGGATTTACAGGTTGTTGGTTGGGGTTTTGATTTATAGGCTCACCACTACCAACAACTTGCTCAACAATATCTACACTCCTCTGGTTAGTTGTATATTGTATACTTTGCCCACTTGGCCTGATTAATTGAGTCCCATTTACCCCCTCTTTTATTTTTATTGTTGTACTACCTATGGATTGTGCTTGAAATATTATTTCAACAACATTCCTATTAACTGTCAACCCGCTGCCCTCTGTGATACTCGCATTAACCTTTATTTCGCCATTAACTATGTCAACAAAATTATCGTTAGGTAAGCTGGATGTTGTAAAAATAGTATCTAACAATTTAACCTGCGTGCCAGCGACATCAGGATCTTGATCTAAAATACTTAAAACTGAGGGATCATACTCAACAACTATATTGTAAGCATTTATTGGAATGTCATTTGTTCTAACTTCAATTCTTACACTAAACTGATCCCCTACCTCCACGCTTGAAGCAGAAGTATTGACCAACACTTGCGCCGCAATTGTTTGCCCACCTCCAATTTGTATACTTCCAAAAGTCGGCTGAGCGATTGCATCAGATTGCGCATTAACTTGTGGAATTATTTTTAAAATATTCATTAGTACAATATAAACTAATTTTAAAGATGTTTTAAGTGTTGCACAAAACATTATATGATAAAATTCAATGTGGAAGGAATTTTTTATTTAAACAATGCTCAAAACATTGCAGTTATAGGTGCATCTAACAACCAATCAAAGTTTGGATATAAGATAACTCAAGCACTAAAAGAAAGATTCAACGTGTACCCAATTAATCCAAAAGAAAATAAAATTCTTGATTTAAATTGCTACAAATCAATTTTGGATATTCCAGAAAACATCAAAATTGATATTGCTTCAATTGTGGTGCCACCTAATATATCTTATAGTGTTTTAGATGGACTTGCACAAAGAGGTGTTGATCTTGTTTGGTTTCAGCCAGGAAGCTATGATTCAAAAGTTATCAATAAAGCAAATGATCTAAAAATTAATTTTTTAGTAAATCAATGCATTTTAACTGAGAGCCAAAAGTTATGAAAAAATATAAAGTATCAATAATAATTGTAACTTGGAACTCTGGTAAAGATATCAAAACATGTTTAGATAGTCTTTTTGAACAATCGTTCAAAGACTTCAAAGCTATTGTAGTTGACAATGCCTCGCAAGATGACACTGTTCAAAAAGTAGAACAATATCCGGAGGTTGATGTAATCAAACAAAAGAAAAATTACTTTCTTTGTAAATCAAACAACGATGGAATCAAGTATGCTATTAAAAATTATCAAAGCGAGTATGTTATGGTTTTAAATCCTGATACAAAGCTTGATAGCAATTGCTTAAAATTTTTAATTCAAACATTCAACAAAAACCAAAATATTGGTGCGGTTGGACCCAAAATTTATTTTTGGAACAACCCTAATGAAGGCAAAATTAATTCTGCAGGAATGATTTTTGATAATTTTATGCAAGCCTACGATAGAGGTTTTCTTGAAGAAGATCATGGGCAATATGATAAAGAAGAGGTAGTTCCTGCTCTAAGTGGAGCTTGCATTTTGTTTAAAGTGGAGGCTTTAAAAAAAGTAGGATTATATTGGGAAATTTTAAAAATGTATCTTGATGATGTAGAAATAGCTTTAAGATTGAAAAAAAACGGTTTTTTTAATATATTATCAACCAAAAGCTGTTGTTTATCATTCATACATGGCTTCTACAAAGCAAAACAAGAAGTTTTCAATATCCAAACAAAAAATGTTTGCCTGGCTCTTAATTGCTTTAAGACACTATAAACTTAAGTCTAAATTGGCAATGATTAAAAAATATCTGATGTTTAAATTGTTTAACAAGATTTAAAATTAGCTATTCTCATAGCTAATCACTCTATTTAATAGATCTTGTAGTTGAAAAGAACTATTTAATTATTTCTAAATGTCCTTCTTTACAATGCGTCTACCTACAAGCGCTACTAATCCATATCTTTCTGAATGAAATTAATATATCAAACATAAATAATTTGAGTTTTACAAAATAATCTCGATCTTTATAGCCAATTATTCAAATCTACTTGAAACACAGTTTCTCCTGTAAAAGCATCTTGAAAATCCAAAACACCATTATTATTCTCTACGTACGAGAACCCTCCTCCATCATTTACTATTCTTTCTTCCTTTATGGTCCCATCCTCATAACGAGCCAATGAATAAGTTATATAGTTACGTTCTAAAAGAACAAAAATATCTGAATTCTTGTTTTCAAAAATTGCTGTTACTATTTTATCTGTAGATATTGCTTCAGTTACTTCACCTGTTGATAAGTTGTATTTCATTAGCTTCCCATGTATTGTTGTAATGTCAGCTCCTAAGATAAGTCCCCGACAAAAGAATATGTCATCACCCTTCACAATAAGATAATTACAACTAAATCCCGTTACTGAGATAGGATTAGAACTCCACTCATATAACACCTGCTCTTTTTCTTTAGAAATTCTTACGAGTGATAATTGGTTTAAATATATAAGTGTATCGTCTGGTAACCATTCATATGCGTTCAAATACTCTTCACTGTCAATTAATTGGGTTACAAAAAGCTTATCTTTAAGCTGGGTATTTCCATCATATTTGTATCCAGCACATTGATTTTCATCACAAATTATGTAATTCAAGGTGTTTTCATGCACATTCAGTTTTACTGCCCTAAAATTTTGACTTTCGTTCAAACTATCAATCTCCCTCAAATTGTTGAAATTATATACTATTACTAGAGATTCATCTTGCACTTGAAAATCTTTTATAATTTCAAGGTTAATCGCAGAATATTCTTTTTTTACTCCATAATTTTCTATAACAATGAAAGCAAGTGTTCCTACAATAATCGAAATAAAAGTAATTAATAATATATTCATGAATATTTTTTTTGTATTTGTCATTTTTGATATTATAATAAATGAATAATCGTTATCATAACTAACCATCTCATTTTATCAATTTTATTATTGTAAATAATTTTTAAACTATTTCTAAATCTTTATGTTTGTATGTTTTTTTAACAAGCTTCTATCATAAGTTTCTATTTCAATTAAAATTAAAAGAGCTACTAATTCATATTGAACCATATCCTTTTACACTAACTATTGGTATATATGTCTCTATATAGTAATCATCCACATTTTCTAACTCGTCGAATTGTATAAAGCCTCCCATTACAATTACTGGCACCAAATAGCTTACTCCTTCTTCTTCTATTTCTAACAAAGTATACCCTGGCTTATAACTTATATATTTTATCGTTGGTTCTGGTAATAGTGTATCATTCAGCCTACTTAATCTAAAAGATAACAATGGTGAAGAGTCTCTTTTAGACATTTGCTCAACTATATATGCTTCACCTTTTTTAAATTCTTCTTTTATATTTTCGTTTTGCATTATTTCTAATTCTAATATACCATCATAACTTTCGAAATCATAATCAATAGGCCTAATAATGTTATGAGAAAAATTTTGTGTTTCATTTGGATCTTCCCTATATAGTGCTATTGTTCCCATAATTTCTGTATCTATTATAGGTTTATCCAAAAAAACAGGATAAACATTTACGTTCCATCTGTAAGTACTAACAAATTTTTCATACCCCAATCCAATAGGACCTTCTGATGGGTACACATCATAGTCTTTTGATAATGATAATCTATGTATAGCGTCTTGTAATATCATATATCCTTCGTCTTCATATCTCTTCTTTATGTTTTCATATGTGTCTAATTCTTTAGGAATCATATTACCTCCTACTACCGGTAAACCTAAATCCAAAACGTCACTACCAAATTCTACTTGCATATCAGTATTTTCAAAAACTTTGTTATACTTATAAATATTCATTTTTGGTATCTTAATTACCTCTAAGCTTTTCATATCTATATAGTATCCTTTACTCAAAACTTCTTTTACCTTTGCATCTTTTATTTTTTCAATACCTACGAGTATATTCTTTTGATCATAATTTAAACTCTCATATATTTCTTTGTTTCCATACGTTTCTTCTGTGTTTGAGATAGTTTTTTCTTCTTCATTATCCTTTTCTGGTACTTGTAATATAACTTTTTTTAGCACTTGGTTATCTTTTAATATTTGTTTTTGACTTAGGAACACTAACAGAAAAAAACTTCCTGCCAATAAAATTAATGCAATGACTATGGATATTTTTGGTGCTATTTTTTTTACTTTTTTCATATATAAGATAAATATTTAATATATTATTATTATTATCCTTCTATTCTTCTTGCTTTCAAAACATCGTCCAATATTTTTAAAAAACTCTCTATGTACTTTTCTACATCCTCTTCTCTTTCAAATTTCATGACTACTTGACTTGCTGGATACCCTAATACTTCTATATCTATTTCATAGTACTTACCATCAGCTTCTTTAGTCTTCACTCTACATACATATTCATTTATTATTACGTATCCACAGAACAAATAAACTTTTTCCTTGTTAAAAACATTTCCTTCCATTTCATATAATTGAGCTAACTCCTGTTCTACTGTCACATTGTAGATATATTCTTCATCCATACCTTTCCATCCATCTTCATCGTATTCGCTAGAAAATCTTTTATTTAACAATACTATGTACAGCTCTCCTCCTTCCTTGTTCTTTATCTTTATTCCACCTTTCTTTACTCCCCATACTTCAGGCCCTGCTCTTTGGGGTTCATCTATTGATACCTTATACTTCCCTTTATCGTATTCAAATTCGTAATCTCTATATACATATTTCTCTTGGTTTACACCATCTATTTTCATAAACTCTCTTAAAAATATCAGTGCCCCAAACACCGCAACTATCATCGTTAATAGTAGTATTTTTTTCATTTTTTTTTAATTTTAATATTTATTAATTACCCCAACTAATACTCTTTAAAATTGATACCATTTCTTTTACTGCTTCTATGTCATATTGTTCTTCACTGGATGAAAGCACTGGAAAAATCAACGAAATTGAATATTGTCCTGTACCAGATTTTGTTGGTATGGCATTCTCTAAATCTGTAGGATATAACTCCAATTCATATTCATAATCACCTTGAATTACATTTCTAATTAAGTGTAATGTGGAACCAGGCAAGCTATATGGGCTCGTGAAACCAGTTCCTGAAACTTTATCTACATCAAAAACTAAGATTCTTCCATCTACGCTAAGAGCAAATTGATCTAATATGGAATTAAGCTTTACATACTCACCTTGCGTTATTTTAATACTCTGGTTGTACGAAATTATAATTTGATATTTGTTATTGCCAAATGATTTTGTATACTCCCCTGCTATTCAAATCGCTTTGATTGCTTTTCACTCCAACCGTCAGGTAAAACTATACTCATCCCTGATATATCTATTTCCCTCCCTTTTGCTGCTTCGACTTCTACCAACTCTTTCTTTAAACCTTCCAGACTATAGCTATTAATTATCTCTTCTAAGTTCTCATATGTGATACTATTATTCTCAATTTCTTCTTTATCTAAACCATTTTTTACTTCACCTGCTAGCAAATATATTCCCACTATAAATGTACTTGTTAAAAGCAGCATTGTAAACAAAACTATTATTTTATATTTTCTTATTTTCATATTTTTTAATTATTAATAATTATCAGATTTATACAAAATTGTATTTAATAAATCTATAAAAAAAATTTCTGCTTCACACTTTTCATAATTTGGGTCTTTTTGTTCATAATAACTAGTCTTTATATAAGGTCCTTTGTATCAAAGTTAGAAACTAACACATGCTCATATTCGTCTGCATTTATTTTTAAAATATTTAACCAGTCATGATTCGACCCTTTAAGACTTGATCATCCTTGCCATATTGCCATTTACCTAACACTGGCTTAAAATCTTCATAATCGTATTTCACCTGGACTTCGTCTGGAGATAAGGTAATTTTTGCAGCAACTATACTGTCGCCAATACTACTCCAGGTCCCAACTATAAATTCTTCACTAAATCTCTCCCAGCACATATCTTTTGCATTTAAAGTGTTTTCAAGGTTTTTAAATGTTTCTTTTTTACTGACATCAAGTAAAAAATTAATACTGAAAATGGATGTAAACAAGAAAAAAGTTAATACTCCTAGTAGAAATATTTTAATCTTCTTCATATTATCTTATAATTTTAAATATCTCTTTTTTTACTATTATTCAGAGAAATCTGATACTCTTAAAATTCACTTACCTGTTAAACTTTATAATTTCAATTATTTTCAATAATAATCTTTTGCAAGCTCAGATACGTTAATTGAACCATCTCCTTTGAATGTCTCAACTGTTTCGTTTCCTTTCTTCACTGTATATATATATTCAATATTGTCTTCAAAAACAGGTGCAGGTGAAAGCATTTTTGTAATCTCTAGAAAAAGTATGATTTTATCTCCATCCCATACTCCTTCTCGGTAAACTTCTCCTGATTTTGCTGGTCCACTTATGAAACTAGAAACCAATCTGTTAATTTCTTTATCAAACTTAGGGTCGGGATATCTCTCAAAATTTTCCACATACTCAAGCGAATTATCTTTGTAAATCCAAGCTGAATAAATCTGGTTAATATCGTAATTTGTCCCATACTGAACTAGAAAATCATCTTGATTATCCCCGTTAATATCCATTAATCTTATATTATCTTTCGGTAATGAACCTTGACGAAAGTACTGGTCTGCCATAACTTTCATATCTAAAATATTAACCACACATATATATGCTAAGGTATTACTAGCTTTATCACTAGTTATGGTAAAGATGAGAACATTACTTTGATTCAGCATTTCTTTTTTGACAAATACATTACCATTATTTATGAATACTGGCAAATTAGCACTAGTAGCAACAACATCTTCCTTTAACATGCTTAGAATTTGATCTCTCTTTGAACATTGCTTAGATACATCTGAAATAGTCGGATAACTCTCTTGCTCATTGTCGTTCAAGTTTAAGCTAAAAATATTTATCAAAACTCCAAAAAATAAAAGTACTGTTATTACTACAAATATCTTTTTATTCATAATTATATTTATTAAAAATTAGTAAATAACTGTGAGCTATTGAAGCAAAGGAGCTTCCACGTTCAGATACATCATCATTTATAATATCTCTAGAATTATAAAAATCGAAACTACCATCTGGTTGGTCATAATCACTCAACTTTTTCCCCCTAAAGACTCCATTTAGTGCTCCATTTATTAAAATATCTGCTGATAAATGCTTTTCTTTTGCGACCAAATCAGGATTATTGATTAGTGGATATCCGGTTCTATTCTCTTCTCTTGCATAGTTATACTTGCCTGTAAGTTGAGTGTAACCTCTGCCCTTATATTTAGGTCCATCTCCAATCTCAGTATTTCCTAATGCATGCGCAAGACATCCCGTATTTGGGTTGTTGTCTGTGCATGTCCAGTAAGAAATATCATATGCATCTCCTGAAGCTAACTCTGTCATAAAGGTTCCATAATTTGATTTAAATTGAGCTGTAGCTAAAGTGAAAGCCATATAATTTTTATTAGTGATATTATACTCTTTTAATTTTTCTAAAAGAATTTTCGTTGTTTCAACACATATTTCTTTTCTTATGCAATTACAGAACCCAATATTTTACATTTTTTTTATTACATTTAACGATTCTATAATAAAAAAACAGCCGTTAATCATTCTAATCGTTTTATCATAAACTAAGATAATATTCATTAATAGGAATCTTCTCTATAACTCCTGGAGCTGTTACACTTTCTACATACTCATTAACGAGTTCTAGCTTATATTCATCCGTATATATATATTCCTGTATTAAGAAATCACTTGCTCTAATTTTTTTGGAGCTTATTAACCTCTCTGTGCTTGGATCAAAAACAGGGTTAAAAAGTTTTACATCATTTTCTAACCTTAACAATTTTCCATTTATTAAAGAAAAAATATAAAAGCTTTTTGATGTCCCCATATCTAGTAACCTGTTTAGTATTAAAATCTCGTTCTCATTGTCTAAATTAAGATCCTCAACTGATATAATTGGTACATCTTGCCAAATCTCTAAATCATATTCAATATAAAATATATCCTTCCAAATATCAGTCTGTTTTACAGATATACATAACGTATCATAACTTGAAGCGGATATCTCATTTGAAGGCAACACCTTTACCGCATATAATGAGCCGTTTGCAAATATGTCCCCTACTACGCTTGATTGATAGTTTTTTTTCCTTGGATCATACTTCTCAAAATTAATAAGATCAAGTCCACATGGTAGATTATTAGCTTGAATATTTTCTGAAATAGCATCCCTTATCTCTTCAGAATATTCTCTTAAATACATCGATTTATAAAGCAATAAAGCTGTAAGTATTACTAGTAATGTAATAGCGATAAAAAATATGGTTATTTTGTTTAACATTTGGCTAATATTTAATAAGTATTGGTAAAAACATATTTTTTGCATACAGCGCTATATACTCACCTACAGTTAATCCATGGGTCCATGGGTAAGAAGTATAATTTGTATCACCATTAATTATCCACCTAGCATTTACAAAATCATACCCGCCCCCTGGAAGATCATAGTCTGAGAGCCCTACTGATCTAAAAAGCCCTCGGTTCATTCCTATAACTAGAATTTTAGCTGAAAATTCTTCACTTAGCACTAGTTCTGGATTCAAGACTATGTCTATACCTAAAATATCCTTAAACTTAGAATAATTATATTTGCCTGTGATTTGAACGTATCCTCTACCTCTATATTTATATCCATCTCCATTTGTGTAAGATAAATTTGGTGATAGATTTGGTTCATTACCAAGTGAATTCCCTACTGCATCATAGTTTTTTTGAGCAGTTGTCGGACCCCATACTTCCTCGATTACATTTATACTTGATGATTCGTGGTATGCTGTTGCAAGAATGTAAGCCATATAATTGTCATTCTGAGCAATACCTAATTCTTCTGCTTCAGTGAAAATTGCAATGAGATCATCTCTTTTATTTTCACCTAATAAGCCCACAAGCGTATTAACTAACTCTAAGTCATACTTATAATCACTTATACAAACCGCACTACACCCGTCCCCACTAACATTATTCCCATCATCACAAACTTCCCCAACCTCTAATTTTCCATTACCGCATATACTCTTATCTCTTCCATCTGGACATACAGTAGCGCCTGCAGGATCATAAGCGATTGTTTTGGTATTTTTTAAATATGTTATTTTTGTGTTGTTAAAATCTTGATAAGATTCATTCAATTTACTTACTTCATTTCCTTTTGGTAATCCAAACCATTCTGCGCCACCATTTTCAAAGAAATTTTTTCCAATACTACTGTTTCCATATACTACCCAATATTGTTCCCCATGTCTATATATTGCACCATTCTCCATATTCCAATAATTTCCTCTAGACCCACACACTGCCTCTACGAAAATTGATTTATCAAAACTATTTTGCGGAAACCCTAATCTACCAAGTCCTCCATAATCGTTATAAGCATTTCTAATGTTTCCTTCTAGAATCACCACATCTTTTCCACCTTGTTCTTCAACGTAAAAATCAAAAACTTTATAATCTTTATGAAATCTTTGAGCAAAACCTGGGGTGCCTTCGTAGCCAAAAACTTTCTCAGTATCATTTTCAGGTAAACCATACGTATTACAAGCGCCATTATCCTCCCAAACCGTATAAATAGAACCTCTGATTACTCTAACATTATTGTAATAAGGATCATAGTAGACAATACCGTTTGGTATCAAATGAGCTTTAAAATCATCTGTATTGCAAACTGAGATCAAATTTACTCTTTTATAATCTCCGCCCAAATCTTCAACTTTATTTTTTAATAACATTTCCCAATCTTCAATAATTCTTTCACAGTATTGCCCGGCTTCTGCTTTTACACATGTACCTAATTCCATATCACTTTCATCTTGAAATACTTTCAAAGGATAACCTATCTGTGCTAACCCACCTTCACGCTCAACTATATTTCGAGGAATGCCCTCCAATATCAAAAGCTCTCCACCATCTACCTGATAAAAATCATAAATTAATTTGTCGTTAATAAACCTTTGAGAATAACCAGAACTAAATTTTGAAGCACTTCTTGAAGTATCATTTTCTGGCTCTCCATAAGTTTCACATTTTAAAAACCATGATTTAAATATGTCGCCTGTTATTAACTTGACAGATTTTTCATTTGAAGAATAAATAGCAATACCATTATTTAAATCAACTGATGGAAATCCGCATACTTCATATATGTCATTTAGTAAAATTTCTCGATTTAGTTTTGCTTCAAACATTAATTGCAAATAATTTTTTTCAAGTATTTTATCTTCACATATTCTTTCACCTTCATAATCTTGACATTTAGTGTTAACTCCGTTTTCACTATGTTTGTATACTTCACTTTTTGGCCATCCAAATTTAGAACTCGTTCCTCCAGTATCTTCAAATATCTTACTTATTTTTCCATAAACGAACTTTCCTTCGTGCTTTTTGCTCCAATAAATTCGACCGCCAAATTCTCCATAACCACCATTTATTAGCGGTTTAGAAAAATTTTGAAAATAGCCAAAAGTATTGCTTGGACCTTTTGCGCCTATACTTTGATCTTCTATAGGAATACCAAACCTATCACATCTATCTTCAAACCATTTATAGGTTCTATAGACCCCTCCATAACTCATAACAGCCTTGCTTCCTGTGTATAAAATAATTCCTTCATCTTTTGTATCGCTCGATATTTTTTCAACGTACTTAAATTTATACCCACATGTTTCAAATAAATTGCTTATGTTTTGGCTTCCTAAAGTCTGAGCTCGCTCATCAATAGCTTTTTCAGCATCACTACGATTATCAGGCAATCTTCCACCTTCAAAAAGTTGGTAGTAATAATTTGTTACCTTTTTCATTTCGCTTATAGGAAAACCTAGTCTACCCGCTGTGCCATTTAACTGCAAATGTATTCTATAAACTTCACTTAAACTCGCAAATGTTCCTAGTTTACTTGAATGAATTGCCCCTTCTCTTACTGCATCATTTACCTTACCATCAAATTCTTGATATGCTCCTTTCGTTCCATATGGGCTTTGACTTGCCCAGAGATCATCACTAATCGGCATTTTTAAATCTCCACAAGTTCCATTATACTTATCCCAAAAAGCTACCCTAATATCGCCTCGTACCACAAAAGCTTGATCCATAAAAGGATTGTAAATTAAATTAGTGTATGTATCCCATCTATCGTTCTTATCTTTTCTAAAATACAAGTAGTCTTTAACCCAAACCCCGCATACTTCGTGAGGCTCGCCCCATTCATTGCCTACTTTTTCAAAACCATTAGACATTTTCTCCTTTCGCTCAAAGGCATTTAATGCGTTTTCATAACTTGAGTTTTTGGGTTCATTAGATTCATTTAAAAACTCTTTTATTTCTGGACCACTCCCTCTACACTCTCCAAGATAACTTAGAGGATCTACTCTAACTCCGCTATCCAAAATAACTTCAAAGTGTAAATGAGGTCCAGTAGAAAAACCGGTATTTCCCATCGTCCCTATTACAGTATTGATATCAACAAACCCATTGTCTTTAAAAATTTTTTGAGCTTTATCACTAAAGTTTTGCAAATGCAAGTATCTTGTCGTCATTTTTAAATCTGGATGATAAATATCGATATATAAACCTCCAAAGCTATCTTGTCCCATAAATTTTATTTGCCCTCTTGCTGCGGGATATATTGGTTTACCTAATGCATTTTTGATGTAAGTAAAATCTTGTGCCTGATGTAAAACTTCTTTTCCGTTGTAGATTCTTTTGGCATAAAAATCTCCACTACCACTTTTTACAAAATCGCCCCTCAAAGGATATGTGAGAGGTGAATCTTTTGATGAAAAACAAAACCCTTCATCTGGAGTTCTAACACTAAAACTAGCAATATTTGAAAAATTTTCAGCCCTATCCCTCAGCCTAACTTGAACATTGTATTCTGTTGCAGGGTAATACACACCAACTAAATTTTTTATTTCTAAGGTTCCAGAGTTTGGAATTACCCTCTCAAGGTTTAACAATGCACTTCCTGAGCTATAAACATTTATTTCTGCATAACTACCAGGTTCGGCATCGGTCAAAATTAAGTCTATTAAATGCACTTCCTCAAGTATTTCTAATTTAACACCTGGCCTAGCAGGTTTTACTGTATCCCTTTCAATGTAAATAACTTCAGGTTGGGAAGTGTTTCCAGCGGCGTCAGTATCTAATATTTCTATTTTGTAAATTCCATCTTCACAAATACCTCTTCTTCGTAAATTATGGTAAGTCGTGCAACCCAGCCTCTCGTCAGTTATAAACCCTAAGTTTAGATTTGCATTTAATTCACCTTCACCATTTCTCATACCAACGTTTAATTTTGATTTTTGATTATTGGGGTTAGTAATTAATACACTTACATCTGAGAAAGCCTCTCCTCTTGTTAGTAATGTAATTTTATTACTGTTAAAAAAATAATTTACATTTTGTGATAAAACGGCAGACTTTAGAAAGAGTGTAAAAGTAAAAACAAAAAAAATTTTTACAAAAAGATTAGTTAAATTCATTTGCCTAGCATAACTTTTTTTTTCAGCCTTTACTTTGTAGTCCTATACAATTTTGGAATTTTAAAGAAATTTTGGTATTATTTTGGTGTTAAGGTACTTTTTTAAACTCGTAATTTATGACGAATTTATATAGTTTTTGTTCCTTTTGTGGAGGAACTTTGGTTACTGAAAAACAGCATTTTAAATGTTCAAAATGTAGTAAATTGACCTTTAGAAATCCTGCACCTTGCACAGCAATATTTTTAATTAAAGCAAATAAAGTTTTGCTAACAATTAGAGCAATTGAACCATTTAAAGGAATGTTAGATGCTTTAGGTGGTTTTGTGGAACCGAATGAAAGCTTTGAGGATGCAGCTATTAGAGAGTCAACCGAAGAAATAGGTTTTGCTCCTACAAATCTTGAATATTTATGCTCTTTTCCAGACACTTACCTTTATCAAGATGTTTACTATGATGTTTTGAATGTTAGCTTCGCTTCATACATGGATAAGGATATAGAGTTTGAGCCAAACGATGATGTAGAAAGTGTAAAATGGTTTAAATATGATGAAATAGATTTTAATCTAGTTGCTTTTGACAGCGTAAAAAAAGCTCTAAAATTTGTTAAACAAAAATTAAAATGAATATATTAGTAACCGGAGGCGCAGGTTTTATTGGATCAAATTTTGTACATTATTGGATAGAAAAATATCCCAGTGACAATCTGGTAGTTTTTGATAAATTAACTTATGCTGGAAACTTAGAAAACATTAAGGAAGTTTTGAGAGATTCAAGACCTAATGGTGCTATTTTTGTAAAAGGTGACATATGTAATAGAGATCTGTTGGAGAAAACATTAAAAGATTTTGAAATTGACTCCATTGTGCACTTTGCAGCAGAAAGTCACGTTGATAGAAGCATAGAAGCTCCGGACGATTTTATACAAACGAACATAATTGGCACTTTTAATATTTTAGAATTACTTAAAAAATATCCTCATATTAGATTACATCATGTTTCAACTGATGAAGTGTATGGAGATTTGCCTCTCGACAAACCAGAAGTTAAATTTACTGAAAACAGTAAATATTCTCCAAGTTCACCCTACTCAGCATCAAAAGCGGCAAGTGATCATTTGGTAAGAGCTTATGTGCGAACTTATGGAATTAAAGCGACAATTTCTAATTGTTCAAACAATTTTGGACCTTTTTGTTTCCCTGAAAAACTCATACCCTTGGTTATTACCAGAGCGCTTTACAATCAAGAAATTCCTGTTTATGGAACAGGTGAACAAGTGAGAGATTGGATTCATACTAGAGATCACGTCTACGGTATAGATTTAATTTTACGAAAGGGCAAACTTGGTGAAACATATTTACTTGGAGGTAATGGTGAGAGACAGAATATTTGGGTTGTACGAAAAATTTTAGAAATTTTAGGAAAACCAGAAAATTTAATTGTTCATGTTGGAGATCGAAAAGGCCATGACCAAAGGTATGCAATTGACTATTCAAAAGCTAGAAAAGATTTAGGTTTTGAACCTTTAAAAAATTTTGAAGAAAGATTAAAAGAAACAATTGAATGGTATAAAAATAATGAAGATTGGTGGAAAGAATCTAAAAAGAAAGCTGATATTATTGCTGAAAAATATTTAGCACAAAGATTATAATTTTAATTTTAAAATTTAAATTCTATTTTATGAAAGGAATAATTTTAGCTGGGGGAAAGGGAACCAGACTTTACCCAATAACACTCGCTATTAGCAAACAACTAATGCCAATTTATGATAAACCAATGATTTATTATCCTCTTTCAACACTAATGATGGCAGGAATTAGAAAAATTTTAATCATAACGACTCCACAACATCAAAGTTTATTTAAACAGTTGCTTGGAGATGGAAGTCAATTGGGTTGCGAGTTTCACTATGAAATACAGGAAGTTGCAGATGGATTAGCGTCAGCTTTGGTTATAGGTGAAAATTTTATTGACGGAGATAATTCTGCTTTGATACTTGGAGACAATATATTTTATGGGGCAGAATTTGATGATAGTTTAGAAGAAAATATGAATCCACAAGGAGCAATTGTTTATGCTTATCAAGTGTCAAACCCTGAACGCTATGGGATATTTGAATTTGATAATAACATGAATGTTATCGGAATCGAGGAAAAACCCGCTAAACCAAAATCAAACTATGCGCAAACGGGACTTTATTTTTATGATAACCGCGCTGTTGAATTTGCAAAACAATTAAGACCAAGCCAAAGAGGAGAATATGAAATTACTGATCTTCATAAGTTATACATTAATGATGGTTCACTGCAAGTTAGATTACTTGGTACTGGAAATGCTTGGTTAGATACAGGTACATTTGAGTCAATGAATCAAGCTTCACAATTTGTAGAGGTAATTGAAAAAAGGCAAGGTGTTAAAATAGGTTGTATCGAGGAGATAGCTTATCGTAAAGGTTACATTGATTCTAATCAGTTAGAAAAACTAGCCCAACCTTTACTCAAAAGTGGTTATGGTGAGTATTTGCTAAATATTTTGGAAAATAATTAGACTTCGCCAATTCCAACTCCCTGATAATTAAATCCTGCGCTTTTTAGCTCTTTGCGATTCAAGGCATTTCGAGCATCAATAACTACTCGAGCTTTGGTTTGTTTAGAAAGTTTTTTCCAGTTTATATTTTTAAATTCATTCCATTCAGTTGCAATTACTATAATTTCTGCTTGCTCTACTGCTTCTTCAATACTTTTACAAATCTTGATTGATGTATCTAAGTCTCGTCGAGCTTCTTCATTTGCTTGTGGATCAAAAGCAAAAACATAGAGTTTATGTTTTGCTAGAGTGTTAGCAAGTTTGATCGATTGAGATTTTCTAACATCACTGGTTCCTGGCTTGAATGAAAGCCCTAGTATAGCTACTTTACTCTTGTTTATTTTTAATACTTTTTGAGTAACAAACTCCGGCATAAAATCATTAACCTGAACCGCTCCATCTAAGATTGGATTACTAAGACCAAAAGCTTTAAAAGTTGACATCAACCCACTTACATCCTTCGGAAAACAACCACCACCCCAACCTAATCCTGCATAAAGGAAAGATCTTGAAATTCTTCTATCTAAGCCTAACCCATCCATAACTTCATTGATGTTTGCTCCGGTTTCGTCGCATAAAAGTGCAATAGAATTAGCAAATGAAATTTTTAAAGCTAGAAAAGCATTTGCTGTTACTTTAATCAATTCTGCACTTTCTATACTTGTCAAAACAAGTTTGCTGACAAAGTTACCTTTACCGTTATCGTCAGTGATGTAAGTTTTAGCGTATTCTTGAAAATTTTGTGTATCAACTGTATTTTTAAACTCATCGACATTTTTAAAAACTTCAATTATCTTAATTTTTGCATTTTCGTCACCACCACCAATTACAACTCTATCTGCATGAAGCGTATCATAAATTGCCGAGCCTTCACGCAAAAATTCTGGATTTGAAATATATGAAAATTTTAAATTCGGATTTATTTTTTTAACTAAATCAATGATTTCTCTCCCTGTCCCTACTGGTACAGTACTTTTTTGAACGAAAATAACTTGGTCTTTCGAATGATTAGCAACAACTTCCTGCTACTTCAAAAACGTATCTGAGATCAGTGCTTCCATCAGGTAAATCTGGAGTTCCAACACAAGAAAAAACAATTTTGCAATTTTGTAAAGCTTCTTTATGATTTACTGTAGATATTAAATTTCCTGTTTTGATTCCTGACTCTATAAAACTATCAATTCCTGGTTCGTAAAAATAAGATTTTCCCTTTTTAATTGTTTGAATTTTACTTTCATCAACATCAACAGCCCAAACTTTATAACCAACATTTGCCAAAATTGCTGCAGTACTAAGTCCAACATACCCTGTTCCTATTATTGCTATATTATCCATGGGAATTTTAATAAAAATTAATTTAGAAAATTATAGAAAATAAAATACAACAAATCCAAAAATTAATTAAAAAATGTAGGATTAAGCAATAGTCTTAAAAATTTGAAATATAAAAATGTTTTAGAATTTTTACTAAAAGTTTCAAGAATAGATGGAGACAAAAACCAGACCTATAGCAAACTTATTTATAATAACTCAAATACCAATCGATAAAAGCCTTAAGTCCAGCTTCAAGGTCTACTTTTGGATCAAAACCTACTGCATTTTTAATTTTCGAAGTATCTGCATAGGTTATCTCTACATCGCCCGGTGCTGGTTCGGTCAAAACAAGATTAGCTTTTTTATCAAGATATTTTTCAATCAAATTTACAAAAACTTTAGTACTATAGGGTTTGCCATAACCAATGTTATAAACTTCATAATTTGGTAATATCTCAATTTTTGATTATTAAATTTATAGCTTCAACTATATCTGAAATAAAGGTAAAATCTCTTTTATTATTACCGTAATTAAACAATTTTATTGGTTCATTGTTCAATATAGATTTCGTAAAAATGATGGCAGCCATATCTGGCCTACCCCAAGGTCCATAAACAGTGAAAAAACGCAGTCCTATAGTTTGGATGTTAAACAAGTGTGAATAAACATGGGCCATAAGTTCATTTGATTTTTTAGTTGCAGCGTAAAGACTAATTGGCTTGTCCACATTAATTCCTTCATTAAAGGGTACTTTTTCAATGTTACCGTAAACAGAAGATGAACTTGCATAAATAATTTTTTTAATTGAAAAGTTTCTTGCAAATTCTAAAATATTAAAAAAAGCTATAATGTTAGAGTCAATGTATTTTTGCGGATTAGTTATTGAATATCTCACACCAGCTTGAGCTGCAAGATGGATAATAAGATCAAAATTATATTTTTCTAATTTTTGAAAATTGGAATTATTGGATAAATCAAGTTTTAAAAATTTGTAATTACAAATTTATTACTCTTGACCAAATTAGATTCGAAATCATCAATTCCCTGTAATTTTAATCTTTCATGCTTTAGTGAAACATCATAATAATCATCTATAGCATCTACCCCAATCACTTCATGATCTTGATTTAGTAATTGAAGTACTAAATGATGACCTATAAAACCTGCTACACCTGTAACTAAAATTTTCATATTATACTATTATATCATCAAAGTATTAGAAAAAATTGCACAAAAGAAAAAAAAATATTAAAATACGTGGTAATTTGTTAGAAAATGAAAATGAGTAATTTACTTTCGATAGTAGTTCCTGCTTACAATGAGGAAAAAACTTTATCAAAAATAATTGAAAGGGTTGTTAATATTAAACTTCCAAGATGGTTGGTCAAAAGAGATAATTATAGTTAATGACGGTTCCAAAGATAAGACCTTCGATATAATGAAAGATCTTGCTAAAAAGTTTCCTGAAGTTAAAATTTTTGAAAATGAAAGGAATATGGGTAAAACTCAGACTGTTAAGAATGGTCTACTGAAAACCAAAGGTGATGTTGTAGTTATTCAGGATGCAGATTTTGAGTATTATCCAGAAGAAATTCCCACTCTATTAGAAAAAATGATTAAAGAATCACTAGATGTAGTTTATGGAAATAGGTTTGGCAAAAAAAATAAAGTTATTTACTGGAAAAACTACTATGGTAACAGATTTTTATCGGCTTTTTCTAATTTATTCACTTATCCAAGAATTAAAACTTGGATTCCAGACATGGAAGTTTGCTACAAAATGGTAAATGGTGATATTTTTAGGGAACTTGCAAAAACGATTGAATCAAAAAGCACTTTTGGATTAGAGCCAGAAGTTACTGCCAAATTATCTAAATATAAAAAAGATGGCAAGCATTTGAAATTTGGTATAATCGCAATATCATACAAACCTAGAACAATTGAAGAAGGCAAAAAAATGCACGCTTTTAAAGATGGCTCCAAAGCGCTTTTCGAGATATTGAAATTTAATTTATTTAAATAAAACATGGATTTCAAACTTAATGACAGTATCAAAAATCTTGAAGTAAAAAGAGCTAGAGAGATAATTTATTTTATCACCAAGACCAGGACTCAACACATTGGACTTGTGCCAACTTTTGAGCAATTGACTGATCATTACCAACGAACAAATAGAAAAGCTATCAGGCTTTTTTTGAAAATTGATAGTAAAATTTTACAAAGAGTTAAGCATTTTGTTAGAAAAATTTTATGAAATTAAAAGTTCCTAAATCAGAAAAACCTAAAGTTTCAATTGTAATTCCAATATACAACCAACTCAAATTAACTCTGGATTGTCTTAATTCCATACAAAATGCAAACGACAGCACCCCAGTTGAAGTTATTTTAATGGATGATAATTCACCAGACCCTAAAGTTCAATCAACTCTTTCTCAAGTTGAAGGTTTAATTTATGTACGAAATGAACAAAATTTAAGATTTGTGAAAAATGTGAATAAAGGCGCCAAAATGGCAAAGGGTGAATACGTTTATTTTTTGAATAATGATACCAAAGTTACAGATCATTACCTAGAAACTTGTCTTGAGTTATTTAAAAGATTTGATAATGTTTTTAGCGTTGGATCAAAACTTATTTATCCTGATGGAAGACTGCAAGAAGCCGGATCGATACTGCATACTGACGCGACTGGAATTAATTTTGGAGCTTTTGATGATCCTGATCATTTTGAATACAACTATGTCAGGGAAGTACACTACTGCTCTGCTGCAGCACTGTTAGTTAAAAAAGATTTATTAAAAAAAATTGGTTGGTTTGATGAGGATTTTTCACCAGGTTATTATGATGATTCTGAGTTACAAATGAGAGCAAAAAAATTGGGCTATTTGACACTTTATCAACCTAAAAGCGTAGTTATTCATTACGAAGGAATGAGTCATGGAAAAGATAAAGATAAATTTAAAAATAGAATTTCATTCACACAAAAACTTAAAAACAAATTTATTCAGAAAGATAAACCTGTAGCTAACCTAAAGCCTTACCAACTTGAAAACAGAAAGAAAATACTTAAAAAGCGTAAAGCAGAATTTGAAAAATATTGTTATGATGCAAGTGATCCTATTGGAAAAAAAATTTTTTTAAAAACCAAACCGCAGTTATTTTTCTTTGAAGATAATTTGCCCGATTTCGATAAAGCTTCTGGATCTCTAAGAGCCCTTAATTTACTAAAAATTTTACAAAAAGAATTTTCTGTAACATTGATTACTAGAAACAATAGCCAAAATTTAAAATATTACGATGAAGTAACTCAAAGCGGAATTAGAGTCTTGATAGATAAAAACTTAAACATGGCAGATATTTATGATTTTGTAGTTAAAAATATTGAATTTGCAAAAGTTCTTGTTTTTTCTAGACCAGAAGTTTTCGCTTTCTTTTACGATTTTATTCATAAAACTTTAAAGGATAAAAATTTAGAGATTCCAATTGTATATGATACTGTTGATTTACATTTTTTAAGATTTAACATGCAATTACAGTTCATAGAAAACAGACATGAAAAAGACTACATTCAAAAAATGTTTGAATATCACAAAGCCCTAGAAACTCTTTTTATTACTGAAAGCAATGAAACATGGGTTGTAACACTTGATGAAAAAGATTTTCTATTAAAAAATAAATTTACAAAAAATGTTAGGGTTTTATCTAACATTATCGATCCCTCTCCTTCGCAAAGTCCTTATGAAAAAAGAAAAGATATGTTGTTTATTGGTAGTTTTGGCCACGAACCTAATGTTGATGCAGTTGAATATTATTATAATGAGATAGTACCTCTTTTGAAAAAAGAAAAGATTAATATAAAACTTCATGTAGTTGGATCTCAAATAGAGAGGTTACCCTCAGATATACAAAATAACAAATTTATTAAACTTCATGGTTTTGTTGAAAATTTAGATGAAGTATTTGAAAAATTTTTATTTGCTTTTTACCCATTGAGATTTGGTGCTGGAATTAAGGGAAAAGTTACACAAGCGATGGCAATGGGACTTCCTATAATTACAACCAACATTGGAGCTCAAGGTTTAGAAAATCCTGACAAATTGATGCTTATAGCAAACACAAAGGAAGAAATGATTAAAGCTATAAAAAGATATCTAAAATCAAAAAGTCTTTGGAATAGTAATCGTCAAAACTCAATCAAATACATTGAAAACAACTTCAGTTTTCAAGCTACCCACCAACAAATTATACAATTCAAAAATGAAATTATCTAAATTCCCTATTCTTAAAAACAACTTTGTTTTAATAGTATCATTGTTAGCTTTTTTTGTATTTAGTTTTATAAATTTAAAATATCCTGGTTTACAATATGATGAAGTTTTATTTGTAAATGCCGCAAGAGGAGGAGTAGGAAATGATAAAAGTTTCATTTATAAAGAATTTTTTGATATACCTGTTTTCTTAATGCAATATATTGGAGCTTTAAAATCTTATATTTATTTTCCTATTTTTTATATTTTTGGAGTTAATGTTTACACTATTAGAATTCCTACAATAATTATCTCTTTATTTTCTCTTGTAATCATTCATAAAGCAATTAAAAAATTTACAGATCAAAAGCTTGCAAATCTTGTGGTGCTTCTTTTAAGCATTAACTCTGTTTTTATTAACTTAACAAGAACTGATGTTGGTCCAAATACGATTGAATTTTTTCTAAAATCGATAGCAATATTTTTACTTTTGAATTCCAAAGGTTTCAAAAAGTATTTTCTAACATTAATAATATTTTTGCTAGGTATTTTTAACAAGTTTAATTTTATATGGTTTGTAAATGCTTTTTTGGTAGTAACAATATTCTTAGAAATTATAAATTTTGATTTTAAAAAGCCTAAAATTAAACTGTTGAAAAGAATTGTTCCATCTACACTAATTTGGTTTGTAAGTGTATTTTTTCTGTTTAGACTTAACTCATTAAATAATAATGAAAGCAGTCTGATTTTTAATTTAAATTTAATTCCTAAGTTTTTTAATCATATTATTTCTATTGTTGATCAAACTGCTTTTTATGAATATGCAATTAACAATTCTCAAATGTGGCTTAAAGGCCCTTATTTGCTTATTGTATTTATTACAATAAGCTTGTCTATTTTAAAATTGATTAAAAATCGAGATTTACAAGATAACATAGTGAAACTCTATGTTATATCATGGATTTACTTTATTTTACATTTTGTTCAGATTTTAGTTACTCCCAAAGCTACTGCCCCATGGCACTGGTTCACAATTGAACCTTTTTTTACTTTTATTTTAAGTATCTCAATTTATATTAATTTTAAAAATAAAAAATTATATTTGCTAAATTTTATATTGTTAGTATTCATTCTTTTTTACTTATTGCTTCAAATTTTTTATCATCAAGCGAATTATAAAAATGCTAGAAACCCCATCTGGAGCGAGGAAATTTATAATTTAATGGATTTTGCTAGTAATTCTAATAATAACTTTGTATCCATTGATTGGGGCTTTCACAATCAATTTTTAATAACAACATCTAACAATTCATCGAAATTTGTTGATTTGAGTTTTATTCTTAATTCGAAAAATGTTGATAGTACAACTATCCAAAACTTACTTAAATTAGCAAGTGAAGAAAATAATTATTTTGTATTACACTCTGATAACTCTACAATTTTTAAAAATTCAAGGAATAACTTTTTTCAAATTTTCGATAAAAATGGTGTAAAATTAGTCTTAGTAAAAACTTTTTATGATAATGAAAAGCCAATTTATGAAATATACAAAGCATCTGTTACAAACAATTAAAAATTTTACCGAAAGTTCAAAATCATCTTTTGTTGGTATTTTTTATTTAGTATTTTTTTGGTTAGTTTATTTTAGAAGTATATTCACCGAAAAATCTTCTTTTTTTATTTTTTTCGATAATGTTGAACAATTTTATCCATGGTATCAAAAAATTAATTTTGCAATCCAAAATGGTTACATTCCGCTTTGGGACAACAATGTTCTTGGTGGACATTCCTTTGTAGGAGAATTTCAATCTGGAGCAATGTACTTACCAAATATTTTATTATCATTAATTTTTGGCAATAGTGATGGTATTTCTCTGATTTATATTGAGCTACTTGTTGCTTTGCATTTTCTATGGATGAGCATGGGAATGTTCTTTTTGTTAAAAAGATATAAGTTTGGTAATATTGCATCAATAACGGGTTCGATCGTTTTTTCATACTTTGGAACAACCATTGCAAGAGCGCCTGCGCAAACTTCAATATTTTATGGCCTGACTTACATTCCATGGGTATTGCTAACAACGCACTTGTTTTTTGAAAAAAAGTCAAAAAAATATTTAGTTATTACTGGAGTATTACTTGCTAGTCAAATTTATTCGGGACATATTCAACCTTTTTTTCACGCATCTTTAATGGTAGCTTCCTACTCTTTATATAAATTTATAATCTCTTTAGAATCAAAATTTGATTTTAAAACTATATTAAACAAATTAAAAAACTATACTTTTTCCATGTTGTTAGTGTTTACGACAGCATTGTTTTTAAGTTTTCCACAGCTTTATCTTTCACTTCAATATTTAAGCAATGCTTACAGGTGGTACGGTCCAGGATCTGTTGGACCAGACGATAAAATACCTTATGGTGTTTTTGGTTATTTATACAATGTTGAACTTGGAGGGATTTTTAATTTGATTGATTGGAGAATATTCGTTGATGATGGAAATATTTTATATATCGGAATTGTATTTTTTACATTACTATTATTTGGGATATATTTTATATTTAAAAAAGATTTAGGCAAAAATAAAGAGGTAGATTTTTGGTTTCTCGCATCAATTATAGCTCTTTTAATTTCCCTTGGACATAGAAGTTTTTTAACTGCTATTATTTACGTGCTTCCATTACTTGATAAGGTTAGGCAAACTGGAAGGTACATAATTATTTTTCATTTTGCCATATCGGTTATAATAGCGTATGCTCTTTATAATCTTCAATCTAGGTCTTTCAAAATTCAAAATAAATATAAACTTATCTTACTAGCTATTGCGGGGTATATTTTCTTGAACGCTATATTTATGAGATTTGTTATTGAAAAAGGGGCAATTTCTAATTTTGAATTATATCAGTGGATTGCTGTATCAATCATAATTTTGGCAATATCAGCAATAGAAAAGTTTAAAAAATATGCTTTGTTAACAATATTTATTACAGTAACTGCAACCTCACTAATGAGCGAAAGCTTGTTTGTTTATAAAATAAATGCAAGAAGCACATACCCTGATGCTTATTTTGCTTCAAATGAGGCCATTGAATTTTTATTATCTCAAACTCAGAAAGAACAATTTAGAATATACAATTATGAAAATGCACTACCTCGCAATATTGGTGATGTTTACGATATTCAAACAATTCTAGGGCATGGCGCAACAATGTATAAGCCATATTTTGATTTTTTGATGAGCGATATTAGTTTTGATAGTGATAAGTTAAATTTGTTAAATGTTAAGTACATTGTTAGTAAAAATGAACTTGATGACGATAGTGTTAAATTAGTTCTTAGAGACAATAAAAAGAATATTTTTGTCTATGAAAGAAATAATTACTTCCCACGAGTGTTTAGCTTAAATTATTTAGAAAACCAAACAGAAGATGAGATTAGTGAGATAAAGCTTTTGGAATATTCAGATCATCATATAAAATATGATATCCAAATGAAAAATCCTGGCCAAGTAATTTTTTCAGAAGTTTATTATCCAGGATGGCATGCGTATGTAAACGGCAAAAAACAAGAAATACTTCCATTTGAAATATTAAGAAGCCTAAACTTAGAAGAGGGAGATAATCTAGTTGAATTTAGATACCAACCTTTTAAGTTTTTTTAAAATTAATTTCAAAAAATTCTTTCTTTTTCTTTCATAAGCTTCAACAACTCCTTTGTAAATCTTTACTTGCTCATCTTTTTCTCTCACATATTTTTTAAAATATTTGATATGCTCTTCTCTCTCTTTTACAATTCTTTGTAAATTTTCATTTTGAATAGCTAAATTATGAGCAGCCTTTAAAAATTCAAACATATTATCAATATAAAGTGCTTGGTGATTTTTAATGATTGTTTTTAAGGAATAATCTACTTTTTCATTTTGCATTTGGGATATGGAATGTTGAGTAATTGCTTGTTTGTGTTTTCTGTAATAAAAAATTACTTCAGGTTCAAAAACAACTTTTTTATTCATTTCAATTATAGATAGCCAAAAATCATAATCTTCATATCCAAATTTCATGGATCTTTTAAAACCACCAACCTTTTCCCAATCAGATTTATAAAACATGGCACATGAAGGTATTAAATTTCTAATTAACATTTCCCCAATGCTAAAAGGTGGCAACATTCTCTCCCCTTCTAAATCTCCAAAATAAACAGTCTTACCATAGCCAATACCTGCATTTGGAGTGGATATCATTTTATTAACAATTTTTTCTATAAAATACTTGGATATTTTATCGTCTGAATCTAAAGTTAAGATTAAATCACCTTCAGAGTTTTTTACACCTGTATTTCGTGCTTCAGGTAAACCTTTATTTTTTTTGTGAGTTACAACTTTATATTTTTTTGATAATTTGGATAAGTGTTCGTTTGTGTAAACGTCTGTTGACGCATCATTAACTATTACTATTTCTATATTTTTATATGACTGTTTTTCAACAGAAGCTATTGTTTCATCAATTAAATGCCCGTAGTTATAACAAGGGATAACGACAGAAACTTTTATTTTGCTCATTAAATTAATTTTAACAGATATTTATGATACGTTTTTCCAACGAACTTTTGATAAATCAAATCAAATTGAACTTGGTTCTCTTTGCTTATATTATACCTTTTTTGTAAATTTTTATTTAAATTTCTGATTAACTTTTTTAAATTTATACATTTTTGAAAATCACTAATCTCCCTGTGCCAAAAATAAACGTGTCTCATTGTTTCTATTTCTTCTCTTTCTAAATTTATTTTTAAAATTTCTTTATAGGCCCACTCCAAAACTTTCAAAGCATATTCCTCTTGTTCGTTACTTTTCGATTTACTAATGCTTTTTTGATGAATTCTATATAACAATAATTCCTGGTCTAAATTTTTTAAAATTAAATTATGTGCCAAATATTTTAAAATTAGGTGGTAATCTTGAGCCTTTTTGAAATTTTCATCATACATTCCAACCTTTAAAATAGAATCTTTTGTAAACATAAGTGTCGGATGTACAAAAACATTTTGAATAAAAATTTTTGATAAAATTTGTTCAAAAGAGTTTGGAACATTAATCTCACCTAAAATTTTATTTTGTTCATTAATTATTTTTGCTTTAGTTCCAATTAGAGATACTTCTGGATTTGATTTTAAGTATTCATACTGAATCTTAAGTCTATCAGGTTCCGCAATATCATCTGCATCCATTCTAGCGATGTAGGGCGAATTTGATTTTTGAATCAAATAGTTTAAATTTGCCGTCAAACCATGATTTTTATCTCTTTTAAATATTTTTAATCTTTCATCTGTAAAAGTTTTTATGATTTTATAAGAATCATCACTTGAATTATCATCAACTATCAAAAACTCAAACTCCTTAAATGATTGCTTTAAAATACTTTCAATGGAATCTCGCAAAAACGCTTGAGAATTGTAAACAGACATAATTACGCTAATTTTTGGCTTCATAAAACTTGCTTAAAAATTTGAAGATAATCTTCACCCATCTTTGATAGAGTGTAAAGTTTAGAGTTTTTTAATGAATTACTTTTGAATTTATCAAAATCAGTAATAGCCAAAAAGATTTTTTCAACTAAGCTTTCAATATTTATATCATCATTTTTATGAAAAAGTTTATTGTTTAAAGGAGCTAAAAGGTCTTCATTAAAGAAAAGTAGTTCTTTCATAGATCCACTATCAAATGTTACAATAGGCAAACCAGAACTTACAGCTTGAATTATTGAATTTGGGCAAGGTGGGTTAAGTTGTGTAAAGATATAAATATCAGCTTTTCTTAACTCTTTAGCGATATAATCTAAATCTTTAAGTCCATGAAAAACTATATATTCTCGATCAAGGTGTTTTTTAAGATCTTCTTCAACCTTTCCTATGACATGCAATTCAATATTAAATTTTTTTGAAACTTCATCTAAAGCTAAAACCATCGGTTCAATCATTGATAAATTCCGAATAAATCCATCGGTAATAAACTTTACTTTAGCTTTTGGATCGAAATCTTTGTTTGAAGGAAAAAATTTTTTTGTATCGCAACCATTAATAATTTTAAAAACATTTGAAGTTCTTGGCTCTCCATAAGAATAAACACATTGTTTTTTTGAATATTCGCTTTGAAAAATATAATGAGTAGTATAATTTTGATAAATTTCTTTGGCGTACTTGTAATCTGGAATTTCTTGATAACCCTCTCCATGAATTTCAAAAGAATATACCCCATCTAATCTTTGTATGATAGCTCCACCTCTTTCTTTAATAAATTTAATTTTATCTAAATAATATCTAGTAGCAAAAAAAATAGCTTTAGCTTCATTAATGTTTTTAGTGGTAAAAAAATTTTGAGATTCAAGATATTTTTTAAGATTCATCATGAAGCTTCTTGGTCCACCCGTATATTGATATTCATAATCTATAAAAATTTGGGCGCGTTTTTTCAAAAAAAAATTTAATTTCATTGTTTATTTCCAAACAAATCTTATGTTTTTGATTTTTTCTGCTCTCATTCTATCTCTCATTTTGTCATCTTTTATTTTCAAATATCCAATTTTATGCGCATGTAACTCAACAAAAATGTAGTCACAAATTTTATGTAATTTATTATCAAATAAATCATTAAGCAGGTCATATTCTGCTCCTTCAACATCAATTTTTAGAACTTTAATTTTATCTATTTTATTTTCTTTTATAAAATCAACCAACCTTACCACTTCAACTTCCACAAAATCATTTTTATTAACATTATTTTTTTTGTGAAAGAGTGACGAACCTTCTGAATACAAAACTGGATCTTTGGCAGTATCATTATGTCTATAAAGCTTCATCTTGCCGTTCTTGGAATATACAGCTTTATTATAAATATGCACATTTGGAAGATCTTTAACTTTCTCCTTAAGAATATCAAACGCAATTGGTTCGGGTTCAAATGCATACACTGTTGCACCTCTTTTTCCTACCGGAACGGTTTCTTGTCCTACATTGGCACCACAATCAATAAACACTTCTCCTTCAGTATAAGAATTTACAACTTCCGCCATATCGATTGGCTCAAACCAATAATCATCAATTTTTTTGCGAATTTTTATTTTTCTAAATAAGTTTTGAATTTTATTTAGCACTTTATTGATATTAAAAATTAACACCAAAATTCTATCACTTAAACTATGAGTATACAAATGTAAATCTGCTAAAACTTACAGTATAAGCATTTATCTAACAAACAGTTAAAAAAATGAAAAATGCTATAATATCTCTGATTTACAATAAATCAAATCATAAAGAAAACAAAAAATCATGAAAAATTTTTATGAATGGTACTATGAAAAATATTTTTCAAAAAATGAAATTTATGAATTTGAAAACGGTTTTAGGTTGGTATTAGTTGAGAAGAAAAATTTACTAGATTTTAATGTAGACATAGTACTTCAGGCTGGAAGTTTTTTTGATTCTTTCTATGATTTCCACAAGGAACATCACATTTTCTTGAATACATGATCTGTAGACCTAATAAAAGGTTTAAAAGCAAAAAAGCTCAAGATAAATTTAAGTTTGGTAATATCAATCGTCCTCATATTTATACCAATGCTTCCGTGTCTCCCAAACTCATGACTTTTACGGTTGGGGGCACTTCAAGGGTGCAAATAGAATTTTTGAATATCTTTATTATCAAATTGACTATCCAATTGAAAGATTTAGCGAATTTTTGATCAAGAAAAAGATAATACTTGCAGAATATAAAAGTAAAAGTTTACCTAAAAACAAAGATGCTAATCTAAAGTATAATCAATTTATTTTTAGTAAATTCTATGCTGGTTTTGTAAATTATCCTATTGGTGATGAAGATAGCATAAATAAAATAACACTTAAACATCTAAAAATTTAGATTGGATAAAAAAATAGTTAATAGCATCCCTGACAGGCCAATAAGTCATTCGTTAAATGATAATATTTTTATAAAAAGTTGGAAATTAAGTTGTTATCATTTCAAAGATAACAACAATCAAAATATATCTCTGTCTATAAATTTTAATAAAAAAATTATTAAAAAACGATACACAAGCAATAGTCAATGAAGTAGTGCTAAGTTTTCTTTAGTTTATTGATAATCTATAATCAAGCCCCAAATCAAGTACTTGATTTATAAGTGCAATTCCCTGAACAAACATTGCTGTACCATGAATATCTGGTTCATCCAAGCCTTGAGTGATTTTTTTTCCGTAATACTTATCGTTTGCCTTATGCCTATAAAATGAAAAGCCTCCTTTATCTTCATGATAAAACTGTTTGTATAATCTTAACCTTTGATACATAAAATCTTTAATTTCATCATGTCTATGCTTGGAAAATCTCGATGTTATATACAATACATAGACAATATTAAAGTTAAAGCATGCCTCTTTGTCATGAACAGCAGAAAGAGCTGTGTCAATAATCATATCTACCTTCGGTATATTTTCAATCCCTATTACATCAAGCCCAATTAATATTTTCATTGCTCCATTGATTTTCTCTGAAAGTGGCGTGTTACCGCGATACCATGTTCCGTCCGATGGAGATTGAATGGATAATAACCAATTTTTAATAAAATTAACATTTTCTTCTTTTAGTCTTTGACTTTTAGGAAAAAACATCTCGTTCATCTTCATGAAAAAAAGAAGAGTGCCAAGATGACTTCCAGCATCCCAAGGTCTAGACCAATCGAAACTTTCAAGATATTTTTCAATTTGTTTTGTATTTTGGGGTAGGTCTTTGAATGGTTTGCTAGGTTTTGAGCCTAGCATATTCAAAGCTGCAAAAGATTGCCTCGTTTCTGCTCTTCGAGTTTTTTTAGCTTCATGATTTTGTTTGGTAAATAAAAATCTTCTTGTATTTCCAGTAATAAGCGGATCAAATATGTAACCATTTTTATGTTCAAACTGCTTAATTTGAGTAGCTATCTTTTCTTTTTGGGATGTTTTTAAGTTTTTTAATTTTCCGGTTATGTAGAGAATTTTTGTTAAAAAAACAAAATTACCTAATCCCCATTTATCTTTTTCATCAAACAAGTCACCACTATATGAGTACTTAACATGTTCAAAATCTCCAACAATCTGTTTTTGTAAAAAAATTATCCAGATTATCATTTATTTTATAAATCCAATCAATGCTTTTCATTTACTAAATTTTTAAAAATACTAATATATTCTTGAGTTGCTCTCTCAATAGAAAAATTTTTCCTATCAATCTTTATTTTTTCGACTAATTTCGGGTATTTTTGTATAGCTAACTTTAAAGTTTCAGAAAGATTATTAGTGTTTATTTTATCAGGTAGCGATACTCCATAATTTTGAGCTAATTCCTTTGTGCCTCCTGAATTGTGATAAATTACAGGTAATCCTACAGATAATGCCTCAACTACAACATTGGGGCATGGATCATTACTTGCCGCATGCAAAAAAAAGTCGCATTCACTTAAACTTTTTGCCACTTCAGTGTAAGTTTTCTCACCTAGAATCTTAACATTTCTTTTTGGCACTTCTTCATTCCATCGCCCAATAAAACTCATTTCAACTCCTGGTACCTCGGACATCAAGGATATAGTATCAAAACCTTTTAGCCTATTTGTGGACCAGCTATTTGCAATTAATTTAATTTTTTTTCCTAATTTAAAATCTTCCTTTAACTTAAAAACATTATGATCAGCTCCATTATAAATAATTACATGTTTATTATCAGAGTAACCAAATTTTTGGAAAGCGTTTAGACTTTCAATACTTTGAAAGATTCTAAAATCAGCTATTTTAGATAATTCAATTTGTTTTTGATCATTTTCTATAAACTGATTGGCATATGTTGCCCTCAAGCCATCTAATCTGTGTATCAATTTAAATTGATACCTATTAAATAACTTATTTAATTTACTTTCTCTTCTACTTAATATTTTTTTTTATTTCATTTACATCGAGCTCCTTATTTTGACCGGCACTCGCTGCTGAAATTAGTACTATATCTGTTTTTGGTGTAATTTTTTTTTCTAAAACAATCCCTTGTGTTCGACTTAACTCTTTCTTCAAACTTCTCAAAAAGGAATTTATACCACCCCAAGCTCCTTCAATTGTTTCATACCACACAAATACTCTCACTTTAATTTAATAAAAAATTAAATAATTCAAAATATTGTTTACCTACTTGTTTCATTGTCAAATTTGATTTTATATATTCCTTATTTCTCCTACCAATTATTCTTCGCAACTCATAATTTTCAATTAAATTACTCAAAGCGCTATACCATTCTTCATCACTTCGACATATTGTTATTCCTCGATTAAGATAAGATGGAACCGGTGAAGCCACCACAGGTAATCCAACAGCCATCGGGTAGGCAACTTTACTTAGCGCATGCCCTAAATTATAAGGCACACTCAAATCTCTGGGTGCAATTTTTATATCTCCTCGTAAAAAGCTCTTGTGAACTGTTTTAAAATTGAATTTAATAAAAGTATTTGGTATAAAATCAATTTCTGGTTTTTGATCTGAGACGAAAAGCAAGTTCAAATTCTTATATTTATTTTGAAGCTCTATCAAAATCTCAGAAATCAAGCTAATATCTTTTGCTTTTTTAGAGTAACCATTGTATAAGAGGTTTATCATATCAGTATTTTCATGTATTTTATTAGTCTTAATAAATTTATCTTCTATTGCTTCCTCAATTAAAAAGGTTAATTTATTGTATTGAGAATAAATTTGCTGTAAATGTTCAGAAGAAACAATAATGCAATCTGCTAAATTTAACATATCCTTTATATCTTTTTTCATTTGATTAATCTTTTGAATTTGTTCCTCATTAAAAATACCAATATCTGCCTCTAACGCAAATACATCGATGTTTATGTCAAAAATAATTAAAGTTCCTTGATTTTTAAGTTTCTTAGCTATGGTTAAAAATTCGCCAAAATAAGCCTTTTGAAAAATAACAGCATCATATTTTTGAGATTCATTATAAATCTCTAATTTGTAACGCAAAAAATATTTTTTCTTGAAATGGTTTATAACATTGTATACACGTAATCTTGTAGATGCCCAAGCATCATTATAAGGCTTTAAATCATCACTTATGAATCCAATTCTTTTAGTTTTTTTCATGTTTTATCTGCTAAAAAATTGTTTGATTTTATTAACTTTTTGAATTCTCTTAAATTTTTTATAACATTTTTTTGTTTTAAAACTCTTAATTTTATTATTTAATTCCTCTTCAGTAATAAAAAATGAAGAGTCCTTTTCAGTTAATTTTATACCATTTTTGTCGAGAAAATCATTTATTAAGTTTTTATTGAAAGCATCCTCTGCACGAACATTTTGAGCAAAGCTAATCGCTAGCAGCAAAATTTTAAAATCTTCATCTGATTGTGATTCTTGTTTCCAGCATTTTTCAAAAATCCTAATATACCTGTGATGTTTATGAAAGTGTGCAATTCCTTTTCGGAAAATATCTTCATAAAATTGTTCAAAATCGTGTAAACCAACCACATCTTTTTTTTCAGATGATTGGTAACCTTGTTTTAACATTGCTTTGATAGTATAAGTTTCTGGTCTTAGTGAAACGCTTTCTGATGGAATTTCTTTGATAGCTTTTTTTAAAAGATTTGTTTTATAGATCCTAAATCCTGCTGATCTTGGGCCGCCAAAAAATTTATCAATTACATACGCTCTACCTTCAAAAAAAGAGTCTGTATATCTATTAATAATTTTATTTATAAATTTTACTACCAACTGAGGACTGGGAAGCAAATCAGCATCAATCATTACAGTCCAATTTTTTTTGGAATCAATTGCTAGTTCATATGATTCTTTCAATGCTTTACTAAAAGGCGCAACATTTTTAACGACTTTAGGCGAAATTTGAAAATGGTTTTTCAATTAGACTACAGCATGCTTGAGTTGTTCTTTCCCCAACACTTCTTACAATGAAAGTAATGTCATTAGAATTTAATTTTGTATCCATTTGTATTTTACTTTAAAATATCCCCCAAAAGGTACAAGTTCGGGTTCAGATTGAATAGCGAATCTACCACCAGTAGCACTAACCAAAGAAAAATTATCTTGTTTTCTCCACTTAAATGCAATTCTATACGTTCCAGGCATTAAAGAATTATCTTCTAAAATAACTCTAAAGTTGTTATGTCCAACTTTAATGCTTGGTCTTTGATGTCCAAATATAACATTTTTTAGAGAAGTAATCGTAATCCCTTCTGGTGAAACTATATCAAGACCTAGTATAGGGTTTTGATACTCTGATCTACTTTCAAAATTAAACTCAAAAACTATTTTTTCCTTATGCTTAAAAATCTCAGTATTTTCACCTTTTTCATTTGTAATATTCAGTGTAATGTTGTAAATATCCCCTGTAGATTCATAAACTATCAACTTTGGATCAATATTTTGAACTTCCTTTGCAATAGTATGCTTGTAATAAAAATCAATTGCATTTAAAGTTTCTCCTGTATAGAGTTCTTTTCCTTTATCAATAACCATAACTCTATTACAAATTCTTTCTACTTGTCTCATATCATGAGAAATGAATATAATTGAAGTCTTTTTTCTAATATCCTCCATCCTTTCCATGCATTTTCTCTTGAAACTAATATCACCTACAGCCAAAACTTCATCAACCAATAAAACTTCAGGAACTCTATGAATAGCAATTGAAAAACCTAAACGAACTTTCATTCCTGATGAATAAGTTGAAACTGGTGCATCTAAAAAATCTCCAATATCTGCAAATTTTACAATATCATCAAACTTTGCTTTTATCTCACTTCTCGACATCCCCAAAATTGTTCCATTCAAAAATATATTCTCTCTTCCAGTCATGTGAGGATGAAAACCTGCCCCAACAGCAATTAATGATCCAACATTACCGTTTACAACTATTCTTCCATCATCTGGTGGGAAAATACCAGCTATTAGTCTCAATAAAGTAGACTTCCCAGAACCATTTTCGCCAATTATTCCAAAAATCTCTCCTTTTTTAACTTCAAAAGAAACATTTCTTAATGACCAAAACTCTGATTTTCTGAGTTTTGTAGTATCAGGCGGCAAATTTACAAAGCTTTTAGCTAAATCTAAAGTACCTAAAAAAAGGCTTCTCCGTAAGTTTCGTGAGAACTTTTTACTAACATTTTCTACTTTTATTGCAAAAGGATCCTCTTTCATATCATTTTTTCGATTACTCTATCTTCACTAACATAAAAAAGTCTAAGAGCTAAGAGGAAAATTAAAAATGTAACTAAAGAAATAATCAAATAAATATCTAAATTTTGAACATTCTTTTCTATCAATAAATCTCTAGCAACACCAAGTAAATAAGTTAATGGATTATATTTCAAAGCAATTTGCAAGTTTTCATTTTCGGTATTTGAAGCAAAAAGAACCGGTGTAACGTACAGTAGCAATTCCATGAGTTTGTTTATTACTCTTCCAATGTCTACTGCCACAATATTTATTACTCCAACAATCAAGCCAATTGAACTTCCTAAAAAAAATAAAGGTAAAATTGTAAGAGGAAAAAAAATACTCAAAAAACTAAATTTTACTCCAAAAAGCATTAAAGTCGTTATAATGATCACAAAAGAAATTGTAAAATTCACCAAATGCTGAAAATTTTCTTTGAATAACAAAGCTTCATGAGGGAATTTTACTTGCATTATAAATCCAGCTCCTGCATTTAAAGTATTACTTGACGCAACATAAAAACCCATAAAAAGCCCCCAAATTGAAGTACTTAATAGAACATATGCAGGATATGGAATTGTTGTTTCACCTGGATCCAAAACCCCTGTGTAATTCAAAAATGCCCAGTTAACAATGCCTACCAATGGTGTAATCAATATCCAAGCTATTCCTAGAAAAGATTTTTTATAAGTCATTAAAAAATCTCTTTTAAACAACTGAAAAATTAGTTCACGATAATCATAAACATTTCTAAACATTATGTACCAAGTTTTGAATATGTTTACTTTGAATCTTTGATTAGGTGTGTAGATAGTTTTATATTCCATAATTTTTTATTAACATATGATTATACAACCTTGAGCTTTTAAAAGTCTAGTTTGGTAAATTTCTTGTAAAAATTTTTCTACTCTTCCCTACCACAGTTATGTAAGGTTCTGAATTAAACTCTATCAAATCTATTTCACCTGGAGTTTCGCCATCAAGAGTTAGAAAATACCTCTCTTGCCCTTCTGTTATATAGCCTAAAAATATACTTCCATTTGTACCTCTTGCAGAAACTAAAATTTTATCATTCAACTTTATAAAATCTGTTTCACCAACAACAAAAGAATTTGGTAAATACTCCCAATTTGACAAATTGTTTTCTGATGTTCCAAATCTAAAATAAATTTTTCCGCTCCATCCTTTAACTACTTGAAACAATTTTGAATTAAAAACACCAATATTGCTTGAACCAGGAACACTACCACCAGTGTGGTACCAGTTTGTAGCTGAAATTTCATCATAACTTCTGACCCAAATTCTACCATCCCAACCTTTAACTCTCTGATACAGCTTCCCACTATAAACCGTACCATTCCTACTGTTTGTGATCATCCGGCCCTGATCCTCCCCAATTTTCCGGAACTGAACTCCAACTCGACTTCCATCAAACGCATCTTGTAATGATTTCGCCATTACTTTTTAATGTATGAGATATAAAGTTTTGAATCATGTACTTCCATAGTGAAATCTCAGCTTGCCGAAACATCGCCTATGTGCTCCCAATTGCGCTCCAATGTACTACCGTCATAACTTCTCACCCATACTCTTCCGTCCCAACCTGGCACAGCAGAGTACAACAATTTTCCGTCAAAAGTTTGTAGGGATACGATCAAACTTTGATGATCCTCCCGTGTGTTGCCACTGCGCTCCAACGTACTGAACCATCATAAGCTTCTCACCCATATTCTCCCGTCCCAACCATGTACTGCTTGATACAACTTGTTATCATAAACTCTTCACTCACAGACCTTGTTATTTCTAGGTGTGCTTCCTCCATTCTCTCCCCAAGGGTTCCAGGTACATTAGATAAACTAAATTCAGCATTTATCAACCCATATCCAAATTCTTGATCCCAACCAGGAGTTCCTAAATCGATAACTGCAGTTGAAATTACACGTTCTATAGTTTTATTAGAAATGCTGGAATTTTTGGATTTCATTAACGCTGCTAGCGCACTCACTTGCGGAGCAGCGAAGCTAGTACCAGCGCCACTAATGGGGTTATCTTGTTGTGTAAAATTTTGAAACAAATCCCCAGAGGATTCATCTGAACAAGTATTAGTCAAAAAACATGAAAATGTTTGAGATACGACCTTAGATGTTGAAAATTGTCCTACTGGTGCTACTACATCAAGTTTTTGACCAAAATTTGAATATTGAGCCCTTGTATCGTTCGGGTTGATTGCTCCTACAGCTATCACATAATCCATACCTGCAGGAAAATATTGATTTATATCTGAATTATTATTTCCCGCCGAAGCTACAACCACCACTCCATTTTGATAAGCATAAGAGAGAGCATTTTGAAGATTTTGATCATAACCTTTACCGCTCAAACTCATATTGATTACATCTGCACCATTATCGACAGCATATATTATTGCATCCGTTAAGAATCAGCCGTATTTGTAACGCCTCTTAAGTCGTTGTCTGGATTGCTACATGTGGGATCATTGTTTCCTTGAGAATCATAGCAAAAAGATGTGTCGTTTGGGATAAAAAGGTTTTATTGGCATTATTCTGACATTGTGTGCGATTCCTACTAATTTGTCTGGCGCATCCTCGCCTGCTTTTCCTGCTATTATTGTCGCTACAAAAGTTCCATGCCCATCATCATCATTTGCGTGATTTATCTTTTCTAAGTTCTTGAGTATTGCATGGATATGCTGTACTTTGTCTCGAATATCGCATATGTATTTTTGAAAAGCATCATAAGGTGAAACAAAATTCATAGTGTGCAAGTTCATTCTGGACTTTGAAAATATCTCCTGTCATATCCCTCGTTGATAAACTCGCATTTGGTGCTGATCTAACGGCACCTCAATATTGAGGCCTAGAAAATTTTTGTAGCTGATAGTTTCCTCCTGCGTCATAGTCGTAGTTTTCATAAGCAACTCCAGTATCAATTACAGCAACAATTACATTTGGATCACCTCCACCATGAAGAATCTACGCTTCACATCCTCCCAATAATTTCCAAGCTTCTGGAATTTTTATTTTTTCCAAATACCAATGAGTGATAGTGGAATAATCAGATGGTAAAGCTCTGAATGCATCGTATTATCCCAAGTTTCTAATTTACTAAATTATATTGGGTTGTATTTTGCATATTTTCATTAATTAATAAAATGTCTTTCAATAATTTTTTATGCTAAGGTTTTATTAACCAAGATCTACCTATAAAAATTTTTAAACTCTTTTACACTTTTAACATAATGTAAATCCTTGATATATAGTCTAAGATGTTCTTCTGATCTATTGTAGATCTTTCTTATTAAGATTTCAGCATAACTCACCAACGAGTTCACAACTGTTTTCTCCAACTAATGACTTATCGACATAATTTATTGCTTTTTCAATTTTTTGATTTGTATTCTTTAATTTTTGCACTTGATACCAAAAGCCAGGTTCACCTCAAAATTGAATAAAGATTTTGGCCAGGGCAGAGAGTTGCATCTTCTGTTTTTGTGCCCTACAACATTTTCTTGCCATTCTCAATTCAACTTCCCAATAATCACTTAATCCTGGCAAGGAGTAGCCTGTAAGGAAGCAAGGGACTTTGATGAAGGGTTTTCCTGCTCAAAATCCCCAATCAAAGCTATACCTAAAGTTGCATAATTTGGTGGAGAATGAGCTCCAGTTACACCCAAACTACCAGCACGACCTTCATAAATATTTCCTTCTTTATCGATTAAAAAGTTGTATCCAATATCTTGCCAAAGTTCATGCGGTTCATCACAATCTTGGTTAGATGGATCATAATACCCCAGAATTATTTACACATCTAATTTTATGATATTCATAAATAGCCCTAACTGCACTAGATAAATCATCAGTTGTGTTTTGAAAAACAGTATGATGAATTACAAAATAATTTATATGTGGAGCAATATATGGTTGCCAAAGAGAATTAGTTGGTGCCCCCCAATCTTCTCGTAATTTTACATCTAATCCTAAATTTCTAAAAAATGATCTTTTAATATCTGGATCAGGAAAATTATCAGAAGTTAAGTATCTTCTATCTTTAAAATAATGTATTTTCAAGTTATGTCCACTCAAAATTTGAATTTCACTAACATCTGAAGAGTATGGAAATAACTCTGAAACAAATGATGAACTGGCATCTTGATTAAATTCATAATCACCATGTAAGTGATCAAATATTTTTTCATTTCCATCTTTGTAAATTATTTTAAATTTTACTTTACCCCAATCTATTGCTTCATTAGAAGAAAAACTAAATGCAATGATTTCAGAGTCGTTTGAATGGATACTCTGTGCAATGACTGTAGAAATTAAAATTGAAAAAAATGAAATAGCAAGAATCAAAAACTTTCTCATAAATTATTATTGCAATAATTTCAAAGTTTTTAAACTTAATCTATCATAACTAATTTGATCAACAACTTTTTGTGCATTATACAATTTTTCTTTAGTTAACTCTGGGTTTTTAAGTAAAGCCATTATCTGATTAGAGATGCTTGTTTTATTTAAATTTTTAATTTTTACAACTTCATCTTGAAAATCTTCAAATTGTGGTATATATGAGGTTATAACAATAGCATTTGATGCTAAACATGTTCGTACCGCTCCACTCGCTGATTCACCAACATGCTGGTAAGGTAAAACAAAGAAAGTCAACACATGCTTGCGTAAATTTCTAATCTCTTCTCGTTCTAAAAAATCTGTTATAAAAACTACTCTATCTTCTATATTCTAAACTTTTAGCTAAATTTAAAGACTTTTTTATATTCTGATTGCGCATAAATGTTATTAGGACTCAACTGCATTTAAACCTAAGAACATAAAGCTTGAGGGTATTGATTCCAAATTTCTTCTAAAAGCTTCAATAACCAGTAGGAATGTTTTTGTTTTTATTAAAAAGTCCATGCGTCCCAATTATCGGATAATACTCACTCAAACCAAGATCCTTTTTAACTTTAAATTTTGCTCTTGGATAAAATAACTTTTCACCCAAAGGGATAAAAACTACATTATTTAGTTTTTTGCTCATATAAACTTGATCGTTTTTATTATGAACAATTATTTTATCTGCAAGTGATAAATTTTTACATGATTTAGTCAAATCAAACGTATCTGATCTAACTGCATGTAGCTCTAAAATAATTTTTATGTTTAGTTTTTGTAAATCTGAAAGCAACTTATCTAGCGTTTCACTTGAGTAGTAAGCTCCAGAATGATATTGAATGTGAACTGAATCAAAATTTTCATTTTTAATTTTTTTGGTTACATCATTAAAATCATTCTCCCCCATATTCCAAAGTCTAACAACATTTGAATTATCTCCTCTAACTCTATCAGCAATATCTTTATTTGCGATGATTAATAAATTTTTAAAGACTTTTTCGCATGATTGATAAAGAAGTCTAGTATCTTCTGCAATACCATCTTGAGAATTGTATGGAGAAATTACCGCATGTTTACTGTTTTTTATATTTAACCAAATTGGGCATCAAATCAAAAATATTTATAATTCTTTCAGCAACATTCGCCCAAGATATTTCATCAGCTTTCCTTTTCGCTGAGAGCTACATATTTCATTTATGTTTTCAATTTTTCGTTCATAAATTTTCCTCATTATTTCCGAGAGATTTTCTACTGACGGTTCTGCCCATCTAGCTCCAACATTTCCCAGATTCTGATTGATAAGCTAAATCAACTTCAAAATCAAGTAAAAATGCGCTATTTTCGTCTACAAAGTCTAAAACTCCACCATACCCAGTTGTTATTAGTGGTACTTCACAATAAATTGTTTCAGCCATTGGCAAACCAAATCCTTCTGCTCGTGATGGATAAACGCAACAATCTGAATTTTTAGTTAAAAATTTCATTTGTCCGGGTGTCAAATCAGTTCTATCTATTACCTCGACTTCAGGAGCATTCTCATTTTGCAATTCTTTCAAAAGATTTGGAACCATGTTGTTTGGATTAGGAAAAGTTTTAATTATTAACACACAATCATCATTTTTATCAAATGTTTTAAAATACGCTTTCAATAAAACATCTACTCCTTTTCTTGCTCTGCCTGTGCTTGCATGAAAAAATTTAAAGTTTTTTTTGGTTTTTAGTTCAAATTTCTCTGGTTTAGCATTAATAAAATCATTATCAATTCCTTCAGAGATATTAAATATAGGTACTCTAATACCTGAATCTTTCATTATGTGATATACAAACTTACTTGTTACAAACATTAAATGCGCATATTCGTTAATTTCATCAACAAGTTTCTTTGGAAAAATACTTTCTTCCCAAGCAATGTATGGAATAATTATTTTTGAAGGTATTTCACTTAAACCATATAAGCCATCAGTATCTCTAGGAGTATTATTAAAAATAGCAATGTCACTTTGTTTTCTTTCTAAAGAAATCAAATTTTTTAATTCCGATTGCTCAATTTCTTTTTTTGTAGGTAAATAATCAATTCTATCTTTTGGACACCAAAGCCAAACATTCAAATTTCTGTATTGAGAGCTCAAGGCCAAAGCTAAATTTCGATTTACTTGAGCCAAACTATAATTTGTGAAATACGGACCAACTATCTGTACGGATTTACTTTGCAAGTTCATTTTAATTTTTAGTTTTACTCTTTAATTTTTCTAAGTCGCTTTTTAAATTTTCAATTTCTTTTGTTATCTCTTCAATGGCTTTGAATGTCAGGTTGTTGAACTTTTGTTGCCTCATACTAGGTTTTTCAATAACATTAATTGTTGTAAAAATAATTTTTTCCTGCACAAAAGTTTTTATTTTTCCCATTAGCCCAAATCTTTTGGGTGGTTTAAAATAGATAGTTTCAAGAATATTTTTTGATGCTTCAAGACCTGGCAAAATAAAATTCTTAAGAAAATTTTCATTACTTTCTTTTAGTTTTCCTTCTTTTTTTAGTATAGATTTTGCTTTTGATCTAAGCATTTCAGAATCAATCATTGTTTACAAAAGGGATAACATCTACATAATTCTTGAACTCCAGTTTTTCTTTGACTTGTTTATTTTGAATGTCTATTTCAAACCAATTTGATTCACTATCTTTTGCAAAAGCTACAAAATTAGAGCAGGTAATTTTATTTATATCTGATAGCTTCACCAAAGGCTCCACTTTCTTGTTTTCATACAAAACTTTAAATAAGTCGTTATTTTCGTAATTAAAACCTATTGCGTAATCACTTTGGCTGCACATAATTTCAGATCTTTTCATATTTTCAATTGGATTAATTTCGCTTGAACCTAAAAATAAATATCCTACATTCATATCATCATCTCTAGTGTAATTAACAAACAGAATATTGTCGTCGCTAGTGAAAAAAACATCTGTAATTGATTTATTTTCAATTTTGTACATTAGCTCTCCACCTATTGTTGCGAGATAAAAGCTAGAATCACTATCTTTCAACAATATCCTATTTTTCAAATCATTAACTTCCAAAATATTCGCATTAAGTCTAGAGATTTTTAATATTTCTCCTGAAACTAAATCAAGGCTATGTAACCACATGTTGTTTTGAGGACCTTGAGTAAAATAAATTTGATCATTACTTATCCAGATGTAGCTAGAAACTCCTTCCTTGGCGTTTTGAGAGTAAAAAGTAAACTGGTTTAAATCTTTTGATTCTAAATCGTAAACATAAATATCATATATATCATTAGTCATACCAACCAAAGCTAAATTTTTACCATTTGGTGAAAATTTAGCATCTATCCAATTTTTCCTACTTAAACTTGCTGTAAGCATTGTTTCGTTTTCCAATATTTTTACAACATCTTGATCGGTTATTTGAGCAATCTTAACTTTTTGTGTATTTAAATTTGTTGGAGTATCCCCATCATTTGAGTACTCATCAAGCGGATTTGATACAGGGTATGATGTGATTTTCTCATCTAAATCTTTATTCTCATTTGGCATAGTAGAAAACATGTATATTCCTAAGGAAAATCCCACCAAAAGTGAACTTGAAATAAATATCAAAAAAAGAATAAATTTTATTAAAGACTTCATATCCTTATTTTAAATTATTTTTAATTAAAATAAAACTTTAATTAAATAATTTTAGTAAACAACTTAATTGACAAAATTAAACTTTCCCAAAATGAAAAATTTTCTACATTTGTTTCGCTAAAACTTTTTCCATACACCACCATTCCTTCTTGAGAGCAATCATAAGCTAGGTAAGGTAGCAAATATTCAAAAGTAACTAATCCTATTTGAGTATTTTTTTTCAATTGACTGCAAAAATCTTCTATTTTTGTTACAACGTCAGCGCTAACCTCTTCATTAAAACTGAAAGTTTTGTATTCAACACCTTGACTATCTAATTCTTTTTTTAATTCATTAAATTCTAAAACTGAAACATTATTTCCTTTTTTGTCAGATACATTGATATATACTTCATCAAGCTCACGCCAATCTTTAATTTCTAATGGCCTTTTGTAGCTGACGATAAAATAGCTTAAAAAGGGTATACAACATATAAAAACTAAAGAACCCACAAAAATGCTCCATAAAACCTCCTTTGATAATATTTTTCGTAATTTTCTTTTTATCTTATAATTTTTATTTTTTCTTGAATACTTCATATTTATTTAAGTTATTATTTTTTCCATCAGCACAAAATTCATCAATTAACTTAAGTTTACAGTTATTTAAAATCTCTCTCAATTCTTCCTCTGTAGTGTTATGAACAAACCTTACTGCACCTTTTTGTCCAAACGACAATAAGTAATTATTTTCTCCTAAATCCTCAATTATTTTTTCTTTTAATTTTGGATCTTTTAAAAATTGCCATATTGTCAATATAAATATTCCTTCTTTTTCTAAAAGATTTTCAACTTTTTTAAAAAAAGTTATTCTGCTAATTTTAGACTCAAAATGATGAAATAACCCAAAAGCAACAACAAAATCAAATGAAAAACCTTGCAATACACTCCAATTGTCTTCTTCAAGATCAAAACAAAAAAATGAAAAACTGGAAGTGGTTTCATAATTTCGCGATTTTGCTAAATTTAGCATTGCTTCTGAATTATCTACACCTACGTATGATGAAAATTTGATATTGTTATCAATCAAAAATTTCAAAAACCTTCCATTACCACAACCCAAATCTAAAACTCTTAAATTATTTTTTTTCAAATATTTTAAAATTTCGAACCAACCCCTCCATGGGCTTAGTCTCGTCTGAGAAAATTCATGCGCATATTCGGAGTAAAGATTTGTTGATTTTCTCATTTTTTCAATAATAACACAAAAATTAAAGTCAATGATATAATCTAAAAATGTCAAAATACAAATTTGATCCCAAAATTTATCAACAAGAATTAATAGAAATCGCAAAAGAATTGGCGCTATCAGAATCTTTGAGTAAAAAATATATAGACAGAGTAATAAAAAAACACCCTCAAGATGGAAATAAAGTCTTCAGCAGGGATAAACTAATTTTAGGATTAAAGTGGTTGTGGAAAAATGGTTTAGTTGATTTTGATCAAGCAAAATTAAAACACATAATTAAATGTTTAAAACTCAAACCTACCAGAAGCATATCAGGAGTTACAACTGTTACAGTTTTAACAAAACCCTTTGCATGCCCAGGAAAATGTATTTTCTGCCCAAATGACGTGAGAATGCCCAAAAGCTACATTGCAACAGAGCCCGGAGCACAAAGAGCTCTTATGAATAGATTTAGTCCCTATCTTCAAGTTTGGAATAGATTGAAAGCTCTACAAAACATTGGGCACCCTACCGATAAAATTGAATTGTTAGTTTTAGGTGGAACGTGGTCTTATTACCCTGAAAAATACAAAGTATGGTTTATTGAAGAATGTTTTAGAGCAATGAATGATTTTGGCAAAAATTTAAAAAATACAAGTGATAAAATAATCGAAATAAAAGAATATTTACAAAATGATTACAATGATGAACTTAGAAAAGAAACAGGCGATAAACCATACAATCAATTAATTCAAACTCCTCAATTTAAAAATCATTTTAAAAAATTCCTATCACCTGAGCCTAATTTAGAATTAGATATTTTGTGGAAGAAATTAGAAGAAGAGCAAGTTAAAAATTCAAAAGGCAAGGTCCGGTGTGTAGGGTTAGTGCTTGAAACAAGACCTGACTGTATCACACCTCAAGAAACGCTAAGACTTAGAAAATTAGGGGCAACTAAAATTCAACTTGGAATACAGACTTTGGATGATAAAATAAGCGAATTAAACAAAAGAGGTGAAACTAAAAAAGACACAATAAATGCTTTCAAATTATTAAGATCAGCTGGATTTAAAATACATGCACATATAATGCCAAATTTGTATGGCTCCAATCCAAAAACCGATTTGAAAGTTTACAAAGAACTATTTAGCTCTCCTAATTTTCGACCTGATGAAATTAAAATTTATCCAGCATCAATCATCAAGCACACAGAACTAGAAAAACTTTACAAAGAAGGAAAGTATAAACCCTACAGCACAAATGAGCTTGTAGACTTAGTGGCAAAATGTATAGAAGTAACACCTGAATATTGTAGAATCACAAGAGTAATACGAGATATTCCGTCTACCGAGATAACATCTGGCAACAAAACTACTAATTTACGAGAAGTGGCGGAAGATAAGTTAAAAAGGGAAGATAGACCAAACAGAAATATCAGAGCACGAGAAATTAAAAATCAAAAAATTAATCTGAAAGAACTTAAACTTGATCAAATAAAATACGAAACAATTAATAGCTTGGAATATTTTTTGCAATTTATAACAAACGATAGAAAAATTGCAGGTTTTTTAAGATTATCGGTTCCTAAACAATTTAAAAACCCTATTACCAGTGAGCTTGATGATTGCGCAATTATCAGGGAAATTCATGTATACGGACCAAGTTTGGGGATCAACACCAAATCTTTTGGAGAAGCTCAACATCTTGGTTTGGGAACGAAATTAATCAAAAGAGCTGAAGAAATAGCAAAAAAGTATAATTTTCCCAAACTTGCTGTAATTTCAAGTATTGGAACAAGAGAATATTACAAAAAGCGTGGTTTTGAATTGATCAAGCTTTACCAGATTAAAGAATTGTTCTAAAATTAATTATGAAACCAGAACAAGCTCCTAAACAAGCTCCTAACAATCCATCTGAAAATCCGCAAGAAACAAATTTAATTCTGGGAATTTTTGCAGAAATAGAAAAACTGCTTACAGATTTAGAAGATAACTCTGATTTGGGAAATTGGTTAAAGAATTTTAAGCAAGTTGATGAAGATAACTCCTCTGATAACAGTGAGCAACAAAAAATCCCTAATGTTCCAATTGGAAAAATTAAGGGTGATATAACATATTGCTTAGACCTCCTATTTACAGAAGGTGTTAGCGAAGATAGAGCTGTAAAAATATTAATTATTCTTACTCTTTTAAATACTAGAAATGGTAATATTCCCGAAAAATTAAAGATAAACTTGATATCTTTTTTTATACAATACTTAGAAGATAAAAGAGATGAAGATTTCGTTAAAAAGGTGATTAAACAATACTTCTACATATCACTAAACACAAATCTTGACATTTTAAATTTCATAGTTACTTCTTTGCTTAAAAATTCACACTTACACTTATTCAAACTTACAATAGAAGGTTTATTTAATGATGTCTTGAATAGTCGAAATATTAGTGACAATCCGTCAAAACAAATATTAATTAATATCCTTAATGCTCTAGAATCTATAAATCAAGATAAAAAAAATATAAACGAAACAAAAGCTGAGCTTTCATTGTTACTATTGTTAATTGAAAGTTTCAATAAAAATAACAAAGAATCTCAAAATTTCAATGGAAATATTGAATCGCACTTGAACAAGTTTATTGAAAATAAAAAAAATTTTAAAGATGAAAGACTATGTATTAATCCTCCCTGTAACATAGTACAAAATTTTTCCATAAAAAAAGAAGGAAACGTCATTAAAATTACATTTAATATTGGAAGCAAACCTGTATTTTTGATATTAAAAAATTTTGAACTATCGCAGGTCTCTATCTCTAATACTAGTATTTTAGAAATCTTGGAGAAAATTATTTTAGTCGTAACATTTTTTAATTTACACAATCAAAATAAGTCAGTCTATTTAGATTTAGAAAATTTAAATATTAAACATGTAATATCAAAATTAGTAGAATTAATTTTGAAGGATTTTGTTACATTTCTTAACCACTCATCAATTCATTTTCGTAGTATGAATGAAAGTATAGATCTTACTGTAACAGAAAGAATTGAAAATAATCAAATTCATACTGCATTTGAAAATCCAAGTCAACTGGTTCAACTAATGATATGTGCACAAATTTTTAGAAGTTCTGAAATACCCTCCATTAACGTTCATGGAGAAAAAGTAACACTCACAATTAAAATAGATTCAAATTTTTTAGAAGAATTTGAAACAATATTTGGATACTACAAGGCATCAAAAGTTAATGGTAAGACTGCGTATGTGACACAAAATATTGATAATAAAAAAGTTATAATAACCATAGTATTGCTCAAGGAGGCAGATAACTTTAATATTATTACAACTTATCCAACAATTACTTGATTTGGTTTAACAAAATGTTAAAATGTATATAGTCTTATGCCAGAAATTATGCCAAATTATAACCAACAAGAAATACCCGATAGGTTAAAGGAGGGAATACGGTGGTTAATTAACAAACTTAGCCCTATCTATAATCAGGATGTCAAAGAAGGACCCTTGCCTTTAATGAAAATCTTAATAAATGAAGAAAAACGTCAACAAGATTTGGACTACATTAAAAGGATTGCTAAATATTGGCAAAATTACAGGAATTATATACAAAATAACTCAAAAGAGATTATAATAAATCAACTAAAGGAACTTTTAACAATTACAGATGGGTTCTATGGAATAGAAGAAATTGAAGGATTAACTCAACCTCCTTTTAACTTTGATGGTAGTAATCCACCATATAATACTGAACAACTTGCTGAAATGCTTGTTCAGATATTAGATATTTTACCAAAATTATTGAACCAACTTGATCAAACCCCAGATGAATTCTAATTATTTATATTTTAAAATTAAAATACCAGAAACAAAACTAACTAGAAAACTAACTGATAAAACTAGTGTTAATTCAAAATTTGGATTATATAATTCACTTGATTGGTAGGGCTTTTGGGTTTCACTATAATTATTATTAAAATTTTCATCCTCCACATAACTTGGCACAACAATTTCAAAGTTTGAATCATCTTCTAATTCTTCATCTTTATAATTTTGTAAAGAATTCAAAAGAATTTCGTTTTCATTAATAACTATTTTAGTATTATCATTAACATTAAAACTTAGATTTTTAGCTTCATTTGATATCAAATGTATTTCACCCAAAACTTGCCTATCATCAAAACTTCCACTCGTACTAACAATGCTAACGCAAATTCTACCATCAACTACAAAATTTTCACCACATTGTGATGGTAAGTAAAATAGTTTTGAATTTTTATTTTTTATAAATTCTAGACTTTCAAAGTCACCGTTCACGCTAATATCTAAATCAATCGCATTAGTAACACTCGCAGATTCAAAAACAACTTCAAATATTACTTCCCCAGAACCATTTAAATTTTCATCTTTAAGCTCAAAAACAACTTCTTGAGCAAATACTGGGAAAACAAGCACCAACCAAAGAATTGTTATCAAAAAAAACCTCATATTTAATACTAGCAAATAATTAATTTTTGTAAAATTATGATAAAATTAATCATGGCGAAAGATTTAAAATTCACAAAAGAAATTTTAGATAATGGATTAACCCTTGTAGTCGTAGAAGAAGAAAATTCACCAACAGTCACTGTAACAACTATTTATAAAGTCGGCTCCAAAAACGAACACCCAGAGCACACTGGATTTGCTCATCTTTTTGAACATCTGATGTTTGGAGGTTCTAAAAATATTACTAACTTTGATAAAGAACTTGAAAAAATCGGAGGTTCATGTAATGCATTTACTGCTCAGGACTATACCAATTATTACACAAGAGCTCTCGCTTCAAACTTAGAAGTTCTTCTGTGGCTTGAATCAGACAGAATGTTAGAATTAAAGTTAGACCAAAAAAGACTGGATGTTCAAAAAGGAGTGGTCATTGAAGAATTCAAAGAAAGATATCTAAATAGTCCATACGGAGATTACTGGCTTGAAGTTTATCCTCTTGTGTTTGGTGAAAATAATGCTTATGGTTGGCATGTGATAGGTAAAAGTTTAGAAGACATTAAAAAATCTAATTTAGATGATGTAAGAGATTTTTTTTATACTTTTTATAGACCGGATAATGCTATTCTAGCAATAGCAGGGGGTGTTGATACCAAAGAAACTATTGAACTTGTTAAAAAATGGTATTCAGACATTCCAAAAGCAAAGAAACAAAGCTATGAAGTTGGCAAACCTCAACCCATCAAAGGTATCAAAACCAAAACTGTTTATTCTGATGTACCGAATGATGCTCTTGGAATTTTTTTCAATGCTCCTAGCGTTCGTGACAAAGACTATTTTTCTTTTCAGATTTTAATAGAAATTTTAGGTGGTCGCTCAACAGCAGTACTACCTTACACTTTGGTGAAAGAAAAGGAACTATGCATTTCTTTTGGTGTCGATGAATTTGAACATTTAGATCTAAATGCTCTTTGTTTGACTACGACAATTAATTCAAACGCGAATATATCTCAAGTTGAAGATGAAATTTGGACTATTTTAAAAAAGGTATCCGATTTAATTACTCAGGAGGAACTTGATCGGACAATTAACAATAAGCTCTTTGCAAAAGAATATGGTTTAATGACTAACCTTGCAAAAGCCAACATGATTGCTTTTTATGAGTTGATAGGTGATATTGATAGAATAAATAATTTTTATGATATGTACAAAAAAATTAAACTCAATGATGTGAAAGATTTAGCTAATAGAATAATTTCAGAACAAAACTATGCAGTACTTTATTATCGCGCCCAAAATGCTTGATAGATCCAAAAAACCTAAAACAAAAAACTATTTTGAATTGCAAAATATCGTACCAGAGGTTTTGTGTGATGATAAGGTTGAAATTTTTTATCATGATCAAACAAAAGAAGATGTGATTGTTTTGAAATTATACTATCCACTTAATGCTCTCGACATTCCAAACGCCCTTGTTACAAGTTATCTGGCAAAGGTTTTACTTGAATGTGGCACTCAAAAATATAGTTTCAAAGAATTATTAGACGCATACACTTACCATGGTATTTCCTTGTCAATGTTCTCTAATCCTTTTGCCTTGGAGATAAACGGAGAATGTCTAACATCTAAATTTTCAGAACTTCTACACTTTTTAGATGAAATAATTTATCAACCTAGATTTGATGTTAAAGAATTTAAAAAAATAATGTTGAGGGCAAAGCAGAATTTTAAAATAAACATGAATGATAATAGTTATCTGGCTGACGTTCTGATGGGGCAAAAAATGTTTGGAAATAACAATCCTTATGGGTATTTTCTAAAAGAAAAAGATTACGATGACATTGCAATTGATCAATTCAAAACTCTTCACGAGGAAAGAGTAATTCCTAGAACCCCAACTGTTAGCATAGCTGGAAATTTAAGCGAAAAGCAACTTAAACAACTTCAAAAATTTTTAACTGAAAGAGCAAGTAAAAAAGTTCCTTTTGACACAGGAATTAAATTTACAAAACCTGCTACAAACAAAAAGTTGTCACAAAAAATTAAAAAGAAAGCAACCCAAACTTCAATTAGAAGTTTTTCTATTATTTCAAATATAGATTGCGAAACAGAAGAATTTTTTAATTTAAAAATTACTAATTTTATTTATGGTGGATCTTTTTTCAATTGTAGATTAATGCAAACTCTCCGCGAAGAAAAAGGCTACACATACGGAGCACACTCTTGGTTGTCAGACTATAACTCTCATGCTTTAGCTTTAGAAATCAGCACTGAAGTAAAATCTGAAACAACACAAGATTCAATTAAAATAATTTTTGATGAAATGATCAATCTATCTCATAACAAATTGCAAAAAAACCTAATTCCTATGGTAAAAATCAAACTAAAGACAAAGCTAGCAGATAGCCTTTCTCATGCATTCCGGCAACTTGATTTTTATATTGAACGAAAACTTAAAAATATTGATCCTCAGGAATCTTTAAAGAATTATGTAAGAGCAATAGAAAATTTTAATCACGATGTGCTTGTACAAACAGCGGAGAATTTTTTGAGACCGGAAAATTTCTATACGGTCTTAGTAACTCCTCAAAAAGTTTCGTTGGATTAAAGCGTTAAGTATTTTTTACAACTTGAAATTTACCGTTTTTATAATCAATTATAACTTTATCACCACTCGCTATTTCTTCTTTTAGCAATGCCTCAGCAAGTAAATCGTCAATTTCTTTTTGCACTACTCTCCTTACTGGTCTAGCACCAAACTCTGGTTGATAACTAATTAATGCCAACTCTTCAATTGCTTTTTTTGTTACTTCAAGCTCAATATTTTGATCTTTCATCATTTTCTTAGTCTTGTTCAAGAAAAGTTCAACAATTTTTATAATTTGATCTGGCGATAACGCTTGGAATACTATGATTTCATCAAGCCTGTTTAAAAATTCAGGTCTAAAATGTTTTTTCAATAGTTCAAAAATTGCTGCCTTAACATCATCCCAATTCGGAACGAGTTCCTTAGTTTCTTTCATCTTAATTATTTTTGTATCATTTTCCTTTTTCATTGAATCAACCATTTTCCCTATTTGTTGAGCACCAAAAGCACTTAAGATTAAATCTGAACCAATATTGCTCGTAGCAATAATAATCGTATTTTTAAAATCCACAGTTCTACCTTTTCCATCAGTTAGCTTTCCATCATCCATAACTTGAAGCAATATATTAAACACATCAGGATGAGCTTTCTCTATCTCGTCAAAAAGAATAACTGAGTATGGTTTTCGTCTAACTTTCTCAGTTAACTGACCACCTTCATCATAACCCACATAACCAGGTGGGGATCCAATTAAACGAGTTACCGCGAATTTTTCCATATACTCACTCATATCAATTCTAATCATTGCATCCTCATCACCAAAAACAAGTTCTGATAAAGCTTTAGCAAGCTCAGTTTTTCCAACTCCTGTTGGACCCAAAAATAAAAATGAGGCAATAGGTCTGTTAGGATCTTTCATTCCAGTTCTAGCTCTTCTGATTGCTCTAGCCACAAGATGCACGGCTTCATCCTGTCCTATCACTCTTTTGTGTAATTCATCTTCAAGATTCAAAAGTCTATCTTTTTCCTCTTTATTTAGCTCAGTTATTGGAATACCTGTCATTCTTGAAATAATTTCATGTATATCACTCACTTTAACAACAGGAGTACCTGTACCTCGCTTTCGTTGCCACTCTTCCTCTATTGGCTTCATTTGTTCTTTGATTTTTTCAATTTCAACCTTTATTTCAGCTGCTTCTTTATGCTGTCCTGCTCGTGTTAAAGCTTCTCTCTCAGCTTCTAGCTTATTAATCTCATTTTTGTATTCTCTAAGCTCATTTGGCTCACTTGTAAAATTTAGTTTAACTCGACTACAAGCTTCATCAAGTACATCAATAGCTTTATCTGGTAAAAATCTATTTTTTATGTACCTGTGAGATAGTTCTGAAGCTGCGGCTATTGCTTCATCATCGATTTTTAACTTATGATGAGCCTCATAACGCTCTTTTAAACCTTTTAAAATTTTTATAGTATCTTCAACACTTGGCTCATTTATGAGCACAGGTTGAAATCTTCTTTCTAAAGCTGCATCTTTTTCAATATATTTTTGATATTCATTTAGAGTTGTTGCTCCAATTACTTGCAACTCTCCTCTTGCTAAAGCGGGTTTGATCAAATTTGAAAAATCTAGTTCTCCCTGTTGAGCTCCAGAACCAACAATTGTATGTAATTCATCAATAAACAAAATAACCTTTCTTTCTACTTTTTGTAATTCATCGAGTAATTTTTTTGCTCTTTCTTCAAATTCACCTCTATATTTCGATCCAGCAACCAAACCTGCAAGATCAAGCGCTTTAACTTTTTTATCTTTAAGCACTTCTGGTACTTGACCATTTACTATCCTCAAAGCCAGACCTTCCGCTATTGCTGTTTTACCGACTCCTGGTTCTCCTATCAAAACAGGGTTGTTCTTTTTTCTTCTTGACAAAATTTCTATAACCCTTGTTATTTCCTCATCTCTTCCAATCACAGGATCAATTTTGTCTTCCATAGCAAGTGCAGTTAGATCTTTTGTAAACTCATCCAATGTTGGTGTTTCAGTTTCACCTAAATTTTTTCCTTCTTTATCGCCTTGCCCAACAATTTTTATTACAGCTTGTCGCGCTTGTGGATGCGTTATTGCGTACTTTCTCAAAATTTGTGCAGCAATTCCCTCGCTTTCTAAAATTAATCCTAAAAACAAATGTTCAGTTCCAATGTAGTTGTGATTCAATTCAAGTGCTTCTCTATAAGCTAACTGAACAACTTGTTGCGCCCTTGGTGAAAAGGAAGGTTTATCAATTGAAAAATTTCCAACAGAACACTGCTTATCAACCACATTTTTTAATTCTTCAACCTTTATTCCAAGCTCCTTAAAAACCCTATTCATTACCACATCATCAGATGTTAAAGCATACAGCAAGTGTTCGGTGTCAACTGACCGCTGTTTTTTTGAAACGGCATATTCTACCGCATTCTGCAGTGCTGTTTCTGTTCTTTTGGCAAATAGATCTGATAGGTTCATACCTAATTTTAGCACACTTTATTAAAGAGTGCTAATTTTTTATGAATTTAGAATTTTTTTTATTTCAGGTAATAAATCAATAAATTTATATATTTCGTTTTTTTGTACTGAATAGACTTCTCCATGATATCCAAGTGCTGAAATACAGTAGTTAAATGCTTTTGTAGTTCCATTATTTTGAAAATTTTGTGGTTCTACGCTTGGAATGGTTTGAGATGAAATAAAAGCCTTGAAAATGTTTAAATCATCTAACTTTTCTCTCAAGACTGGATGCAAAATATGGCTTCCTGCTCTGTAAACTATCATGGGTCCCTCTCCAATTTTTGGCACCACATCTTCATTTGACATCATATGATTAGATGGAAAATAGTCAAGCACACAACAATATTCAACCGTGTATTCATAACCAATACCGTTGCCAGCATGATTTTGCATTTCTTCATCATCGTGAAAAGCAATGCAAGCATTATCTAAGAAATTTTTACTTGTTTTGAGTATGGTGAGTAGTGAAAAAATTGAAACAGCATTGTCAATACTACTCGAAAAAATGGCAGAATCAGTCTCCCAGTATTCTTTTTTAAATGATCCAAAAACTCCAGGTACTATTCCATTTTTTTCTAACTCTTCTTTGCTATTAAATCCAAGGTACAAAAAAAGTTCCGAAAATTTTTCAATATTTTCAGACTTGAGATTACTTTTATGGTAAATTCCTCCATGGAAAATTCCCTTTTTAGTTTTGACATAAACAGCAGAATGATCAAATCTATTGGGAAAAACCCAGCCAATAGGTAAAATACTACATGTTCCATCTTCAAAAACCTTTGTTATTTGAAAACCAACCTGATCAATATGAGCGCTAAACATAACTTTAGAATTTCTTGGATCACCAACAATTATAGTTCCAAATCTATTTACAAAATATTCAACACCGATATCATCTAATTCTCTTAAGATAAAATTTTTCATACCTTCTGTGTCACCAGTAACAGAATGTATCTTGCTTAATTTTTCAAGCAGTTTAAAACTTAATTTATTTTTCATTATTAATCAAATTAAAAATTTTAAATGTTGTTTCTTCAATGTCTTTTTCACTAAAAAAATTAATGTCATCCAATTTTGAATGATAAATTGTCATCAGTTTATTCAAATCACAAGAAAACATTCGGGTTTGACTGAAAACAGACTGATCTTTGATTGGAAAACCTAGCATCAAAGTTTCTACATCATTATAAACTTTAAGCTCACCAAAAGCTATGCAATCAACGATTAAATGTTTAGCTTTGTTAAAGATTGTACTATATTCTTTTTCAAATTGCCTATATCCATAACCCCAATATGTAGGAAAATCGTAAGAGAGTTCTTCATTTCCAGAAAACACAAAAAGTGAATTCTCGAGAATTAAAGAATTTTTTGATAAAAGATTTAGCATCACTAAAGTTCCACTCAAATTATCAACGACTCCATTTTCAACTGTATCAAGGTGAGAATAAACGATAAATTCAGGATTTTGAAAATTTCCAACCAAAACATTAGCGGTAGTATAATTGTATTTTTCAACTTCAATGTAGCTTTTTATGTTTCGGCTTTTCTTTGTTTTTGATGAATTCAAAAACACTTGGCTTGACCGCCCATGAAGGAGTCCTTTCGTAAAGGTGTGTTTGGAGATTGCGCTGCAATGTGGATTAGTAGCGATATAATTTCTTTCGAAATCTAAGTCTTCTTCAAACGTACTTAACGTAAAATCATTTTGCTCACCTGATTCAAAGCATATCGGCTCCGCTTCAATCTTTTGACCATCAATTTCTAACCCATAATCCTTGTAAACGGGAACACTATTTTTAAATTGTTGGATAACAGGGTTAAATTCTTTCAAAAAATCAACCAAAATTTCTGTTGCCGCCTCTTCTCCTTGGGCATTTCTTTTAATCAGGTTTTTTTGAATAACTTTTTCTAGAAATTTTTTATAATTCATAATGTAACTTTAACTAAAACGATTATACTTCATTTTTTACAAAATTCTGGAGAATATTATAGAACTCAATCAAACTATCTATATCTACCCATTCCTCGTCGCTTGCAATTCCACCTCCGATTGGTCCAAACTCTACTGCTGGTATCCCTATACGTGCGTAGTGCCTTGCATCGGAAGAACCCATAGCAGAATAAAATTTTTGTTTTCTTTTTGTTATTTGCTCAGTGATAGATTTTAATTGTTGCAAATAAGCATTATTTTCTTCAACATTTAGACACGGTTCGTCAACTACAATCTCAACACCATCCGCCCTACTTTCTTTTTAATTTTTTCTATCAAACCTTCTTTATCTTCTGGTAAATATCTCAAATCCAAACTTAAAATACATTCATCAGGAATTTTATTGAAAGCTTTATTGTTTGTTTCAATGTTACTAAAATTTACAGAAGTTACCCAGACATTTTTTTCTTGAGTTTTTGGAATAGGAAACAATTTCAAAATTCTTCTCAATTGCTTCACTTGCTTTGCTGGATTGAATTTAGCCCAAGCCAAGGATAAGCTCCATGAGCTGTTTTTCCTTTAAATTTTAGTTTAAGCCATACTATTCCTCTTGCCCTTTATTGACTATATCAAAATTTGTAGCTTCACCTGCTATCACAAACTTTGCTCGAACGCCTTGATCAATCTGATATTTCGTTCCATAAAACCCTCCCACCTCTTCGTCAGTAACTATTTGTAGGGCAACTGAAGTGTTGGTTTTGTGAGCTATATCTCTAAAAGCATAAACCATACTAGCAATATTGCCTTTCATATCCATGCTCCCAATACCATAAATTTTATTATCTTCTATTCTAGCCTGATATTTTTCAAATTTTGCAGGTATGACATCTAAGTGCCCGTTAAGGATTAAATCAAAGTTTCTGTGTCCTGTTGATTTGTTGTGAATCAGTAAACTTTTGTAGCCATTACTTTCAAACTCTTCGATCGTATAGTCAGTTAGCTCACTTTTAACAATTTCTAAACTATTTTCTAATTCGGCAAAATTAGTAGGGTTAGTTTTTATTTCAATGAGTTTAACTGCAAGGTCGATTATTTTTTGTTTTATTTGTTTCACAGCATTTGATTAAACTATAAGTTTAATTTTTTTAATTTGCAAAGATTCAGTTTTGTATTGTTTATGGTTCAAGCGCTAATTCGTGTTGTCTTGAACTTTCTCTTTTAGACGCATTTCCGCCTGAGCCGGCTCTTATTTCTTTCCAATTGTAAAAATTTTTTCCAAATTTTTCATAAAATTCTTGAAATTTGTCATTAAAAATTTCAGAAATTTGCGCCTTAATTTTGAAATCTGAAATCTGCTTTCCTGCAGCAATCATGAAAATCCCTTTTTTAGCTAGGCGTTTCTGTTCTCGCTTTGATTTTGGCTGCCGACAAACCTGCAATGCAATATTTATTTCAATTTCATTAATTTTAAACTTTAATAGCACATCTGTCTTCGCGCCATAATCCAAGTCAGGACTTGCTTCTACTGTAAACCCCATTGCTTTGGCTATTTCTTTAACACGCTCTTCAGCTCTCTTACCTACTTCTTGAGCTTCTCTCCCTTGATTTTGTCTTAGCTTTTCTTTCATAGAAATGAATACACTAACGAATTAAAATATTTAAAAATGCATAAATAAACTATTTTTTATGCTTCTAATTGATTAACATCTCTTGAATGCGTTTGTTGGTTTGGAACATCCTTTCTTACGTTCGTCATATCAACAAAAAATTTAAAAATCTCGAAAATAATGTGTTGCAAAGCTTGTAACAAAGCTTCTTTAGATTCAAATTTATTTTCCTTAATTCGGTTTATCGCATCTTGGTGAATATTAATGATCATAGAAACATATTCGCTCCTTTGATTATCGTCTAATCTTATGTAGTGACCTGTATTTTCTACATAGCCGTTTATTTGAGATAAATCAGGGATTTGAAGAGCGCCAGCATCCCTAAAAATATCATTTACAATTTCTAAAACTGCCACTACGACATCTTTGCTAGGTAATAAGAGAGAAACATCTTCTTGCCACTTTTCTTGAATATATGGTTGTTCTGGTGGGACTCCTCTCAGCGTAAGTCCATGTGTTTGGGCTTGGTTTATGAAATCTTGCAGTGGATTTATCATGAAGCCTCCAAGATCTTCCATCCAAAAAACATCAACATCAAGCATTGCATTTAATGCCATGAAAATTCCTGGGTATATGCCTGAATAATAAGTTTCAGCAGTTGGTCGACATAAAACAGTTTCGTTACTCCTTATTGCTTCAATTAGTGCGTTCTGATCAACTGTCTCAAACTCATTATTTCCATCTGAATATGTGTTCATTTTCCGGAAAACTCGACCTTGACTTACTACATAATATTGTGTTGTTGTACCTTCCCCATAAATCACAAATCCAAATGGTTTATTTGGTAGCGAAACTTGGTCATAATTCTCAGTTGGAGGAGAACTTAGTCCTTCTAATATATTTAAGACTGCATCCTTGAAAAAAGCGTCTAAATCTAGTTCTGGTACTTTACAAACAGGAATCATTTCTACGTACATATTCATAAGTTTGGTATAAAAATCTTTTAAGTCCAAAATTTCATCAGAGTTATTATATTCGGTATCTTTACCCAACAAAGTTTTTGCCATATTATTAGCATTTTTTGGAACAACAGAATGATTATGCAATGGGTGACCTGCTTTCCCTCCATTTTCATGAAGACTTTTATGCTGGGATATCCTAGGCCTTACACTTTTATCTTGGATGTAAGGTCTGTCTGATGGCATATTGAATTTTAGAACTTGTGGAATTATAGTTCTATACTTCTCTATATTTTGTGACGAAAATATATCATTAAGATCTAGAACTATATATTTTGCGCCAACTAATGAAGCTGCAATTGCGCCTGCTATATTTCTCACATTTGGAACATTTAAGTGCTGGACTGATATTACTACTGGATCTGTTTCACCATTTAATATTGTTTGAATATATTTTCCAAAATGTGACCGTACTAAATCACAATACTCTCTAATACCAAACATATTCTCCATAAATTCATTAATAATCTTAATACGCTCGCCTCTATTTTCATAATTTGGCTCTGATTCATTAAAGTAATTTAGCTCCATCTATTCAAACATAAAAGCTATAACAAAAACTAAAAAATCTCCCTTTCGGGAGATTAATATTTATTTACCATCTCCCCTACCTCTAGATATTCACTAGAGATAAGATGATATTTGAGCAGATGGTAAAGTTTTTCATGACACATTCTAGCATAGTCAGCGTAGTTTGTCAACACATTTTGCTCTAAAACTCAAAACATTATTAACAAATTATGCTTTTTAATTTATACTTTTATAATGATCTCAGAAAGTTTAAGGAAAATAGTCAAAAAATCTAACATCCTTGCAATTTTATTTGCATTAGTTGCAATTTTTTCAGTAAGCAATATTTCGAGTCAAATAGAAGAAGGGAGAATTATACCTTTCGGGATACTCAACAATGTTTTTGCTGAATTTTCTCGGTCTGCACCAAACAGCACGAAACTTGCTAAAAATTTATCAACATCATCAAATATCCAAGACCAATCGGATAGATGCCAAATTGTTGACCCAAATAGACCTGATATTTTAACTGCTTGGGAATACGAGGGAGTCAGTGGCGCTCAAATTAAAGGAGATAATATTGCTGGAGCTAACCCTGGAGTTTCTTATGGAGCAGGCTTTGATGCGCCCAAAGATGAGACCGTTAGAGATTACGCAAGTAGTCTCGGAATGAGTTATAATCTTGCTATATTTAGTGCACCAAATGAAGTTGGCAATGCGATTGCATTTGTGAATGCCAACATTGATGCTGGATTCATACCCATCGTAAGGCTTTGCGTTGCAGTTGCTGATTCATGCCAATTTAATAGCCCAAACGATGTAATTGGTTTTTATACAGCGCTTCACGATGGAGCTAACGGAGAATTTATAGCTATGGTTGGACCAAATGAGCCCGGAACTGGTGAAGATGGTTACATTGAAATGAATGGATTTGGCGGAATCAATTCTTATGCTCAAATAATAAATTTTGTAAACGAAGCTGCTACAGGACTTCAAAAGTATAGAAGCATTAATGGAGGAAAAATGTATTTATCCCCTGGAGCTTTTAACCTAACCAATCCAATAAACCGTGATGTATATGAGTATCTCTACAATCCATCAAACCCAAAGCTCAAAATTAATTTGTTTGATTATCTTATGGGAAATGTCTATGCTCAAGGCGAGCCTGCTGTTAAAAATGTGCCCTACCCTTACGCAACTTACAGAGATGGAGAAAACCATGATGGAAATGGACTTGGTAATTTTGCGGAAGAAAATAATATTCCTGTGATTTTGACAGAATTTGGCATTTTCAAAGAAGCAGGTGATAGTAAAACAGTTCTTTTAAATGAAGCTATAGAATCTTTTAAGTTATTTTGCGCAGATGAAACAATTGCTGGAGTGTTGTTTTTTCAATCATTTTTAAATGACGATGGAACAGTTTTAATAAGTGATATAGAGCAAAGAAAGGAATTTCATGGGTTAACCAAACAAGAACATAGCTTAATAATTGGAGACTGTACGAAATCTAGTCCATTTAAAGATTGGGCATGGGCTAACTGTAATTTTGACTCTTGTATCTATAAAGATTATGAGTATGATCCAAAATCAACTGCATCAGCTTGTGGTGTTGAAGATAAACCTTTAACGGGTGATGGTAAACCTGCACTCAAAGTCGTATGCTCTAATGGAATTTGTAGTACCAGAGCTATTAAGACTATCGATATTGGAATGCCAATTAGACATTTTGGAGGAAATAGTTTAAATGGTTCACCAACTCACCAGTACCCATCAATTTGTAGTGAACTTTCAACTCAATTTGCAAATAAAAATTATGACACCATAAACCAATTTGCAGGTGTAATTAACATGGGTGGAACCCAATACCCAATGCCATGGCTTGGATCGGCTATAAATTGCGCGAGCCAATTATTGCTAGCTACTCAAGAATTTGCATACCTTACACCAGATAAATATACATTTAACCCACATCCAGGAAGTAAAATTGAAGAAATCGTTAACGAAATAAACTCAGACGAAATTTACGGCATGCCATGGGAAACATACAACGGCGCTATACCAGGCGAACCACTTTATGATGCAGCGCCAACCATGAATGAAACGCGCTCAATTATCGATGAAGCAGCAATATGCTTGATGCGCGATGAAGCAACTGATCTGGACGATAGATTATTTTGCCTTGATAAACGAAAAAATCCCAACCAAGTATTTGCTTTCAACGATTATGATCCGTACAAAAGCGATTTAGAGTGGGAAAAGTCTACCTGCAACACAAATATGGTCTATAGAAAAGACCCCAAAAATATGATCTATGGACCTGAAATTCAAGTGTCAGACATTGAGACAGTAGAAACTATTTCTGAATCAGAACTATGTTATGAATTTGCACGCAGAAACTCAGAAGGAGTAACCTCAAAAATACTAGCAGGTGTTGATTATCCTAGGTATTTCCCTGATGGTGACACATCTAACGCTACTCCAAATTGTCAAATAGATCGTACAAAATTTGTAAATGGAGTTTCATGTGCTGCTCTTAGTTGTTCAAGCTCTGATATTTTAAAAGGAAAATGTAAGGCTGACTTAAGGTTTAAAGATTGTTTTAACTATGTAAATTCTTCACAATCAAGTGAACATCAAATTTATTTGAAAGCAGATAGCAATGTTTTCGCGCAAGTTCCACAAGTTGAAATAGAAGGAATTTACGATGCTTTGTACTGGATGTACCTACGCACTCAAAATTCTTTCAAAAATAAAAAATTCAAAATAGTATTTAGAGAAAACATCGGAATGAATGTTGAGGTAAACTCTAAAATTAGGGATGCCAACAGAGGAAAAGATGATGCGCTTAATCCGAAATTTCCAGCTGGCGAGTCCGAAAATCTGTACGCTCAGGAATTAAACTCTTGTGAAGTGCCAGACAACATGTACTCGTATAACAACCTGCTAGCAAAAAATAGCCCAATTAAAACTCAATATCAATACTTTGATTGGCTTGGATATTTGGACATTTTGCAAGAAATACAGAAAGTTTATTTTGGTAACACTCATACTTGCCTGATATCAACTTTGAGACAAAATCTAGACTCTTTGGTACAGAGGGCAGCTCCAAATAGCGATAGAGAGTTTATTTTGGTGAGTGGTTCCGCGTTAAAAACAATGAGTTATCCCCTATTCACTTGTGATGAACTCAACTTAAGAATAGCCAAAGATCCATATTTTACGCTTATATGGAAATGAAAATTTAAAAATTACCTGCGTTACTGATTTAAGCGATGAAAGATACTCTGATGAATTAGGCGAATTTTTATGTTCCAAAGGATACGAAGTACCTGGCATTTGTGATAATTTATTCTGCCCTGTTCAAGTCAAGCCAAGTAAATACTGGTAACTGTCGTTGAGGACGGAATTATTGACGAAGGAGGAGTTTACGTGAAAGATTGACAAAGACGCTAAATATGTTGCCAGCCAAAGTAATGGCGGAAGTATTGTTGAACCAATTGAAAATTTTGTAGAAAAAACAGGTGCCAGTGTTGCTATAAATGCAAATTTATACAACCAATTTGGTGTTCCAGAAGGGCTGTACGGAGGGCAAGGTCAGATTTCATATGTAGTCCCCAGGTCCAGAGCGAAGTGACTACAAAATTTCAATGCTTATTGGTAATTTAAATACTGATGCTCCGTACATAGCTGGTAATGTTGTAGCTGAACGTGATAATAAATTTTATTTAGTTGATATAAGTAAGTGGAATGCTTTGGATGCTAATACTATTAACGCACTTACCCAAGGTACGTTAGCAGGAATAGATGTAGCAATTACCGGTTCGGCTATAGTTGGTGTAGATTCTCAAATTTATAAAGATTACACAACAATGTCTTTAGAAGAATTTAATCAGAAACACTCATATTCTGACTACTTACAAAAAACTGTACGTACTATTATTGGATGGGATAACAGATCTAATGTTGTATTTTTAATTTTAGATAACGCAGACTTTTATACAATGCTTGAAAAGTCAGCTGAGGTAGGCATATCTTACGGAATAGTGATGGATGGAGGTGTATCATCACAATTGTTTTATGAAAATGGATTTGAAAATGTTGATAGCAAGCTAAGAGAAAATAATCCAAAAGTTTATGATCCATCAGGTCAAGGACGTAGCGTAGCAGGTTATGTTGGAGCAATTTTAAATCAAACTTCTCAACAACTAACAAGAGCTTCCGCTACGGGCAATTTTTCGCTTATTTATCCTACAGATTATAAAGAAATTGAGCATGAATCACTTGATTACGGTTATGAAAGATCAGAAACTTGGACGCATGCAGGACTTGATTTTGTAGGTACAAAAGGATCACCTATTTATGCATCAGCTTCAGGAACAGTTATTGTGGCTAGACCCGTAGAGCCAAACCACAACAGAGACGCTCAACCCTACGGAAATTTTGTGATGATAGAACACTCTAATGGTTATGTAACGCTTTATGCTCACTTGGATAAAATTTCGGTTAAAAAGGGTGATATTGTGCTTGCTGGAGACACGATAGGAACAATGGGTAATACTGGAAATGTATATTGTGAAGGTAACAGGCGTCCTAGTGGTCCTGATGATGATACTTGTGGTGTTCACTTACACTTTGAACTTAGAAAAAATAAAAATTGTAAATGGGATGGTAACCCTCTAACTTCAGTCTTTGGTAGTTGTACTATGGATCCAAAACCATTTCTCTCTGGGTCAGTAAGAGGTAGACAAGTCTTTTGCGGTGTAGATAACACTCTTAATCTTGATCAAACTGGTGTGCTTGGATGTAATTTGAACATAAAAGATATTAATGACAACCCAGATTTTGCAAAATTAACACCAATAATCTCAACTAGAATCAAATCTTACAACCTTGATGATAATTTGAGTCATACTTGGCTATATTCACCATACGAAAGTGAAGAATTATTTAACCAGATTAAAGATCAAAAATTTAATGGATCGTTTGATGCAGCAAAATTACATGCTCAATTCAGAAAAGAAGTTACAGATTTTGTAATCAGTAAATCAAAACAATTAGGAGTAAATCCAAGATTAGCATTAACTCTTTGGATAGAAGAAAGTGGAGGAAGCGCGCTTGGCAGAGCTGCAATGGGTTGTCTATATTTCAGAGGCACTGCTCAAGAAACATCTACTCTACCCCTTGATTATGATCCACTTGATGAAAGTTATAAACAAAAAACTTTAGATCATTTGAATGAGCAAATTGAGTGTTTAGCAAGTTATGTAAATGAATTTGATAACTTTAGAGAATTCATGTGTACATATTCTGGTGAATCTGATAGAAAAAATTGTCAAATATTTACAAACAATCCTAATTTTCCGGTAAATGTTTGTAGAATTTATAATTATCAAGAACAAAAATTCTAATGAGTAAAACCAAGTCAAAAACAAAAGGGCGACTTTTTAGCTTAACTACTATTCTTATGTTTAGTTTTGTTATTGCGCTTTCAGTTTTGACAGTGTTTTTAAATTTATATAACTCTAACGATACGAAGCCGCAAAACTCACAAAATGACGAAGGAATTATCAACAACTTAAACAGAGATGAAGTGAATTTTGAAAATTTTGAAAACTTGGAAAATTACACACAATACGAGTTATTAATCAAAAATTTGCCATTTGAAAACGATACGTTTACGGTTTCTTTAATATCTTTTGAAGATGAACAAAAACCTAAACTTTTAGTTAAAACGATTACGTTGAGTGGTAAAAGTGATTTTTCACGGTGGCTTAAAGCCTTTGGTTTGACAGAAAACGATGTAGAAGCAATTTATTCAAGCTCACCAGATAGTTCATTTGAGGGCGCATACGATGCTGAGAATATTTAAAATATTTATTTTTTATCCTTCACAACCTAACGCATGAAGTTTTAATTATTCCATAACTCTCAAAGCAAGCTTTTCTGTAAAAAGTATATTAAACTTTTTAAGCACCTAATCTTCAATTTACCTATTCGTTTTTAATTCTCCTCTTTCTCTTTTTTCTAGCATTTCTGCTACATAGCCTAAAAGCTCTTGAGGATCGGTTGTGCTTTTAAGTTTGTAACCATGAGCGCCCAACTCCAAAGCATTTTGTACTGCTATATCACCCCCTATATTGGTTAGCATTATAATCGCCGGATCTCCATATCTTTCTTTGTTGTCTAGCAACTCTGTTAAAGTTTCTATTCCATCTTTCTTGGGCATAACAATATCTAGCAATATTAAGTCGTATTTAGTTGCCTCAGCTTTGGCAAGAGCATCATCACCATCAGAAGCGCCAGAAACTTCGTAATTGTCAACTGTAGATAACAATTCAATGAATGTTGTTCTAGCATCGGGTTCATCTTCCACTACCAAAATATTGTAAGTTTTTGGTAAGGTTTCGTTAGTCTGGTGATCCATATTTGAAAAACTTAATATTTAATTAAAATATGATCATACTTTTTTATCAAATTGTCAAGTAAAAGTTAAAATCACATCAAAATCTAGTCATGGAGTTTTGAGTAAGTTTTTGTTAAAATTAGGAGATTATTTATTATCTTCTCAAATTTGACTGTTCGAACAAGATTAGCACCAAGCCCAACAGGTTCTATGCACATTGGTGGAGTCCGAACTGCGCTATACTGCTATGCACTGGCAAAAAAGAATGAAGGGCAATATATTTTGAGAATTGAAGATACGGATACAAAAAGGTTCGTTGAGGGTTCAATTGAGGAGATTTTAAAAGTTCATGAAATTTATGGAATCAAACCTGATGAGGGTCCAACATACGGCGGCAATTATGGCCCATACATTCAGACACAAAGGAAAGAAATTTATCAAAAGTATGCGCACGAATTAGTCGAAAAAGGGCATGCGTACTATTGCTTTTTGTTTGGTGACGAACTTGAAAACCTTCAGAATGAATTTCTCAAAAAAGGTACAGGCTTTAGATCTCCGTACAGGGACATGCCAATTGAGGAAGCTAAGCAAAAAATAGATTCTGGCGAAAAATATGTTATTAGAATGAAAACACCAAATAACGAAAAAATTGAATACACTGACGGAGTGCAAGGCAAAGTTGTTTTTGATAGTAACATGGTTTCAGACCAAATTATTCTAAAAAGTAATGGATTGCCCACTTATCACTTAGCTGTTGTGGTCGATGATCACTTGATGGAAATTACTCATGTTTTTAGAGGTGTTGAATGGCTTACCAGTACACCCAAGCAAATATTATTGTATAGATTTTTAGGTTGGGAAATGCCTCCTTTTTATCATTTATCAACAATTCTTGATCCTGATACTGGCAAAAAATTATCAAAAAGATCAGGCACAGTTTCTGCAATGGAATTTATACGTGAAGGATACATTCCTGAAGCTGTAAATAATTTTTTGATGCTTTTGGGTTGGTCCCCGCCTATTGAGAGAGCTCACGGCGAAAAAGAACGAGAAATTTTTACCCTAGATGAATTTATTGAATTGTTCGATCCAAAAGATTTAAACAAAAGTAATCCTGTATTCAATCGTCAAAAACTTCTTTGGTTTAACAAAGAATATATTAAAAATATGAATACTCTTGATCTAGCAAACAGAGTTGTTGATTGGGTAAAAAACTATTTACCTGATAGAAATCTACTTAGCCACCTTGAAACAGACCCAAACCTTGAAGATAAAGTTAAACTCGTCAAAGATCGATGCTATTTAATCAAAGATTTGGTCGAATCAATTAGCTTTTTTTATCACAGGCCTGAAAACATTGTTTGGGAAATAAAGCAACTTAAAAACGTACCCCGCAATCAAATTCCTCAAATACTAGAAGAATTAAAAAACTTCTTAACCGACTTTTCTGAAAATTCTAGTGATTGGTTACACGAAAAATGGGAAAAAGGAATTAGAAATATTGCAGATAAATTTACAATGAAACACGGCGATGCTTTCATGATTTTGAGGTTAAGTGTTACTGGAAAACCTGTATCTCCTCCACTTTTTGAAGCACTGCAACTTCTTGGAAAACAAGAAATTATTAGTAGAATTGAAAGTGCTTTAAAATCTTTTAAATAGCATTTTTTTCTTCATTTCTTTTCTTTTTAAGCTTGTTTTCAAATAGTTTACTTATATCTGATTTTTTAATTTCTTTGCGAGGTTGTCCATTATACTTAGGTAATGACACTGTAAATGTGCTTCCTTTGCCGACTTCACTTTCTACTTTAATTTGACCATTCATATTTTTAATTAAGCTAAAAACAACATAAAGCCCAATACCCGTACCACCTGGACGAACAATTTGCCTTTTTCCTATAGTTCCTGAAGAATCAAGATAAGGGTTGATTCTATAAAACTTTTTACCTAAATTTTTAATTTCACGCTTTGGTATGCCCTCACCAGTATCAATTGTACCAAATAAAATTTGGTCATCTTTTTGTTTTGCGAAAATAGTAACTACACCTTCCTCTGTGTATTTCACAGCGTTACTTACTAAATTATCTAAAATTTGTTGTACACCAGTTTTATCGGCATACGCTTTCAAATTATCACCCACAATTTTTGTTTGCATCTTTAGCCCTTTCTTTTCTGCTTGAGGTTTATATGCATCCAAAGAATTTTGTACTGCAACCTTAATATCTACTCCCTCAAAAGTCAAATCTAATCTATCATTCTCAATTCTTGCAGATGAAAGTATGGTTTCTAAAATTTTTATCTCTCTATTTATGTTGTCTCTTGCAATTTGAATATATTTTTCAACTTTTGAATCTTTTAATCCTGCCTTATCAGTTAAAACTTTGAGCATAAATAGAGCGTTTCTAGCGGTACCCAGAGGAGTTCTCAGTTCATGCCCCAAAATATCTAGCATATCTCTCTCTTTTCTAAGTGCTTCAGCAAGGTCTTCATTCTTCCTCTTTAGTTCTGCAGTAGCTTCATCAATTTTCTTTTGGAGAGTTAGGTTAAAGTTTTGGATTTCTTGGTAATAGTAAGCCCTTGCTACAGAAGCTACAAATATGTCAAAAATATTTTTTAAAAAATCAGTTTCTGAACTACCGAACGGAATGCTTCCGTTTCTGTTTGAAAATAAGGCAACAAGATTTATTCCTCTAGCCTTACTTTTAAAACTTAAAATTAAACCTGTTTCCTGTTGGAAATTTAGACTAAAATTTCTAATTATTTCTTCTTGAATATTTTGGTCAACCAAATTGTAAACTATTATTTTATCTTTTTGCTTTAAGTAATTAAGTAATTTAATTACAATTTCGTCCTCAATTTGAGAAAAAATAATTTTGCCAGAAAAACTTAAATGTATTTTTATAAATTTAGGTTGAAGATTTTTCGAAATAACATTTATCGTTTTTTCGTATATTGTCGAAATATTTAATTCATAATTAATTTCCTGAATATAATTACTTATAACAATTTTTGGATCAAAACCTGGATTAATTATGCTTGATGTTACTTTTTGGCTTACAAAATTTTTAAAAGAGTCAAAAAATAAGATATACAACACAGCAATAAAAATCCCAAAAATATACGAAGGGAGACTAAATATATCTTTAAATAAAATTATATGAATATATACTAAGAAATAAAAAGAGAAAAATAACAATGATGATATTATTGCAACATAAATTATTCTTCCTAAAATTAGCCGAAAATCAAAAAGCCTATATTTAAGAACCGCATAGGAAATTGCTAGTATCCAGATTATAGAGGCTACTTGTCCAAACCAATTCAGTGAAAAAATATTTAGGCTAGGCAAAAATAAATTTGTGATCATTGCAAGTAATGAACTTATTAACGATCCTCCAAGTATTATTATAATTTGTATTTTTTCTATAAATCTTACTTTGTTTAAAGATTTTAAAAGTAAAAAATAACAATATGAAAATACTATTGGGAAATAAGGAAAATAAATAAAAAAATATAACTTACCAAAAACAATCTTTTTTTCACCTTCGACAGGAATTTGAATACTATCAATAATGTAATCAGTATTTAAGGTTACAAAAAAAATAAGTGCTACTATAATAAAGAGCAAGTTAACAAAGACATGCCTGCTTAATTTTAGTTTTTCGTAACAAAATACTAAATACATGAAAGGTGTCATCAAAGCAGAGGCATATAATATTTTACCCCAAAGTTCTGCATTTTTTACTTCTAAGGCTGATCTATAAAAAATCATTGAAATACACCAAATAAAAATGCTTAGACACAAAAAACTAAATAAAAGATATAATTCATCTTTTTTATACAAACCTCTTATACAAAAAATTAGAAATAAAAAGAAATTACACAGAGCAATAAGAAGTATTATTGAGTTAATAAAATCCATATGCTTATTTTAATTATAAATCAATTAACAAAATAAAATTATTGCTCAGCATGGCGGCTCTCCTCCTCATAGCTTCCATTTACAGTTACGTAAGGATAACTTAAATTTCCTATCCACTGTAATTGTTCTAAGATTTTAATGACTTTTTGAAAAATTTTTACTCTTTCTGGAGTTAAGCCTTCTTTATAACTTGAAAAAAAATACTCGAAAAGTAAATTTACATCTTCATAACATATATTTTTACGCTCTTCCTTGATAATATAATCATAAATTAATCTTTTCAAAGAATCTTTCGATTTTTTGTTATTATAATCTATTAAATCATTCCTATTGCACAAACCTAAAATTTCCTTTATTTTATTGATAAACATAGATCTTATATAAACCTCAAACTCACATCCATACATAATACATTCTGAAGTTTTATCAGGTAATGTTGTAGGGTTCAAACCCAAATCATACTTCTCATCATCAAATGTACTGCGTATAATTGGTGAATTATCTATGCCTGCTAGTGGCTTGATTACAGTTATAATTATTCCCATTTCTCTTAAAAATTCAATACTTGATGGAGTAACTGCACCTGGTTCGCTATCATCTATAATTATTGCTCCATCCAATGCCATTTGAAATTCCTGTTTAACACAACTTTTTATCCATTGTTCATCACTAGGATAGTTCCGTTTTAATTCAGCTACTCTTTCCCAATATAGTTTTTCAAAATCAAGGGGTGTAGTTATTGCTAATACAACTATTTTACTTTTTTTGAAGACATCAAGCCAGTTTTCTGCAACAGTTACTTTTTCCCTGTTTTGCATTTCTGCTGATTTTTCTTTTCTAGAATCATAAACAATCATATCTTCTGCAAGTATCTCTACTACACTTTTACCAATTCTACCTAATCCTATAACACCTATTTTATTTTTAGGCTTTTGGTTTCCATTGACTATAGCATTTAATTCCTGATCTTTTCTTAAACTTTCAACTAACCTCAATATACAGTTAACAGTACCTGCATGTCCTGTTGTAGTTGGGTATTCAAGCAACTGACCATATTTAAATAAACCTGGAAGCGTTGCACCTAAACCTAAAAATGGTGTAGATGGAAATTTTGATAATAATTTCGTCAACAAAAAAATTCTTTTATTCCTATCTTTCTTTAAGCGCCAAAGTAACCTAGTTTTAAAAAATAAAGGATCACCTTCTGCAAGTGCCCGAAATAATTTATAAGTACTGACTAAATCTACAGGAATCACAATTACTAACATGTTATCCAAACCTTTATAGTACGCAATAGGTATGGGCGGAAGACAAGATAATAATTCCATATAACATTTAACCTGTGCAGGATCTTCAAAATTAATAACTTCAGCAATTGGAAGAAACATTTTAGCTTCCGCTGAATTGTTTCCCCGAGGCGGCACTAAAAAAATATTTAAATTATTAACATCAATACCTTTTTCGTCTAAAAAAGAGTAAGGGTTTTCATAGATTTCAAAGATAAGATTAATACTTTCTTCTGTTCTTTGGAGCTGATCTTCAGCCAAATTATTTAGTTTTTTTTTAATTTCTTCTAGTTTTTTTAATGCTTTTTGCTTCATTTTATTCAATAATCTTTCAGCCGAAAAAATTTCTTGCTGTCCACCATTTGTTACTTCAGGTGTAAATGTTTGGTCTTCAACTGTTGGCTCCATTTTATTATAATTTAGAAGTTAAAATATACTCTATCACCATAAACCTTTCATCCTTGTAAAAAGGTATGGTAGAAAACTTAATAGGTACCTTTATACCATGAAAATTAAACTTAACAGTCCTATTGTCATGGTGATTAAAGTCTAAAGGTTTAGATTTAATTATTTTATTCCAATAATTCCACGCAAATTTTACTTTCTTTATTTTCTCTATTGTATCTAAATATATAGGATCATCCACCATGTAACCACACTCAGAATAATACAAATCCAGTAAATGCTTTATAGTCTCTTCATAAGTATTTTTATCAACAAATTTTCCACCCCATTCCGGATCTAGCGCAATATCTAACAAACTCCGTCCATAAACATTTTCATATTCTTTCTTAGACACGCCTGATAGTTTTATAAACAAATTAGAAGCTTTCCAAACTCTGTACCTATCGTCAATCATATACCCAAACACCCACGGCTTATTAAAAAGCTCTCTTACGGATTCAACTGCTTTTGTTACGTCTTCTTCACTTGGTGGATCCATTCGTTTACCATATGTGTATTCTCTCTCAAGTAAACTCATCTCTAACACATCTGCTATCGCGTTTAGAGTTTCTTTGTTGGCGTTTGTTACTCCATTTTCTATTCTTGAAATTGAGCCTGAAGCAGCTCCTATTTCTAACTCCACATCAAACTGTGATAATCCAGCTCTTTTTCTAAAATATCTTAACCTTCTACCTGTTTTCATTGCTTGCATTGTTCTTTGATCGGTATAGTCTATTTTAAATTTATTTTGTTGCTTAATCATGTTTACGAATTAAGTATTCCACTAAATTAAACCTTTCGTCAAGATGTAACGGTACTATAGAAAAATACACTGGATAACTAAACAAACCCGTATTAAACGTAACTTTTCTTCTTTTAACATCTTGAAGCTTCAATGGTCTCGATGATTTTACCCGTGGCCATAGCTCTTTAACTTGATCATTTGTATCTAAAAAGTAAATAGTTTTACTAACCACATCATCATCTACCATAAATCCACACTTTGTATAAAAAGACTCTAACAAATCTTTTAGAATATTAAAATAACTATTTCTTTTGAGAAATTTTTTTCCAAGATTATCATCCAATACAATCTCAATTAGCGATCTACCCTTGTTTTTATCTACTTCATCTTGATTTAGTCTTAAAAATCTCCTCATCGCATTTGATATTTCCCAAACTCTATACCTATCATCCAATAAATACCCAAACACCCATGGCTTATTAAAAAGCTCTCTTACGGATTCAACTGCTTTTGTTACGTCTTCTTCACTTGGTGGATCCATTCGTTTACCATATGTGTATTCTCTCTCAAGTAAACTCATCTCTAACACATCCGCTATCGCGTTTAATGTTTCTTTATTGGCATTTGTTACTCCGTTTTCTATTCTTGAAATTGATCCTGACGCTGCTCCTATCTCTAATTCAACTTCAAACTGAGAGAGATTGGCTCTTTTCCTGAAGTATCTTAGTCGTCTTCCAGTGATGAAGGCATCCCCCAGCATACTTGTAGTGCTGTGTTTTTTTTTGGCTGTAAATGATGCCTGTAGTTTCATTGCGGTGATTTTACAACAAGTACAAGTTGATGTCAATTGAATTTGACGAATTTGAAAAATACTTGAAAATTTTTATGGTTGTGGTATACTGAACAAGATTAATTTAAATTTAGATTATGGCAAACACGAAATCCGCAAAAAAAGCTATCAGATCTCAAGAAAGAAAAAGGCAATACAATCTAAAAAGACTTACAGAATTCAGGCTTGCAAGAAAGCAAGTTAAAAAGGCTGTGGAAAGTGGGAATGCAGAAGAAGCAAAGAAACTTCTTTCATTTGCTTACAAAAAGATCGATAAAGCTGCAAAATCTGGACCAATTAGCAAAAATGCAGCTAGCAGGTACAAATCTAAGCTTGCAAAACTTGTTGAATCAATAACCAAATAAAAATTTGATATTTTGTCCTAACAAGTATAGAATTTTCTAGTTAGGCTTTTTCAATGAAATGGAGTTTTTTGAATATTTTAAATGACGCACTGTTACCTGCTTCGTTAATGATAGTCTCAAAGTTTATTGGAGTTTTTGTAGTTGTGCTTTTATTTAACCTTGATTGGAGTTTGGAGGAATATTCAAACCAAATATTTGCATTCGGTACAACAAAAAGTGTAGATGACGCTATTATTATCACTAGCTATTCAGATTTGTTTATGTATTTAGTCATGGTTTTGTTTTTGAGCTTTTCTATAATTAGAGCAGTTTTTTTTCATTCAACTCACATTAATCCAGAAATTTTTTACAAACTTACTCTCAATAATCTTTCGGACTTGGTTAAGAATTCTTTTGTTATCTATAAATCTGCAACTATTTGGCTAATTTTTACAATTTTTGCAAACTTAGTTATTCTTGCAAATTCAGTCCTTGGCAAAAGTTTTGCGTGGATTGGATTACTTACCGCTTCAATTACAATTAGCCTTGCGGTAATTTTAGCTAGCGATGTTTCTAGGGAAATTAAATCTCAGAAAAACATTAAATAATTTTATTTTTTTCTAGATTTAAGAATTGCCACCCCTAACATTAATTAAGTTTCTCGAGAGAAATTATTAAACAGCTGTTGAAAAAATTTTTATAATGTCCTAGTCTGTAAGTATGGAATATCCAAATTACATTTCAAGGTTGTTTTGGGAATACGATATATCTCTTTTAAATCACAAGTTACATAAAAATTTAATTATCGAGAGAGTATTGGAAAAAGGAAATTTTGACGCTATCTCATGGCTATTTAAAAATTATTCTTTTTCTGATATTTGTGAATCATTGTCGTCTCCAAACATTTCATCACCTACACGCTTTTTATGGCAAAATTATTTTGCTAAAATCACTCAAGCTTAAAATTATTCCATGAAAATATTTAACGAAGTTTTACCTGATTACTCTTTTGATTTATTTCAAAAAATTAGCACAAATTCTAGTTTTAATAATTTCTACCTTGCTGGTGGGACATCACTTGCTCTTCAGCTAGGTCATCGTGAATCCATCGACCTAGATTTTTTTACCAATGAACCATTTACAACTTCAATCATGAATTCATTTCCTGCAAAATATGAAGTTATTCGTTTATTTGATAACTCAATTGAAATCTTTGCGCAAGACACCAAAATCATGTTTTTTTATTTTGCTTTTCCACTCTACAAACCTTTAATGAAACATAAAGGTATGAAATTAGCTCATCCAATTGACATTGGATTAATGAAACTTTTAGCATTGCAAGGCAGAACTACAAAAAAAGATATCATTGATCTTTATTTTATTGATCAAAAAATTATTGCATTAGAGAAATTATTAGAAATTTTTGAAAAAATTTACCCTAAGGAAGGTTTCAATAGCTACAGCAGTATTAAATTACTTTTTGATGAAAATTTATTAAAAAGTGAACCTCTTCCTAAAATGTTTCACGAAATAAATTGGGAAGAGTGTTTCGAATTAGTAACTAGCAAAGTTTTACAACACATCAATAAACTACTCAATGGTTATTCCACTTAAAATTATAAATTTAGGTTAAGTTTTAATTCTACAAAGTTAATGGTAGAATGCTAGTGTATTTAATTTTAAATATGAATAACGATTTAACTCAGCTTACTAAAAACATCAAAGTTGCTCAAATCATTGAAATAAACAAGCATCCAAATGCTGATAGATTAGTACTCGTAAAGCTAGATATTGGAGCTAATCAAGTTGTAGAAATTGTAACAGGTGCCACCAATATTAATGTTTCTGATTTTGTGCCATTTCTCTCTTCCGGGTCGATAGTGCCCGGTTACAAAATATTTGAAAACAAAACCATACTTTTGCAACCAAAAGATATACGAGGAGTGGTTAGTAATGGAATGATTTTATCTGAATTTGAGGTCGGTTTTAGTGATGATCATAGTGGTATATTTATTTTGAATGAGTTTGGAATCAATGAGGATGATATTGGAAAGAGCTTAATTGAAGTAATACCTGAAATTTTAGAAAAAGTAAGTAATAATTTTAATTATTAAATTAATAAAATGTCGCTAAGAACCAAAGCTAGGATAGCTGCATTTATTTTGTTAATACTAGGTTTAGCAGGCATAGTTCTAGCTTACCCTTCCAGTGAAGATGATAGTTTTACTCAGGAAAAAGTAGAAATGAATAAAAGTTTAGATAAAGCTTTAGATAATTCTGAAATTTCAGATACAAATTCACAAACAAATGCTTTCGAAACAAGATTTCTCGATTATGATGATGAATTATTACAATTGGCCAATGAGTACAAAATAGTTCTTTTTTTTCATGCTGATTGGTGCCCAACTTGTTTAGCCTTAGAAAGAGATATCAATCGAAATATTGATTCAATCCCTCAAAATGTTTTAATTCTGAAAGCGCCTTACGGCAACAATGGTGAAACGGAACTAGCGCAAAAGTACAATGTGAAGGTGCAACACACTCTCATTCAACTTGACAACGAAGCTAAACCCAAAAAAACTTGGGTTGGAAGTTTTAGGCTTGAAGAAGTTATTAGTGAATTAGTTTAATTATGTTACTACAAATTTTTGCATCTTTTTTTGCTGGAATATTAACTGTACTTTCACCGTGTATTTTTCCCTTTTTACCTGTAATTTTGACTAATGGAGAAAAAAAATTAAAAAAGCCTTTAATTATAGTTGCATCGCTTTCTATTTCAGTAATAATTTCTACTTTAATTTTTAAAACTTTAGTTGAATTATTAGATCTTCCTAAAGATTTTTTGAGAGACTTATCGGCAATACTTCTTTTTGTGATTGGTTTTTTTATCATTTTTCCAGAAGTTTGGAATTTTATTGAAAACAAATTAGAAATTAATTCAAAGTCAAACCAACTCCTCTTGATATCGAGTAAAAAACGGGGTGCATTGGGTGATATTGCGATTGGCGCATCCCTTGGCCCTGCTTTTGCATCGTGTAGTCCTATTTACACAATAATTTTAGCTCAAGTTTTGCCAGCAAATTTTTTTGAAGGAACTATTTATTTAGTTTTCTACGCCATAGGTTTAGGATTAATTTTATTGGTAATTTCATTTTTGGGAGATGTTTTTGTCAGAACTCTTAGGTTTGCTGTTAACCCTCATGGTAATTTCAAAAAAATTGTTGGTTTTACTTTAATTATCGTGGGTTTTCTAATATTTTTTGATTATGACAAAACAATCTCATCATTTTTACTCCAAAATGAAACTTATCTTAATTTTTTGGAAAAGGTTATAGATTTAGAATCTCAGTTTACAAATAGCTTTAATTAAGTTTAATTTTTTGAGATCTTGAGTGCATCCCTGATATTTTTGTAGTCAAACCCTAGATTAATTAATTTCATTTTAAGTGTTTCATTATTTGAGTGTTTATTTTTCTGCAAGTACGTCATTATTTTCTCTATTTCTTTTTCTGTTTGATAATTTTTATTTAAAGCTTTATTGATAATTTGGTTACTGACTCCTTTATTTTTTAATTCAAACATAATTTTCCTCCTACCAATTAATTTGTGCTCTACCCTATTTTTTACATACCAATCAGCAAAATTATCATCATTTAATAAATTTTTTGATTTTAAGGTATTTAAAATTTCTTCAATTTGATTTTGCCTTAATTGCAATTTGTATTGAGCATATTGCAAAAATTCTTGGATACTTCTTGGTCTCAAACTTAACCATCTTTTCACTCTTTCATAAATTCTAGGATCAATAGCATTAGATTTAACATTTTCAAGTTCTATTGAACGTAAAGTTTTTCCTTTGTATAAATTATGTTCAACCACACTATCAATATGAACTGTGGCAAATAATTTATCATTAATGTAAATCTCAACATAATTTTTATATTTTGGAGATTTTGCAATTTTGGTTATTATATTACCTTTCACGTGTAAAGAATCCTATTTTTAATTTTTCTAATAAAAGATTGAGCGAAATTAGGGTAATAAATTTATAAAAGCTAAATATACAAATCAAAAGTCTAAAAATATACTCTGGATTGTAATTTGTAACTAACCAATATGTAAAACTAAGCATTACTATTCTTCCAAAAAGTTGTATTGTTTCTAAAATTATATTTAATTCTTCAATATTTTCGCTTTTAAAATCTTTTAAAATCAAGTCTTTGGTACTTGTTTCTAAATCTTCTTTAACCGTATCAGATGTTGATGAAGTAATCACGACAAGCGCACTACGCACAAAAAGAGCTGGAAAATTCCATAATGCTGCAAATACTACATTAAAAACACTTCTTAAAAAATATCCCCAAAGCCCAATTTTGTATTTAAAGTTACTAGATCGTTTAGCTTCAAAATATGAACTCAATGCTGAAATTAACCCAATCACACTTAAAAATGAACCAACACCGAGCTCACTTTCCAAAAACAAAAAAGGAATAATTGCAAATATTGCAACAAACAATGAATTTATACCCGAATCAAAAAAGAAAATTATACCTTGGAACAAAAAACTCTTTCGTTTAACTATGTTTAAAATGCTTTTCGAGCTAATTTTATTTTGTGGTAGTTTATTATATTTCCACGGAACCAAAAACAAACCTAGCTGAACCAAAAAACCAAGTAAAAATAACGAAACATAACTTTCATCAAAAGAGACTAAACTACCTACCATGAAAGGTATTACTATCCCCAAAATTAACTCCAAACTTTTTTGAGTGTTTATAAAAACACTTCTTTCTTGGCCATGTAATTCTTTTATATAAAAAGTATGATGAACTGCCCAATAAAGTCCGTGCGGAATCGATCTTAATACTGCTATAACCATGTATTTTTCCCCAATCTCATCAATCAAAAGTAAAGTTGCAATTATAGGTATCAAGCTCATAGAATACATAAACCTCATTGCAAAAAGATACCCAGCGGAATCCAAAATCATTGTTCCAACAATAAAAATAACCCACAAAGATAAATAAAAAATTAAATATTCTAAAATTATAATTGTTAAGTCGTTTGTTGCTCTGTAAAGTAGAATTTGATAAAAATTCCACACTAACAGGTTAGATAAAATAAATCCTGTTTTAAAAACAATGAACTCACTCATTAATACATTTTTTGGTTTTCGAGAAAGCCTTTTCATTTAGAAAAATTTTTTACTATTTGTTATACTAACCTATTGTTTACATTTAATCAAAATTACTATGAAAATTATAATATTCGCAGGCGGTGTTGGAAAAAGGCTTTGGCCTCTTTCAACTAAAAAAGCACCGAAACAATTTCAAAAACTTTTTGGCGATGAAACATCATTGGAAAATTCATATAGAATAATCAAGGAAATGTTTGATGAAAATGACATTTTTGTTTGCACAAATGAAGCATACAGTGATCAAGTATACGATGTTATTCCAAATTTACCAAGAGAAAATTTGATTATTGAGCCAGAATCTCGCGATACAGGACCAGCTATCGCTAACGCAATGAAATTTATTGCTCAAAAGTTTCCAAATGAGCCAGTTGTCATCAGATGGCAAAACAGCTTAATTAAAGACACTGAAGCGTTTCTTAACGCTCTTAAAGACGCAAAAGATGTTTTCGAAAAAAAAGAAGGTAAATTTGTATATCTCTGCGTTCCGGCAAGATATGCTAACACAGGAGTAGGTTACATTAAGTTCGGCAAAAAAGTTCGTGATACACAGAACTCGATGGGAATTTTTGAGTTTGAAGGATTTACTGAAAAACCAGACTTGGAGACAGCTACAAAGTATGTTCAAAGTGGAAACTACGGATGGAATCCAGGCTGTTATGTAACTACACCACAATTTGTATTGGAAGAACTTAAAAGAGTAAATCCTGAGTTTTATAATAACCTTGAAGAAGGAAAATTTTCAAAACTTGAAAAAATCTCAATAGATTATCTACTTTGGGAACATCTTAATCCACAAAATATCAAAGTTGTTTTGGCTGAGTATGGCTGGTACTATGTATCTACTTGGAAAGATTTAAAAATAGCACTTGAAAACAATCCAACAGACAATGTAACTAAAGGTCAAGTTTTTAGTTTTGATAGTAACAATAATCTAGCTTTCAACTTTGAAGATAAGTTAGTTACCTTGTTAGGAATGGAAAATGTGGCAGTAATCAACACGCCAAATGCAACTCTTGTGCTTAATATGGAAAAAGCAGGTGATGTTAAGAAACTACTTGAAAAGTTAGAAGAAAATAATTTAGATAATTTTTTATAAAATATAGAAATACGCAACAGAAATAACGAAAATTTCCCTTCAGCTTTAGATCTTGAATTAAATTCGCTTTCGAAAAAGCATCTTGAATTATTTTTAGATTTAGCGAATATTTTTCATTCTAATCTAAGTCTACTTGAAGTTGAACAAAGCCCAAATTTTATTTTTTTCAATAAATTAATTGAATTTACAATAGATATTTTTAAGTTTTATGTATTGAATGGCCTTATGCCGGAAGATAACAGAATTTTTTCTAGCACAGATAGCTACAATTTAGCTATCGATGAGTATGGAAATTTTACTGTTAATCACCAAAATAATACTGAAGAAACAATCACACTGCAAAGAAATATTGATATTAGACATAAATTTTATGATTTATTATTTAACCATCTAATCATGATTAAAATGATCAATGATGAAAACACTCGTTCGAAATTTGAAAAGGTTGTAAATGATTTAATTTTTATGGTAAAAATTGAAGAGTTAAACCAAAATAATTTAATTTTAAGTGATGAAGAAAAAGATACATTTCGAGCAATTTATTATTATTTAAATGATTTATCAATTTATCTAAAAAAATTGTTTGATTTAGGAGGTGTTTATTATTTTGATTTGTTTGACAATTTAATTATTTCACTTATGGCAAGAATTTATTACCATTTAGAATATAATAAAGAGTCATGATCACCTTCTATCTTTGGTATTTCTTGCCAAATCCGCTCAGTTATAAATGGCATAAATGGGTGCAACATTTTCAGATACTCACGTAGAGCGTAAATTAGAGCTAAGCTTGCCTCTTTTTTATGCGATAAATTAACATCCTCAATCACATTTCCATTTTCATCTTTTTTGGGATAAATAAACTTTTTTAAAGTTTCAATCCTTATATCACAGAAATCATGCCAAAATTCACTATAAAGAGAATCGGTTGCGTGTCCAAACTGAAATTCCAAAATATTTTTTGTGATCTTTTTTTTGAGGAACTTTACTTGCTTAACCAATTCTTTGGTTTCATTAAGCTTAAAATCTTCTGTTTGCATTTGATTGATTTCGTTTTTATCCAAATCTTCAATATTCATCAAAACGAATTTGGAAGCATTCCATATTTTATTTGCAAAATGCTTAAACATTTTTAATTTATCATAGGTAAGCGCATAAGATGCACCAGCACTGTTTTGATAGAAGTAAGCCATCCTTAGCGCATCCGTACCATAATCTTCTCTAACCTTATCAATGTCGATCAAATTGCCCCTAGATTTGCTCATTTTTTGCCCATCAGTACCCTTAACCAAACCAGTCAAATAAACATCCTTAAATGGCTCCTGAGCGCATTTAAACGCACTAAACATCATCATACGACTAATCCAGTTTTCTAAGATATCATACCCAGAAACCATCACGTCAGTAGGATAATATTGATCCATAAGTTTATATTTCATCAAGGTTGCAAAAGGCCATTGTCCAGAACTAAACCATGTATCAAGCACATTGTCATCTTGAACCCACCCAGGACCAGGGCATTCTTTCTGAACTCTCAAATGTTCTGGATTATCGTATTCAAGTTCGACCCACTCACCCGGTTTGATTTCAATCATTTCTTTTACTTGACCGCTATCATCAATTATTTCTTTAACTTTACCGTGATACCATACAGGCAATCTATATCCCCACCAGAGCGATCTAGAAATTGCCCAATCCCTTAAATTATACATCCAATGATAAAACTTTTTCTTCATTGACTTAGGGTGAATTTTCACCCTACCCTCTTTTACCATTTTTATAGCTTCTTCTTTGATATAATCGTATTTTAAATACCATTGAGATGATAATAATGGCTCGATTGGCGCCTTGGTTCTCTCTGCAATTTGAATTTTATTTTGGTAAGCTTTGTCAACTGCAACTAAATTGCCATGTTTTTGCATATCTAGTTCTAATCTTTCTCGCGCTTCTTTTATTGTTAGTCCTGCGTACTCACCAGTCAAATGATTCAACCGCAAATCATAACCTATTACCTGAATAGCAGGCAAACACTGTTCAGGATGCCTTTGTGCTATTTCCCAATCAACCTGAGAATGCGCGGGAGTTATTTTTAGCAAACCAGTTCCAAAATCTTTATCTACAGCATAATCTGCAATAAAGCTAATCTCTTTAACTTTTCCAAGAAAACTTACCTTTACTTTCTTACCCATAAATTTCTTGTATCTTTCATCCTTTGGATTACAAGCAATTGCTGTATCTGCAAATATAGTTTCTGGACGAACAGTTCCTATTATAAATCCGTTTTTAAAAGCATCATCTCCCTCCAAATCAAACATCACAACATGTCCACCTGGGTATTTTTGAGATTCAAAAAAATTGATTTTACTTAAAACCTCTTCAATTTTGTTCTTATCGCTCAAATCAACTGGAACAACCACAAGAGCGTAATTTTCATCAAATCCTAACCTTACACCTACTACCCTACCCTGGTTAGGTGTTTCTTTTTCATTTTGATAACCGCAAGCAATCACCTTTTCACCCGTTGGTAAAACTCCTTGTAAATATGGGAACTTAGAATTCTTTTTTGTTACTTTGAAATTAACTATTTTGTTATGAAAATTTTCTTTCCAAGAAAGCGCCTTACTTACTGGTTCACCAAAAGCATATTTAAAATAATAAAAGTTACTCTGTGTTTCTTTGTACTCTACTTGATTATCAGCAACCGCAGTTCGTGCTTTGGGATCCCAATTCACTATTCTAACTCCTTTATAAATCATTCCCGCATTGTACATTTCAACAAACGTGTCCAATACTATTTCAACAATGTCAGGATCAAGCGTAAAAGTATTTCTGTCAAAATCTGCACTCAATCCTATGGTTTGCTCATCTTTCAATGCTTGTTCCATGTTATTTTTCATCCATTCCATCATGTCGTTATAAAAATCATCCCTATTCATGTCAAATTTATTTTTACCTTGTTTTTCAAGTACTTCTCTCACATAAACTCCCTCTCCCTCCAATCCGGCGTGATCTTTGCCAGGAAGCATAAGCACTTTTTTTCCATTCATTCTTTGAAATCTAGCCATAGCGTCCATGTAAGCATAACCTGAAATGTTTCCTACATGTGGACGCCCATATGCATTTGGTGGAGGACAAATTAAACACCATCTTGGTCGTTTATCATTGGTCTCTTCAGCTTCAGTTTGCAAAGTATTGGTTAAGGGATAGTACTCCGGCTTGTACATTTTTTGCTCTAGCCATTTTCTGAGAATTATTTCTTCATGATCTTTGTGGTTATATCCGCCTTTTGGTAAAGCCATTTGTATTAATTAAAATTTTTAAAATTTCACGTAAATTATTAATTATTATCGATAACTCCCTTTGCGTATTATACCTACTTACAATATCTTTAGCAAGCTGATAAAATATTAGTATGAAAAAATTAATTTTAATATTTTGTTTACTTGTATTTGTAAAATTTAGCGCTCAATTGGCTTTGGCTCAGGTGAACATGGAAAATAATGACACCGTTGAAACAGCAACCAGTAGCGATTTTACTGCTAAGTTATTACAACTGACACAAGAACCTAGTAGCAAAAAGGCCGTGTTTGTAATGCAAATTAAAAGCGGAATTAAAAGTGATAGAGTTTTAATAAACTGGGAAGTTAAAGGCGGTTCTCAAATAACAGATACCTACTCTTCAAAAGGATTATTAATTGTGGAACCAGGTAAAACGTACAATGTACCAATTGAAATAAAGCCATTCCCTAACTCAGTTACTGAAGTTTATGGAGTTGCAGAAGCATTTTTGATTGATGGCAAAAAAATAGCAACCGTTAGAAAAAATTTTTCAACTAACAACAATGCAGAAATTTTGCCATTGACTGATGAATATCTTCAAGCAAAAAGAGATTATCAAATAAAGCAAGCAGTAACTTCTTTTCTTGTTTTTGTAATTGCAATAGCACTTTCATATTTTGGAATTAAAAAATTTATTGCTTACCTTAAAAGAGACGATGTCGCTGTTTATGATCAAAAACTTAAGGATAAAAAGTAAATTGCGTTAAAGTACAATTTCTTCATTAATTTGATATGTTAATATTTGTTGTTTTAAAGAAAGTTTTATGAGATGGATAATGCCAAGTGAAGAGACACAAAATGTGCTTGATTTTATACTAGAACAAAGAGGTATTGATGATTTTGAAAAATTTTCAACATACTCGCTAAATCATCTTCATTCTCCTTGGAAACTTCACGATATCGATAAAGCAATAGACGCGATTATCAATGCATTTAAAAATAATGAGAAAATTTTTATTCATGGTGATTTTGATGTGGACGGAGTAACAGCAACAACCATAATGTGGAGATTTCTATATCAAAAATTAAAAGCTAATGCCATACCTTACATACCAAGCAGATTTGAAGAAGGCTATGGCTTATCGCGAGATTCTCTCGATGCAATAGTCCAGCAAGGCGGACAATTGGTGATTACTGTAGACTGTGGCGTTAAAGATATTGATTTGATAACAGAATATTCTGATAAATTAAAATTCGTCATAACAGATCATCACTCACTAGCCCTCAAAGATAATTATTTAAATCGTGACGATGTAGAAATTATTGGAGATTTTGCAATATCAAAAAAAGCTTTAGCCGTTGTGCATCCTGCCTTAGGTAACTACCCTTTTGACAAACTCTGTGGTGCAAGTGTGGCATGGAAATTGTGTTGTGCAATAAATGAAAAGCTTAATTTAGGATGCGAAATGAGTGATTTTCTTGATTTGGTCGCCCTTGCTACCGTTTGTGACATTATGCCATTGATTGATGAAAATAGAGCTTTGGTAAAAATTGGCCTAGAACAATTTCGAAAAACTAAAAATGTAGGGCTAATTGCACTTGCTGAAGTATCGGGTATTGATATATCAAAGGTTGATGAATATTCTTTGGGTTATCAAATTGGTCCCCGCATCAATGCAGCAGGTAGACTGGAACATGCTATTGACGCAGTTAAACTTTTATCTACTGATAAATTCCAAAGCGCAAGGAGTATTGCAAAATATCTTCAAACACTTAATTCAAAAAGGCAAAATTTGACTCAGGAATATTATGAACATGCAGAAGAGCAGATAAAAGATCAGATAGATGATTTTGTATACTATGTTGAAGGTGAAAATTGGCCTGAGGGTGTAGTTGGGCTTATAGCAGGTAAACTATCTCAAAAACACTCAAGACCTGTGCTAGTTGCATCAAAAAAAGGATCAACAATCAAAGGTTCAGCACGAAGCATAGAATGTTTTGATATTGCTCAAATGTTTAAAAAATTGGATAAGTTGTTAATTGCTCATGGAGGGCATACTCAGGCAGCAGGATTTACTTTAAGTGAAGAAAACAAGGATAATTTTGTAACAACCCTTAAAAAACTTGCTAATGAATATTTAAATCCTGATGATCTAACTAAATACCTAACCATTGATGCTCTAACAACTCCAAAATTTATAAATAACGAGCTAATACAAAAAATTGATTTACTTTCACCATTCGGATTCGGTAATCCAAAGCCTGTGATTGCTATTGAAAACGCCGAAATTACCAATGTTCGAACTTTTGGTAAGGAAAATAATCATTGTGAAATAACACTATTTAAAGACAATCACACAATAAATGCTGTTGCCTTCAACCAAACGATCGAAAAAAATAGAAAAAAATATATATCTGTTGCAGGTACTCTTAAAATCGATGAATACAAAAAACTTCCAACCATCAGGCTAATTGATGTGAAGTTTAGTTAAAACTACATGTAATTAAAGCAAAAAGAAAAGCGAGGCAAAAGCCTCGCTTTTCTTTATATTTCTCAGAAAGCAATTATTTAACTGCTTCTTTGAAAGCTTTACCAGCTGTAAACTTTGGAACATTCTTTGCTGGAACTTTCACAGGAGCACCAGTTTTTGGATTTCTTTTGGTGCTAGCTTTTCTGTGTACTGCTTTGAATGTACCGAACCCTGTTAGAGTTACAGCATCATTTTTTGAAACTGTTGAAACAACAGCATCAACAAATGCTTCTAGCACAGATGCTACATCTTTTTTTGTTAGCCCTGTTTTAGAAGCGATATGAGCAACTAATTGTGCTTTATTCATATGCTTGTATTTAATAAATAATATAGCGTGAGATTAACTCACTGTATAAAGTTTATTGATATATAAAGCGATTGTCAATATTTAACCTTATTTTATTTTTTTACACTACTCTACTTACAAAAATCTAAAAGCTGAAATTTATTATTTGTAATATTTTCATAAAATTCCCCAACCCTCTGGATTTTATTGTTATACAATACTTTTGGTATATTGTCGGAATGTTTTAAATATAACTAGTGAGAATTATCAAGTATATTTGGGTAAAAGTATAATCTATTTATAAAATACGTAAAATTTTTGATTTTATTGTATAGCAATACAACTTTCATGTGAAAGGTATAGAAAACTTTCAAAAAAACTGTTAGCATTTTATATGGAATTTAAAAAATATGGTCTAACTTCAACTGAAGTAAGAAAAAGTAGGAAAATTTATGGTGAAAATACTTTCAAAACCAAAAAAACAAAAAACATTTTTTTAATATTTTTGAGCCAGCTACTTAACCCTCTTGTCTATGTATTATTTTTAGCGATTTTTTTAAACCTGATTTTAAAAGAATATCTTGATGCATTAATTATTTCTATAGTTTTGATAATCAACTCTTTTCTTGGAACCATTCAAGAATACAAAGCACAAAACACTTTAAAAATCTTGAGTAGTTACATAGAAGAAAAAGTCACTGCAATCAGAGATGGGATAAAGAAAAAAGTTTTGTCAAAAGATTTAGTAGTTGGAGACAAAGTGATTTTAACACCTGGTTTGAAAGTTCCTGCTGATATAGCATTAATTAAAGCTTCAGAAGTAACCACAAATGAATCCTCACTAACAGGAGAATCCAGATTAATCCTAAAGCAAGCTACAAACCTGGAGGAGTTTAGTTTAGATGATTTGGGCTCTGAAAACATTCTTTATAAAGGTTCATTTATAACAAGTGGGGTAGGGGAGGGAATCGTAATCCGAGTTGGAGCACAAACTGAATTTGGTAAAATTGCTGAAAAATTGGTAGTAGAAGATGAAACTCTCACACCACTGCAAATCAAAATACAAAATTTTGCCAAAACTATAACTCTTTTTGTTTTTCTCTATGCGCTTGCTATTTTATTTGTTAACTTTTTACGCGGAAATTCTTTTACTGAATCTATAACTCTAAGCATTGCTGTTGCTGTTTCGGCCATACCTGAAGCTTTAGTAATATCCTTAACAATCGTGTTAGCTTTGGGAATGCAAAGGTTGTTGCAAAAAAAAGCACTCGTTAGAAAAATGATTGTTGCAGAAACTCTAGGATCAATAACAACATTATGCATTGATAAAACAGGAACTCTAACTCGTGGAGAAATGAGCGTTGTTGGCTTTGAATTTACAAATAAAAGTGATGCATTGAAATCCTTAAATTTAAATAATAATGAAATAAATAGTGTTGATTTTGCAGTTAAACAATGGCTTCAACAGAATAAACTTTTGATGAACATTACCCCAGAATTTAGAACAGTTTTTAACTCTCAGACAAAGTATGCTTGGGCTATAAATAACCAAACAGCATATTTTTTAGGTGCACCTGATCGATTAATTGAAAAACTAAAAAATGAAAATGAAAAAAACATTCTAAAGCAAAAAATAGACGAACTAACAAACAAAGGAAGTAGAGTAGTGGGTATTGCAAAAAAGATTCTTACCAAAGAGGAATACGACTCACAAAATGTTAAATTTGAAAATCTGGAATGGTTAGGTTTAATTGAACTTAATGATCCTGTAAGAATGGAAGCTAAGGAAGCACTTGCAGAATGTAAAAAAGCCGGTATTTCTATAAAAATTATTACTGGTGATTATAAAAATACTGCAGTTTATGTTATGGAAAATTTGGGTATAAAAATTGATGAAAGCCAAATTATATCTGGCGAAGACATAAAAAAAATGAGTGACGAGGTTTTAGAGAGTGTTGTTAGTAAAAAAATACTGTTTTATAGAATTGAACCGACACAAAAATATAGAATAGTAAGCGCGCTACAAAAAAGAGGAGAGAGGGTATGCATGATGGGTGATGGTATCAATGACGCGCCTGCGCTCAAAAAAGCTGATATTGGAGTTGTAGTAGACAACGCCACTGATGTATCAAAAGACATTGCGGATATGGTTTTACTTGATTCAAGTTTTAACACCTTGGTTGATGCTGTAGAAGAGGGTAGAGTGATTTTTGCTAACATGAAAAAAATTATCACATTTTTGTTGTCTGATTCTTTTTCTGTTTTAATGCTTATTAGTGGTAGTTTTTTACTAAATTTACCCTTGCCGCTTAATCCACTACAAATAATTTTTATTAATTTAATAGGGGATAGTTTTCCTGATGTAGGTTTGGCTTTTGAAAAAAAAGAAAAAAATGTTATGCGAAAATTACCCAAGAACCATTACAAAATTTTTAATTCAGAAACATTAAGCTTGATAATTATAATTGGATTTATTGCTAATTTAATAAATTTTGCAGTATTTGTTTGGCTGTATTCTAATGGTTACAGTATTGAAACTATTCAAAGCTTTATATTTTTGCTCTTATCAATAGACTCTTTTTTGTATGTTTATTCAATTAGATCGCTAAAATCAAATATCTGGAAATACAATCCTTTTTCAAATTCGATTTTAAATATTGGTGTGCTTATAGGTTTTTTCTTAACCTTGATTTCTTTTTATTTGCCATTTTTGAGGGATGGACTTAATCTTGTTGTTTTATCGCCTTATTTAATTGAAATGGTAGCAATTCTAGCCTTTTTGAATATTTTTGCTGTAGAATTAACAAAGTACATTTATTTAAAATATTTGGATAAAAATTAACAAATGATAATTGCTCCTGCTATCTTTACTAACAATATAGATGAGTTTAAATTTCAATTAGAAAGTTACACAAAATTTGCTAAATATGTTGACGTAGATATAAATTATCCGTCAGAAATTTTTAGAGGCATGCAAACAATTGAACTTGATGAAGCATTGAGTGTTTTAACTAAAGCTAAAAGAGAAAATGTTAATTTAAGCTTTCACCTAATGATGGATGATCCTCAAGAAGCTATTGAAGCCGTAATGAAATCTAACATAAAAATTTATAAAATTTACATTCATCAGGAATCTAATATTCAAGATATAAATATCAAATCAAATTTGGCAATTACAGTAAATGTAGAATCTAGATTACTTGATCTAGAATTTTATAATCAATTTTCTGAAGTACAGTTGATGACCGTAACTACAGGAAACCAAGGAAATGATTTTATGCCCGATGTTTTGGAAAAAGCTAGAGCTTTGAGAGAGCAAGGTTTTACTGGGTTAATAGGTATAGATGGTGGCGTAAACGATAAAACAGCGCACTTGATAAAAAATTATCCTATTGATAAAGTGAGTGTGGGTTCTTTTTTCAGCAAAGCTTTGGACCCAGAGGAAAATTTTCAATTACTCGAAAAAATATTTAAATCTTAAAGTAAAATTATGCCTTTAGATGTTAGACTGCCCAAAAGACCAAAAGACTTTAAAATCAACGAAAATGGTAACGGCAATGGCAATGGCAGATTGATTAAAAGAGTTACTTTTTTTGGCGATTCTGCAATACCTGAGGGGGATCCAATTTATGAATCAGTTTATGAAGCTGCGAAACTTCTTGCTCAAAATGACTACATCATCGTAAATGGAGGCGGACCAGGACTTATGAAGGCAGCTACAGATGGTGCTGAGTCTGTCAATGGAAAAACTAGCGCTGTATTTTGGGAACCAAAACTTGCATCATTTTTTGAAGGTAAAAATATTTCAAATGTTACTGACGAATCAACATCTTTTTCAAATTACATGATGAGAACTTTGGGCTTGATAGAGCAGGGTGATGCATATATTGTGTGTAAAGGTGGAACTGGTACCATTTCAGAATTTGGAATGGTATGGGCGCTTGCAAAACTTTATTATGGTTCACACAAGCCTGTTATTTTGTATGGTGATTTTTGGGATGATTTAATAATTGCATTTCAAAAAACAATGTACATTGATGAGGTTGAACTGAGTGTTCTATATAATGCAAGAACTCCAGAGGAGATTCTTTCACTATTGAAAATTCACGAATTAAAGCTTAAAAATGTAAAATCAAGAGTTAGTGGTGATGAAGCTGGGTTTGTTTTGTCTACCGAAGCCAAAATTACAAGTGAGAGTTATGATAAATATGCAAGACATTACCATGCTGATAGGGCAGGTAAACTGGTCGCTCAAGATCAGCTTGATGAGTTTATATCTCTAGTTAACCCCCCTGCAAAAGTTCTTGATGTTGGTTTATGCACGGGACAAGATGCATCTTATCTTTCTAATCATTATTCAGTAACTGCGATTGAGCCATCAGCAAAGTTTTGTGAGATTGCAAAATTTGAATGCTCCAATGTTAACATTGTTCAAGGTGATATAGTAAATTACGAACTAGAGCCAAACACGTACAAAGGTATTTGGGCAAGAGATTCAATTCACCATATTTCAGAAAAAAACCTAGATAAGGTATTTCAAAAACTTTCAAACGCTTTAGTTGACAATGGCATACTTTATATAATTGTAAGAGAGGGTAGTGGTGAATTTGTAGAAGAGGAGGAAAAAAACTATACTACAAAAGATCAACCTTTGAAGCGATTTTATCATCTATTTACAGCTGAAGAACTTGTACAAAGAGCTGAAAAGGCTGGACTAGTTCTCGAAAAAATTGACCATACTAAAAGAAGCCATAAGTGGTTAGTTGGAATTTTTAGGAAAAAGGCGTAATTATTTTTGATCATTTTGAGGTTTTTCTATCTCAATGTTACCCTTGTTGTCGTATTTTTGATTTACCCATTTGTTCAGTTTTTGAACAACAACATCCCTTGGTTTTGAATACTTAGCCCTAGATCTGTTCACAATCTGCTCACTTAAATTGTAGTAAACGTATCTTGGTGCTAAAGAAATTCCAGTAAAAGGTTTGGATTGTGAGCCATCGATAGTCATTTTACTTGCAAACCTAAAACGCTCTAAATTTACAATATCCTCTTGAGTTAAATATGGCGAATATTCCTTAGCTAATCTTTCTGCATCTTTTGGACCCACTACAAAATTAACCAATGTCCCAACATTTCCAAAAATTGCGTCTTGAATTCCTTCAGAAAGCTGATCGATATATTGATGCGCAACAATTAGATTTAAGCCATATTTTCTTGCTTCAGACAAAATTTTAATGAAAGTATCCGTAGCAAAGTTTTGAAATTCATCAACATAGAGGTAAAAATCTCGTCTTTCGCTTTCAGGAATTTTTGCTCTCTGCATAGCATTTGAATAAAGCCTTGTAATGATCATGGCACCAAGTAAACTAGAATTTTCTTCTCCAATTTTTCCTTGTGAAAGATTTACAAGTACAATTTTTCCTGAATTCATTGCATGTTGCAAATCAACGGCTGATGTTACTTGTCCCATCATGTTTCTAACCATAGGAGAACCCAAAAACCTACCAACCTTGTTTTGTATCGGTGCTATAGCTTCAGTAATTAACCTTGGATTTTTGGCCATTTGATCAAATTCTTCTATCCAAAACTTTTTAACAAATGGATCTTTAACTTGTTTAAGCAAAAATTTTCTGTAATTTTTATCTACTAAAATTCGCTGAACAGCAAGCAAAGAAACATTTTGACAATGTAGCAGGGTATAAATTGTATTTGAAAGAATGTGCTGCAACCTTGGTCCCCAAGAGTCTTCAAAAAATTTTTTAAAAACTGCAACTATACCATCTGCCAACAATTCAAGGGATTCTTCGCTTTTGGCATCAAGCATGTTAAAAGCAATAGGAAATTCAACGTCTGAGGGATCTATGTAGATTACATCTTCAACTCTGTGCTGAGGAATTAAGTTTAAAATTTCTTCAACAGCATCGCCATGAGGATCAATAAATGCCAACCCTTCACCATCCAAAATGTCACCAGCAACCATGTTTTTTAACAAAACTGATTTACCAGCTCCTGTTTTTCCAATGACATACATGTGCCTTCTTCTATCCATTTTTTTAATACCAAATGGAAAGTGTTGACCTCTGTAATCTGTTAATCCAAAAAGCCTACCTTCATTGATTGGTAAATTTTGGGGTATCTCAAGCTTTCTGGATTTAACCCATGAGATTGTGGGTGTTTGAACATTTTTGGTAGGTAAATGATAAATTGATGCTATCTCTTCTGTGTTTAAAATTCCTTTTTCTTTACTTGATAAAAATCTTTCCCTAAAATTTTTAATTTTTAACATTTTTTGTTTTCCTTGATTTTCAAAAAAGAAACTTAAAATTCTCTTAAAAAAGTTTTTTTTGTCTGTTTTTTCTTTTAAACTATTTAACTGTGGGGCTTGAAATTGCTTAAATGTAGACATCAAGTTTTCTAAATTGGAATTTACAGTAACTTCATCCGGTCCCGCTGAGAGGAGCCTAATTACAAACTCAAAGCCAAGTTTGTTATTTTTTTTCTCAATTTCACTTATTTCTTGCGCTTCTGTAGATTCTAAACCTACTTTGTTACCTTTTTCGTCTTTTTTATTTTTTAAATCAGAAATATATTTATTTCCTGTTGATTGCCATGTATTGTCTATTGGCCTTACTAACAACTGTAAAGCAACTATTGATTGAGTAGATAGCTTTGATAGCGATGCAGTTATAGATGCAAGTGGATCTACTTCAAAATTTGAAAAGGTTTTTATTGGAAGATAAAAAGGTTTACTCAAAGTCAATTCTTTGATTTGGATTTGAGGATAATTTAGGTTTTCAGCATAATCTTTCACAACAGTGATTTGAGCATCAGGATATTGTGCATAAATTTGGTTTTCAATGAATTGAAGATATTGAGAATTAAAAGCCATTAAAAAAAATACACCTGTAGAATGCGCAAAAATTTCAAAACTTAAGTGATCAAAAGCTTTGGGTTTGTTTTTGAGAATTCCGTGCAATGCTTGGTACAATATTTCTGCAGATTCTGGACCTTTTTCGTTATTCTGAGGTACAGTTATTTTAATTAACATTTTATTGGCTATTACTTCGCTTACTTCATTTTTGGCCGATCTCTTTCTTGCGGAATAAACCGCTAATAAAAGGATTAAAAAAAGTAGAATAACAACAAAAAAAGCTATAGCGATTACATTCATAATTACAGTTTACAATGAATTAAAAATAATTTTAAGATGATCAGTCGACTTTTTGATTTAAAGTTAGATGTTGTATAATTAAGTAGTGAACTTTACTTATTAAAAATGAAAGTATGATTTTTGATCCTTTGTGGTTACTTTTTACAGTTCCGGGCTTAATTATAGCATTGTTTGCTCAATTGTTTGTATGGTTTGCTTACAATAAGTATTCACGTGTAAAAGCAAACTCAAATTTAACGGGCGCGCAAGTGGCAGATTTAATTAACAATAATGAAAACTTTGGGGTTGATCTCATGGTTAGCAATGGAAAACTTAACGATTATTTTAATCCTTTAACAAATAGAGTAAATATTTCTTCTGCCAATGCTGTGTCTGACTCTGTTGCATCAATTGCAGTTGTAGCTCATGAATTTGGACATGTTCAGCAAAAAGCTCAATCTTCAATGCTTTTTAGACTACGAACTTTAATTGCTCCATCGGTGGGTTTTGGAGCAAATGTTGGATATATCTTGATAATTTTAGGTTTGGCGCTATCAATAATTGATTTAGCTTGGATGGGTGTAATTTTATTTTCTCTTACAACAGTGTTTGCTTTCTTAACCTTACCAATAGAAATTGATGCAAGCAGGCGAGCGCTCAAGCTAATTCAAAAATATAATTTAATTCAAAGTGATTTGAGCGGTGCTCGAATTGTTCTCACAGCTGCAGCGCTTACTTATGTTGCTGGTTTGATTCAATCACTAGGTCAACTTTTGTATTTTGTGTTTTTGGTAAGTAGCAGGAGTAGAGAGTAATTTACAAGTTTTAGAAAACTTTAACTTTCTATAATTTAGAATGTAGTAATTTTAGTAAGTTTTTAAAAGTTTTATAAGAATTGATAATTGATTAAGGATGGTTGCTGTATTTAAAAATTTTGACATCCTTCAACAATTATAGTTAAATAGAGTAGTTAGAAATTTAAAATGGATCAAATACTTAATACACTAAACGAACTGCTCCCAAAAATAAGAAGCTTGTTGGCTTACACTGACGAATTGCCTCAAAACTTTGATCAGGTGCTTCATGAAGTTGAAAAATCAAACCTCATGAATATTCTAAATAAGACTTTTCAAGAACTTAAAGGTAAGCAAGCCAGAATAGATTTTTTAGGTCAAATTTCAGCAGAAATCGACAACCTTGATTTATATCCCGAAGATAAATATAACGGGAAGATGCTTATAGATGCTTTTGTAATCAATCATCCACTTTATTTCCCTGATAATCACCTGGGTATATTTTCTATATCTTATTTTTTAATCCAAAAAGCAGACGCAATTGAAGATGGAAATTTTGCAAAGGATTACGGTTATAAATCTATTTTTGATTGCTTTAGTATTAAAACTAGTATTTGGGCTTCATATCTTTATAATCAAGTAATCAAAAAAGGAACATATTTCGAGGTAAAACCAGATTTGTTTTATATTGAAGTACCTAAAGAATCTAAACAAAGTTTGTATAATGAAAAAAGAGATGATGTGCTTATGCGCGATACTAATTTATTTTGGAACGTAAATTGGCTTTATGCAACAGAGTTTTACGATACTTTAGGAGAATTTAGCATTCCATATTACATATTTGGTATTGAGGAAGATAACAAATCAGAAAGCACAAAAATTTATCCTTACATGGTACTTTCACTTTTATACCTATCGGTAGATAAAGAGTTACAGGAATCATCAGAAACAAAAAATGGACTGCCTTTCAATTTGAACTACTTGGTTACTGCAGATTTATCTAGAAACAATAATTTTTTGAGCTGTTACTTGGATATTTTTACTTTAGCATATTTTAAAAATGAAGAAGATACCCAAAGTGAAATTTTGATTATGGATTTCAAAACTAGGGCAAAGCATAATCCTAACTATTATACTGATTTAGAAATTTTTGTAAGATATCTACTAGCTAATACTGAAAATTTGCTAGAAATTTTAAGGCAAATTAACTTTAACTATAAAGAAGAAAGAGGAAAAGTAAATAAAAAAATACAAGAAGTTTGGGGCGATTTAAGTAAAAAATTAAATATCAAAGAAAATTTTTCTGTTGAACAAAACGAGAAGCTTAAGAATGCTCTCATTAGGGCTTTTCTATATACTATTGAGTTGGAGGAGATGTTTTTGAAGTAGATTTTTATATTGTTAGATTAATAATTTTTCAATCTTAAGTTTAGAGATGATTTCACCAAAATTCCGAATTTAACTAACTCTCCTTTTTTTTTGATTTAAAATGTAGTTTTGATATTATGTTGCCAAAGAATTTTATTTATAAAAAATTATTTTATGGACAGCAACACGAACAACATAACGAAAAATTTAATCTTAGAATTTCTAAATAATGAGTTATTTTCAAGTACTAATGGTGAAAATGCAGAGGAAAATCTACAAAAAATAAAACAAGGTATTCAGTCTGTTTTTGATAATGTTTTTAATAGTAATTCTCAAATTTTTAAAAATTACCTCAATCAGATAATAAACTCTGTTAATAGTTCAGATGATACAGTCAAACGACAAATTTGGCTTGGTTTGAAATGTCTTTACTCTTTTCAATTTGATCTAACACCCACAGAAAATGATAGTCCAATATTTTACTTTTCAATCTTAATCGAAACTTATGCTCCAGAATTTCAATCACTTTTTAAAAGTTTAGAAAGGAATATTATTGAACAAATTGACAACGAAGATTCTACATTTTTAGATATAATAATAGATTTTTGTAAAGTAACAGGCTTTTCAATTGGCGAATTTATACCTGAGCCGACTTCTAGTGTTATAGAAATGTCTGATGATTACACCTTTGAAAAAATAATTAAATTGTTTGAATTACTTCCAATTTCCTTAGAATACGATATAAATGTTGATATATTTGTTGCATCAATTTCAGAAAAAAGTTTAAACGAAATTTTTGATAGCATTTTCGATAATTATAATGTGCTTCAAAATTTTTTCTACAGTCTAATTAAAAAAGCTTTAAGAGAGTTAATAAACAACAAAGCTCACAAACCTTATATTAAATTTTTATTTTTTCTAGATAATTATGGAGTTCACTTGATAGGCAGCGATGATAATTCTAAAAATTTACTTAATAAAAAACAAAATGAAATAAATGGTGAGATTTATTATGAAGATCCTGATAGTTTATCTATGTTTTTATGGTTGGCAAATAAATGTGAAGAAGATGTTAAGAATTTTTCTTTAATCATTTACACATCTGTTGTTGGTAAAGATTTTTTGTAAGTAAAATTTAAATATGAATATTTGTTATTAAAGAATTTTTTGACAATTGTTACAACTTATTATTGATTAAGTTTGAATCTTCTCTAACGCTAAAAAACAAGTGAAATTACGGGGATTTTATTATATCAGTAAATACTCTTCAAATATTAAAAACTATATTTTATTCGATAGTTCAAGAAAATTTTTGAGTATATTATTAGATTTTTACAAATTAAGATTTTTTCTTTATTAAGAATTTTGAGCATGAAATACAAAATCAAAGGATATTTTGTTTGACAAATAAAAATGGAAAAAGTATACTTTGATAAATTTAGTTTTTAAATAGATAACAATGGCTGAAAAAATGTCACAAAGTTCAGATACTACGCCAAACAATCTCCAAAAAGGGGAGAGTTCTGTAAGAGGACAAGAACGAACAGATCCGGCAAAAAGAATGGAAGAAATAAGCTCTGAAACCCATAATAAAGTTAATAATAGACAAGATGAAGAAGAACAGCATGATGAAGGCGATAAACTACCAGAAGAGATATTATTAAGCGTTCAAAATTTGTTGAACCTCTTAAAAGGTGAGTACGAAGCTATATCTGGACAAAGTTTTAATGATGAACAAAGTAGAGAAAATGCTGTTGTAGAAAGCATAAGTAATGATAAGGGCAAAATGTCTCAATTTGTCCAAGGCCTTAAAAGTCTAGAATTATTGCTAAAGGATAATATCTATCTATTACATTCAAACTCAAAAAGTATAAAATTAGAAGATTTGTTGAATGAGATGAATTTGTACATCCTTAGAGATGTTAAAATTCAAAATGGGGGTAAGTTTTTTCGAAAAAATAGAAATCTTGAAGAAGGTTATAGTGCTTTCTATCTATTACTAGATAAAGCTATAAATCAAAATGAGATATCTTCCGAAACTTACTCAGCAATGTATACAAAATTACCTAAGCTTATAGAATGGTTGTATACAAAAGACAGAGCTTCATCCGAACAAGAAAAACCAAGCAATATTTTTGAGGTTATTGAAAATTTTAGTGAAAATTTTTCAAGTTTTGACACTATTGACAGTGATGAGTTATCAAGTACACTTTCTGTTATGTTTAATTATCTAAAAACTTCAATTAGCAGTTTAGATTTTGAAACGTTAGTAGAGAGTAAAGAAAAAGATCTAAAGAAATTGTATGAGCAAACAAAAACTCGAGGCATAGGCTTTATAGTTTTGCCATTTAAAGTTTTAAGTTTATTCAGGAAAAATTCACGGTTCTTCGCACTTGGTTTAAGTTATGAACAAGAACAAAAAATTATTTACATTTTAAACTTTCTTGAAGAAATCATAACAACATATTTTAAAAAAAATTTTGGATTATATCAACCTAGTGAATTTAGGGAAAAATTTTATATATACAAAAACACACAAGAACAAAATCAAATTAATAAATATTTAAATGATAATAAATTTGTTTCAACTTTGTTTTGGTTTAGAATTTTTGAAGACGAATCTTATTCATTAAATTCCAATTACTGGGAAATTATTGATAGTGCATTAAATTCTTACTTAACACCTAAAAAAAACAGAAGATTTTTTTTAAGAAGAAAGTCTGCTCCAAAAATTGGAGATTTTGAGGGATTATTTACAAACCCTAGGATTAGGGGTATGTTTGATATTTTTTCAAAGTCCCTGGATCTTTCTTACTCTAATGAAGAAGCTTCTACTATTTCAAACAAGATAAAAGATACACGTGAATTTTTTAATTATCTGTGCCATTGTGTCAAAGAAAGTTCTGGATCAGGGCTTAGTTTTGATAAATTATTATCAGCAAGTTTTGATGAAATAATGGGTTTTGAATTAGATGCAGACATTTATACGTTACTTGAGGTAGCTGAAGATAACTTATACATTATTTTTAGAAGATTTGTAGAAAACATGAATTCGGGTTTTCAAAATGGTCAAGAAGTAGAAAGTAAATTTGCAGAATTAACTGAAATTGCAAATATGATGGAAGTATTAATTAAAATGCTATATATATATGCTAATCAATCTAATAAATTAGAGGTTGTAAAAGAATGTGAATTAAAAATGAATGGTTTATTAGAAGGTTTTAAACAATGGTTAACTAGTCCCTATAACAAATTATATTTTCTTCTTGCTATAGAAAATCCAGACCAGATAAAATCTTATGAAAATCCTGAAATTATTTTAAATTCTATAGGAATTTTTAACGAGATTAGAAAAAGGTTATCAAGCTCTGAGCTTTATTCAACTAATGATACTGAAGATGTAATTAGAAGAAAGGATTATGTAGAGGCCATAAATGAAAATTCTGTTTTTGTTAAAAATAAGCTTAAAGAATTAGCTGATCTGCTGCTTTTTATCAACAAAAATAAAAAACTTAACCCAGATATTCTGTATAATTCACTAAAGTGGATGTCATTAATTTTTGATTCATTTGTTAGTAGTGAAAATTTTGATTATAACTATAACTTTAATTCCTTGTTTGATACAATTTGTAAAAAGCTCGAAATTCAAGAAACCCCTGAATATGCTGCATTGAGATTAGTTTTTAATTTATATCTTATTGAAAAAATTTCAAAAGAAAATAATTATAATACTATCAGCAATCCTGGAAGTTTTGAATTAGTCAATAATCCTTTTAATTATTTTAGACTAGCGTATAATGTTGCATCTAGTGTCTGGTACAGAAATGGTAAACCACATCTAACTCAAACAGATAAAGCGTATCTTTGTATTCTTCTCACACGTTTAGATAGTCAAACACATGGGAACGTGTCACTCTTATCCGAAAGTGTTATTAATGATAATAGTGAGGTTATGGAACAAATTAAAAATTTTAAAAGTGTGTTTAATTCATATAATGATAATGATAGAAAACTTATAGATCATCTACTCAGATATCAAGATGAAACTATACCTGATAATTTCTCGAGAGCTGGTATGTTTTTAATATTTCTACTTACAAGTAAAATTAAGCATTATTCCGTAATTATCGATTCATTTTTTCTCGAGAAAATTGCATTGTTGTTAAAAATTCACCAAGAAGAAGCAAAACCAAATTCTGTTTTTAATCAATTAATAGATACAATTGGCGATATAAAAAAATATCATTCTATCCTTAGATATTTTACTAATATAAATTCACTATTTTTTATAGTACCTAATGTTTCAGGGTTATCAGATAAAGATACTAAACGAGTTAAATTGTTAGAATTTTTACGAAGGGTTAATAAATCTGAAAGTTATGATGATTTAGTTAATGATGATAAATCTGCAATTTCAAAAGCTGTATCCATGTCTGGTTTGCAAGGTATCTTAAACATACAAGAAGAAGATGCTAAAGCTTTGGCATATCAAATTTTAAAGTTTATTTCAACAAACTTACCAAGTATGAATATGCAATTGCAACAACAAGTTCTTTGAAATGATATCTTCAGTATTGATCTTTAATGAATAAATATTTATATAAATTTTAAAGGCACTTTACGAAACTTATATGTATTTAACTGCAGAAGGGGTACTAGAACTTCCTTATGCTAATGTTGATTATAACAGAGTTGATAGAGTGTTTATATTAAAATTAGAACAATCATTCGAAAATGAAAGCAAAAAAGAAAAACAAGGTCAAATAAATTGAGTGCGCAGTTCTTATGGTATTGAATGATTTAAATACGAATCATAGCTACATTTATGTAAACAGTTATTTTATCTTGTTTAATTTTAATTATAGGGGTTAAATTTTATGTAGCAAATGTAGATTTTGATATTATGTTGTTAAGTTATTTTATTTGTAAAAATTTAATATTATGGACAGCAACACGAACAACATAACGAAAAATTTAATCTTAGAATTTCTAAATAATGAGTTATTTTCAAGTACTAATGGTGAAAATGCAGAGGAAAATCTACAAAAAATAAAACAAGGTATTCAGTCTGTTTTTGATAATGTTTTTAATAGTAATTCTCAAATTTTTAAAAATTACCTCAATCAGATAATAAACTCTGTTAATAGTTCAGATGATACAGTCAAACGACAAATTTGGCTTGGTTTGAAATGTCTTTACTCTTTTCAATTTGATCTAACACCCACAGAAAATGATAGTCCAATATTTTACTTTTCAATCTTAATCGAAACTTATGCTCCAGAATTTCAATCACTTTTTAAAAGTTTAGAAAGGAATATTATTGAACAAATTGACAACGAAGATTCTACATTTTTAGATATAATAATAGATTTTTGTAAAGTAACAGGCTTTTCAATTGGCGAATTTATACCTGAGCCGACTTCTAGTGTTATAGAAATGTCTGATGATTACACCTTTGAAAAAATAATTAAATTGTTTGAATTACTTCCAATTTCCTTAGAATACGATATAAATGTTGATATATTTGTTGCATCAATTTCTGAGAAAAGTTTTATAGAAATCTTTGGCAGTATTTTTGATAATGATAATGAGCTTCAAAATTTTTTCTACAGTCTAATTAAAAAAGCTTTAAAAGAGTTAATAAACGACAAAACTCACAAACCTTATATTAATTTTTTATTTTTTCTAGATAAATATGGAGTTCATTTAATAGGAAGTGATGATAAATCTAAAAATTCACTTAATAAAAAGCAAGATAAAATAAATGGTGAGATTTATTATGAAGATCCTGATAGTTTATCTATGTTTTTATGGTTGGCAAGTAAATGTAAAGAAGATGTTAAGAATTTTTCTTTAATCATTTACACATCAGTTATAGGTAAAGATTTTTTGTGAATGATATTACAAAAAACACACATTTGATAACAAAATGATTTTTATGGTTTAGCTTTAGTGGTCTAAATTTAATAAGTTTAAATCTTTTAAGTTGATCTAACTTATTAGTGATCATTATCAGAACATTAATGTAAAATTTTATTTATTTTTTTTAATCAATTGTAATGTTAAAATTAAAATATGTCTCGAGGTAATCCTGAAAGGAATGGTTCGTATGAAAAACCTCCAAAAATAAACCAGATACAAGATAAGGAACAATTAAGTTTTGTAATTCATAGACTTATTCATTTATTCCAAAATTTAGGTTCCTTACAAGAAACCGTTAATATAAAAGAACAAGTTAATTATTTTAATAAAATTTTAACTACAGAGAATTTAAGAAAAATATTTGGTGAAGTATTATCGTATGATCCTTCAGATTTTGCTCAAACTCAGACAGAGAAATCTCCAGTATTTGAAAATATCTCACAATTACTTAATCATTTAAGACTTAACTATCATTTGCTAAAGAATTTTATTAGAGCGGATAACCCATTTTTCACGTATTTAGGACTATTGGAAATATCTGCCCAAAAAGATGAAACAAATGTAAAAGAAGCAAGTCAAACACTACCCAACAATGTAATTCATTTTCCAACTCCTGGTTTAACAAGCAACCCCAGTAATCAAAATGAAGAGCAGTCTGGCAGTACTGTATCTGAAACTCAAAATGATTACCGTTTTGATTTAAACAAACTGATTATATTTATATCAAACCAGGATAATCCCGACCCTGAGAATATAGCAAAGCTGCTTAGATCTTTATCAGAAATACTTTCAACAAAAATAATGGATATAAATCAAATGAAAAGAATTGGTGAGCTGGCTCAAATTTTCATCTCAAGAAGTAATCTAAAATCAGAAATTATAATACCTGAAAAACCTAAAAATACAATAGAGAATGAAGAAATTGTAAATGCAGCTAAGTACCTTTTAGAAAAACCTGATAGCAAGTTTGGAAAACAAGAAAAAATTTTGGCTTTGAATGCGCTTTCGAATAATCTCACAAAGTTTCTAAAAAATACCCAAAAAGAAGATATTGAAACAAATTTTTTTACAAATTATATTCTCAACACAATTATTAATATTTACCTTAGTTCAGACGATGATAATCGAAAAATTATAGAGAATATTATTAATTCATTTAGTAAAGTAAGAAATAATGACGAAATACAAGCTTATTGGGAGTCTATCAAAAAAATATTTGACAGTAAAATTGCAACAAACTTTTTTGAAATTTTAGCAACAATTGAAATAGAAATAAAAAAATTATATGAAGAGGATATGAACAATGAGGACTTTGAAAATTTGTTAAGCAAATTAGATGAAGATAAAAAACTGATAATAATAATGATAATAAAAGATTTTTTAAGGTTTTACTTTAAATCAAAACATAATAGGCTACATAATTATTTTAAAGTTATCTTTAAACAAATTTTTCAACTTCGGACAGAGATTGAAATTACGGATTCAGATATAAGTAAATTTGAAAGTAATCTTACAACACTAAATGATTTACTAAACCCAAAAAGAAAAATGCTTGAAAAAGTTTTAGGCTCAAATTCAAAAATATCAAACATAATTGATCCAATTCGCAATTATATTTCTGTTTTAAAGAAACAAAAGTTCAGTAAACAAACTGAAAATATAGATACATCACAGATTAAAAATACCTCACCTAATACTTCTTCAGAACCTTTATCAGAAAGAGCACGTATATTTAAAAGTAAAATGCTTGAAAAAGTTTCATTAAATTTAAGACGATTAAACCCAATTGATATAATTCGCAATTTTATTTCTGTTTTAAAGAAACAAAAGTTCAGTAAACAAACTGATGAGTTCAGTGAACAAACTGAAAATATAGATACATCACAGATTAAAAATACCTCACCTAATACTTCTTCAGAACCTTTATCAGAAAGAGCACGTATATTTAAAAGTAAAATGCTTGAAAAAGTTTCATTAAATTTAAGACGATTAAACCCAATTGATATAATTCGCAATTTTATTTCTGTTTTAAAGAAACAAAAGTTCAGTAAACAAACTGATGAGTTCAGTGAACAAACTGAAAATATAGATACATCACAGATTAAAAATACCTCACCTAATACTTCTTCAGAACCTTTATCAGAAAGAGCACGTATATTTAAAAGTAAAATGCTTGAAAAAGTTTCATTAAATTTAAGACGATTAAACCCAATTGATATAATTCGCAATTTTATTTCTGTTTTAAAGAAACAAAAGTTCAGTAAACAAACTGATGAGTTCAGTGAACAAACTGATGAGTTCAGTGAACAAACTGAAAATAGGGAAGTAACAGAACAGGCTTCAGAATTTTTACAAAATGCACAAAACTATTATAATCTTAAAGAACTTAAAGATAAACGAACTTTTTTTGAAAGTTTTTTAGAATACTTGTTCCTGAACGAAAATATCGATAACATGAACAAATCTTTTGGAGTTGAAAGCAGAGATGAGATTTCAGATGAAGTTAGTAGAAATCAAATCGTAACTCAACTTTTAGAAAGTTGTAAAAACAAACAAAATTATTCAGATAATGAATTTTATACAAATTTTACAGGAATTTTTAGCATCGATTTCAACCGGGATTTTGTGATTTTACTCAATTCAGATAAAATTGGTTATAAATTTAAACATTTTTTAATTGAATTATATAAAAAAAGAGTTAATGGTGAAATAGAAGGCACTAAGTTTTACGGTTTATTTTTAAAATTTCTTTTCTTAAATGAAGATGATCAGATAAAAGAATTGAAGTTGTTTGGTGAAGAATATAATATTACTGAAGAAGAAAAAAAAGAATTACTAGACATAATGGCAAAGTCAAGTGATTCGATTGTAGCTTTTTTATTTGGAAGCATAGAAGCAGTCTTTGGCCTAAAATTTTTAAACAATATTTCTAATGATATAAATATACCAAAAGTGCTCAAAAATTTTTTAATTAATTTATACGTAAAAAAAATAAACAACCGTGCAGAATATAATTCAAGTGAAATGTTGATAAAATTTATTAAGTTTATGTTTTATTTTGAAAAAATTACAGATGAAGAAAAAAAAGAAATGTATGAACTTTTTGGTATAGATAACATAGATCAAATTACTGAAGAAAAGAAAACTATAGTTGATTATCTTTTATCAAACGATAATATTTACTCGATATTTTTCCCTATTCGTTCAAATTTTATAATAAGATGCCTAAACGACTTATCTTTTACAAAATTAAAACAATTATTTGAATATGTTGTCTTCAATTTTGATAAAACAAAAAACAGGCTAGAATACATTAACGAAAATAATTGGCCTTTACACATCTTTAAATACCTTCTTTCGGGTGGAAACACATACACACAAATAGAAAATTTTTTTCCTTCACAAGATGATCAACAAAACCTTGATATTAATGATCGGTACCAATTTTTACAAGATCTTGCAAATAGTTTCAAAAAATTTGGTATCGATACTAGTTCACTAACTGATTATTATTCATTTGCTTATAGTATTTTAATAAATGAAGAAGTTGAAAATAAAATTAAAAACTTTATAATAAAAGTACATATTCTAAAATATGGTGTAAACAATAAAAGCCAACATGAAATTTTCTCTAACTTTTTTCAGTATCTGATTTTGAATAAAAATGATGTTGAAGATATGAACGATCTTTTTGGTGTTGAAAGCAGGAGTGATATTTCAGACTCGGAAAGAGATATTATAATAGAAGAAATATTTACAAAACTTGGCAAGTTTTCCGATCGGTTTTTTCCTTACTACGCAAAACTATTTTGGAATTGTGCATATGGTACTAATAGTCCAGATAAATTGAAAACATTTATGCATAACTATCTAAAAGAAAAACATTCATATATACATTCATATATATTTAATGACATGATTACATTTTTTAGAACTGGCAAAGATAATAATGAAGGACTCATAAGGAGTTTTTTTGAATTAGAAGATACACAAAATTTAGATGATGATGATAAGAAGAAAATTATAACGTTTATTTCATCTGAAACAGACAAATATCCATATCTAGACGAAGAGAATCTCAAATATTTTCTTGAAGTTAAAGAAGAAGAGCCTAATCCAACCCAAAATCAAGATGACAATCAAAGTTAAAATATAATGAATTATTACCATATTAAGTTTATAATTTGATACAATTAAGAATATAAGACCAAACAAAAAAAATATGAAAAAGCACATCAAAGTTAAGTTTTTGTTACAATATGTTTTGAGAATAAATTTTATGTAAAAAATATCAATGAATACATTCCCTGAATCTAGAAACCCAACTTTCAACCCTGAGGGAAATCAGATTCCTGTTCCTGAAAATCAGGACCAATTTATAGATTTAATAAAAAGTTATATTAGCTCGATACAAAAATCAGATCAGGAGGGAAAATTATCACATTTTCGAAACTTAAGTAAAATTTTAACCATAAATAATATTATTGAATTTTTTAATATAAAGGATGATGAAATTTATGATCCCAAAAATACAGAATCAGCAGAAAACATTGGAAGTGCCTCTGATTTAATAAATTATTTAAGGCATACACTAACCAACATATTACCCTTTTCATATCAAGAAGCTAACAATCCAATATTCCGCTACTTATTGTTAATAGAACAATCATCACAAAGCCTATCCAGTGAAAGCTCAGAAGTTGAAAAAAACGATCTAATAACGAAAGTTGACGTTATCTATAGTAAATTGTTAAAACTTATATCGCAATCAAAAATTAAAATTAAAGACATACCAATTCTTGTTGATGCTATTTTTCAATTTGAAAAACACCGCGTTTCATCTGATAGTCAAAAAATGTATGATAAGCTTACCCTAACATATAGAGTTGTTGAACTAATTTCAAAATTATTTGAATTAACAGAAATAACTATTTATGAACCAATAGTATTTAATCAATTATTTGAAATTGTTTTCGACATAATACCTGAATCCTTTCAAAATTTAGATCCAGAAGATTATGAAGGAATAATTGAAACTTTAGCTTATATCTATCAAGAATTTGTGAAAATAATAGATAAAATTTCAAAAAAAGATTTTAATAAAATAGATTATAAAATAAATTATGAAAAAACTTTTAACGCATTAAATGAAGCATTTAAACAAAATAGTTTTTATACGCTTAGATTTGGTGCCATGATTGTTAAAATGTTAGTGAAAATTAAACAAAAAAAACCTGAACAATTTACAAATATGGGTAACCAAATTTCAAAATTAGCTAAATCTTTAACAAATTCAAATCTTAATCCCTTATTAAATTCATTACAAACTATAGCGAATAAGAAAAGTGAACTAACTTTAGATGATTTAAAATCTGTTATTAACAACATTATTAACAATTTTTCATACCTAAAAGATATATTTCTAATTCTCGAAGAATTAAGAAGTCTTAATGATGCTACAGACATACGTTCGTTAAAATCAATTTCAAATTTAATTTCGAAAATTTTAAAAAAATTTGAACTAAAAGCCCAAGCCCGACAAAATAAAAAGATTCGTGGTGATATAAGACCTGTTTTTCCCTTTTGTAACAACCCACGTGAACTTTTACATCAAAATACAAATGATCAAACAAAAAAAATTCCACCTGTGTTTAGAGCAAAGTTAGATGACTACCTTCTATTTGAACTTTTTCATCAACATACAAATGATCAAACTGAAAACATTTCAACTGAGTTTAGAGAAAATTTAGATAATAACCGTCTACTTGAACTTTTAAATCAATATATAAATGATCAAACTGAAAACATTTCAACTGAGTTTAGAGAAAAGTTGGTTAATTACTGTAATGAACTGGTGAATCCAAAAAAATTAATCGATCCTTTTTCAATATATTTCTTGTATATCCATTTGAAAAAAATAAAATTACCGTGTATCCCTCGTTACTACAATTTTGATGAATTTAAAAATATCCTAAATAACGAGTTTCAAATACATATAGATTTAGAATTGAATTCCATACAAATTGATGCAGTTTTAAGAATGTTCATTGAAAATAATTATCTAATAGATGCATCAGGAAATATCGATATGTTTACTCTCACAATTTTTTATCTTAAGCTTAAAGATTTTTATAAAACGAAAGGATATGAATTTGATGAAGAAATCTTTTTCAATATTTTAAAACTTTACGGTATTGAGAGAAGTGAAGTGACTGAGGGTGATGAAATTAAGTTTGATCATAGTGCTTTGAGGTTATATAGCATTTTTGCTTCAAATTCAACTCAAGAAAAAAATAAGGATTTTACTGAGCTCTTGGAAATTTGTATTGATTTGAAGAACAATGATGCAAGGTCTTTTCGTAGTAGTATAGCTAGCAAAGTGTCGAACCTGACTCTAGAAAATAAAATAAACTTAATTATGCTTATAGCTGAAATAAAACCAAGATTTAGATTTTTTGCAAAATATGTGACACAACATTTATCGATTAGAAATGATCTATACTATCGCATAACTTTAGAGTCTAGGATAGAATCTCTAGAATATGAACTAGCCAAATGGTTTGAAGAAAAGTTAAAAAATAAAAATCTTCAACTTGATGATGATACACTAAAAGCCTTAGATTACATTCGTGAAACCTTAACAATCAATGTTTTAAATTTTTTAAAACAATTAAAAGAAAGTATTGACAAAGCTCTTCAATCAAGCTACAACGAAGAAGTTGATAATACACAAATGAAGCTAAAAAATCAAGAAGGAATTCAATATACACCAACAGAACAGAGTGGTTTAAAATCGAGTGACGATCCAACTAACCCCAAGCAAAGAACGCAAGCACTCGAACGCAGAGAACCTTATGTTACACCAAAAAGTAATAAAAATAATGAAGGAGAGGGAAATGTAGAAGTAGGAAGAAATGTAGAAGCAGGAGTAACAAGTTCTGAAAAAATTATAGACCAACTTGAAGCTATTTTGTTTTTAAAGACTTTTCTAGAGAAATATAGAACAGATCTATTGGTGCGTGAAAAACAAAATGGATCAATATTTACAGGTGTTAAAGGGTTAGTTAGAAAAATTTCTGGGAATTCAATTCCATATCGTGTAAAGCATGAAAAAAAAATACTTAGGGAAATGTATGTTCGTTACGGTGATGATCATATTAAAAGAATTTTAAAAATAATTGATGATCTATTAGGAGATGATAATTTTAAACAAACCGAGCAAGGCCAATGGATTATAAAAGCAATATCGTTGCTAGCCAATATGAATAATTTAAAAGGATATGGATTGAGTGATGTAGAGTCACACAGTTTAGCTTTTCCATCTATGCTTAGTAGTTTTAACTTGGAAAATATTCAGAGATTATTAAATGAAGGATCTAATACAAACATTGATACGCAAAAAACAGAGTCAGGTCAAGATATTCCGACTCAAATATTAAATTTAATAGAAACTTCTTTAAATTTTGTAGCACCGGATGATCTGAGAAGTTCTGCTATTAGTTTTCTACAGTCTTTAAGCAACACTATTTCGGAACAAGAAGATACAGAAAAAAACACAACTGGTCAGCCTCTGCAAGAAGCTATAGAAGAAAAAGCCATTGATGAGCTTAGGAATGAATCTACTCTGCAAGCTCTGGTCGTTGCATTAAGTGATAAAAATTTTGTACCGAAACTTATTCATTATATTAAAAAACTTGAACAAATAGTTAAACCTGAACAAGAAACACCCGAACAAAAAAAGCCTGATCCTGTGGAGCATCCACTAATTAAAGCAACAGAGAGATTGTTAAATGAAGAGAGGGAAAAAGGGGAATCTGCAGATAGCTTTAAATTCAATTTGTACGATGCATTGTACTATGAATTTTTTTCTATTATACCAAATCTAAATGATTATAATATAAATGCTGCAAATCAAAATGAGCAAGATACAGGTAACAGCAACTCAACTGCAATTGTACCTTATGATCCACGAGCAAATGCTATTGTACCTTGGTCGGACCAAACATCAATTAATTCTAATTTACCTAATGAGCCTACAAATGGAGGTGTAAATCAAAATGAATTGTTGATTATTAATAAGATAATTGAAATGGTTACATCACCAAATGTTGAAACTGGTGCTTCTATAGAAGACATTTTATCTGAAGCTGATAAAATTTATGCAAACTTTAAAACTTTAGAAAATATAATTAAAAATCAAGAAAATGAAGAACATTTAAAGAAATTAAACACATTCATTTTGATTGGTTTTATTCGACATATCATCCATAAAAGTAATGTAAATATTGAAAATCAAGGTGAGTCCGAAGCAGATGATCTTGATCTTAAGAATGCTGCTGCTATGTTTATTGCCTCACAAGGTCCTGTTATGATAGATTATGATTTATTAAAACTTATAACCGAAGACCAATACGAGGCCGTAAAAGATATGCCTGCTGATATCACTACACTGTTTGTAATAAAGTATTATCGTTGGGATTATTATCAATTCTATGATAGATTGGCTGGTGATCCTTCTTTAAGTGAAAATAGACTGATTATTTATAAACTTCTTTTGAAAAATGCACTTAGAATGGTTCTACAAGAAACCGCAGAAGATCAAGTTGAAGAAGTAACAACAATTAGAATTAAGAGATTTTTTGATTACATAGAAAATTTTCCAATAGATACTTTTAAAGGAGATGATGATTTATCTAATCTTATAAATGAACTTAAGAATAAATATATTGAATATTTAAGTTCAGATGATAAAAACAGCCATCACATAGGTAAAGTTCTAGAAAAAACAGATTTAGAAGAAGGTGATTTACAGAAACTTTTGAGATATTTACTTGGTGATAACGCTTCTTTACCAGATACTAATACTATAACGTCATCAAATTATGAAAATGAAAATCCATTAGAACCTCCTTTCCAAAATCTTTTACAAAAAATAGAAGAAAATCCAAATATTGACTCGGATGTAAAGAATAATTTGACTAATCAGCTAAATAGACTGAGGGGCTTACAAGAAGGACTTGATGCTAAGGTTTTAGATAGTATTGCTGTAAATATTAGTCAAACTTTGGAGAACTTAAAAAAAGTTTCTAGTGAAGAAAATTCACCTTTCCAAATTATACAACAATTGATAGCGAACTGCATTGATGAATCGTTATATAATGAAAAGAATAAACTCATTGCTTTTGCAATATTTCATAGAATACCAGACATTTTAAGTACTCACTTTGATACTTTTTGGAAACCCGCTTTAGAAAGTTTAATTAATTTTGCAGTGTTTACAGAAATGTGGAGTACCTCTAGTATTAATACTAAGGTTTTAGAGAATTTCTTTAATAGTTTTAGTGAAAACGCTTCTAATGATTACTTAAACTCGTTAATAAATCATCTAATAAATAAAGTATTAAAAGATAAAAGTACTGATAACGATAGTAATAATGAAGCAATTTATTATATTTGTCAATTTTTATTAAAAAATTTTTCAAAAGTTTCACAACAAAACTATGAATCGTTAAAAGAAGTTTTGGTTAAATTAGCTAGTTCATCTCGCGCTATTTTCAATAGTGTGCTTAAACCTTTGATAACGGAAAATATTTTTAGCCTTTTAAATAGTGGCGCTACAGAAAGTAGTGAAATCGTTAATAGTTCATTAGCTTTCAATATAGAGTTGGTAAATCGTTTATTTTTAGTAGCTAATAATGATTATGAATATGGAAAAAATCTCTTCATTGAAATTTTTTTAGATGGTATTTTTAATCATTTAGAAAAGTTAGATAACCCAAAAAGTATTTCATCTCAAATTAAAACTATATTCAATAAATTAGTAGATTTACCTGAACAATATAGGGTAGGGTTTATAACATCATTAAAAAAGAGAGTATATTGGTGCAAAGAGTACAATAACGGTGTTTATAAATTTATAGAGCCTTATTTTCTGAGATTAGTGATTGATTGGTTCAATACTAATTCGATAGGCCAAGTATTTCCTGAAGGTTCGGATGTTTTAGAGCTCTAAAGGTATCATACCACCTATAGAAGTGATGAGTCGAGTGGTGAAATTAATCCTGCTAAAGCTTATCTGTATATTTATCATGTAATTGATCCAGACGGAACTTATGAAAAGTGTAAGGGTAAAATTCCGTATATTTTTCCTGAATTTAATCAAGATAATATAGATCAAGTTAATAATCCTTTAGACGAATTACTAGAAAACTTTATTAAAGAGGAGGTTAAGAAAGGGTCCAATAACAAACAAGATAGTTCTGATGATTCCTTACCTTCAAACCCTTCTGAACAAAACATTGAAACATGAGTGTAACCTACAACACCCTCAAATTAGGTTTAATATACCTGAGAGGAAGAAGGAAGACAAAAGTATATATGAAATAATATATTAAAAGAAAAAAAATACAAATGAAAAATTTAAGGAACAATTTCTTGAATTTGTACAAACGACTCTGGAGCAATTACTTGATATTAATAAAGATCAGTTCAGTGCGATGTATGATGGCACGAATGAAGCAATTTTAATTTCTGTAAACTTCTTGTATCCCTATATCATATTGAAAAAGATATAGATTAAAAAAACAAAAAAAGGGGAGTAATTGAATAAAAAACAATTGTTAATTTAACAGATTTATACTCAATAACAAGGTAATTTGGTGTAGAATATAAAGCATGGCTTTGTATAAGTTTGATTAGTTTATGCAAGCATTGTAGGATAATGTAATATAAAAATATATTGTTTTCTCAATTTTCGTTGAAGTAAGTTGAAATTGTGTTTATAATACCTTATGAAAATCTCAAACCAACCTCCCAAGGGCTTTTATGACTGGGACAATCAAGAATTTTTAATTAGAAAGTATATTTTTGATACCTGGCGTAATGTTTGTTTGAAATTTGGATACGATGAATATCTAACACCACTACTTGAAAACAGTCAAATCTACAAAGCAAAATCAGGCGAAGATGTGGGTAGTAAAGAATTAATGGTAATTAAAGATCAAGCCAATAGAGAGCTTTCGATACGACCAGAAATGACTCCATCTGTAACGCGTTTTGTAACCAAAATTTATAATGATTCTAATAAACCCATTAGACTTTTTTCTATAGCAAATTTCATAAGAAACGAAAAACCTCAAAAGGGCAGAAATAGAGAGTTTTGGCAATTAAATTTTGATGTATTTGGAAGTAGCAAATTTTTTGTAGATTCTGAGATAATTCAAATTGCTATTGAAATATTGAGAGCTTTTGGTGCGCCTAATAATTCTTTCAAAGTTAAAGTTAATCACAGAAAATTAATTGAAAATATATTGGTTGATCAAATAGGAATTGATTTTGCCAACTTAAAATTAGTAACTAGAGTTCTCGATAAAGCTCAAAAAATTGAAGAAAAAGAATTAAGAAATAGCTTAAAAAACCTAAATCTTAATTCTAAACAAATAGATTTAGTATTAAAATTTATAAATTCTGATAGTCTTTCAAAATTGAAAAAACATTTCAAAAATTTAGATGGCTTAGATGGTTTTAAGGAACTTCAAAATATTATTTCTTTCCTTGATTCACTAGGCTATGGAAAATTTATAGAATTTTCTACAAGTGTAATCAGAGGTTTTGATTATTATGATGGAATGGTTTTTGAAGTTTTTGATAATCACCCATCTAACAACAGATCGCTTTTTGGTGGTGGCAGGTACAATGGTTTAGCCAGTATTTTTGGTTATGAAGATATTCCTGCAGTTGGTTGTGCGCCTGGTGATGAAACTACAAGAATTTTCTTAGAAAACTGGGACCTTTTACCTAATACAAATGATATTAAAAAAGTCTATGTACCAATTTTAGAAGGAGTGGAAGAAAACAGAGCATTTCTACTTGCTCAAGAGCTCAGAAATGAGGGTAGGGTAGCGATAGTTGGGGCAGAGGTTCAAACCATTCAAAAAGCTTTAAAATTTGCAAACAAAGCAAATTATGACTATATAGCTATATTTAGTACTCTTGAGGCAGAGAGAAATTGTTATACTCTCAAAGACTTACAAACAGGGGAGCAAGTAGAAATAAATTTAGAAAACAAATTCTAAACTTAGGGATTTGAAATTGCTTTTTTAATGGCATCCAGACTAAGCATTGCGCACTTTAATCTAGATGTTGTGAGAGGAATACCAATCAAATCAAGTGTATCTTCGTAATCTAGTGCTTTAACTTCTTTTACTGTTTTACCCACAATAAATTCGGTCCACATTGAAGCAGTAGCTATCGAAATAGAGCAACCTTCTCCCACAAATTTCATCTTTTTTACAACATCATTTTCAACTTCCAAAAAAACTTCTATCTCATCACCGCATGATAAATTTTGTGATTTTGCAATGTGTGTTGCGCTATCCAACTTTCCAAAATTTCTTGGATCGTGGTAGTGGTCTAATAATATTTGCTGTTGTTCGTTCATTTTATTTCATCTATTTCACCTCTTAAAAAAGGTTGTTGTTGACTTTGTTTATAGTCTTCTATCCATTTTATCAAAATTGTTTTTAATTTTGTCTCAATACCGAATTTCTTCAAAATCTTGGAAGATATATTTCTCTTTTCCTCATAATTTTTAATTATTTCAAAAGCCTCATCTTTTGCCAACCTTTTTCCTGTTTTATCGTTAATTCTATCAATCAAATAATCAGCAAGTAAGTTCATCTCAACTTTATCATCAGTAAATATTTTTTTTAGTAGCTCTATCCATCCAATCATACCTAACCAAGCTAAAAATGAGTAAAATCCCAATGCCTTCTGAAAATTAACACTCAAAATCCCAAAAATCAGAGAAACTACAATAGAGTAGAGTATTAAAAAGTAATTGAATGAATTAAACCTGCTTCTTCTATAGTAATCTACCGGAGGTACCTCTACATGGCTTTCTATGGGAGGTTCAAATCTAAAAATTAAATAAAAAAGCGAAAAAAAGAATGAAAAACTCAAGAAAATATTTGCTAGGGTTAAATCCAAAATCAATAGTAAAAAAAAGACCAAGCTACTACCTACAAACAAAAACTTAAACCTAGGATACCGCTCCATGTTTAAAAATATTCTAACTACTTTATGTTATCACAAAGCAAATATCAAGCAAACATTGACCAATCTTGGTCTTTCATTAAGTATTTAATTAGCTTTGAAGTAGAAAACTCTTTTTATAACTGAAGCCTGGTTTAATTTATCTAATTTTAAATAAAATTATTGTAATTTTACGAAAATATTTAACATTCATTCTTCTATCTAAATCTAGAGATCGTATAAACCTCTTTTTATTAAATTTTAAATCTGTGCGCCTTCTGGCTTTTTCTTAAACTGGTCTTCTATTTTTCCATATTTAGATGGTTTGAGGCGTCGAATGATTCCAAGGCCATAGTTGTAAGGTAAACTCAGCACCTCTAGGTCGTCATTATGAAATCCAAATCGATTGGTTTTAAGCGCATTAAATACTTTCTTTAGTGCATATTTATCCACCATTGTGTCATGAATGCAAATAATTCCGTTTTCTTTAAGTAGTGAAAAGCATTTTTTAATTTCATTTTGAACAAAATTAGATTCCCAAGTCTCAGATGAAAAGTAATCTAAAAAGGCAAAATCAATTCCTGTTGATTCCAAACGCTTCCAAACTGAATCTGCTTTTCCGTGAATAAATTCAGTAACTTTTTTTTCTTCGTCACTTAATAAGTATGAAAAATCACGCATATCGCACGTAATGAATTTTCCTTTATTTAAGTGAGCTGCTTTGGCCAAAACAAAAGATGAACGACCAAATCCTATCTCCACAATATTTTTTGCATTTAATCCTTTGACTATTGAATATAAGGTAAGGAGGTGTTTTGATGAAGAGTAACTATCATGAAACCATCTAAACAAAGTTTCATCTGGTAAAAAACCTTTATATCCCAAATCAGACTCTAGTTCAGCCTGACAGTGCATAGTTGGACGTGTCCCCATGTTAGAGCTAATCCTGAAAATTAGAATGTAGAAAAACTTTTCTATCTTTCCCTATGTTATCATAAAGCTAGTATCAGGCAAATTGCGCAAATGCTTTGTTAGCTTCAGCCATTCTTATTACATCTTCTTTCTTCTTAATTGCGTTACCCTCATTATTGTATGCAGATATTATTTCTCGAGCCAAAACTTGCCAAAACTCCAGAGATCCTCTTGATTCTCTCGATGCCTGAACTAACCATCTTAACGCAAGAGATATTTGTCTATGTGGCGGAACCGGTACTGGCACTTGATAGTTTGAACCACCAACTCGCCTAGAGCGCACTTCTACTTGAGGTTTTAGATTCGCAACAGCTTTTTCTAACACTTCTATTTCATCCGCTTTAGTTTTATCTTTTACCTCATCAAGTGCTTTATAAACTATAGTTCTAGCAATTGATTTTTTACCATCTTTCATTACGTAGTTAATTAACTTAGCAACCAAAGTGCTATTGTATTTTAAGTCTGGTTCAATTTCTCTAATTTTTGCTTTTTTTCCTCTCATTTATTACCCTAATTTAAAATATAATTATTGATTTTTTGGTTTTTTAGCACCATATTTACTTCTTCCTTGTCTCCTTGCTTCAACAGGTGCAGCATCATAAACACCTCTTACTATTTCGTATTTAACTCCTGGCAAGTCTGGCGTCCTTCCAGCCTTTACAAGCACCACAGAGTGCTCTTGCAAATTGTGGCCTTCTCCTGGAATATACGCAGTAACAACTTGCTTGTTAGATAACCTTACTCTTGCTACTTTACGCAAAGCAGAGTTAGGCTTTTTAGGTGTCATTGTTTTTACAGAAATACAAACTCCTCTTTTGAAAGGATTCGGTTTCTTAAAAAACTTATTTTTGATAGGATTGTAGTTAAAGTGAAGAGCCTTGTACTTGGTCTTTTCACTAAACTCCAAGCCTTTAAACATAACTTTTTTTCTTTTTGGTTTTCTACCTTTTCTTACAATTTGTGATATTCTTGCCATAATTTTAATTTAATAAAATTAATTTTTCGATGATCCAATGGTTATTCCTTCATCATCTATTAGTCCTAGCTTTTTCTTTAGAACCTTACCTAACGGTACAGGACGACCAATTATAACATTCTCTTTTAGTCCTCTCAAGTAATCTACTTTTCCTATCAATGCTGCATCTGTCAAAACTCTTACCTGTTGTTCAAATGATGCTGCAGACAAGAAACTCTCTGTTCTAATCGCAGAATTTGTAATTCCCAGTAACACTCTCTCATATTTAACTTTTTGTTTGTTTTGCTTTTCAAGTTCTTCATTTTCTATTTCAATATCAAGTACATCAGCAAAGTCCCCAGGTAAGAAGTTTTCACTATCTCCAGAATCGCTCACCAAACCAAATCTGGTCATTTGTCTAATCATAATCTCTAAGTGTCTGTCGTCTACCTTAATTCCTTGAAGACCATAAACTTCTTGCAAGCCAGCAATAATATATTGTTGAGCAGATCTTAAATTTCTAAGCTCTAACAATGCTTTTGGATCTATTGATCCTGCCGTCAAAACTTCTCCCTTGCTCACTTCTTGACCATTTTCTACAAGTATATCAGCCATCTGTTTTACTTCATACTCAAGCTCAGTAACTTTTTTAAATTTCAAAATTACTGCGCCATCTTTCACTTTTACTTCTCCTGAGTGGTCTGCTCGAACAACAGATTTATCTTTTTTTACAATCAAAGTATCACCTTTTTTAACTTTACTTTGATCTTCTACTACTATTTCATCAGTTTTAACAGTTGTATATTTTTTGGTTGAAACCTTGTTTACTTTCAATATCAATTTAATTTTTTCTCCCTCTTCTTGAATACTAACCACACCATCATCTTCAGCAAGCGCAGCTAAAGCTTTTGGTGTTCGAGCTTCAAATAATTCTTCTACCCTTGGGAAACCTTGTGTAACGTCACTCTTACCAGCTCTAGCGTCTGATTTACTCTTAAGAGTTAGCTGTGTTGTGGGCTCTCCAAGAGCTTGAGCTGCAATTATTCCTGCTGCCTCACCTATTTCAATAATTTTTCCGGTTGCATTGTCAACACCATAACACATTACACAAACTCCATGAGGAACTTTACAAGTCATTGGGCTTCTTACCCATACCTTATCAATCTTTTCATTCTTTTCAATTGCATCTGCAATTTCATGGCTAATAACTTCATTTTTTGCAACTAAAACTTTTCCAGATTCAGGTTCAACTATATTCTCAAAAACAACCCTTCCTCTTAATCTTTCAGCAAAACTTTGCTCTCTGTACTCGTTTCTATCTAATTCTATACCTTCATCAGTATTACAATCATGGTGTAGAACAATCACATCTTGAGCTACATCAACTAATCTTCTTGAAAGATAACCTGATTCAGCTGTTCTCAAACCAACATCAATAAATGATTTTCTTACACCTTTAGATGCAACAAAATATTCCAAATTATTTAAACCTTTTTCAAAGTTTCCAACTAATGGAAAGTTAATCACATTTCCTAAAATATCAGAAACATAACCTCTAACTCCAGAGATTTGTTTTATCCATGCTTTAACTGGCACTCCGCCTGATTCTTCCAATTCAACTAAGCCCTGTGTTTTTGGTGTTTTTTGAACTAAATTCCAAATCTCTTCGTAAATTTTTTCTGTTGTATTTGCCCATTCTTTTTGCATCAACCAATTCATCTCATTCTGTGTTATCAATCCATCGTAATAGTCTGCAAGCAATGCATCTTCCTTTTTTCTGTATTCAGAAACATATTTTTCTACTAACTCTTCATTTCCAAACAAAAAATCTTCCATCGATAATGAAAATCCAGAATATCTTGAAAAATTAAACCCTAAATTTTTGATTTTATCTAAAACTTCTACAACAACATCATTACCATAGTCTCTGAAAATTTCTTCAATTAATTTAGCAACATATTTTTTGTTAACTGCTTCATTTACAAATCTAAACCCTTCTGGAAGAGCCTTGTTAAAAATTATTCTTCCAGGTGTTGTTACAACTAATTCTCCATTTATCAGAACCTTTATCTTTTCATTGTATTTGATTTTACCAATATTAAAATCTGCCATGGCAACTTCAGTATTTGGGTAAAATCGCTTTACTTGCGAATCATCACCGTATGCAATTGTTAAAAAGTAAGTACCCATTGCCATATCTTTTTCAACGTTGGTTATCGGTGAACCATCTCTAAGCCAGAACATGTTGTCTTTGGCAAACATTCTTTCTTTTACTTCTTCAATAGCTCTGTTTGAGATTGGAAGATGAATTGTCATTTGGTCACCGTCAAAGTCTGCATTGTAACCTTTACAAACCATTGGGTGAAGCCTAATCGCATCTCCTTCTATGAGTACAGGGTAAAATGCAAGGATACTTTGCCTATGCAAAGTTGGTTGTCTATTCAAAAGTACAGGATGGTTTTTGCTTACTTCCTCTAAAATATCCCAAACCTCAGTTGCTTTCTCTTCAAATAATATTTTCGCTCTTGTTGGATTTGCAGCAAAACCTCTCAAAATTAATTCTCTAATTACAAAAGGCTTAAATAACTCTAAAGCAACATTTTTAGGTAAACCGCATTGATCAAACCTAAGTTCTGGACCAGGAACAATTACTGCTCTTCCTGAATAATCAACTCTCTTACCAAGCAAATTTTGTCTAAATCTACCTTGTTTTCCTCTAAGAGCATCCGACAAAGATTTGTAAGGCATTTGTCTTGTATTGAGAGCTGGGTTTCCTGGTTTGTGATTGTTATCAATTAAAGAATCAACAGCTTCCTGTAACATTCTTTTTTCATTTCTAAGAATAATTTCAGGAGCTCCCATTGAAATATATTTCTTAAGTCTGTTATTTCTATGAATTACTCTTCTATACAAGTCATTTAAATCATCTGTCGCAAACCTACCACCTGGTAACTGGATAATAGGCCTTAAATCTGGTGGAATCACTGGCAAAACTTCCAATATTAACCACTCAGGATTGGTTCCGGATTTCTTTAATCCCTTAAGTATTCTTAATCTTTGCACCAATCTCGACTTTCTTAATTGAGACTTAGTTTCTTTAAATTCTTTTTCTAGCTTCTCAACCTCATCAGCAACATTTAATTTTTGCAACAACACTTTTATTGCTTCAGCTCCCATGCCTGCATCAAAAAATGTTAAGTCATAATCCATCAACAACGAATATTCTTCTTCAGATAGGGTCGTACCAACATTCATGTTTTCAATCAAGATTCTTAATTCTTCAAATTTTTTCTCAATACTATCTTGTCTTTGTTTAAAAGCAGATTTTACATGCGCTATTTCTTTTGATTCTTTGACACTTAATCTCTCTAACAACAAATTCAATTTTTCTTTATCTTTTTGCTCTTTTTCAGCCGCTTTTCTTTCGTCTTCAAAAGCAGCTTTTACTTCATCTATCCGCTCTTGCATTTCTTGTTGCGCGCTCTCAATTTCTTCCTTTTTATAATTTTCGAGTTCGCTCAAAGCTTGATTTCTCTCTTCTTCATTTACTTCAGTTACAACGTATCTGGCATAATAAATTACTGTTTCAAGCTTTTTCTGCGGTATATCTAAAATTAGCGCTAGCCTGTTTGGGACACCGTTTGAAAACCAAACATGAGCTACCGGCGAAGCAAGTTTAATATGTCCCATTCTTTCTCGCCTTACTCGTTTGTGAGTTACCTCAACTCCACACCTATCACACACTATTCCTTTGTATCTAACTTTTTTATATTTTCCGCAGTAACACTCATAATCTTTGCTTGGCCCAAAGATTTCTTCAGCCATCAAACCTTGAGGTTCTGATTTAAATGTCCTGTAATTAATTGTTTCTGCTTTTGTTACTTCACCAAAAGACCAATTTAAAATGTCCTGAGGCGAAGCTATTGTAATCTTTAGCGCATTAAAATCTTTAAGCATATTTATTAAATTAAAATATTAACTTTAATTATCATTTCCAATTGAATCTACAATTTCTTCTATTGCCATGTCATCAATTTCTGTATCAACTTCGGCTTGAATTTTATCGAGTTTAATTGCAAGCCCTGCCAACTCTCGATCAAGTACGTTGAATGATTCTGGAATATTTGGTGGCGTGAATGGTTGAGCAGAAATGATTGCCTTGTATGCTGCAGCTCTACCAACAATATCATCAGATTTAATGGTTAACATCTCATGCAATACTGATGGAACAGCATGTGATTCCAACGCCCAAACTTCCATCTCTCCAAGCCTCTGACCACCTCGTTGAGCTTTTCCTCTCAAAGGTTGTTGAGTAACTAGGGTATATGGTCCTGTTGATCTTGCATGAACTTTGTGTTCAGCAAGGTGCTCAAGTTTCAAAAAGTATTTATATCCAACAGTTACTTTATTTTCAAATTTTTGACCTGTTCTTCCGTCATAAAGATCAATTTTTTGACTATGTTCAATACCTGCCTTTTTTGCTAGCTCAATCAAAGGATCAAGCGAATATTCAGAAAAAGGCTCAACCTTTGCCTTAATTCCTAATTTTTTACAAATAGAACCTGCGTAAGTTTCAACAAGCTGACCCAAATTCATACGTCTTACCATACTTGTAGGTCCAACAATTATATCTATTGGCGTACCATCTGCTTTGTGAGGCATATCTGCTTGTGGCACAATTTTTGCAATAAGTCCTTTATCTCCATGATAACCGGATAATTTGTCTCCAACCTGAATTTTATGAGTTTTAGCAACCCAAACTTTCACTTGCTTCAAAACTCCTGCTCCAAGCTTTGCACCCTTCTCTCTATCTAATACTTGCACACCAATAACTATACCTTTTTCTCCATAAGGCATTCTTAGTGAATTATCTTTAACATCTCGAGCATATTCACCAAATATTGCTCTCAATAATTTTTCTTCTGCAGTTAGCTCCGTTTCTCCTTTTGGAGTTATGATACCAACCAAAATATCTCCTGATTCTACATTTGCTCCAATTCTAACGACGCCATCTTCACCCAAATGCCTTAATGCTCTTTCTCCAACACCTGGAATATCTCTGGTTATAAGCTCATCACCAAGCTTAGTCTCTCTAACTTCTTGAATATATTCTTTAATATGAACTGATGTTAATACGTCTTCTTTTACTAATCTATCAGAAATAACTATTCCGTCTTCATAGTTGTAACCATCCCAAACCATGAATGCAGTTTCTAAATTTGCACCTAATGCTAATTCTCCATTTTCTGTTGATGGTCCATCAATTAAAACATCTCCTTTGCTAAATTTATCTCCTGTTACAACTCTAGCAACTTGACTAAAACATGTATCTTGGTTTGTTCTTAAATATTTTTCAACCTCATAATGAACTTCTCTCTTATTTTTACCTGAACCATATTCAACAATTACTTTTGATGCATCGGCATATTTAACCACACCATCATCCTCTGCAAAAACTGTTCTTCCACTTGCCCTAACAGCCATTTCTTCAAAACCTGTACCTACTAATGGCGCTTGTGGCCTAATTAAAGGCACAGCCTGGTTAAGAGTCCTGACGGTATAGAAAGACCTATTAAGATCGTCATTTGCAATAAAAGGCACCAATGACAATCCCAAACCTCCAATCTGTGCAGGCGCTACATCTATCAAATCAACATCTAAAATGCTTACTTTTCTAAATGAATTTTGATTTCTTACGTAGGTAGTTTGCTCTAGAATATTACCAAACTTATCTTTTTTAACTGCTGCTGAACAAATACTATGCTCCAATTCAAATTCTGCATCAAGATATACTACTTCATCGCTAACAAAGGGCACCAAAGGAATCTCTGTGACACCACCTTTCTTTGCACTTTCAACTATTTCAGGTGTAAGCTCCTCATTTGCTTTCGCGATAACTTTCCCTTTTACTTCCAAATCTGATCTCAAAATTCTATTTTTGAATTTTTTGATATCATCACTTCCTACTTTAAATACATTTACAACTTTGTAATATGGCGCCTCCAAAAAACCAAAATCATTAACTCTTGCAAACACTCCCATCTGATTTACCATTCCTACCGAAGGACCTTCTGGCGTTGTAACTGCACACACCCTTGAATAGTGAGTCAAGTGAAGGTCTCTAACTGAAAATGTTGCTCTTTCCTTTGTCAAACCCCTTGGTCCTCTTGCTGTTATTCTTCTTTTAGCTTCTAATTCGCTCAAGATATTTTGTTGTTCCATGTATCTCAAAAGCGCGCTACTTCCAAAAAATTGATTAATCGCAGCCATTACAGGTCGTGTGTTTACAAACAGCGCTGGAGTTACTTTTTCATCCACGGAGTAAGAACTCATTTTGTCACGGATGTTCTTTTCCATCAATAAAATTCCAGCTCTTATCTTGTCAGACACAATTTCATTAATACCTCTAATTCTACGATTGTAAAGACTATCAATATCATCTGGTGGTATCACGCCATGATTAAGCTTAATAAGCGCTCTGACTACATCAACGATGTCTCTCTTTTTTAATAAGTAATCTTGTGGACCAAAATCTTCATCCCTACCAAGCTTTCTATTTAACTTATATCGCCCAACTCTGCCTAAGTAAAATCTTCGCTTATTGAAAAATATATCTTCTAAAAATTCTTTTGCACTCTCAAAAGTGACAGAATCTTCAGGTCTCAATTTTCTATAAATATCAATTAGAGCTTCTTCAGTATTTTTAGTTGGATCTTTTCTCAATGTTGCATCAACAAACTTAAAATCACCCACATCAGCGTCATCAAGCGCTTTTTTGATTTCTGCGTCTGAACTATATCCTAACGCTCGGAGTAGAGTAGTTAGTAATATTTTTGGTCGCTTTTCAAGCAATTTAACACTCATAACTCCGTACTTGTTCATTTCAAACTCATACCATTTACCTCTAGCTGGCATTAATTTAACTGAATAAATTGGTTTTTCAGGCGTTGAAGCTTTTGATTCAGAAAACAACAAACCTTCGCTCCTCAATATCTGAAATACCACAACCCTTTCATTACCATTAACCATAAAGGTTGCTCTATCACTCATCATTGGCATATCGCACAAGAAGATTTTTTGTTTTTTAATTTCTCCAGTTCTTTTGTTAACCAACTTAACATTAACGTGAATCGGCGCATCATAAGTTAATCCCAAAACTTGCGCTTCTCTGAAGGTTAATTTCGGTTCTCCCCATTCTACATCTTCAAAATAAAGCTCCCAGCTCGACTGGGTATAATCTTGGATGGGATTAATTTCATCGAACAAGTCCTCAAAACCTCTTTCTATAAATTCTCTGAAAAATTTTTTCTGTGCTTCCAATAAATCAATTTCAAATTTGGGTGAAGGATCTTTGGTGAGGTTAACTCTGTTGTTTTTTTTATCCATATGAAAGTTAAGCGTAAAATTTATCTAAAACTAAAAAGGCCCGCAAAGCGGCTAATTACTCTTTAATTTGGGTTAATGCCACAAAAAACCAAAACTAGCAAGAGAGTATAGCATAAAATTTAAAATAGTAAAAGTTTTTTTTTAAATTCTTTTTAATTTTTTATTATTAAATTATATCTAAAGGGTCTATGTTTGACGTTAATTCTCCCTCTTTCACATTAACTATTTTTATTTCGTCATTATCTTTACACTTTTCTTCATTACTTTGTAAACAAGCAACGTACTCAGTATAATAAGCCCTCAAATCAGAACCAATTGTATCAGAACTTATTGGTGTTGTAAAAACTATATATTGACCCTCAGGCACCAAAAGAACATAATTTGCTTTTAAGCTAGATACTCCAACACAATAAATTTGATTTTCATTATCAACATTTTGAGCACATACAACTTGATATTCAGACACACCTACATCTTCTCTGACTATAGCTGTAATTTTACCAGAAATTTTACCATAACCATCTATTGATTTGTTTTGTAGTTCTTTGTTTTCTTTTCTTAAAAAACCAATTTCGTTTTCAAGATTATCTATTTTTCGTTGTAAAGATGTTTGAGATTCATCAGCAATGCTAGCTAGCTTATCTCGCTCTAATGTCACTTCATCGAGTTTTTTTTGAATATCTTTATTGAGTTTTCGTGAATCATTGTAAAAGAGACCCAACACAACGCTAGACACCGTTATGGAAGAAATTATAATTATAATAAGGAAATTAAACAAAATACTCAAGAAAGCTTTCTTCATGATTTAAATTATACAGTATAAATTAAAAAAAGTCTAACAATTAATTAGAAAAAATTTGATTTAAAATAACGAAACTTAATTTTCTTTTACAAAAAAGCATTTTGTGTTATCATTCTTAGAATATTTTTATATTACCTCCTTGATTATGTCAAAAACTGGAAAAATTAGACAACCTGTTGTTGCTGTGATGGGTCATGTAGATCATGGAAAAACAACTTTTCTTGATGCAATTAGAGGCGCAAGAGTGGCAGAAAAGGAGGTTGGAGGAATCACACAAAACACAAGAGCTCACGAGATTACCTTAAAAAGCGGTAATAAAATAACTTTTATTGATACTCCAGGACACGAAGCTTTTAGCGCCATGAGAAAAAGAGGAGTTTTGGTCACAGATTTTGTTTTACTTATGGTTGCAGCTGATGATGGGGTTCAGCCACAAACCAAAGAATCAATTAAATTTGCGCAAGAAAACAATGTTCCTATAATCGTTGTAATAAATAAAATAGATATAGAAGGAGTTAATACTCAAAAAATTAAATCAGAACTCGCAAGCTACGGTGTTCAAGTTGAGGATTTGGGAGGAGATGTTTTGTGCTTTGAAATCTCAGCAAAAAATAAAATTGGGCTTGATGAACTTTTAGAAGGTATTGAACTTTTAGCTGAAGTAAATGAACTAAAACCTGGTACTTTAGATGAAGGGATTGTAGCAAAAGCTTTTGTCTTGGAATCTATTTTTGACAAACATTTGGGAAATATCGGGATTTGTATAATTAAAGGAGGCTCTATTGAACCAAGATTATTTGGAGTGTCATCGTCAGGCTATTTCAAAATTAGAAGTGTTTTGAACGAAGATTTTAAACCAGTAGAAAGCGCTTCTGAATCGCAACCAGCCTGGATTACTGGGCTTAAACAACCTTTGAATACAGGTGAGATGCTGTATTTTGTACTGAATGAAAATGAAGCAAAAGCTTTATTTGAGCAACTTAATAACAAAGAAGAACAAGAAACTCAAGAAATTGACCCAGAGAGCATTTTTGCTCAAATGATCCTTCAAAGAGAAGAAGAAAAACAGGGCATCAATCAGAAAAGTTTAAAAATTATTTTGAAAGCGCAAACACAAGGAACCTTAGAAGCTATTTTGAAACAATTAGATAAGTTAGAAACGGAGGAAGCAAAAATTGAAGTAATGTACTCTGCAACAGGAAATATAACCGAAGATGATGTTTTCCGAGCAAAAACCGCTAAGGCTATTATCGCAAGTTTTCAATTATCTCCTGACAATAAAACCCTTCAGATTGCAAAAAGAGAAAAAGTTTTGATAAGAAATTATGAGATTATTTACGAAATGATTGATGAATTAGCAGAAGCCCTAGATGCTTTGGCTGATAATTTTGAAGAAGAGATCGAGCTAGCCAGAGCTATTGTTAAAAAAGTTTTTGTTTTGTCTGATGGATCTAGAGTTGCTGGTTGCGAAGTTAAGTCGGGAACGTTTGTAAAAGGGTACAGGGTGTGGGTTGAGAGAGGAGATGATGAAGTTGGAAGAGGCAAAATAGTTAGTTTAAAACAAGGTAAAAATGAAGTTAGAGAAGTTAAAAAAGGACTTGAATGTGGAATAATGATAGATCCTCAAATTGAAATTGAAGAAGGTGACGAAATAGTTGCTTATAGAGTAGAGAAGTAAAATAAATTTTGATCAAAATTCCCTCACTCAAACCTCTGTTTTGAATTTGGTCACAAAGCATAAATCCCTAACCTATTTAGTTTTTCAAAACTCAATGTTTGGTTAAAATTTTTGGTATAAATGTTATTCTTTTGCACCAAAAGGATTTTGTAATGTTTTAACTTCTACAATATCTGCTAAAGATCCAACTTCTGCCAAATTTTTCTTCATCAAAATATCTTTTGTCAAAAATCCTCGTTCATCAATTTCAATCACTGGAATTTGATTTTCTACTGAGTCTGCCATAATGTAACCATTTTTGTTTGCTATGTACCAATATTTTCCAGGTTGTAGTTTTACTTTTATTTCTCCTTTTGAATTAGTCAAATAGACACCCACTTGCTTATTTTCTCTGTAAAACCTTACACTAACACCAGGTAATTCCTTGTTGCCATCAACTTCAAGCACCTTCCCTGCAGTTCTTGCATATAGACTTGCCAAATGAATAATATTTAATGTAAACAATATTCCATAAATTGCTAGTAATAGATAATTAACCGCATTTGGATACTGCGTAGTTATAATAACAGTGTAAACAAACCCAACTGCCATGCTGATTGCCATCAACCAAATCAACGCCCTAATAATTGATGGCTTGTAGTAGTTTCTTAAGGCTAATAAGCTAAATTTACTATCTTCACGAATTAGCCCTATATCTTCAACAATTTCAACAGTATCACCTACATTGCTTACCCTGATATTTTTATCAAATACCTTGTAGCCTGAAGCTTTTACTTCGATTCTGTATTCTCCTGAGTTGTCAAGAAGTACTCCATACTTACCATCTAGATCTGTAACTTCATGCTTGATCAAAGTATCACCTGCATATACATTAACAATGGCAAAAGGAATACCTTTGTTGTTTTTCAAATCGTATATAAAGCCCCAGTATTTCTTTTTCTTTCGTAAAACAATTCCAAACAACACTCCAAATTTTTGAATGGAATCTAAAAGATAAGTGCCCGACAAAGGAGTCATTGAAAGAGTTCCAAACATTGCAACGAGTGCTGCTACCGCTAAAGGTCCAAATGAACTTGGGTTTACTTCAAGACCTAGTCTTACATTTACACTTTGAGTTCCTACTGCTTCACCACATCTATTGTTTGCAATAATTTTTACCTCTGCATCTTTGGTTACATAGGTTTCAAATTCACCCTTTGGTGCTAGTCTTTTAATATCATCACCTAAACCTGAAATCGTCACATTTTCGACATTTTCAACTTCCCAAACTATTTTTACCTTCGCATTATCCTGCATCTCTTCAACCACTTCTACATTAAAAAACTTAATTTCTGGTAATTCACAAACTTCATCCACAGTCTGACCTTTTGGCAAAACAACAATGGTCAGCTTCGATTCTAAATCACCATATGCGCCAGTGCCTCTGAGAGTAAAGGTGGTTGTTTTAGTTAATTTAACTTCTAAAGTGTCGTTTAAATTAACGCTACCCAAACTTAAATTGTCTATATTATTGTCAGAAGATAAAATGACTTCATTTAAATTGCTAGTCTGCCATGAGAGAATGGTAGTTTCACCTTCATAAATTTCATAATCACTCGCAGTAAATACCAAAGTAGGTTGAGATGTTACAGATGAACCTGGAGGATTAACTTCCTCTGATGGACCAACGAAAAGTATTGGGTCTGATGTTGCATAAGCAGTTCCGTTAGTTGCGTAAATGTAGTAGGTACCCAGAACACTGGAAACAGCGTTTGGAATATCTACCGAACCACTTCCGCTTGGTACCAATATGCTTTCAATGTTGAAATCTTCAGCCACTTCATCGGTTTCTACATTTCTTAATTCTAAATAAATTATTTGGTCATCCTCTAACGGGTTTAACAAATCATCAAGCGCATCAACTTCAAAACTAAATGGAGTTCCTGATGGTACAACATCAGGTTCTTCATCAACATCTAAAACTAAACCTCTTTGATCCTCAGATGGGTAGGCAGAATATTCTAGTTGAAACTCTGTTAGTACAGGTGTTGATCCCCTAAACATATCAATAGCCAAAGCAAACCTATAACCAGGATTTACAAAATTTACCTTTTGTCCAAGTTCTATTGGTTGCCAAGTAAATCCTCCATCATTTGAAACTCTAAAACTAGTTAATTCTGGATTATACTTAAAATTTGTAGAAACAAGCTCAATATAATCTACATCTAAATAATTTCCTTCTAAATCAGAATAAATTTTGGTAACAGCAGTTCCTTGAGGTTCAAATTCAATGTTCATAGTTACGTCATGAATACCATCAAATGTGAAAATAGTGAAAGAATCAACATCTCTTTGTACAAAAGTTCCTATTTGAGCGGGATAAACCCTTGAAGCATAATCTATTATATCTATTACATCATCTCTTTTTTCAGTTGGTGTATTGTTAGTTGATATGTATACAATTTCACCTCCGCGACCTGTTACCCAGATTTGTTCACCTATGATGTCATCACCTGGATAATAAGTAATAGCAGATAATTCTGTTTGCTTCATTTCTGCTGCTGATGCAATCGTTGTAATTAAATCATCAGATGCATCAAATGTGCCGTTGTAATCATAAATCATGCTAACTCCATGATTTCCAGCAAAAATAACCTGATCATCTTTATTGAAAGCTATACCAAAGTTTCCACCGAATCTGACATCAGTATTTCTATCATAAAACGTGAAAGTATCGTCAGTTTTGTTTAGCGGTGTTCCATTATCATTGTATCGAACAATTCCTGCGCTATAATCTGCAAACCACCATCCATAACTTTTTGGTGATGTGCTTAGTGTCAATGTCTGCGTATCATTGAAGTTATATTCTGCCGTAGCAAAATAATCTACGACCGTATCATCAGCTTGCGAACTTATAGAAGCTCCAGGATTTATATACTTTGTACCTCCCGATCCATCCCATCGAGGATATTGTAACATTACTCCGTAATTTGCAGGATTTCTATCATCAATTGTTATTGCGTCTACTTCTTTAAGTTGAGTATCAGCAGTAAAATCATAAACTGTATACTCATCTATACCATCTGCTATGCTTGTCCCAAAATTAATTGCTACAACTCTGTTGTAGAGAGTACCTAACCACAAGTGGCAATCTCCGGATGGAGTCTGGAATGACGCCATCCCTTGTGTAAAATCTGAAGACGCTAACCCTACATCTGTCAAATCAAATTGGTATTCAGTATTTGTATTTAAATCGTAGTATGCAAAATTTGGGCCAGCTTGATTTAAAAATAATCCATTTCCACAGCTTGAATATTCAAAACCTAGTTGCGATCCTGCATCTCTTTTGTATCTATTACCCCAACGACCATTATTGGTTGGAACTAATAAATTTTTTGATGCAACTGATACATCTTCTTTAAGTCTTAATTGACCTCTTCCCCAAATTACGTTTTCAGATAAAACGGAATCGTAATCTATGTAAGAGTTGAAATCTGATTGTTTACTCACTTTTACAGCATCTACTTCTTGCCTTTCAATCACTGTAAACGATACGCTTTTTATTTGATCTCCTGCTGTCACATTTCCACTTGCATCTCTTGCTCTCACCCAAACTTGATAGTCACCAGGAGCTAGATCTTCTAATTTAAATTTAAATTGCTCTTCTTTTTCATCATATAACCCATCTGCAGGGGTAATTGGAGTAAAATCAACTCCATTAGTGCTATATTCAATTAGAGCTATATTAGATGTAAGTTCGCTTTCATCATCCCCGACACTACCACTAATTATTGGTGAGCTATCTGCGGTTGGGTTAGGTAACACCGGCTGTAATTCAATGATTGGAGTAGAAGTATCCACCGCGTCAATATTAACTCTGTCTGCTGGAGCTCCTACATCACCCAAAATTCCAGAATAAAATTCAACACCATTAGAACCAAATACTCTGATGAAAACTATTTTTTCTCCATCTATTAATGGTGGTGTTTGAAAATAAAAATCTTCTTCATACTCATTGAATGAACCATCTGATGGTATTGCATCGGTCCAATTAACCTCATAAAAGCCAGTCCAAATAGCATATTGAACATTCGCCACTGTAAAACCATAATCTTCATTACCGTAAGCTGTACCAGTATAAGTTACTTGATTTTGGTTGATAGGTTGAACACCTAAATTATTTAAAATAAATGTAGGTTCAAATTGATTTGAATTTATAGGTGCGCCTGCTGTGGTATCATATATAGCTTGTTGACCATTTAAAGTTAAGATTGTGAAAACGCCACTAATTGTTGGTTGATCAAAAGACTCTGGAGCAAGAGTAAATCTTAAAATTATTTCACCTGCGTATTTATCGAAATCAAGAATTGAAAAATCAACCTCACAAGTATCTCCATCAGCACTGTCTATAACATTTGCTGGTTCAAAATTATATCCAAAATCAACGGAAAAACTACAAAAATCAAACTGTAAGTCCGTACTTGCAACAAAACTCACTAGAGGGTCTTGATTTGTAACCTCTTTTTCCACAACAAATCGCACATCATATACTTCATTAATTCCAACAGTACGCCTATCTGAGCTTCCAACTAAAAGATTAAGAGAATCACTGCTCAAATAACTAAACCCTTGTGTAAATTCATAAAAATTAGTGTTACCTACTGCATCTTCAACTATAATTTTGGCTAAAGCATACTTGCTGACAGATTCAGAAGGTCCATTTTCAACTAAGTTTGTGTCATCTAATACAATTTCGTAAATTTCTGTACTTGAATCAAACGCTCCATCAACAGGTGTTGCCAAAATAGTGTTTAACAGTAAATCGTCTTGACCGTACAACTCAAGCCTGATTGAGCTAATTGACGAATCTTCATCTAATGCAGTACCACTAATTTCATCGGAACCAACCACAAAAAGTCTTTCATTAACAATGCCAGAATATATATCTGCTCTTTTTGCACTCCTGAATAAATTAGCATCCATTGATAATTTTGGCAAAGAATCTTCAGAAATAGTGCCATCAAAGCTATGATATATTCTAAAATTATCTATTGTAAATCCTTCTGTTCCATTTTTATCTTGCGCTTCTCTTGCGAAAGATGATTCTATTCTAAAAAGTAAGTATGGATCACTAGAGCTCAATAAATAATCAGATTCTGTATACCCAGCACTCGCTAAAGCTTGATCTAAATCAATATTAATCTGTTGTGTTACACCAGTTTGCCCACTTCCATTTGCATAAAAATCAAAAATTTCATAAAGTACACCATCTATATCTAAATATAATTTATTTCCGTTCTGCTCTTGAGCTTCAAAGTTAGAGACAAAGTTATCATGCCAAGTAAACTCAAAAGTTAGATAAAGGTTGTTTGTAAAATTAAAATTTTCAGGAACATAAACTTTGGTTTCTGTCGTTATTGTTTCAATACTACTATCATCTCCAAACCCATCAAATGTTAAAGCACCCGCGCTACCATCATTTGTGAAAGTTGAATCAGAAATTCTTACTCTTCCACCAGTCGATCCAACCACATCTACCCATTTATATACACCTTGCTCACTTGGTAATACTTGATCATCAGTAACGTTAGTTGAAATGAATTCCCCAGAATTGATAGCAAATTCACCAACACTAGAATTGAAATCTAAATCAGAGAGTACCCTTGGTCCTTCATATAAGCCCTCATCAAAACTAATCTGAGCAAAGCTATATAAGTTTTGCAAAGGCCATAGGACTCCATTCTCATCTGTTGCTCGTACTTGAAAAGTATGATTCCCTGTAGGTAAATCTACAAAAAATAAACCTCCCTCAACTTCAGTGCTACCTACTTGACTAGACTCATAATTTACCCAGCTGCCACTATCAATTCTATATTCAACTGATGAGATATTAACTCCAGCTAAATGTCGTACCGAAAAACCAAGCCCATCATCTACACTCCCATTTTCATTTTTATATAAAACAAATTCAATACCATTTCCCAAACCATCAATATCTAAAACTTCAACGTACCCTGAAGCTGGCCATACATTATCATTGTTATCTATAGCTCTTACACTGACAGGGTAGTATTGCGGATTATCAAACTCATCTAACCCTGCATCGGGTATTGCATAGTTATCTACTTGATAAACCACAGAACTAGTACCATACCCACCACTCACTAGTGATGAAAATGAATCTGGAATAGCATTCCAAGTATTTCCTCCGTCGTAACTATACTCTAGAGAACTAACAGTCAAACTTCCTGTTGCATTAGCTGTTATTTGAAAATTTCCTCCTGAGTTGTCTACACTCACATTTAAATCTATTTCCCCTGATCCTGATCCTGTAGATTCAGTGGGTTTTAATACAACAGCAGCAATCGCCCATGGTGTTGGATCTCCAGTGTATGTCCATGATAATGTATCAGATGTTGAAGTTGACTCTCTGTAACCACCATTCGTAAAAGTATTTATATTTCCTTCTTCCCAAATCTCAGTCGTACCTGAATTAGGAGTGCTATTTGAAATAAAACCCAAATAACCATTCCAAGCTCCAAACATGTAATAGCCATTTTTGCTCGTTAGCGTTATTGAAGGATTATTTGACCATAGCGCATTATTATCTTGAGTATCTTCACACCCTGCTGCATATATTGGATTTGTTGTATCAACATTACCTAAAAATGTAAGAGCTGAAATAACCTCTGTTGCATCTGATGAAAATTGTATATCACCTCCATTACTTCCAACATTTGGATTTGCTAACCCCCATAAATCAATAGAGTAATCATCACTTTCACAGGAAGCTAATTGAGTGAAATTAACACCTCCCCAACTAGCGCTTGTTACGGTTTGCCCAGCATCCATTCTATGAGCTACCGCCAAAATGGCGTATGTAGCATTATCATCAGGATCTAACGGTTGACTGCTATTTATCGGATAACCTGCCGCTGCATATGGATATGCTTCTGTAAATACATTTAAAACTTGAATGTCTTCATAAGTTGGAGGATTTGGTACATTGACCGTTTGAGTACCAAAACCTGCTGGCTGTGGATAATACAATCCATCGCTTCCTAAAGCTCTGTAATCCACAGTGTAATTTCCTGGTGCCCCCAATGTTTGCTTATCCACCAATCCACTAGTAGCGCTGCTTGTCCCAAAACCTCCTCCACCTGAATCATCTAAACTTACCCAACTTCCCCCATTAACTCTATATTCCAAAGCACTCACTGTTGCTGTGCCTGACGTCCTAGTCGCAGTTATCTGAAACGAATCAGTATTATCTATCAAACTTACATTAAAATCATTAGAAACCACTGCCTGAGGAACTATAGAAATTGCAGCAATCGCCCATGGTGTTGGATCTCCAGTGTATGTCCATGATACAGTTTCAGATGCTGAAGTTGACTCTCTGTAACCACCATTCGTAAAGGTATTTACATTTCCTTCTTCCCAAATCTCAGTCGTACCTGCATTTGGCGTACTATTACCTGCAAATACAAAACCTAAGTAACCATTCCAAGCTCCAAAAACTAAATCATCAGGATTAGATGCGATTGTAACACTTGCAGTATTGCTCCAAACTCCTTGAGAACTTGCACACGCTGAGCTTCTAACAGGATTGGTTGTATCTACACCAGAAAACGAAGTGACATTTATAACGATGTCATTTGTAGCTCCACTCCAAACAACATTGACAGGCACACTTCCTGTTGAAGGATTAGCTACGTACCAAAGCTCCACTGCATAATCAGCATCACTTTCTCTACATCCAAAACTAGCCTCTTGAGCATTTACGTCAACATACGTTACAACCTCAGCTGAAGGTGATTGTCTATAAACAACAGTCACCACTGCAAAATTTGCGTCAGCATCAATGTTAAAATTTTCTATCACTTCATCAACTCCATTATAAGCCGTGTTTGACTGAGTAGATTCAAAGGTAACTGAAGTTGCTGCTACAATTAGCTCTTGTGTAAGTAAATAAGCGATTGATGATGCAATGGATAATATAAATAATCCTGAGATTACAAATAAAAGTAGCTTTTTGGATGCCATGGCAAACTTGTTCATAACTAGATCAGTATAAAAAAAGATTTTTTAGTTTGCAAGAAAAAAATAGCTAAATTGTACAAAGTGTCTAATATGAACTTGCTGAAGAGTCTACTTTAACACCTTTCGATTCAAGCCATCTTTGAGCTCTTAAGGCTGCCATACAACCAAAACCTGAAGCGGTAATAGCTTGTCTATATTCTTCATCTTCAACATCACCACACACAAACACACCATCTACATTAGTTTCAACATGATTATTAGCAACAATATAACCTCGCTCATTGAGCGTTATAGCATTTTTTAAAAATCCTGTTACTGGAACATGCCCAATTGCCAAAAACAAGCCATCAATCTCCAAAACAAATTCTTTGTTTTGTTGTTTATTAAAAACTTTGATAGATTTAACAACTTGATCACCTAAAACCTCTTTTACCTCTGTATTTAAAATTATTTCAATTTTAGGGTTATTTTTTACTCTATCTTGCATAATTGGACTTGCTCGAAACGTATCCCTCCTGTGAATTAAATAAACTTTTGTTGCAAATCTTGTTAAAAAATTTGCTTCCTCCATCGCAGAATCACCTCCGCCAACTACTGCGACTATTTTATCTTTAAAAAAAGCTCCATCGCATGTAGCACATGTAGAAACTCCTCGACCATAAAACTCATCTTCTCCAGGAATTTCAAGTTTTCTAGGAGTTGCTCCAGTAGCGATAATTACGCTCTTCGCCCAAAAATCTTTACTTGAGGTTCGTAAAAGTTTTACATCCTTAGAAAAATCTACATACACCACATCATCAAATTCAAAACTTGTTCCAAACTTCTTTGATTGTTCAAACATTTTATTCATCAGATCAGGTCCCTTCACGCCTTCAGGAAAACCTGGAAAATTTTCTACTTCAGTCGTATTCATTAGCTGGCCTCCCCAATTTACACCCGCAATCACTAAAGGATTAATCTTAGCTCTACTAGCATAAATACTAGCAGTTAAGCCTGCCGGACCAGAACCAATTATTATTAAGTTTTCAATTTTTTTATTGTGTATTTTCATCAATTACACTATTTAACCAATCAACAAACGCATCTTTGTTTAGCATTGCTCCCAATTTTCTCGTAACTTCTACACCATCTTTCAACAAAACTATGGTCGGTATGCTCATCACGCTAAACTCTGTCGCGATACTTGGATTCTCATCAACATTTACTTTTGCGAATTTCAGTTTTCCTGCCATCTCTTGGGCAACGCTCTCGAACACTGGCGCAAACGCAATACATGGCCCGCACCAATCTGCCCAAAAATCAATAACTACGAACCCCTCTTCTGTCTCACTTTTAAAGTTACTCTCTGTTAGAGTAGTATAAGTTTGATCTTGCGTTTGTATCATATAATTGAAATAAAAAATAAAAAATTACTTAATACTAAAAAAAGTTTTGATTAAGTTTTCAACCTCTTTAAGTTTATCACCATTGTTCTTTTTTTTAAAACATTCCGATGCTTCGTTGCTTAAAATAGAAATAGCCAAACTTGATAATCCAGATCTTATAGATTTAATCTGATTTACAATCTCAACAGGATCACGCTCATCCTCAAGCATATTAAGAACGCCATCTAACTGCCCTCTCAACCGATTAACTATTTTTACGTATTCATCACAATTTTTTGAATTTGTCTTAACTTTCATGCTTTAATATACCATGCGGGGGTAGGGTAGTCAAGGGAAAACTTTCTTAAAACATAATTTTAAAACTTTAAGAATTTTAAATTTCTACTGATACTTCGGCAAAGTTAAACTCTGACTCAAGGTCTGTGTTAACTTTAGAAGCAAAATTTCCTTCGGACAATAGCTTAATCTTTACCTTTTGATTAGGATCTTTTTTAGTTACCATTAATCTACCTAACTCTATTTGCTCAGTATTGATTGAAAGTTCAGATGCTTGGGTTACACCATACACAAAGCTAGCTCCAGTTTCGACTGGAAAATACAAGTCAAATGAATCTGACGGCACCCATTCTAAATTTTCTACCGAATCACTATCTACGAAAAAATACATTTCAGCTCCAATAACACTCAAATCATTATTAACCAAATTAACCACTACTTCGTACAAAGTGTCATTAATCATTTTGGTATCAAACGATAGACTTGCCTCTCCAGCACTCAAATCAGAGTTATCAATAATTTTTGAATTATCACCGTTCAAATCTAGTAAACCTAGCAACACTGCAACTGAAAATGCTGTCAAAACTGTTGCAAAGAAAATCTTAAAAATGTTTGTATTTTTTTTCATATTATTCATTAATAACTTCTAAATCAAATAAGTAACTACAACTCTCAGATTCTTTGTTGTAGTTTTGAGCAAACCTAGATAAACTCAAAAGCTTGCCAGAATCCTCCAAAACTCCACCGTAAATCTTTGCATATCTTGCCAAATCTTTTAAGTTTACCGAACCATCTGAATCTAAATCACCATAACAAATATTACTTTTTATAAACTTATCGGCGTAGTTTTTGGCAGGTGTTGGTAAATTATTGGTATCACCACTAAGTACATACTCCCTAACTTCCTCAATTGCTTGATTTGGATCAAAACTAAGTTCTGACTCTTCGTTTTTGAGTAAATCATTATAAGTAGATACTATAAACAAAACTTCGTCTATTTCACTCAAATCTGAGCTCACACCAAGCACGGAAGCAGTAATATTATTTGGACTGTTTAAATTGCTTGTACCAAATTTGAAGGTGCTTTTACATACTTCATTTTCATTTTCTATACCTATATTTATTATTTTTCCTACATAAGCTAATTCTACAATCTCAATTTCGTAATAAACCCTCAAATTTAGAGCTATCTCTGATTCAGAATCATTTATATTACAATGATTTTCAATTAAACTTTTTATAAAATTCTGATTCTCCCACAAAAAGTGGTAATTCACTGAAACGATTGATGCATTATAACTACCCCTAATATCATACTTTATAGAGTTAATAATTTGACTTAAAAATCCATCTGAATTAAGAAGATCAATATTACCCGAATATACTATAGGTACGGTCACACTGCCACGCATTTCTCGCTTGAATGTTTGATTTGCTATAACTCTCAGTTCAAAATTGCTATCATTTCGAAAAACAACAGCATAAGTTTTGAGGTTATTAAGTTCGGTAGCGCCTTTAATCAAAACTTCATTTAAGCTCAAATTTGTGTTCTCAAGGATTATCACTTCATCCTCATTCATTGATTGTTCTGAAATTGAAGATCTTTCATCCTGGGTTGATGACAGACAAGATGGGTCATTACCACACATTGAACGAGGAGAGTCACAACAACCCACACTTTTTGAACACGCAACAGTTCCACAAGCTAAGGTATTGTAACCTTTACTATCAGCATATTCATTAAAAAGACTCTCACAATAAGTAGTACAGCTACCAATCCCTTGTGGTAAACACTTGTTACCAATCTCCTCTCCTGTAATGTGCCTTCCACATTGACAACATATTGCAGTTCCTTCACATATATCAATAACCGTTTCATTTGGTACACATGTTCCGCCCGGACCTACTAACGCTGGCCCCGCGCTCGCACTACTATCTGAAGTAGCTAGATTGCCTTCATTAACATAGTAACCTAATGACAATATGAAAAGTAACGCTGAAAAAACCAAATAGATATTAGCAAAAACTTCTAAATTTAATCTAGTTATTATATTCAAATAATTTTTTCTCATATTTGAACAACACAAATAACACTTTTTTAATAATGTATAGATTGATTTAAGTACTATTAATTTTCTTAAATACTTTTTTATATTCCTCAACTAAATTGCTCCAAGTAAATTTTTGTTCAACATATTTTCTACTGTTTTTACTTAACATATCAAGTTTTACAGGATCTTGTACTAAATCGTTGATCACTTTTGCAAAATTTTCTGGATTTGTGATATCAGCGCGATAACCATTGATACCATCCCTTACCACATCTTTCATCCCTTCCATGTCGCTAACTACCACGGGAGTTTCATTTGCATTTGCTTCAAGAATCACAACGCCGAAACCTTCCATATCATTATTTACCGGAATATTTGGCATAACAAACAAATCACTAGCCCTGAGAGCTAGCTCAACTACTTCGTCACTTTGTCTACCCAAAATATAAATTCTATCTTTGTGAATACTATTTTCTTTAAAATCTAAAATTTTTTGATGTTCCTTACCGTCACCAATTGCAACATAAACAATATTTTTATCTAGTTTTGGAAAAATATTTTTTAAAAAATTAAGATGACCTTTTCTTTTAACTTGCCTACCAACAGTTAGCAAAATTTTTGTATCCTTATTCAATTTTATGTCAAACAGTTCCGCAAATACTTCTTTTGCCTTTTGCTTTGAATACTTTAATTTAAATCTTGACAAATCAACACCGTTAGAGATGACAAACGCTTTGTTTGGATTTAAACCTCTCTTTATTGATGCATAACTTGTTGCCTTAGATACTGAAACTACACCATCTAAATACTTAAAGGATAATGGCAACCAAAAATATTGATACCAAGGAGATGGCATAGTTACATCGTGACCGTGGTTAATGGTTAACATTGGAGTTTTTCTAATAAAAACTTTTGCTAATGGTGTCATTGATGAGGTAACCATAGATAAATGTAAAATTATATCCGGCCTGTAAATAAAATTAAGTATCGGTAAAAGAAAGAGTGTTTTTATCCAAAAAAGAGTGGTGGGAGGACCCATTCGTTTATATTTCGCATTCATAAGCATGGGAATTACTTTAATTTCTTTATCTTCTTGCAACGCTTTTAACAGCTCAACGCTGACTCTTTGCATACCTCCTATGTTTTGAAGGGGAAAATTTTTAGGAAGATGTTGGTGAGAGATATACAATATTTTCATTCTAAAATCGCCTTAGAAATAATTATTCGTCTTTGCTTAAAATTTTTATAAACTATATCTATCAGATAAGCTTTCTTATCTCTCAAAAGGCGAGGTTCTAAATCCCAAATCACGCTTGGCCATTCAATAGCCACAAAACTATCCCAAATATTTTGTGAAAATAATGTAGCTAAATCAAACTTAGACTCAATTCTCCACGCATCAACATGAATTAGTTTTTTGTCATTAAATTCGTATTCATTTACATAGCTATAACTTGGTGATACAACAGTTTCATTTATTCCTAAACCTTCTGCTATTCCTTTTACAAAATGAGTTTTACCTGCACCAAGTGACCCATTTAACAAAAATAGTTTAGAATCAGAGTTTTTTTGAATAAATTCTTTGGCAATTTGAATGGTTTCGCTTGGGGAATTTGAAATTTTATCTAGAATTTTTTGTTGGTTTTTGAAAATGCTTATAGATCCCTGTCTAAAAACATTAGCTTTATTACCGCTTACATCAACAACAGTGGATGTCGGATTTTTGGGTAGGGTTCCTCCGTCTATTATCAAATCAATTAGTTTTTTTTTGCTTGGCGATAAATTTTCAAGAATATCTGAAATAGAGTAGGGTGTTTTGGCATTAGCAGTATTGGCTGATGTTGCAGTGATTGGTTTTCCAAAGCTTTTAATAATTTCTAGAATTAATGGGTAATCGGGTATTCTTATACCCAGCGTTCCTTTTTCCGACTCAAGCCTTGAGTCAACTCTTTTCTTTGATTTGCAAACTAGAGTAATAGGTCCCGGCAAAAATTGATCAAAAAAATAAGATGAGTCACCAATATCAACATATTTACTCGCCATTGTGGTATTTGAAACCGCAATAGAGATGGCTTTACCTTGAGGTCTCTTTTTAAAGTTTAAAACTTTAGTCACCGCCTCGCTGTTAGTTGCATCAACTCCTATCCCATATGCTGTCTCAGTTGGATATATTAAAGTTCCACCGTTTTTCAAAACTTCAATTGATTTTGTAATTACATCTTTATCATTTGATTTTATGATTTCCATGAATTAGCTTTTTCTATCAATAAAGTAGATTAGTGTAGTCCAAATTCCACTAGAAATAGTTAGTAATCCAACCGTAATCATTACAATGTCAAAATACCGATCATTGATATTCGCAACCAAACCTGCAGTTAGACTAAAAACTATCATAGCAACACTCATAACTGTATCGTAAATTCCATACTCAAGCCCTTCTTTGCCTTTATCTAAATTTTTTGCAAAAATTTTTCTCCAATTTACTAAATTCATAGATGCTCCAAGCCCCATAATTATTTGTAAAAAATAGTACATAAAAGGTTCAGATATAAAGGGATAAAACAAGAAAGGCGCTCCCATCAAAAAATTTCCAAGTGTCAAAATAAATATATCGTCTCTATCTGATTTTGTTTTATCAGTGAGATAAGCTATTGGAATTTGAGATAGGGCGCGAGTTGCATAGTAAATTGATACTCCAATACCTATTATCGCTGTAGCGTCATGATCTATTTTTTTAGATAAATATATTCCAACTAGTGAGTTAACAATTAAGTAAAGTCCCCAAGTAAATATGTCTGACAAAGTCAAAAACATCACTATTTTGTTGATTTTTTTTGTTTGTGAAATTTTTGTTAACATATCTGAATAATAAATTATTATCTAGCATTTTTCAAATTTGTTTCTTTTGTTTTGAGAAGCAAAAATATGAGTGGCGTACGCCACTCATATTCTACTTTTTATTCAACTCGAGAATTAATACCAAAATTCAGTATTTTGTGCAAGGTCTTTAACTATTTCTTTATATTTTTCAACCTCATTTTCATTTTGAGTTTCTGCTGTAATTGAATATCTTAATGCAGCGTTAGATCCTCCACCTCCCACAGCAGATACATTATATTTGTTGGTTACATCTGAGTAAATAACAAAAACTGCTAGATTCCTACCATCTATAGTTGTTACATTTTCAGCGTCATCTGGAATATAATAAGCGGCTTGACATTCACTCATTCCTGAAGCTAATTCAACTTCTATATTTTGATCGTTTTGAAATTTAAGTGTTTCAAATGTACAGTCCAAACCATCTTTTTCCATTGTCAATTTTTTAACTTCTGAATTTATCTCTCCAAGGTTTTGATCATAATACAACCTTCCACCAAATTCATTGAAGTAAAATAAATCTCTTAATGGAGATTCTAGTAATTCTAAACCTGAAATCAATTTTTTAACTTTTGACATGTATTCACTAACTTCATCCTGAATTAACTCGCTAGCTCGAACTCTGACTACAAAACCTTTCTTTTCACCTCTATGATCAATATAACTATAATAACCTCCAAAAGTTGATACACCATATTGTTTTGTAAGATCTGAATAAGTTTCATAAACTCCAAATTCAAAGCCATCTGAACTTTTTACAGTTTCATAATTTTCAATAGGACCTCCTGCCCCTATACACTCACCCATTCCTGCAATAGCAACTACACTCAATTTAGGATCATTTGAAAATTTAACTGTCTCATAGTCACAATTAAGACCGTCCTTATCTATATTCATATTTCTAACTTCTGATTGTGCGACTCCTAGTGTTTGATCATATCTTAACTTTATATTAAACTCGTTGAATGAAAATAAAGATGAAGAAATATCTGAAGTATTGTCTGCGCTTTGTTCTTCACATTTTGAAGTATCGCATACTACGACACCTCCAGAGCAATTACAGATCGTACAAGAATTGTCTAACTCAAAACTTTCACCGTCACTGTACTGCTTACCGTTGTACTCACAAACATTTGCATTAGCTATATTTTCGATAACTTCTTTATTGCTATCATTTATCTGAGTTGTGTAGTAATATGTTCCACCTAACGCCACCGTTCCAGTTGCTACTCCAGCCACTGCTAGGGTTGCTAATTGAGATGAGGACAATTTAAATATTGATGTTATTGTTCCCATAGACAAAAAATTAAAAGATAAAATAGAATTATAAATTCGTTCAAGCTCAAAAGAGGAAAGCTCATAATACTCCCACAATTTAAGCGAAGAGATAACTGAAGTTACTGATAAACTTTGTATCTGAATAGTTTTTTTAAGATTAACTTTCAACTCATCTAAACCTCTGTAATACCTTTGTTTCACTGCACTTTCTTTCATTCGTAAAATATTTCCGCTATTTCCGAAAACTTCAAATCATACCAATTTTTCAAAATGATAATCTCTTTTGTTGTCTCTGGAAGTTTATCTAATTCCTGATTTAAAGCTTTTTGAATTTGTTCATCTTCAAAAATTTTTTCGATGTTTGTTTGGTCAGGAATGTAATTTAACTCTTCTGTAATAGAACTTTTATTTTTAGGATGTTTTCTGAATGTTTCCCTGTAGACATTTTTGGCAGTGGCCAAAAGCCACGACTTTTCTTTTCCGCTAGAAACTGATTTAGCTTTGCTCAAATAGCGAGAGAATGTTTCTGAAGTAATATCTTTCGCTTCCTCAACATTTTTACATAAAAACAATGCAAATTTATACACATCTTGCGCATAGTTGTAATAAATTTTCTCAAGATTGTTGCTGTTCATACTAAGATATGCAGATTTTCGATAAAAAGTCACAATTTTATTTTCTTTTTCTATGCGCAATTTTTTTAAATGATTCTTCAAGCTTGGTTAATTGTGTATCGCTCAGATCATCCAAGTCTAATAATTTTGTATTGGCATCCTTAATTGATTTGATTAATTCATCTATCTTGATATTAATCATTTTGGTATCTCTATTCTGTGTATTTTGAATTAAAAAAACCATTAAAAATGTGATTATTGTTGTGACGGTATTTATCAGGAGCTGCCAAGTATCAGAGAATCCGAATAAGGGTCCAGTTAGTAACCAAGCCATAATTAGAGATATAGATACCAAAAAAGCATAGGGAGAACCAACTAACTCTGAAGTTTTATGCGCAAACTTTCTAAATATTTTTTCCATGAGTAAAATCTATCACAAATTACTTACTGCATCAATAAAATTAGTTAAAACTTTAAAGTTTTATTATAAATAAATATATCTGATAAAATTATCTGGTCAATGAACTAACTATGCATTTAATTTATAAAAAACTAGGAGAAACTCCTTTGGAAGCCCTAAACAAGTTTAAGTCGGGAAATAATATTGAAGATAAACTTGCTTATGCAGGAAGGCTTGATCCTATGGCTAAGGGATTGCTTGTTGTACTACAAGGCGAAGAATGTAAAAGGCGAAATTTTTACCAAAACCTTGATAAAGTTTACAAATTTAAAATTCTTTTTGGAATAGAAACTGATACTTTTGATTCGCTGGGAATAATCACAAAAATTAAGCTATCACAAATTGATTTAGATGATTTTAAAAAAATAGTTAAAGAATTAAATAGAGTAGAGCTGATGCAACAATATCCTTCCTTTTCATCTAAAACGGTAAACGGTAAACCTTTATTCTGGTGGGCTAGAAATAATAAATTAAGCGAAATACAAATTCCTCAAAAGAAAGTTAAAATTTACTCTTTAAAAATCCTTAAAATTTCAAAACTAAACTCAAAGAAAATATTATCAGAAAATCAGAAAAGATTAGAGTTGGTCAAGGGAGACTTTAGACAAAAGCAAATTAAAAAGATTTGGGAAGAAAAAATTAAAAATTTAAATCATCAATTTATCATTGCTGAACTTGAAACAAAAGTGAGTAGTGGAACCTACATAAGATCTCTTTGCAGCCTTATAGGTCAAAAACTTAATTCATGCGCCATTGCCTGGGAAATAGAAAGAATTCAGGTGGGCTCATTTAAACTCCCTGAAGCTGAGCATAATTAATTGAAATAATAATGCTTTTAGATTAAAATGTGCTGTGAATCACATGTCCCGACGAAACAAAGCAATTTTTTTCATTTTATTACCAATATGGATCACCATAAATTTATGGTTAATTGCTAAGTATCAAAATAATCAAGCAATTAATCTTGACACGCTCCCAAGATTATTAAGCCAAGTTTTTGGACTAATTGGAATTGTACTTCTTTCATTAAGCTACATTCTTTCGGCAAGAATAATTCAGTTAGAAGAATTTTTTGGTGGTCTAGATAAAGTGTATAAACTTCATAGCTTTATTGGAAAAATGGCTCTAGTTTTTATACTATCTCACCCAATTTTGCTTGTAGTAAAAAATTTTAGTTTAGATTTATTTACCTACTATTTTATACCATTTGCTAAAAATCAGCATCAAGCACTAAACGCTGGCATATTAGCGCTTTATATTTACTTAATTTTAATTTTAATTTCGATCTTTAGGTTTCTTCCTTATGAAATGTGGAAATTTACTCATAAGTTAATTGGCATTCCTTTCTTTTTTGCTTCTTTTCATGCGCTAAATGCATATAGCGACGTTAAAAACTTTCTCCCTTTGTTCATTTGGATTTTTATAGTTACAACTGCTGGAATACTGGCATATGTTTACAAAACTTTCCTTTATAACTATTTTGGTCCTAGGTATCTGTATGAAGTAATCCGAGTTAAAAATTTTGGAGATCTCGGAGAATTATACCTAAAACCAGTAAAAAACAGAATGAATTTTGAACCTGGACAATTTGCTTTCTTATCATTTATTGATAATCCAATCATCCCTAAAGAACATCATCCATTTTCTATTTCATCTTCACCTTACTCTGATGTATTGAGATTTTCTTATAAAGAGCTCGGGGACTACTCCAGTGCACTAAAACACGCAAAAGTTGGAGATAAAGTTTATATTTATGGCCCCTATGGTGAATTTACTTCTTACAATTTTAGCGAATATAAAAAACAGCTTTGGATTGCTGGTGGTATTGGGGTTACACCTTTTTTGAGCATGTTATCATATGAAATTAAAAATGATGACCCTAAAAAAATTGTTTTTTACTACAGCACAAAAAGAGAAGATGAATGTATTTACTATGAGGAGATAAGTAATTTATGTAAAAGTGCAGATGATAAAATAAAATTTATTAATCACTGCTCAGATCTTGAAGGATATTTAAATTATGAAAGAATTTTGAACGATGTGCAAGATAATTTAAAAGATTATTTGATTTTAATTTGTGGACCTGATGCAATGAAAAAAAGCTTAACAAAAATTTTAAACAAAAATGGAATTAAAAAGAACCAAATTGTTTTTGAAGAATTTAATTTTGTATAAAAACGTTGAACACTATAAATCTTTCACCATCACAAAAGAATACTATTAAAGATTTAATAATTTGGTACAACAACCCATCTAGCTACATTACTCTTGGTGGTTATGCTGGGACGGGCAAAACCACCGTTATCTCTATTTTTAGCAAAATTTTGAAAGAAAAGCTTAAAACCAAAATAGCTTTTTGCAGTTTTACAGGAAAAGCAACTCAGGTCCTTATCGATAGTTTAAAGAAAAACTTTGAGTTAACAAGTGATGACCGTGTTTCAACAATCCATTCTCTAATTTATGAACCTGTGGTTGATGATCAAAAAGAGATAGTAGGGTGGACGAGGAAGAAAAAAATTGATTTTGATTTGATTATTTTGGACGAAGCTTCTATGATCAACAAAAGAATTTGGCAAGATCTTTTATCATTTAAAATTCCAATAATTGCCGTAGGTGATCATGGGCAACTTCCTCCTATCGGAGAAAATTTCAATTTGCTTGAAAAACCGGATCTTAGACTTGAAGAAGTTCACAGGCAGGCACAAAATAACCCCATTATAAAACTCTCAATGATGTTAAGAGCTGGGAAAGAAATTCCTGTTGGAAAGTATAGCGACAAGGTAAAAAAAATTTCCAGCAATTCAATTGATTTTTATGACGAGATGGAAAGAGCACTTAGTCATAATTTAAACGAAAAATTAATATTGTGTGGATATAACAACACAAGAATAAAAATTAATCAAGAAATAAGGGCTCGACTAGAAAAATATGGACCGCCTCAACCAGGTGATAGAGTAATTTGTTTAAAAAATAATCATAAAAAAAATATTGCGAATGGAATGTTAGGGAAAATAATTAAAATTAATGATGATAGTGAAGACTTATTTCAAGCGCAAATTCAAATGGATAATGGAATTTTGTTTGAAGGCTTAGTTTCTAAAAGAAGTTTTAATTCTACTGAAAATATAATTGTAAAACAACGAGATGTTGATTATTTTGACTTTGGTTACGCTCTAACCACTCATAAAGCTCAAGGTTCTCAAGCCAAAAGTGTTGTTGTATTTGAAGAAAGGTTCAAGAATATGGATGATGAAACTTGGTTTAGATGGCTATACACTGCTATTACAAGAGCAGAAGAAGAACTTTTAATTATTTGCTAATTTCAGCTCAAAATGTGTTAAAATCCTAATACAAAGTAGTTTTGCCGAACTTTCCTCGAGAAAAGAAGGCGCTGGGGAAGCAGGGTGAAAACCCCTCACTGTGCCGCAACTGTAATTCCTATGTTCAGGATAAGTCAGGATGCCAGCCTACTTTTGAAATTTTAATTAAATCTACGAGCATAGATCATGGAAAATTTTAAAAATTTTATAGTTTCCTCACCACCTGAAGTAAATGTTCAGAATAATCCAGAGCTTCCAATAGATAATAGTGTTTTTGATTACATTAGGTTTAATATTCCAAATATAGCACAAATGAACATACCCCTTTTTCTTGATGAGGCAATTGAAGTAGAGGAGGTAGCAAACGCAATTGGTATAGTAGATAATTATGTTACAGAACAGATTGCTACATTACTTGCTGAAAACACAAACTGGATAGAATTTTTTGAAAATGAAAATATAAATCCAGAGTTAATTAACCCAAACTTATACATAAACTTATTAGACTTAATTCGCAACTCTGGTCTTCAAAAAATTCGTTTTCAATGTGAATACCCTCCAAGCACATTAAATTTTTTGATACAAAGCTGTAGAAAGGCTTTAGAAGAAGGCGGAGAAAGAGAATGGGTAGAACTAAGAAATTTAGAAACAATAAAAAAACAATTCGATCAAATCAAGGAATCAAATTTACCTAATCAAGCAATCGTTGAAATAAGCCCACCAATTTATAAAGATCATAAAAAATACATGATTAGAATTTACACTTTTGATTCTCTTGAGAATAAAATTAAATTGGATATATATCATGTTCCATCAACTGAAATCGAAATACTAACGTTTTTGAACACATTAAATGTGGGGTCAAATGAAAAAATAGAAACATGTCAAGGAGTTCAAAGTTATCCGAACAGAGTATTATCAACTCTATACTTAGTCGATAAAAACAAATTTAACTTAGAAAATTTTATACCTTTTATCAATCAATATAGTTCTGAAATTATTGATGTGCACGATCATATAGTAGATTATTTTATTTCAGAAATAATTGAGCGCCCTGAAATCAAAATGCTAAGAAGGCAATTAGCATTCACCGCATTAAGGCTAAGAAAAAGTGTAATTAATTCAGATAGAATTGAATATACAAAACTTTTTCAGCAATACCGTGAAATTTACAATAAGCTAATTACATTGTGCTTTGTATTGACACCCAATCTAACTGTGGAAGGAAGAGAGGCAACACTTGAGGAAAGAAATCGAATCGCGCATAATGTAGCGATAGGAAATGTAACTAGTGAAAAATACAGCATACATGCTCCTGGTCCATGCACTACAATTTCGCTTGGTGGAAAACAAAGAAATGAAGTAAATACTTCTATAAAAACTTACTCAACTGTATTTGGAGAAGTTAAAATCGATCACGAAACAAATAAAATAACTTGTGTATGTGGAACAACATATTTATTAAATTTTGACTGTGAAGAGGATAAATTCATAAGCGCATGTCCGAGTTGTGGTCTTTCTACAGAAAATATATACAAATCGTATAATCATGAAAAAAACCAAAATAATTCAAGTTTATTAGATTTACTTTTAGAAATGTTTGGCTTTAAGCCAATTGAACAATAATATTTAAAAATGTAAAATAAAACATGTTTGATTTTTTTATACTTTTTGGTGGTCTGTTATTAGTAATTGAAGGAGCTAATTTTTTGGTTAAGGGAGCAAGTTCTCTTGCTAAAAAATTTGGACTTTCAGATCTAGTGATTGGCTTGACGGTCGTTGCATTTGGCACTTCTCTTCCTGAAATGATGGTTAGTGTTTTGGCAGGAATTAATGGCAATTCTGATCTAGTTCTAGGAAATGTTATAGGGTCAAATATTTCTAATATACTTTTGATACTTGGTTTGACAGCTTTAGTCTCACCGCTACGAGTTGATTTAAGTACAGTAAAAAAACAATTTCCTTTTTTAATTTTTTCAAGTTTGGTGTTAGTAATTTTAATGGCAGAAGAATTAATTGAAGGCACTCAAAACCCTTTTATATCGAGACTTGACGGTTTAATTTTATTATCTTTTTTCTTAATTTATATATACTATACTTTCCTAAACGCTTTCTTGGGGGGTGGCTTAGACACCCACGATGATTACGAAACTAAACCAGTTTTACAATCAGTTGGATGGGTAATTATGGGAGTAGTAGGGCTTTTTATTGGTGGAGAATTAAGTGTAGGTTCGGCAGAATCAATAGCTATAAAACTTAAAATTGATGAGGCGATAATAGGATTAACCGTTATTGCTGTTGGTACTTCGTTACCTGAGTTGGTAACAAGTGTGATATCGGCTTATCAAAAGAAAACTGATATTGCTATAGGAAATGTAGTTGGATCAAATATTTTTAATACTTTTTGGATATTGGGAGTTAGTAGCCTGGTATCTCCTATAGCTATAGATACCAAACTATATTCAGACGCTATCGTAATGATTATTGCATCAATATTATTGTTTTTGTTTTTATTTACTTTCAAAAAACAAGTTATCACAAAGAAAGAAGGAGCTTTTTTATTCTCAATATTTCTACTTTACGTCATTTTTAATGTTGTTAGAGTGGTGGGTTGAATCTTAAATAAAAATATGGTAGAATGGGGCAACATTATTTATTACAAAATTTTATATGCCAAATCGAAATTTTGAACCTAGACCGAATAAAGATCTTAAGCAACCTGATTTACCAAATACTGATCAGCAAAAATTAAAGGGTGTTATTGATATAATAGAAAACTCAATTCAACAGCATATTAGTTCTTTTAACAGCAGGCTGGATTCTATAGAAATAGAAGAAGCTGAAGAGTTTGAATTTGAAGAAGGGGAAGAACTTCTTTATGATATAAAAAAAATTGAAAATTTAAGGGATACATTATTAGATATTCTTGAAAATGATTTTGGAAAAAATATTATTATTAATGATATTAATAGTTTGTTTGTTGTTTTAAATAATCTTAAGTTATCTGGATCGATTCATTCAATAATGTCTATTTTAGAGCACCTGTATAAAATATTCGTTCAAAATGAGAAAAGACCATTGTCTATGTTTATTAAACCCGATAAAATCTTAAATAGATTTGAGAGAAGCGAAAGACCCGACCAAACTAGAGTAGTTTGGTCTCTAAAGGTTGATTGGAAAAAAGGTATATACACTGTAAACGAACAATAAATTAATTGTCTATTTTTAGTTTTAGGAGGGTTACTAAAAGAAGTATAGTCAAGGAAAAAGAGATGATTGTGAGGGCAGATTTCCAATAAACTCTTTGCCCGGTTCCACCCAACTCTGGAGAAGAAACTGGCCCGCTAGAACCCTCAGTTTCACCTCCTCCTGATGTTACAACCTCAACATCAAAGACTTCCAAAATCACATCTCCGTTCAAATAATCGTAATTTATTCTAAAAACTACATTGTCAACTGAAATTAAAGCATTATCTGGCAAACCATCAAATTCTCCAATCAATGTATCAGAATCAATTATCAAAAATTCATCACCAATGTTTGGAGTATATCCGAGAACAATATCTAAAGTTGCGTTACCTAAGTCTACACTTTGAGCGTTTAATCTATCATACAAGGTGCAAGGCGTATCACCATCAATCTCTACCTCAAAAACAGATCCTGCTGTCATTGTAAAATTTGTTATATTAATACAACCAGGAGAAGATCCTGGGTTTACAGTTGATCCGGTGCCTGCAATAACAACATTTATACTACCCGTACCAAGTAACTTAGCCCCTGAACCTAAGCTCACAGCACCCAAGAAATTACTATCAAAAATTAATGTTCCTCCAATGTTATTAATACTGACTACTGAATCAATCAATGCATTGAGCAAGCGCCATTGACCTGAAAGAATTTCTATAGTCCCATCATAATCTAAAATACCACTAAATGTACCATTAGGATTAGAAAGTCGTAGGATATCAAAACTATCAAACTCAAAAGTACCTGATCCATAAATTCCTCTAATAGTTTCGTTTAGACCAGCGAAATAAATACCGCTATTATCGCTCAAAATTATCTCTGTACTATCAGAAACATTACCTTCTCCTGATCCAGTTCCATAAAAATCTATATACTGATTTTCCGAAACCATAATTCGATTAGCCTTAATAAATCCGTCATCTTGAAACTCAAGCGGTAAATTTAAAATAATATCTCCAGCGACGTCAAAGTTACACTGTGTTCCACAAACCAAATTTGATGCAGGGCCATTTAGTATCAAATTACTATTTGAAGTAATACTTGAAGATATAGTGAATGAACCTAAAAATAAATCTGAACTACCAAAACCTATAGAAGCATCTGATGTGAAAGTATAGCTTCCTGATATAATCAAGTTGCTAGAAAACTTAACAACCTCACCTCCGGGCACTGCGCTTGAAATATAAAAATTTTCTTCTATCAAAGGAGTTGTCCCACCTCTTCCACCACCTCCTAACTCTCCTTTCAAAACTATAGAAGAATTTCCATTTACATATGTACCTCCTAAATTAGAACCTAATGCATTTTGGTGATTGGTTTGTAAAAACGCGCTATCATTTAGATAGATGTCTCCATCAAAAGCAATTGCATTCAAAATTTCAACATCCAGGTTGCCACCTAAAATTAATTTCGAGTCCTGTAACCCAACAATATCATTATTAAACCTGATAAAGTTGTAACCCGATTGGCCAACAAACTTGAGAGAGCTTTCAGCATCATCAATGTAAATACTATTATTTATGTTAACAATTGCACCATTAAGACTGACCACAGCATTTGTTCCTAAGCCCAAACCCAAATCATCTAAATACCAATCTCCGTTAAAAGTGAGATTAGTTGCACCTTTTAATATCATGAACACATCATTTTCCTCTGGAATGTTATTAAAGTTAAACTCTACAAAGTAATCAATTGTTAAATTCCCCTCAAACTCAAAAACACCATGATTAGCTCCACCTTCAAATGAAATTGCATTACCCCCATCTCCAAAACAGTCAGAGTTTTTACATACAACCTTTCCTTCCAAATTCCTAAAATAGTAATTATCAATGTACAGATCACCAGAACCATTTATTGTGAGAGTAGCGGCTCCTTCTTTAATTACTTCGAAAGCATTACCATATAAACCTCCATTAATGGTTAAATTTTGATTAATCTCAAGTCTAAAAGTAGAAGCTATATCATTAAAAACAATGCTATTGAGTGTTGATTGACTATTTACAATTATTGAAGGAGCTGAACTAAAAGCTGAATCAAGCTCAATATCGGCACCCGAGCCGAAATTGACATTGCCTGATATTTCCAATGTAGAAGCAATTAAATTTGATGTTCCAGCAGAAAATTGATAATTATCTCCTGTTATTTGAACAGAATTTAAATTCGGTAGAGAATTAAGTGTGATATTTTTATTCGTCGCAACTTCAGGAAAAATTAAACTGTCACCTATTTCTGGCATTCCTCCATTGTCACATCCTGTCCAATTGCTAGCATCAGATGTATCTCCAGAAACAGCACCAGTCCATGTACAAGTATCAGTAGCAGCAGAGACCCCAGAATGTATAAAAAGAAAAAGCAAGATAGAAAAAGCAAAAATTGAACCTATTTTTATCAATTGCTTCATATTTTTAAAATAAATTAATCTAAACTATACTATGAAAAGATAAAGCTTGTGTCAAGAATTTTTGTTATAATTTTGCTACCTATGACGTTTGATGAATTAACTAAAATTAACTATCTTTTCGATTCACATGCTCACATAAACGACTGTTCATTTGATGATGATAGAGAAGAGATAATTCAAAAAGCCTTCTCTAAAAATGTCAGATATATTTTCGATGTTGGAATTGATCTGAAGTCTTCACAAAAAGCTATAGAAATTTCCAAAAAATTTTACCCAAATGTTTTGGCTTTTGTTGGAATTGATCCCGAGGTATTTATTCCTGGTTCCTCTCTTTTTTCTAAAAGTTATGATGAAAAGTTTATAGATAAAGAAATTTTAAAACTTTACACTCTGTTTAAAGAAAATAAGAATTACATTGTTGGCATAGGAGAAACAGGTTTGGATTTTTATTGGTTAAATAAAAAGATGAGAGAGAAAGAAATAACCCAAAACGAAATTGAAATATCTATTAAACTTCAAAAGAGACTTTTTCAAAAAAATATTGATCTAGCAAAAGAATTTAATTTAGTTTTAACAGTACATTCTCGAGAAGCCGAAAAAGAAACTTTTGAAACGATTAAAAACAGTAAAGCTAGTGCCATTTTTCACTCATATACTGGAGATTACAATATAGCTAAAAAAATTTTAGATATTGGTTGTGGTTTAGGTGTTAATGGCATAATTACCTTTAAAAACGCGACTAAGCTAAGAGAGGTTTACAAAAAAATCTTAGGTAAGGTTACTTATGACTGGGGTTATTGTGATTTTTACAAAAAGGGTGTATTTTTTGAAACAGACTGTCCTTTTTTATCACCTTCTCCAAATCGTGGTTCAAAAAATTCCCCTGAAAATATCTCCTCAATATATGAATATTTTATTAATTTTTTATCAGAATAGTGATAGAATTGAAAAATGGAAAAATTAAAAATCGCATACATTATTCCAAGATTTCACCCGTTCAAAGGAGGAGCAGAACAAAACACCGAAGCTTTGGCTTTGCGAGCTTGTAAAGATGGGCATTCGGTTACTGTTTTGACAACAAACGAACGCTTTAGAAACGAGAAACTACCTAAAATTGAAAATTACAAAGGAATTAAAATAATAAGGATGAATGCGTTTATCAAAGCGCCTCTCTATGCTGGATTTTATCCTGAATTGTTTTGGCATCTCAGAAAAAATAACTACGATATAATTCATTGCTCTGGAATTGGGTTTTTGTGGCGGGAAATATGTTTGAGATTAAACAAAAAGAAAAATACTCTGTACGTATGTACTCCTCACGGACCTTTCATGGCTCTAAACGATACTCAAGGAATCAGAGGATTAGCAAAAAAATACTATACAAAAAAATTAAGAAAGTTTCTTAATAATCTTTATGATATTTTTGTTCAAGTAAATCCAAAACAAGAAAAATGGATGAGTGAAGAATACAACATATCAAAAGAAAAAATTGTACTAATCCCAAACGGAATTGACAAAGAGTACATAGCTCCAAAAATTTACTCAGAAAAATTTAAAAGAAAACCAGTCATAACTTACATCGGCAGACTTGCCAACTACAAAGGCGTTCACTTTGTATTAGAAGCTTTATATAAAATTAAAAAATCTAAAGTTAAAGTTCCTCCATTTGAATTTTGGGTAATGGGTAGAAGTCAGGGAGATTACACCAGCTATTTACAGAACTTAATAAAAAAATTCTCTCTGGAAGATGAAGTTAAGTTAATATTTTCTCCAACTGATGAAAAAAGAGATGAGATTTTATTCAAACACTCTCATATTCACATACTACCTAGCAAGTGGGAAGCAACAGGAATAGTTTTGCTTGAAGCAATGGCAAAGGGTAATGCGCTAATTTCTACAAAACAAAACGAAATGCATGATCTAATAATACAAGAGGGAGTTAATGGCTTTACTTATAATTACGATGATGTAAACAAACTGAAAAAAATACTAATTGAGCTATTAAATAACCCAAAACTTTGCATTGAAATGTCAGAAAAAAATCTTGAAAAGGTAAAAAATTTTACCTGGGAAGCAAGTTACGAACTCTACAAAAACCAAGTTATTTCAAAAGCAAAAATATGAAACTCTACATTGTTGGGACTTCCATTGGAAATATTGACGACATATCACCAAGAGCGATCAAAGTTCTAAGCGAAGCTGATGTGATACTAGCGGAAGATACTAGAGTTTTTGGAAAATTAAAAAGCATTTTGTTAGATAGATACAAAGATTTAAATTTCAATCCTTTACAAAAAGTAATTTCTTATCGAGAACAAAATCATGATAGGGTGATTGATTCAATAATTAAGTATTTAGAGAGCAACAAAATGGTTGTGCAAATATCAGATAGTGGCATGCCTGGAATATCTGATCCCGGTTTTCTTTTATACAAAAGAGTTATTAATGAAGGCTTTGAATTAGATGTTATACCTGGACCAAGTAGTGTTATTACTGGATTGGTTGCATCAGGTTTACCAACTGATAGGTTTGTGTTTTTAGGATTTCTTCCCAGAAAAAAATCTAAAGCAAAAAATTTGCTAGAAATTGCTTTTAAAACTAATTTCACATTAATTTGCTTTGAATCACCATTTAGAATTAGAAAACTTTTAGAACTTGTGGAAGAAATAGATAAAAATACGCAAATTGCCCTGTGCAAAGAACTAACAAAAAAACATCAGAAAATTTATAGAGGCACGGCCGTATCTTTACTCAATGAACTGCCATCAAAGATCAGTGGAGAATTTGTTGTGGTTATGAAAAAAACTACTGTAGATCAACTCTAAAACTCAAAGCTTCACTTATGTGATCATCTAAAACATCAAAACTTCCTTCCAAGTCTGCAATAGTGCGAGCTACTTTTAATATTCTGGTGTATGAACGAGCTGATAAATTAAGCCTGTCTACAGCAAGTTTAAGTAGCGACTTTGAAGAGTCGGGTAGGTTTATAAATTTTTCTAATTGTTTTTGCCCCATGTCTGAATTTGTGTATAAATTTTGGTTTATAAACCTTTCTTTTTGTATTTTCCTAGCTGTCTCAACTCTTTTTCTTACCTGGCTTGAACTTTCTTGATTTTGTGAGTTTTCTATTAATTTTTGATGCTCGACCTTGTTTACATGGACCAACAAATCTATGCGGTCAAGTATTGGACCAGATATTTTCTTTTGATAAAGCTGAACTTCTCTTTGAGTACAAGTGCATTTTTTGTTAGGATCACCCCTAAAACCGCATTTACAAGGATTCATAGCAGCAACCAAAATGAAATTTGCCGGAAAAGATAAGCTTCCAGACGCCCGAGAAATTGTAACTACTTTATCTTCTAGCGGTTGCCGGAGAGCTTCCAAAGCCTTAGAACTAAACTCTGGAAATTCATCTAGAAATAAAACACCTCTGTGTGCAAGTGAAATTTCTCCAGGTTTTGGATTTGTTCCACCACCGACCAGTGCTACCTGAGAAGATGTATGGTGCGGTTTTCTAAATGGCCTTTTTTCAATCAAAGGAACATCTTTTGAGGTTAATCCTGCAATGCTATAAATTTGAGTTACTTCAAGTTTTTCATTTAAATCCATTTCTGGGAGAATTGAAGGTATACATTTTGAAAGCATTGTTTTTCCTGACCCAGGAACTCCTGACAACAAAATGTTGTGTCCACCTGCTGCCGCTATTTCTAGAGCTCTCTTGGCATGCTCTTGCCCTTTGACATACTTTAAATCATTTTCTAAAAAATTTTTTCTGGTTGTTTTTTCCGTTCTGTTTGGAATACTAAACTCATAACCTTCTTCAAAATATTTGATTATCTCTTTAAGATGTTTAACTCCGTACAGATTAATGTCTTTAACTGTAGATGCTTCTAAAATATTGTCATAAGGAATAAACGCTTCACTAAATCCCAAATTTTTAATCTGAGCTATTATTGGTAAAATTCCTCTAATTGGTCTAACTCTGCCATCTAAAGCTAACTCACCCAAAAAAATTTTTCCTTCAGAATCAAAATTTAATTGATTAGTAGCTTTCATGTATGCAACTGCCATCGGTAAATCAAAACCTGCTCCAGACTTGGTTAATTCTGCTGGTGCTAAGTTTAAAATGATTCTCATAGCGTTAAATTTGCCTCCTGAAGATCTGATTGCAGAAGGGATTCTATCTTTTGCTTCTTGAGTAGATTTATCTGCTAAACCAACAATAACTGTTCGGGCTTGCCCCGTAGAATTATACGCTTCAACCTCTATAATGTTGCAATACAACCCTGTGAGCACTGCTGAATACACTTTCGCTAATTTCTGCTTTTGCATTTGCACACTTTAATCTATTAATAATTTTAAATTTTTGTATCATTAGTTTCATTGTATTGAAGTACAAAAAGAAAAGCGCCAAGAGGCGCTTTTCTTTTTTTTGATAGTAGTTAGAAAACTACCCTCAATCTAAGAATCCCGAAGCAAATAAGTCATCAATAAACTCATCTGCTAACCAAAGCTTTGATCCGTCCGGTGCAATGTATGGATCCTGAAAAGTTGCACCGTATTTATCGCTGTATCCCGGCCAACCTGGTTGAGCATATATTTTATTACCTTTTGTATATACAGGTAGTACATAACTGTCTGAATCTTTATAATATTCATATTTATTCAAATAAATTCCACCGTTTATTTGATCAGTAATTTCTTGATTATTGATATATACATGCATAGATCTAATGACTCGACCACTGTTAGGACCAGATCCACAATTGTAAAGTTTAATGAATATACCATTGTTCAAAAGTATCGCACCACCAGAGGAAGCACAAATACTTTGGTTTTTACCCGTGCTCTGGCTAATTTGGATTTTCTCCTGTAGTAATAAATCAAATTCATCTGTTGCTAATTCAAAGAACCCTGGTAAAAAAGGAAATGTTGTAAGATATCCTACTCTTGGCGTTGGATCTGGCGCTGGTTGTGGCTGTGGCGCCGGTTGTGGCTGTTGTGCTGGTTGCGGTTGTTGCGCTTGCGGCTGTGGTTCTGGTTCTTCTATTTTCTCCTCTTCAAATCTTAAGCTTGCTAGCACTCCTAAATTATCTCCAAAACCTTCACTATCTCTTTCTTTGTTGTACTCCACAAATTCCCTATCCAATTCTTTTGCTACTATCTCTCTCACTTCTAACCCTATCGCTTCTTTTCCTTGTTCTACTTCCACCTTTCCTTCTCCTTCCAATACTTCTACTTTGCTTTCATATACCACTAACTTGCTTGTTTCTCCTTTTATTACACTAAATGCTGTTCCTTTTGCTACATAGTTGTATTCTCCTGCCTTTACTTCATATGTCCTTCTTTCTACCTTTGCTACTCTTGAATATACTTCTCCTTCCATTAACTCCACTTCATACTCATCTTCTTTCAAACTATTCATCTTTACCTTTGTATTCTTATTCAATCTCATATAACTTCCGTCTTGTAACATCACTTCTATTCTTCCTTCTTTCGTCTCTAGCTCATCACTCTCTTTTACCTCCATTTCTTGACTTGCTTCCTCACCATTTATCATAACTTCTCCTTCTATTTCTGTTACTTTTCCTATGTGTGTTGCTACCTTTGCTTCCTCTTCAAAACTTTGTTGTACTTCTGCTTTTTCTTCCCTTGTTAATAAATAGTACCCACTTGGTACTGCTACCGTTAGTGCTAATGCTGACACTCCCAGCATCGCTATTTGTTTTTTGCCTAACTTCATAAACTGGTTTAGTAAAATGTAAAATGTGGGCTTTTCAAAACTTTTATCAAGTTTTTTTTCAATTTTTAGTTTTAAATCCACCGATGGAGTAGACTCTAGGTCTGAAAATTTATCTAAAAAATTTGTATTTTCTTGACTAAGTTTTTTCATAAGCCTCACTTAATTAGTATCAAATGGTGTACAAATAATTAATTTTTTTAAAGATTTTATTGCTCTTTTCTGAGTAGTTTTAACATAGTTCATGTTTTTACCTAAATGTTTACAAATTTCTTGCAGACTCATTTTTTCTAAAAATCTTAATGTTGCTACCTCTCTTTGACTTTTGGGAAGTTTTTGAATAAATGGTCTTATTCGCTCCTCTGGCGTTTTTCCTTTAAAAAACTCAATAAACTTTTCAACATGAGTTTCTTCAAAATTTTCAATTTCAGATATATTTATTTCTCTTCTTTTGTATTTTTTCTTTAGTTCTTTGATGAATAAATTTTTGGCAATTCCATACAAAAAATATTTATAACTTTCAATCTCAACTCCCTTATGAATACTTTGTGAAAACATTAAAAAAGTATCAGAAGTCAAGTCTTCTGCTACTTCTTTATTAAGAAATTTAAAATAAAAAAATTTATATATATCATCAAAGTATTGTTCGAAAATAACTTTTATTATTCTAGGGTCTTGGGGCATTAATAATTTATTTTCTTAAAAACTAACTACTCGTAATTATACTATATAGAAAAAAGTTTTATAATGTTTGTAAGTAATTACAAGCTTTGCTAAAATCCACCTAGATTTTGTCGGGGAGTAGTTCAGTTGGCTAGAACGCACGGCTGGGGGTCGTGAGGTCGCAGGTTCAAGTCCTGTCTCCCCGATGATTTTTAACTTTTAAGTTAAGATATGAGCAAAAATCCAAATTCTAGTTTAGAAAAAATGACAATTCCGCAGGATAGTGTAGTTGCAGAATCTATATACAACATATTTGAAAAAGTTAACAATTTCATGGAAAATGCGCCTGATATTATTGATAAAAAACTTCCAGAATTTATATCTCATTTATTTACATTGGTAAATATGAAAACTTTTAATTTAGTTGAAGAATTAGTTAACCATCCTCAAAATGTATCAGATACTCTTAAATATGAACTTAAAACCAAATTTAATTCCAATGAAAATTTAAGCAAAATAATCAATGCCTTGACAAACAAGATTCTAGTTAAAGTAATGCTAAGAGGAGAAGCATCAAAAGACTCCTCTAATTACATAGATAAAAATTTTGATAAAACTCCCAGCAATCTAGTGATTGATGGGCTTATAGAAATTTTGATGTTTTGTGTAAACATACATCATATTATTTGTGATGCATATAATACAAATTACAATAATTCTTTACCTGGCAAGATTCAAAGTATTCTGAGAATTTTGGAATTTTTTGGACTTAATTATGAAGTCAAATATGATAATGATAAGCGCTATATCAAAATTACAAATAGCTTAAATAATCTACCATTTATATTTGATTATACCCTAAATTAGATCCATCAATTCTTTTTAAACCATCAGGACCTATAGCCACGGCATATAATCAAGAGAAATTTTTAAACAAGATAAATGGTATTAACTCACAACCGGAAAAGATAATCTAGGACCTCTATCAATCTTTTCAAAATCTTTTAAAACTTTTAAAAAGATTGTTCATTGTATTAAGATACAAAAAGAAAAGCGCTCATAAGAGCGCTTTTCTTTTTTAATTTAAACTTATCATAGAGAAAAATTCATTGTCCCTATAATTGTTTGCAACTCTGACTTTACTTGATTAAGCAAATCTGAGTCGTTTTTAAAAGCATATTCAATTCTTATGCCAGAGTATGAGTCTGAGGGGTTTTCGTAATATGCTAAAAGCCCTATCTTTCCATCATACCTAGTAGAAAAATAAACATTAAATATCTTTTGGTTTGCAGTGGTGAGTGTGTACTGTTGAAGCACATTAGATGGTCCACCACCTCCACATAAAGGACACATGTTGTAGCTTATCCTATATGTAGAACTAAACTCTGAACTAGAAAATGTTACATCTTGTTGATTGTTGCCATAAACTGCACTAAATACTGCATTTCCATATTCTGATGGATAATAGAAGCTAAAATCAAAATTAGGACTAGTAGCAAATGAATTACTACCAGATGGTGCAGGATGACCTTTTGATATATCTACAGGCGTTGGATCTGGCGCTGGTTGTGGCTGTGGCGCCGGTTGTGGCTGTTGTGCTGGTTGCGGTTGTTGCGCTTGCGGCTGTGGTTCTGGTTCTTCTATTTTCTCCTCTTCAAATCTTAAGCTTGCTAGCACTCCTAAATTATCTCCAAAACCTTCACTATCTCTTTCTTTGTTGTACTCCACAAATTCCCTATCCAATTCTTTTGCTACTATCTCTCTCACTTCTAACCCTATCGCTTCTTTTCCTTGTTCTACTTCCACCTTTCCTTCTCCTTCCAATACTTCTACTTTGCTTTCATATACCACTAACTTGCTTGTTTCTCCTTTTATTACACTAAATGCTGTTCCTTTTGCTACATAGTTGTATTCTCCTGCCTTTACTTCATATGTCCTTCTTTCTACCTTTGCTACTCTTGAATATACTTCTCCTTCCATTAACTCCACTTCATACTCATCTTCTTTCAAACTATTCATCTTTACCTTTGTATTCTTATTCAATCTCATATAACTTCCGTCTTGTAACATCACTTCTATTCTTCCTTCTTTCGTCTCTAGCTCATCACTCTCTTTTACCTCCATTTCTTGACTTGCTTCCTCACCATTTATCATAACTTCTCCTTCTATTTCTGTTACTTTTCCTATGTGTGTTGCTACCTTTGCTTCCTCTTCAAAACTTTGTTGTACTTCTGCTTTTTCTTCCCTTGTTAATAAATAGTACCCACTTGGTACTGCTACCGTTAGTGCTAATGCTGACACTCCCAGCATTGCTATTTGTTTTTTGCCTAACTTCATAAACTGGTTTAGTAAAATGTAAAATGTGGGCTTTTCAAAACTTTTATCAAGTTTTTTTTCAATTTTTAGTTTTAAATCCACCGATGGAGTAGACTCTAGGTCTGAAAATTTATCTAAAAAATTTGTATTTTCTTGACTAAGTTTTTTCATAAGCCTCACTTAATTAGTATCAAATGGTGTACAAATAATTAATTTTTTTAAAGATTTTATTGCTCTTTTTTGAGTAGTTTTAACATAGTTCATGTTTTTACCTAAATGTTTACAAATTTCTTGCAGACTCATTTTTTCTAAAAATCTTAATGTTGCTACCTCTCTTTGACTTTTGGGAAGTTTTTGAATAAATGGTCTTATTCGCTCCTCTGGCGTTTTTCCTTTAAAAAACTCAATAAACTTTTCAACATGAGTTTCTTCAAAATTTTCAATTTCAGATATATTTATTTCTCTTCTTTTGTATTTTTTCTTTAGTTCTTTGATGAATAAATTTTTGGCAATTCCATACAAAAAATATTTATAACTTTCAATCTCAACTCCCTTATGAATACTTTGTGAAAACATTAAAAAAGTATCAGAAGTCAAGTCTTCTGCTACTTCTTTATTAAGAAATTTAAAATAAAAAAATTTATATATATCATCAAAGTATTGTTCGAAAATAACTTTTATTATTCTAGGGTCTTGGGGCATTAATAATTTATTTTCTTAAAAACTAACTACTCGTAATTATACTATATAGAAAAAAGTTTTATAATGTTTGTAAGTAATTACAAGCTTTGTTAAAATCCACCTAGATTTTGTCGGGGAGTAGTTCAGTTGGCTAGAACGCACGGCTGGGGGTCGTGAGGTCGCAGGTTCAAGTCCTGTCTCCCCGATGATCAGAAGCTTTTACAATTTTTTAAAGCATTGTTTAGAATGGTGATTTTTATGAATAGGTAAGTATTTCGATCCTATTCATAATAAATACGAGAAGAATGACATTGTCTCGATTGATACGATACTAATGTATAACGCGAACTGATATACTTATTTAATGAGTTTTTATGGAACAGATAAACAGCAACCAACAAAAACCCGAAACTCGAGCCACTACTGAGCGTCCTGCAAACGACTGGTTGTTCTTTTTCTTAAATCAATTGGTTCAAATATTTAAAGATGATAATATTCAAGAAGTTTCTAGTCTAAGTTTAGAGGATTTAAATGCATATGACGAAAACCAAATATTGATTTCAAAGTTATCAGGTGTCAACACATTAACGAATCAAAAAATGATGCAAAAGGTATTTGAGTTAATAAATTCAAGGTATGACTCTAACGAATTATTTAACAACATAAAAGAAGAGATTAATGAAAAAAATCTAGAAAAAATAAAACCTATGATACCAGAGATACTAGAGTTGATTAAAAAAGTTCTAAACAAAGCTCTAGTATTTGCTTCAAAAGAAACTAATAAAATTGCTTTTGACTATTTAATCCAAATACTTATTTTTTTAACAAATTTATATAACTACATAAACAATGTAGAGCCTCAAGTAAACAACCAAGAAACTATCCTATTAAATTCTTTATCAGCATATCAACTAAGCATTATGCATTTTTTGGATTTCATGTTTATATCTAAGAATGGCTTGAAATTTGGTGACAACATCGACATTGATACAGAAATTACAACTGATGTTCAACAATCCGACCTTATCGTTACAATTAAATTTATAAAAAACTCAAGAGAAAATAATAAAAATCAGGAAAAAACTGTAGAAGATCTAATTACACTTAATATACCTCCTGAACCTAAACCGAATTCTTATATTGATACATTGGATCCATTGCTAGGCCCTACTGGGGTTATAGCTTGTAACATAAATCAAAACCCTAAGGCATGGGAAAAAATAGCCTAAACTCATGATACAAAATTTGATTTAAAAATTTTTAATTAAGTTCAAGCCTTGGAATTCGATCAAGATTCTCAAAGCTTGTAACATAAACTCCAATTTTTGGATTGTGTTTTAGTTTTGAATTTAATCCCATCAATTTCAAATTTGCAGCAACTCCAATCATTGCACCATTATCTGTTGTGAGTTTTTTTGTGTATGGCTGCCTAAATTTTAGGTTATATTTTCGAGCAATTGACCGTAAACTACTCCTCACTCTAGCGCTTGCAATTACACCCCCACCGACCCAAATTTCATTTGGATTATATTTATCAATCGCTTTGGTAAGTTTAATTTTCAACTGTTCTATAGTAACAGCTTCAATGGCACTTGCAAGATTTAAAATCTGCGATTTTGATAATCTCTCTCCAAGATTTGTTTTTGGAGTTAAGTTGCTTATACTTTCATTTGTTAATTCACAGACTAAATTTAAAAAAGCAGTCTTTAAACCCGAAAAACTCATATTTAAATCGTTAGTTGTAGCCATTGGTACAGGTAACTCATAAATGTTTTTCGTATTTTTGTTAACAACACGAAGAATCACTGACTGATGCTTTCTATATGTTTCTATGCATACATTTTTACGATTTATTTTTGCAAACTCTGATATAACTGGACCCGCCGGATAACCTAAACCCAAGATTCTTCCACATTTATCAAAAGCTTCTCCACATGCATCATCTAACGTTTTACCTACCAATTCATACTTACCCCAATTTTTTACTAATACTATTTCAGTATGTCCACCCGATATCAAAAATCCAAGTGCAGGAAATTTAACTTCTGGCACATCATTTGTTTGTTTGTTTGTTTCGGTGTTTGGTTGTGCAAAGCAAGAAAGCAAATGACCTTCCATATGATTAATTGCAATCAATGGCTTGTTGTACCCCTTAGCTATCTCTTTTGCTTTTTTAATTCCAACTTCAAGCGCTATAGCAAGACCTGGACCTACTGTAACAGCAATTGCATCTAAATTCATAAAATCTAACTTAGCTCTTTTCATAGCTTCAGCTACAACATTGTCTATCCGTTCTTGGTGTGCAAGTTTAGCAATACTAGGAACCACACCTCCATACTTTTTATGAAACTCAATTTGTGATGGAAGAATATTAGACAAAACCGTGGTTCCTCTAACTACAGAACATGAAGTTTCGTCGCATGATGTGTCTATTGCAAGAGTAGTGATCTGATTTAACATTGATTAATCATTTTCTTTATTTAAAACGTCACTCACAATATTAAAAACTAATTCAGGATAATTATATCTATGAGTAGAGTTTTCAACTACAAACTCTGTATAGTCTATGCCTTGTAAAAAATTTTGAACATCTTGGATGCTTCCTAGGGGATCTTTTTCATTTTGAACTACAAAAATTTTTCCTGAATAATTTTTAAGTCTTGGTAAGTATAGGTTTCGAGTTTTCTCGGTAGCTCTTTTAATTGGCAAGCCCATTAAAAGTAGATATACAGGTTCAAACTGCATCACATCAAGCAAATTAACAGCAACTCTTGTTCCAATGGATTTAGCAATGATCCCCACTTTATCCCTACCTTTAATTTCAGAAAGCACCAATTCTATTTCTGAATCCATATCAAATTTTAGAGTCTCATCCTGCCAATGCAACCACTCGTGCGCAGTTACCTCTAAATCTTTTTCGCTTAAGAAACTACTAATAGATTTTAATTCTTCACGATTTCTGGTTGAATGACCAGGTAAAATTAAATTTAACATATACCTTTATTAAAATTTTAACTTAAAGCTCTATCATAAAGCTCTGATACAACATCCCAGTTAACTACATTCCACCATGCATCGATATATTCAGCTCGTCTATTTTGATATTTGAGATAGTAAGCATGCTCCCAGACATCCAAACCTAAAATAGGAACATCACCCTTTATCAGTGGAGAGTCTTGGTTTGGAGTTGAGTATAAATCTAGACTAAAATTTTTGTTTACTACAAGCCATGCCCAGCCACTACCAAAATGAGATAAAGCTATCCTAGAAAATTCTTCTTTAAAATTGGTAAAACTAGACCATGTTTCATGAATTTTTTCTCTCAAAACACCACTTGGTTCCTTAGCTCCACCTGGTGTCATAATTTTCCAAAATAAACTATGATTTGCAAAACCTCCACCGTTATTGATAACCGCTTGTCTAATATCTTCAGGTATACTCTCAATATTTCTTAATATTTCATCAATTGAAAAATTTTCCCATTGAGTGCCTTCTATTGCTGCGTTTAATTTGTCTGTATACCCTTGATGATGTTTATCGTGATGAATTTCCATGGTCTGGGCATCAATAAATGGTTCTAGCGCATCAAAATTGTATTGTAATTTTGGAAGTGTAAAACTCATAAAAAATTATTTAAAAAGTAAGATTACATGAAACAAAGAAGCGCTTTTTATGTTTTGGGTTTTAAAAATTTTTAGCATTTACTAAATTTAGTATATCATAAATTATGAGAAATTTAATTGAACAGCAAAAAAACTTTATGAATACCATAATTACCATTAAAGTTGTTCAAATTGATCAACATACTGTTCAAATTTTAGATACAATTGAAGAGGCTTTTTATGAATTTGATAGAGTGGTTAAAAAATTTACTAGATTCAACGAAGATAGTGAGCTTACAAACTTAAATAGGCAGGCAGGAGATTGGGTAAAGGTAAGTCGTGAATTTTTTGACTTGATAAAATTCATGCTTGAAATGTTTAAGCAAACAAGTGGTTTTTTTGACCCGACAATTATAGATTTTTTAGAAACTTATGGATACGATCCGAATTATAACTTTTCTAAACTAGAAAACCCTAATTTACCAAAAGAAATTTTAAACATTGCCAAGAAAAGACCTAGTTTTAACGAAATATCTCTTGATGAAAAAAATTTAAAAGTTAAACTAAAACCAAAGCAAAGAATCGATCTTGGCGCAATAGGAAAAGGCTGGGCAATGGATTTAGCTTCTCAAAAAATTAAAAAAGTCAGTGGCGATTTTTTGATTGATGCAGGAGGCGATGTTATCGCTTACGGCAAAAACGCTTTGTCAAAACCTTGGAATGTAACATTAAAATCAAAAAATCGCGAAATAGGTACTATTAATCTTCAAAATCAAGCTATAGCGAGTAGTGGCAATTGGGCAAGAAAAGTAAAGTTTTTTCATCATTTAATTAATCCTTTTACCGGGCAACCTGTTGAAACCAACTATGACACGGTTTTCGTAGTTGCGCAAACATCTCTAGTTGCTGATGCTTGGGCTACTGCGCTTTTTGTAGGAGGGCCAAAAACAAAATGTCCTGATGATATATTTGTAAAATTTACTTAGGCTCCAATTTGGATTTGCGTCCCAAATAACTCTCAAAAAGATATTCTAGAATTATTGCTATCACGAAGGTAAGAAGTAGAGCCGGAAATTCTACAGCTTGTAATTTAAAATAAAAAAACAAAACCAAAGCTACCAAAAACACAATGCTTCTTCTGAACGCTAAGGAGTAGTTTGGAGGATCAATCAAAGTCTTAAAAAAAAGTTTATCAATAATGAGATGTAAAGATAAAAACACAGAAACGATACTTAAATTTAAACACGCTAAAGCAAGATAGGCGTTAGTAGAAAGATATTCAAAAACTAAACCTTTTTCTATTATGAAACTGATTTCTGCTTGCAATAAGTTTTTTTCATTAGGTTCAATTTCTCGAAATTCTATAATTTCCTGTAACTTTTCTTGTTTAAAAGGTGATTCGTACGAATAAAAATAGTAAGTTAACCCTGCAAAAAAAATTCCTAAAATAAAACTTATTAAAGATAATTTCATCTATCGTAGTTTAAAATCATTACCAAGTTTGGAAGTTTTAAAAAATTATTTCTATTTCTTTCTTTTTATTAAATTGGTCCAAACTTCATTTACTATGGTTCTTTGTTTCGACTGCATAACAGTAAGTTCTAACTGTTTTTTTATTTCTTCAATATCACCATTTTTAAAATTTTCTGCGAGTTTTTTTATAATCTCTTCAATTCTTTCATCATAAGTTTTTACATTTTTTACCAGGCTTTTAAGCTTTGATACATCCAAAATCGTATCTACCCTTCTATTTGGAGTAATTTTATCTAATTCTTCTTTTGATATTTTTTCAATAGGTAACTCTGGTAAAACATATTTTTTCAAGAGCTTTGCAATTTTGTAAGGAGTAGTGTAACCCTCATTTGCAATATTCAAAATTCCTACCGGCTTTTTCTCAATAAGTTGTAGTGTCCAATCCATTAAATCCTCAATCACTGTACCAGTATTTGGTGTATCTACAAATTTAGTAAAAGTTAAAAACTTAATTAACATGTTTTTGTAATTAATTTGTGCAGAAACTGGCTGACGAGGTCTCAAAATTAAATACTTGAAATTAGGAGATTTTTTCAATTGAATAAGCTGCTCTGCCCAAACTTTTGTCAATGAGTAATAAGCAGCAGGCTTAGGTTCAGAATCTTCTTTTTTCCAATCATTCTCATCTTTACTTTCAAAGATACACCCACTTGACAAATGAATGAAGTAAATACCTTTTTTGTCACAAACTTGAGCGATATTATCAGCGCCTAAAACATTTACATTAAAAGCTTCAAGCCGATTTTTATCGCACCATTCAAGATTTGTTTTAGCTGCAGTATTTATTACTACAGTGGGATCAAATTCCTCAATAGATTTAGTTACTTCTTCAATGTTTGTTATGTCAGCTTTTGAAATTTTTGATGTTATATTTTTACTTTTAAAGTAATCGTTATAAAAATTACCTATCTGTCCGTTTCCGAATATCAAAATTTTTTCTTTCATTGAAATTATCTAAAAATTACAATCAACTCAGTATAGCAAAATTTATTTTCTATTAGAATTTTAGAATTAAAGTTTTATTTAAATTCCCTTTTTAAAAACTTTGTAAAATTGTATAATTGAATTGATGTCAGATATTATCGAAAAACAACAAGATGGTGTGAGAGAAATCTCAAGACCTTTTGAAGAGACAGAAAAAGCACAGGAGCCCCAGAAAGTTGTTGAAAAAATTGTTTATGTGGAGAAGAAAGGTGGTTTTTTTACAAACCTTAGAAAAAAAATAACATATTTTGTAATTATTCCTTTGATATTTTTTTGTTTTCTTTTATTTTATATATCTCTTACACAAACAGATCCTTTTTGGGGAGTAATAGTCAAGTTTTTAAATCAAGGTCCTACATACGAAAAAGTGGAGACTAATTTAAATTTTGAAGATGTGAAGAATAATGTTGAAACTCAAATTGGCGGTTTTGGTGAAAATGTTATCACACTAAACAATACCGAAATGACTGTGTTAGCAAGAAAATTTTTGCAAGATTCTCCCAATCTAACCGTTAGCGCAAACGATGGAGTACTGAGAATATATAAAGAATTGACTAGTCAACCTAACCGTGAGCAATTACTGGCTAGAGTTGATATAAAAACTGATTCTGAAAATAATCCCTACATTTCCTACATTGGTTTTAACAGAATAGGTTTACCTGAGAATATATCCAAAGAACTTTTTAATTTTTTACTGCCTTTGTTCAAATTTTCACTCAAAACTGAATCTCCAAAAGAAATGCTAACTTTTATTCTAACAGGAAATCAAAATAATATAATTGATGAAATAACCTTTGAGGAAGGTTATGCTAACATTACTCTAAATGTGACATTGAATATCTTTGCACAATGATACACATTTATCACGGATCTGACACATTTGAATCTTACCACCAAGCTGTTAATAAATTGAAAAAATTAGGCGGCGCTTTAACTTCTGATTTTGTAATCAATTGCGATGAGATTGATCTTGAAACTTTTATTCAAAAAATTGAGGGTGTAAGTCTTTTTTCGAGCTTAAGAATTTTTTTCTTAAAAAGACTTTTTAGCAATTCTATAATTGAAAAATATATAACAGATAACTATGAAACTTTAAAAGCTCTTGATATCGTAATTTGGGAAGATAAAAAAATTAAGTCTTCCAACAAACTTTTAAAACTTTCATCATTGAGCGCCTCTCTAAACTTTTTTGAAGCACCAAAAAATTACAAGATGGAAAATTGGATCAAATCTCGCGCTCTAAAATACGAAATAAAGCTAAAAAACAACGAAGCTCAAATTTTACTTACTCAAAGTAATTTTAATAAATGGATTATTGATCAAGAATTACAAAAAATTGCTTTAGCTCAAGGTTTGGGCTTACAAGTTGATGAAATAATTAGTAACGCAGAAAATTTCGATATATGGGAGTTTTTAGAAAATTTTTCATCACGAAATGTAAAAAAAATATATTCCTCGTTAAATAAATTAATCAATACTGCAGAAATTCAGTTAATTATAAGCATGATAAGAAGAGAGCTTTTTTTATTAACAAGCGTTAAACTTGCTCAAAATGAAAATGATCTTAAAACTTTAGGTATTCATCCGTTTGTTCTTAAAAAAATGCGAAACAAGGAAAAAAATTTTACATATCAAGAATTGTGCGCTTTTACAAAATCACTACTTAATCTTGATTACGCTATTAAAAATGGAGAGATAGACCCAAAACATGGTCTAATACTATTTTTACAACTTCTATAATCGTTTGGGTTTTTAAGTTATAATGAATTTATGAGAAAGCTTTTGTTTTTACTATTGGTTTTGTTGTTATTGCCAAAAGAAGTAAACTCTGCAACTCTTAAAAAAGTTGAAGATTTATCTTTGGATACATCTATAATCTCTGAACAGCTAACCTACACCACACCCGACTCAATCATCGTGGCACCAATTTTTGCTCCTAGAGAATTAAATATTAGCCCAATAGAAAGATATAGAGGAATTTTTCACTATCTAATCGATAGATTAGGCTACAATGATCTACCTTTCCACTATGTTGTTACCCCAGAAGGCGAATTGATAGAAGGAAATACTCATGGAGACGAAGCGAAGGTGGTTATTGATAATTTTGATAAAAACCCTGTTGTAGTTGCATACATTGCCAATCAGTATTCTAACCAATTTGATGATAGATCAATGCAAAATCTTAAAGAACTAGTATCATCCATTGCCAACACGAACTCAATAAATGAGAATAATATATTTGTTAAAGAAATTGTATTTACAAGAAAAAGAGATACCAGAACAGTTAGTATCAAAATAAAGGATCTTTTTGGTACTTGGAATTCTCAAGCCGATGAAATTAAGTTATTTGTAGCTTCAAATTTTTCACCTGAAAGCAAGCCTTACAGTGTAGAGGTAACAAGTGTTCAAGTTCCTCAACAAACTCTCACTCCTGGCGAGATAGTTAATGTGTCTATTACTGTTAAAAATACAGGTGATTATGGTTTGTACGCTTTTACAAACTCTGAACTATTTTTAACAAAATCTGACGAAACACCAAGCAAATTTTATGTAAATAATGAGTGGGAGAGTAGATCTCAAGTTTCTATTTTTAAAGAAAATGAAAATTTATTACCAGGTGAGGAAAAAACTTTTGTTGTACCTATTTTTGTGCCGCTAAATTTAGGAGAAGTAAAAGAAACTTTCAAATTCAAAACTGCTATTGGTAGCCTTGTAAATTCAAATGAGTTTGAAATAAAAATTAATGTTGGAGAATCTGACAAAAAAATAGTAGAGGTAAGAGATCGAGGTTTTAGCTACTATCCAGTTTATTCAAATCCCAACAACGCCACAAACGAAATTTATAGGGCAGTTGCTGGAGAGAGGTTTTTCTTTCTACAAGATTTAGGGAATGGTTGGTATCAAATAGATCTTGGAAATGGTCAAACTGGATGGATAGCTTTTTGGAATGTTAGTTTTATTAACTAACCAATATTTTATGAATTCCTTCTGCAATTCTCTTTGCTATTTTGGGTGAAATGTTTATTGATGTTGGAAGGTTAAGTACTCTTTGGCACTTTTCTAATGTAGTTGGCACATCTGTTGGATTAAATTTATTTTTTTCAAAAGCTTTTTTAGTCACATTGCTTGCATACAAGGGAGTTTTGTACCAATCTCCTATGAAAACATTTTGTGATCTACAAAAAGAAATAATTTGAGCTTTTTTTTGATTATCTTTAATTGAAATTGGGTATCGAAGCCAAACTCTAGTCAGAGAAAACTCATTATAGTCAGAATAATTTTTGAGGTATTTATCATAAATTAGCGCTATCTTTTGTCTATGTTCATTTAATTTCTCTAACTTTTGTAATTGATTTATACCTAAAATGCTCAAAGTAGGTGAAATTTTAGAAGGCAAGTTAGAAGGTTTCTCGCCAATTAACTCTTCTTTGGTTATTATTCGTCCTAGGATTTTCGTTTTGAAAGCAATAAACCTTATCGCACCACCAAGGCTCAAGTTTCCAAATCTAACTGAATATAGCGGCAAAACTAAATTCCAAAATATAGGATTAATTAAATTTATAAAAGCCTGAGAAGTTTTATAATTTGGAAGATTTTTAGTATTTTCCTCCATTAGCTTGTTAATATTCTCATCATTCGTAATTATAGCCCCGCCTCTTACACAAGAAATGACTTTTTCTATTCCAAAAGTTAAAACAGCCAAATCTCCAATAAGTTTATTTTGAGAACTAAGAGTGTGCGCCCAATCCTCAATAATTAAAATATTTTTTGGAATTTGTGATTTTAATAATTTAACATCAACAATCTTACCAAAAGTGTGTTGAACAAAAATTGCTTTAGTCTTTGGCGTAATTTTATTTTTTAAATCTGTAAAGTCGCTATTAAAATCGCTTTTTGATGTATCAAGAAAAATAGGTGTCGCCCCGGTCCACGATACTGCATTTGCAACCACCAAGCAAGTAAAAGAGGGTAGTATTACTTCATCACCTTCTCCTATGCCCAGAGATTTAAGCGTAACATAAATTCCGCTTCGCCCAGAGTCAAAAGTGTGCACGTACGCTACATTTAATTTTTCTTTTATTTTTTGTTCAAACTTTTCAATCCATAGCTTCCTATTCCAATTCCAAGGCGTTAAAAATACTTTCACTGCAGTAAAAAAATCATCTTTCTCGGTATTTGGAGAAGCTGAAATAAAAACGGCTTTTTTCATCATTTAATTTTAAATAAAACAAATTTTCTAATATTTTCCATTATTCTCAATAAAGTATAAATTTTTCTATTAAAGACAATATCAAATGTATCTACATATTCTATTATTTGTGAATTATCTTTTTCTACAAAACCTAATTTAAATCGTGTAAATCCGCTATGTTCATCATTTTTCAAACCATATAAATCAAAGTATTTAAAGCCTTTATTTTTAGCCCACAAAATGCACTCCCACAACAATTTATAAGCTGGCATAAGGTTTCTGTGTTCCTCACTACTACCTCCATAAAGATAATTTACATAATCCCCATCTAACAACAAAAACCACGATGCAAGAGGCTTTGATTTATAATAAGCTGTAGCTATTTTAACAGAGTTGTTTTTTAAACCTAAAAAATAAAGTTTTGAAATATAATCGCTACTTCTACCAGTGTATTTTTGTCTTTTTACAGTTTCTTGATAAAGATTCAAAAATTCATTAAAAGCTTTTTCACTCTCCGCTATTTTAACTTGCACACCTTTTTTCTCTGCTAATTTAATGTTGTACCTATGCTTATGTTTCATTTGCTTTAATAAATCATTTTCGGATTTTTCTAGATTAATAATCACTGTTTTGGGAAGTTGAATTGGTTCAGATTTTTTAATATTTAACCCATAGTGTTTGAATTTGTTAGTGATTTCTTTAAAATTTGAATATTTATTTTTTGAATCTATCGGATCTACCCTCAAGTAAGCAATCTTATTATTTTTACAATATTTTATTAAATCTTCATTTAAAATATTGTCTATCTTAACCCTAGGTAAATATCCTATAGTAACAATACTTGTTGAGTTTTTTGATATAAATATATAACCCATTTACATTAACAACTTTGTTACCAACCAAAGATTTAAAATCTGCCCAAAGTTTTGATTGAAGAAAGCTTCTTTCTTGTTCCACAAAATAATATTAAACTTCAAAATTTTATCACAAAATATTAATTACTCTCTTCTCAAAGGCATTATTAAGTGTAAAAAGTTTTTATCTGCTGTATCTTTAAACACAGAAGCTGCTAAAGCTCCCTTGCTCTCAAAAATGATGAATTTACCTGTAACATGGTTTACCAAATCTTGAAGATATCGAAGGTTGTATGCTGTGTTTAAATCACTAGGACCTTCTGCTTTTTGTATAGCAACAGTAGTTACATTGTTTCCAACTTCTGCAACATTAGCAATTAAACTAATTTCTGATTTTTCAATATTTACATCCATCAATGTTTTATTTCCAATGTTAATTCTAGCAAAAGTGTTAACTATTTTTATTGCAGCATCCAACTCTGATTTTTCTACTTCAAAGCTAAAAACATGATCATCGGGAAGAATTCTTTTGTAATCAGGATAAGGACCTTCTAAAAGCCTAATACTAAAGCTGATATCATCAAAAACAAAAATTATCTGAGATTTATTCTCACTCAAAAATACATCTAATTTTTCAACATTTTCATGATCTGAAAGAACCTTACTTAATTCTTGTAAAAATCTTGCAGGTACAATTATTTCTAAATTTTCATCGTTAATTGAAAGGTTTTCTATTTTCGATTTTCTAAGCGATAACCTAAAACTATCTAAGCCCACAAATTCAATTTCTTGAGCATTTTTATCAATATTAAAAAGACATCCAGTTAATTGGATTTTTCCAACAGACAAATCTGTAGAGCATGCAAACAATACTTTGTTCATTGATATCAATAGATCATGTTTGTTGATGGTAAATAAAGGTTCACCCTTAACTTCAGGTAAAACAGGAAACTCGCTACTGTCTATAGTTAAAAAGTCAGCTTCGCTAGAATTCGTTTTTACATGCAACATGTTTCCCTTTAATTCTATCTCTACATTTTCACCACTCGATGCGGATATAAAATCTGCAATGAATCTTGCAGAAACTGTGGTTGATCCTTCCTCTTCAACATTGCAAGGTATCCACATATTTATCCCCATATCAAGATTGGTTGCCGAAATATTTATTCCCGAATCTTTAACTTCCAAAAGCACGTTTGATAAAACTGGAATATTAGGTTTTGAGCTAACAGATCTAGCTGCATAACTCAAAGCCATTCCAAATTTTTTTTGATTTATTTTTGCTTTCATCACTATTAATTAATAAATAGAAGTATTAAGTAAGTAGTACTTGTTTATATGTGTATAATAACAGATTTTTACTTTGTTTTGTATTTTATTTAAAGAAATTTTTCTAAAAAAATATTGTGGATAACTCATGTTGATAAATTTTATAGGAAATCTGGTGATTTTTAAAAATATTTTTATTATCCACTAAAATTTAATGTGTATAACTTTGTTAAACTTAAAATTTTTGTGTGCGAATTTTATTACTAGTAAAATAAATTGCTAAGCCACATTTAAAAATATTATTATAGGGTATTTAACTGTTATCCACATTTTTGTAATATAACTTAACTTCCTCGTTTGTAAGTAATTTTTAGATTATTTCGTATGCCAATGAATATTAAAGATAAAAATCAGCTTTGGAAAACAGTTCTTGCTCAAATAGAAATTAAACTCGATGCTCCAGCCCAATTTAAAACATTTTTTCAAGATACTAAGTTGATAGATTTACAGGGAAATAAAGCAGTGATTGGCGTAATAAATCCTTATACAGCTGAATGGCTCAAAGCAAAGCATGAAAAATTAATAAAAGATACCATTAGTTATGTTTACGGTGAAGAGTTAAAACCAGAATTTCATGTTTATCAAGATACTAACATAAAAGAATTAGAAAAAGAATTTGATTACGAAGAAGCTCCATTGTTAGCTACACAGCATGGTGTTTTAAATTCTGTAATTGATGAGATTAATAAAGCGGGGCTTAATACCAAGTATTCTTTTTCTAACTTCATAGTCGGTAATCCCAATCGTATTGCTCATGCCGCAGCATTGGCTGTTGTAGATAATTTGGGAGCAATTTATAATCCATTGTTTATTTATGGCCCAACGGGTGTAGGTAAGACCCATCTAGCCCAAGCAATAGGCAGAGCAGTTTTAGAAAGAAACATAGCAAAAAAAATAAAATATACTCCATCTGAGGGTTTTTTAAACGACATGGTAAAGGCAATCAAGACTCGCCAACAAGAAAAATTTAGAGCAATTTACAGGCCACTAGACATTTTAATAATCGATGATATGCAGTTAATCTCTAAATGGGTGGCTACTCAAGAAGAGTTTTTTAATACTTTCAACGAACTTTATAATGCAGGTAAGCAAATTATTATGATTGCGGATAGAAAACCTGATGATATAAAAAATTTAGAATCTAGATTGAGATCCAGAATGCAAGGAGGAATGGTAGTAGAAATCGCAAAACCTGATTTTGAGATGAGATTGGCGATTGCGCAACAAAAAGCAGAGAGTAGTGGTTTTGATATTAGTAAACAAGCCTTAGAATTCATTGCTAGATCAATTACAGATAATGTTAGAGCCTTAGAGGGTGCTATACAAAAAGTAGCCTTATTTAATCAAATGAAACCAAATGGCCACCTAACTTTGGAGGAAATAGCTCATACTTTGAATATAGATTCGCAATCAAAGAGAAATTCAATTAAAATATCAACTGTATTGAAAGAAGTTGCAAAAGAGTTTAATGTCAGTGTAAAGGAATTAAAGGGCCCTAAACGAACAAAAGATGTTGCATTAGCTCGTCAGGTTGCTATGTACATTTTAAGGGAAGAATTCGATTATAAACTGGAAGATATTGCGAGGTTTCTAAATAGAAAAGATCACACCACGGTAATGCATGCAGTTGATAAAATAAAAAGTAAAACCATGATTCAAGATGGATTCCATGCTCAAATATCTAAAATAATATCAGCAATAAATGAATCAAGCATGACTGATGAAGAATTATGAAGAAAATATTAATTTTAATTATAAAATTTTATCAATTTTTCTTTTCACTGGATCACTCTTTTTGGGCAAAAGGATTAAATATAGGTGTTTGTAGGTTTCATCCTACTTGCTCTGAATATACTGTTACGGCAATAGAAAAATATGGTGTTTTGAGAGGTACTTGGTTAGGAATAAAAAGGTTTTTGAGATGTAATCCATTGTTTAGGGGAGGTCATGATCCTGTTCCTTGAAAATTTCTATTTCATATTCATGAAGTAATTTTTTAAGTTCTTCTTCATTATTTACAAATTTAAAAGTGAACGCTTCTAACAAACATAAATTTGGGTTAACTAGTGTTAATTCTTTTCTGTATTTTTTCTTGTTTTTCATTGTAAAACCATAAAACTCAAAATCATAACTTTGATCAATTGAAGCCATTATTTGTTTAGTTTTTATTATTTTTTTATTTTCGTAAATAATTTCATATTTTATATTTTCAATGTCTAGGTCGATTATGTGAGAGATCATGGTTAAAAGAGCAGGTGTGGCAAGAAGTTTTCTTTTCATTGTTAATTTTTGTTTTTTGATGATTTGACTAGCGTTTAAGTCATAAAAAACCATTTCTTCAAATGGTACTTTTTTATCTAAATCAAAAGCTAAATTAAGCAAATCTAACTCAAACAGTGTAGTGTAAACCTTTGCAATATAATCAATGAAGATAGTATAAATTTTAATTGGGAAATTGATGGGTGCATTATTGAACCTTTCAAAAGAGCTAGTTATATTTTTAATTGTAATTTCTTCTATAAAATAAGCAATTAACTCTTCTATATTTTTAGTTGTTTCTTTTGTTAGTTTTTTGTTGGTTGTGATGTGAATTTCTTTTCCCAGATAACTAAACTTATAATTTTTTCGGAACATAAACTAAAAAATTTATTATAAATAGTTTATACTATTGTAAAACAAAATTATGAGCAAGCAAAAAAAACGACATATTTTTAATTTACTTAAACCAGTTGAACCCCCAAAAACTGTATGGGACAAGATTTATGATTGGATTTTAACTAGAGCAAAAATAGTTATGATGCTGGCTGAAGTATTTATAGCGATTGCATTTTTTTCAAAAGTTATTGTTGATACTCAAGCGAAAAGCAAAATTGAAACTATCAATTCTTTCACTGCTCAAGCTCGTTTGTATGTAGATGAGAATGGAGTAGCGAACGCAAGGCTATCTCGGTATTCTGAGATTCAAGCTAGATCAAGCGATTACGTAAAGCTTTGGAATGGTAGTTCAAATTTAGCTACAGTTTTAGAAGAAATATATTCATACATACCAAATCAAGTTGCAGATGTTAATGTCAGTATTCAAGCAAATAGGCTGATGATTTCAGGTCAAATTGAGCTAGATACGCTCAGGTCTATTGAAAATTTGATAGATAATTCCCCAACGTTTGTGGACTCTGAGATAACTTTAATAATTGAGGAAGATGATTCTCTGGCCGGTTTGGGTTCATACTCGCTTGAAGCAACGATTTCAGAAGATTTTTTAACTAGACAAGATATATGAGTCAAAGAAGAAATTTTGATTTAAATAAATATCTCCAAAGCAGCAAACAAAAAAGTTATTTTGTAACTGCAGTTACACTTTCACTTGTAGTTTTAGTTTTTTTGGTGGGAATTTTACCTGCATATAGTGCAATTGTTTTTCAGATAGATCAAAATAAAAAACGTGATGAAGCAACGAAAACATTACAAGCGGTGATAGAGCAGTTTAAAAATTTTATAAATCAAGAGGAGAATGAGTTCACAATATTATCTACTTTTAATGATATTTTTCCAGAAAAAATGGATCAAAGTTCTGTGATTGAGGATTTTGTAAATTTCACCAAACAAAGAGACATAGAACTCAAGTCGATAAGTTTTAGTCAGGTACAAAGGGAAATTCCTCTTCAGAGAGAATTCAAAACTAGGGATGTCGTTAAGTATCAATATGCATCAATAAATGTTGCAGGATCTCGACGTAATATTTTAGATTTAATAGAGGATGTTGAAAGATCTAAAAGAATTTATAACATCGTAAATTTGGAAATTTCTAAAGACTACAGAGGTTTACCTAATACTTCTGAATTTAATGCTACAATTAGAGTAGAATTTTATTGGACACAAAAAGGTTTTTAAATTTATGAGTCAAAATTTAAATAAACAATGGCTTTTTTTAATTATTGTGCTGGTCGTAACCATGCTAGGGGCTGTTGCATGGGAAATTTACTCAATTTATTTTGATGAAACTAGAGAAACTGTAAGAATTAGTCTTGAACCGCTTCCAAGTAGTTATCTTATTCCACAAAACTTAAAGAATCATATTTTGGATTAATTTTCTGTGGCAAGATTATTTTTCTTTCTTGAAATGAAAGATCTAATTTTGATGTAACTCCAATAGGTGCTCCATCCAGTCAAAATACCTAGCCCAAAAGTTATACCAATATAAAAAATATGTGAAATTATCATACTTTTTAAAATAAAAATTAATTACCTGCTTTAAGTTGAGCAATAAAACTATCTGCGTCGTCTATCAATACTTCTCTTGGTTTAGGACCATTAGCTGGCCCAACTACTCCTGCTTCTTCAAGTTCATCAAGTAGTCTTGCTGCTCTATTGAAACCTATGTTTAATCGTCTTTGCAGGTACGAAGCTGACCCTTTTTTGCTTGCAACTACAATACGAATAGCTTGTTCAACTAATGAATCGCCCGAAATGTCACTTAGTGCTTCATTTACAGCTTCTTCTTCAGACATTTGTTTTTCTAGTATTTCTGGCAAATATTCAACTTCTGGCGCTTGAGATTTTATAAAGTCAACAATTCTTATAACTTCTTCTTGTTCAATGTAGGGGCCTTGCAATCTGATAGCTCTTGTTTTGTCTGGTGCTTTATACAAAAGGTCACCATTTCCCATCAAGCTTTCGGCGCCAATATGATCTAGAATTACTCTTGAGTCTGTGCTGCTAGTTACACTCATACCGACTCTTCCTGGAATATTTGCTTTAATTAATCCTGTGATCACATTAACCGATGGTCTTTGTGTTGCTAAAATTAAATGTATACCAACAGCTCTAGCAAGTTGAGCAAGTCTAACTATGGCTGTTTCTGTTTCACCACGGTTAGAAGTCATCATCATATCGGCCATTTCATCTATAACTATAACAATATATGGCATAGCTGCAAAACCCTTTTTCTTATTGTAAGCCGAAATGTTTCGCACTTGCTCTTTAGCTAGAATTGAATACCTCCTTTCCATCTCCCCTGAAACAGCCCATTTTAGAGCATTTAAAACTTCAGACATATCAGTAATCACAGGAGTAAGCAAATGAGGTATACCATTGTAATCTGATAATTCAACCTGTTTTGGATCCACCAAAATGAGTCTTAGTTCATCAGGTGATTTATTCATTAACAAACTGCTAATAAAAGTATTTGTAAGAACTGATTTACCAGAACCTGTTGCTCCAGCAATTAATAAGTGAGGCATTTTCTCTATTCCTGCAATTAATGGACTTCCATCTATACCTTTTCCAATTGGCACAGGTAACACAAAATTACTTCCTTGCATTTGTGTTGCTTCCATGATCTCTTTAATTCTCACTATATCTCTTTGACTCCTCGGAACTTCTATTCCAAGGTAAGATGTTTCAGGAATAGATTCTATTCTAATTGATTTAGAATCTACTCCTCAGCGCCAAAGCAAGATTTTCAGATAATGTTGCGACTCTCGATACCTTTATTCCCAGAGGTATATTTAGGGCGTATTGAACCACAGAAGGTCCAATGAAAGCGTCTTCAACTTTGGCATTTATGTTGAAGCTTTCTAAAATTTGTTCAATAATTTTGGCGTTTTGTTCTATTGCTATTTCTTTGGATTTAGTTTTTTTGTAGGGTATAAGTAGGTTTAATGGAGGTAATTTCCAATTAGGATACTTTAATTCAGGTTGAACCAAACCTTCATCGCCAATTTGTGCTTCTTTTATTTCTACACTTGGATAAGTCTGAAGATTTTTTTGTTATAACCTCCGCTTGAGTTTTTACTTCCTCGTTTTTTGTTTGTGGTTTGTTCTATTTTATTATTAATAACTTCTTTTTCTTTTACATTTTTAATAATTTTATTAAAATCGCCAAAAGTTTTGGGTTTTTCATTTGCATTGTCTATTGTTATTCCTTTGTTTCTTTTTTGTTCTTTAAGTTTTCTTAGCTCTACCTTTTCTTCTTCTGTAAGAATTAAGCCGGAAGCTCGACCAATAAACCTAAATGCTTTTTGAAAGAAAGAAAATATTTTAGCGCTTGGTATTGCAAGGGCAAGTGGCAATAAAAAAATTAATGCAAAAATCAGTATTAGTTTTGTTGCCGGTTGAGTAGGTATCGTATCGCCAAAAAAATCTTTAATTAAGAAAAAACCAACTTCGCCTCCAATATCTCCTTTTCCCGTTGCTCTTGATAGTTCCGCAGGGGTTTTTGAAAAGGATGTTAGCAGTGCGGGTATTATCCAGACTAACAAAAACTGAGCAAATAAGCTTATGGGTTTGGTGAGAGAAATTTTTACATTCAAAAAAGATAGTCCCAGAAAAAACAGAAATATCTGACGTTATGATGGTAGAGCTACCGAAAATATTCCTAGTTCTAATGAAGAGGTTAGATTGATTTTCTGATACTGCAAAAATTGAAACAAAAAAGAACAAGGCAAGTAAAATTAACATTATCCCAACAAATGTATAGGTTTCTTTGCTATCGTAAGTGATTTGTTTTTTCTTTCTTCTTCTACCCATACTTTATTTTATCACGAAAACAAATCATGTTTAATTTGGTATAATTTGTTTATGTTAGAAGAACCTACCAATTTAACCCCTGATAGTATTGAAAGATTGATTGGAAAATTATTGGCATATACGGTAATAGATTTTAAGGATGAATATGAAAATGTAGTTGATTGGGGTCTCACAATTTTAATGATAACAAAAAATTTAGATTCAATTGAAAATTATATAAATCAAAACTTAGAACAATTAGTTCATTGTAAAGAAAATTCTATTCTTTTAGGGGGAGCATTACAAAGACTGTATGGATTTTTCAACAAAATAATTAACCATTTGCAAACATGAAAGGTTATGAAAATTATGTAAGAAAAGCTGAAGATCAAAAAGAACGAGTTATACAATTAGCTCATAGAGTAGGTTGGACAATAACTGACAACAATTGATTTTTTGTTATTAAGGAAAGTAGCAGTGTATAAATCGCTTAATAATTGGTGGAAATTTTTTGTAAACTAAATGGAGTTTTGCACGACAAAAATTTATCATTGTTCTTCTTGGTTTCCACTTTTGTAACAAGAATATGTTGGTCTGATAAATACAGTTATTGCTAAGTTAATTATTAGATGGTAGTTATATTTAAGTATCCCTTTTCTTTAAGAAAATAAAAAAAGGAATTCAGGTCTTTTACAAATCATAACTTAAGTCCATGTGATTCGGTTGAGCAGAATCAATATTATAATCGTGATTAGCAGAATCTAAAAATACCCTAACTTTTCTAGAAATTTCTATGTTACTATCGTTAATATTTTCTTGAGTGTGAAGGTGATTGATAAAAACATTTAAAAGTTCTGTAATAAATTCTGTATCATTTTGTAATGCTGTAAACATGTATTGAGTATATTGAGCCTCTTCCATGCTTGATTCTTGCGTGTTTTCATTTTTTTTGCTCCTAAATTCAATAACCTTTTTTTTAATTGCGGTTAAAAAATCAATTAAAAATGCTTCAAAATCTGTAAAAATTTTGGTTAGGTTGGGATACACTTTTAAAAGTGTAGTATTCACTTCATCACCCTTAACATTACCTAACAATTCGGATTGTTTAGATGCGTGTTGATCTATCCATTCTTCAACTAAACTATTAATGTCCAGCTCATGGCTTCCAATTAAGTTTATAAAATGGTCTATCTCTATTTCAATAGAGCCCTCTTTACGTTCAGGATTGGGATTAATCTCACCGCTACCATAATTCACAAAACTACATCTCTCTAACTAACAATTATTTCAATAACACTCTATCAATTACGTGAACCACTCCATTTTCCGCTTCTAAATCTACCTTAACTACCATTACTTTTTGACCAGATTCGTCTTGCAAATACACATTATCATTTTCGATTAAAACTGTTAGTTTTCCACCAGATAAAGTTTCGATGCTTTGATTGTTTTTTAAATCTTCAGCTCTTACTTTGCCCATGACAACATGGTATTTGAGCACATCTTGTAAGCTTTCTTTATTTTCATCTTTCAATAAATTATCTAATGTATCACCTAAGGTTGAAAAAGCTTCATTTGTTGGTGCAAAAACCGTATATTCTCCAGTTTCTAAAGTGGACCTTAATTCAGCTTTATCTATTGCTGTAACCAAAGTTGATAAATTTTCATTAAGTAAAACCTCAACTATATTTTGTTGTTCTGTAACTTCATTATTTTCTACTTCCTCCGTGGTGTCTTTTTCTTTTAAAATTTCGGTGTATAAAAAGTAACCTCCGGTTGCCGATATAGAAACTATTACGAGAAGCAATATTAAATTTCTTAAACTTTGCATAAATTTAAAAAATAATAAGTAATAATTAAATTTAACATAAAATCTATATTATCTCAATTGGCATTCTCAAGCTTGATCTGCTAGATATGATATAATCTAATGGTTATTATTTAAAGAAGATATGGCAAAGCGAGATTATTACGAAGTATTGGGGGTAAGTAAAAACGCTACTAAGCAAGAGATTAAAAAAGCTTATAGAAAGTTAGCTAAGCAATATCACCCAGATAAAAATAAATCAGCCGATGCAGAAGAAAAATTCAAAGAAATTCAGGAAGCTTACGATGTTTTAAGTGATGATCAAAAAAGGTCAGCATATGATCAGTATGGCTTTGCTGGAACCAAAGGTTTTAGTGGAGGAGGTTTTTCAAGCGAAGCGTCTTGGGGCGACTTTTCTGAGGCATTTGGAGGTTTTGGTGGAAGTTTGGATGATTTGTTACAAGGTATGTTTGGAGGAAGTTTTGCAGGTTTTGGTAATTCTAATTTCAAAGCAAAATCCCATCGTGGTAGAGATCTAGAAGTAAGTATATCAATTAGTTTTGAAGATGCTGTTTTTGGTTGTGAAAAGACAATCAAATATAAAAGATATAAAACTTGTGGTGGTTGCAATGGAAGCGGTTCTACCAACAAAAAAACAAAATCTTGCTCAAATTGTAATGGGTCTGGAAGAAGTGTAAAAATTCAAAAAACAATATTTGGATCTATGCAAATGGTTTCCACTTGTGAAGTATGTGAAGGAAGCGGGCAAATTCCTGATAAACCTTGTGGCAAGTGTGGTGCAACAGGAAGAGTTTTAACTGAAGATAGCTTAACTGTTAAAATACCAGCAGGAATTCCTGATGGGGTAACATTGAGGTTTGAAGGTAGAGGAGATGTAGGACCTTTAGGTTCTGAGAGTGGTGATTTGTTTGTTAATATAGAGGTTGAGCCAAGCGAAATTTTTGAAAGAAGAGGAGATGATATTTATGTTGATAAGAAAATACCAGTCTATACCGCAGTTTTAGGTGGAATTGTAGAGGTACCTACTGTTCAAGGTGATGTAAAAATGAAAGTTCCTCCAGGTGTACAATCAGAAAAAGTTTTAAAACTTAAAGGAAAAGGTGCTCCAAGATTCAGAGGAGGAGGTTATGGTGATCAATACGTAAGACTCATTGTTGAAATACCTACAAAATTAGATAAAGAAGAAAAAGAACTTTGGGAAAAGCTAAGAAAATTAAAGGAATAATTTGTACAAATTGTTCAAATGTTTTTAACATTACGTCGTAAAAGCTTATATAAAAATAAAACTAAGCTTGGTTTTATTTGAGGAATTTGACAAAATATCGTTGTTAAAATATAATTAATCTAACTTTAGAATAATATAATTACAAATGGTAGACCTGACTGAAATAAGTGGTATCCCGATCAAGTTTAACGAAGAGACACTTTGCATTGAGTTGGGTGAAGCGATTAGATGCAACTCTGAAATTCATGTTTCCATTGATGAAATTAATCCTGTTTTATTAAATAAATCTGTAAAATATCCTGAAAAAGTTTATAGGCACTATTCTGATGTTCTGAGTCATGACTTTAGAGGGAGCTTCAAATACAGATACGATATTTTTGTAATTCCTTATGGATTGTTGGGTATAGAGTATGTAAAAACTCATATTTTTTATGAAGATCCTTCCGATGGTAAATACGATTGCGTAGTGGAAGTTTTGAGTGGTACTTTAACTGTGATTCTTCAAAAAAATTTGGAATCTGACGAAGAAGATTTTTGGGTAGATGTTGAAGTTGAAAAAGTATACATAGTAGATCTTGATGCTGGGTGAACAAATGGTAATTCCTACTGGTTATTATTATACTTTTGTAAATACTTCTTCTAAGCCTGTTGTTTTTTCAAAAATTAGATGTAAAAGTAAAAAACAGCTTAGACTATACGAGTATACAGAAAGAGCGTGGACTAGCGTTTTACTTAATTTCAAAAAATGCAAGAGTTGAGATTGTGCCTAATCCAAAATACAAAATTAAATTTCCAGCAAACTATTTGAAACACAAAAAATTACTAAAAGAAAAAGAATTTTTTCTTGAGGAACTCCACAGGGAACGTAAACCCTTATTTCATCACTTTTCTGAAAAAAGAGAGTGGATTACTAATTGGATACATTCTCATCTTTAAGATATAATTTACATATGAAGCTTAATTTTTCTTTAAATAGTTTGAATGTTTTGATTTACATTAACTTGTTTGTTTTTGTACTCGTTTATCTAGTTTTGATAACTTTAGGTCCACAGTCCATAGATTATGATTTAGATAGCAGAACATTAATTGGTGTATTAGAAATAAATAACGGGAGTATAAATAGCTTAGGAACTTTAATTACTTCTATTTTTCTACATATCAATATTTTGCACATTTTAATAAACATGTATTCATTATTTAAAGTCGGGGAAATAGTTTATAACTTATATGATGGTAAAAAATTATTCTTAACTTACGTAATAGGTGGATTGGGTGGAAGTTTAATGACTTTTGTGTATTATTCATTGATAATAAAAGAGGATGTAAGTACGATTGGGGCAAGTGGCGCTATTTTTGCATTGGTTGGCTTGTTAGTTGGCGGAAGCTTGAAAAAGTATCGGTATGGTTATAATTTGCCAATAAATTTTCAAAATGTTTTGTTTGTTGCGCTAATGTCACTATCAATCGGATTAATACCAGGGTTAAATGTCAATAATTTGGCTCACATTGGAGGTTTTTTGACAGGCATTATAATAGGCCTTTTTTTAAAACATTCTCTAGGAACATATGAAACATTGTTTGAAAAAAAGCTGGTTAACTTTTTATACAAATTGAGTATTGTAATGGTAGTATTGGGATACACTATTGTTTTCTATGATGTTATAATTAGTTGATGACTATTCTTTTTTTAGGCTTATCTGGAAGTGGAAAGGATACACAAGCAGAATTGCTTGCCGAAAAACTGGGTAATGCTACTGTAATCTCCACAGGTGAAATTCTAAGACAAGTAGCAAAATCAGGGGAAGGAGAATTGGCAAATAAAATAAAAAGCTATTTGGACAAAGGGCTTTGGGTTCCTGATGAATTAGTGTACGAAATTTTAGGAAATCATTTAAAAAAAATAACCTATAAACATATTTTTTTGTCTGGCGCGGTGAGAACTTCTAGTCAAGTTGCACTACTTGATAATGAGCTTGAAAAATTACAAAGGCCTTTGGAAATGGTGATTATTCTTGACGTAAGTCGGGAAGAAGTATTTAAGAGATTAATAGCCAGGGGCAGAAGTGATGATGAGGTGGAAATTATAGAAAATAGAATCAAAGAGTTTGAAAAAAACATTAGCCCCATACTTGAAATTTATGAAAAAAGAGGGATACTTTTTAGAGTAGATGGTAACAGAAGCATACAAGCTATCCACGAAGATATTCTAGATATTATAAAAAAGCACTATGACGTCAATTTTTCCTGAAGGGTTAAAAATCTATTGGAGAATGTTGCGTGGTGCTTTGGGGGCAATAATTTACCGAAACCCTTCCAAGAAATTAAAAATAATTGGTGTTACAGGAACTTCTGGAAAGTCAACAACAGCCAATATGATTTATCACATGCTTGATAATTCAGGCTTCAAAACCGGTGTAATTTCAACAGTTGGAGCAAGAGTTGGAGATGTAAGTGTAGACACGGGATTACATGTAACTACACCTAATCCAATAAATTTACAAAAACTACTCAAAGTTATTGCACAAAAAGGCGCTGAATATGTGGTTATAGAAACATCATCTCAAGCTCTTGCCCAGAGAAGAATTTATCCAATTAAATTTGATTACGCTGTATTTACTAATATAACCAGAGATCATTTAGATTGGCATAAAACTTGGGAAAATTATGCAAGAGCAAAAGCTAGACTGATAGATTTATTAAGACCTAATGGAAGGGTGATTTTAAATAGAGATGACGACTCTTATAATTTTTTGGGTAAGTATGCCAAAGATTGTGGTAAAGAGGATCTAGTTGTTTCATATTCTAAAGCGTGAAATAAGCGAGTTAGAAGCTTCAAAATACGGTTTGAAGTTTAAATATAAGGGTAGAAATTTTGATATACCCATCATTGGTGAATACAATGTGGAAAATCTTTTGGCGAGCATAACGCTAGGCGAGGTTATGGGAATTGATATCAACACCATCTCCCAGGCTCTAAATTCTTTCAAAGGGATTAAAGGGAGGATGGATGTTATTCAGGAAGATCCTTTTGTTGTAATTATTGACTTTGCTCACAATACTGATTCATTAGAAAACGCTTTAATGAATGCCAAAAATTTAGTTGAGAGAGGGTGGTAAGTTAATAACCGTCTTTAGTTCAGCAGGTCTCAGAGATAAGGAAAAGAGATACACCATGGGCGAAGTCGCTGGTAAAATTGCCGATATTGTTATAGCGACTATCGATGATCCAAGAACAGAGAAAGTTTATGATATAAATAATAGAATTGTTGAGGGGGCTAAGCAAAGCGGAATGACATTGAAGAAAAGGTTTGCTACAAGCGATGAATATAAAAGTTTTATAGTAAAAGAGGTTCCAAAAGATGAAAAAAATGTAGTTTATTCTTTTGATGAACAGTCTTTGCAAAACCGTTACGATGCTATAGATTTTGCGATTAAATTGGCGCAGGAAGGGGATGTGGTTTTGCTTGAAGGTAAAGGGCATGAGGTGAGTTTAGCTATCAACAAGGAGGAATTTCCATATAGTGAACATGAAGCTGCTTTGAAGATTTTGTCGGAAAATTTACAGAAATATGAATTAAAAATGATTAAATTTTCTCTTGAAAATTATGAAAAAATCAAAAGAAAAAACTTAAAAAGAACTTTGAGGTTAAAAGATGATAAAGAATTTGTCAAAAATGAAAGAGTAATTTTAGCAGTAAGGGATGGACAAGGTGTCGAGGAAGTAGGTGAAGCAATAATATTACAAGTTGCTGAGAAAAGAATTTCTGAACTTACAAAAAAAGATTTAAAAAGTTCAGACTTTGAAACAGGTTCTTTGGAAGAATTTAGAAAGTTTTACGGAGATAGTGTAAAAAAAGATAGTATAGTAAAACTTATAGATTTTAAGGTGATAGAATTCTATGAGTGATAAAGAAAATTTTATCAAAAGTAGTTTGGTGTTAGCGTTTAAAAATGCGTTTGATATTGATGTTAAACTTGAAAACATAGAGATTGAGCGTCCAAAAGATTTTAATCATGGTGATTATTCTTCTAATTGTGCACTAAAGTTTGCATCACAATTAAAGTTGCCACCTCAAGTTTTGGCAGAAAAATTAGTTAGTGTGTTAGATAAAAATGAGAAGTTTAAAAGAGTAGAGGTTGCTTCTCCTGGTTTTATTAATTTTTATTTATCTAATGAAAGTTTGTATAATACTCTCAAGAACGTAGACTCTAATTTTGGTAAATCTGACAAATTAAAAGGCAAGAAAATTTTAATTGAGCACACATCACCTAATCCCACCAAAGCTTACCACATTGGACATTTTAAAAATACGGTTACTGGTTTATCCATTTCATATTTGTTTGAAGCTATGGGAGCGTTAGTTTTTAGAGATTGTATTAATAACAATCGTGGAATAGCTATTTCTAAAATGATGTGGGGATATTTAACTTTTGGTCGAAAAGATGGAAAATTCTTTGATTTTGATATTAGATATTGGTATGAAAACAAAGATGAATGGATGGTTCCCGAGTCAAATAAAAATTCTGGAAGATTTATAGCAAAATTTTATAACTTGGGAAGCAATGAATATGAGCAGAATGCAAAAGCAAAAGAAGAGATGGAACAATTAGTAAGAGATTGGGAGGCAGAAGATGAAAAAGTTTGGGAACTCTGGAGAATTACTCAAAAATGGGTATGGGATGAGTATGAATATATTCTCAAAAGAGTGGGAGGTTGGAAGTTTGACAAAATATGGAACGAGCACGAAATTTATAAAATGGGTAAACAATTTGTAGAAGAAGGAGTAAGAAAAGGAATTTTTATAAAACTAGAAGACGGGGCAATTGTTTCAAATTTAAAAGAAGAGTTTGGTTTGCCAGATACTATTTTAATGAAAAGAGATGGCACATCTCTGTATATTACTCAAGATATTGCTCTTACATACTTGAAGCGCAAAACTTTTGATCCTGATGAAATGAATTGGGTTATTGGTCCAGAACAGTCATTAGCCATGAAACAAATGTTTGCCGTTTGTTCTCAACTTGGTTTTGGAAAATTTGAAGATTTTCACCACATTCCGTATGGATTTATTTTGCTTAAAGGAGAGAAAGGTCCAATAAAAATGTCTTCTCGAAAAGGTAATGTATTGTACATGGAAGATTTGATTGAGCAGTCAAAAAAAGATCTGAAAAAGCACTTAAAATCAAATTTTAGTGAAGAAGAAGCTGATTTAATAACAGAAAAAATAGCTATAGGCGCATTGAAATATAGCTTACTGAAAGTTAATAGAACTCAAGATATGGTTTTTGATTATGAGACAACTATTAATTTTGAAGGTGATTCAGGTCCGTATATTCTGTACACGTTTACCAGAGCTAGATCTGTTTTAAGTCAAGCTGAATGGTCAAAAAAATGATTTTGATCCAAAGTTTATTCATAATCTTGAAATAGATTTAGCAAGGTGGATTGAGCGTTTTCCTGAAATTGTAGCTAAAGCTACACTAAACTTGGCACCAAACTATATCTGTGAGTATGTTTTTGAATTGGCACAAAAATTCAATTCATTTTATAACGAATTAAGTATTCTTAATGCACCAACTGCACAATCAAAGCAAACTAGATTACTTTTAACTCATGCTACTTCGATAGTTATTCAAAATGCTTTGAATCTTTTGGGTATTGAGACGGTGGAGAAGATGTAAAGGCATAGTGCGAACAAACTGCTACTAAAATTCCAAATTCCACCAAATTTATTATTGAACTCGTGTGTATTAAGCTTCGTAAAATCCATAAATTAGCGATTAAGAAACAAACATCTATCAAATTATTTCTTCTAGCTTTACTGATTTTCAAACTAACTTTTAGCCAAAATAAGCAAAAAACAGCAAGTAAAATAAAACCTCCTACAAAAGCAATATCGAGAAAAAAATCGTGTGTTCTATCTAAAATTATTCCAGGTAATTTATCATTCGCTTTTAAAACAATGTGAAGAGTGTCTGGTCCACTTCCAAATAAAAAGAGTTTAAAATCGTTTAAATAAACCTCAAAAAAGGCTTTCCTGTACTCAAACCTAGAATAAAAACTTGCTCCAAGTGGTGAATTCATAAAAATTTTAAATAAGCTTTCATTGATCGATACAAAATTAAAACTAAAAAATATTAAAAGTGAAGCTACAGCTGTTGTGTACATTGACTCTCTAAAGTAGCGATAAAAAAATATTACAAGCATACCAAATAATAAGACTAAAATAGCCCAAATTGAGTAAGATAAAATTATACAAAGCGATAAAATGAAAAGGGTCAGTATAGATAAGATTTTTAGTTTTAAATCTTTATAGAAAAAAACAAAATAAAATGAAAACAAACTTCCAATTAACATGTGCCCCGCAAAAAAATTTGACTGACCAAATGACCCAAAAACATACATTCCATCTAATAGTTTTCTAAAGTGAGATTGAGAATTTAAAATGAAGTTTAAATTTTCTATTACAAAAGGAATTTGAAATAGTCCTGAAATAATAAATGTCCAAATAATAGTTTTGTGGTAAATGTATAGATATTTTGAAGTTATGGTTAACGTAACTAAGATAACCGATATGGTTATAATGCCTTGTTTTCGGTAATTGCTACCTAGCAAAATAGTTTCTTGGTTTTGGTTTATAAAACCTACAAAAATTAAATATAAAACCAAAATTAAAATAAAGGCATGTTTAGTGGAGAGTTTAAAATTTGAAGTCAAAGAGTCAAAAATATAAAAAAGTAACATTACCAAACATAAAGCCACAACAAAATAAACTTTTGGTAATTCCCAACCAAAAGGTAAGTTTTGAGAATTATGGATAATCGGTCCTGCCAAAATTATGAGTATCCAAGGATAAATATAAAACACATCTTTTAGTTTATTCATAAATCATTATAAATGTTAAATGCTATAATATTAATAGTGTTCCAGTAGCTCAATTGGATAGAGCATCACTTTGCGGAAGTGAAGGTTGCTGGTTCGAGTCCAGTCTGGAACATTTAAAATATTTTTATATTAAATTAATCTAAATGGTTGTAAAAGTAAAAAAGTTATCACCAGATGCTAATTTGCCAGAAAGAAAAACTAAAGGCTCAGTTGGTTTTGATATTTCTTGTGTGGAAACAACTGTTATTAAACCTGGCGAAACAAAATTATTAAAAACAGGAATTGCAATAGAAATTCCTGAAGGGACTGTCGGGTTAATATTTCCGCGAAGTTCCTTAGCTCTTAAGAACACACTAGATATGCCAAATTCTGTAGGAGTGATTGACTGCGATTACAGAGGTGAATGTATGGTTGCTTTAAGAAACTTAGGGAAAAATGATGTCGTAATAAACAAAGGAGAGAGAATTGCGCAATTTGTTTTTGTAAATTTTTTGGTTCCTCAAATATTAGAAAGTGAAGACCTCAGCGATACAGAAAGAGATCAAGGAGGTTTTGGATCAACAGGGGCTTAGTCTTTTTGTTTTTCTAGATATTCACTTTGAGTATATGCCCATTCTTCAATGTAGTTTGTGATAGGTTTATATTTCCCGTGAATTAGGTTTGTAAAGATGTTGTAACCGATTTCTTCTTTGTCTCCATAATCAACATATTTTATTAAATTAAAAAAAACATTCTCTTCGTCCTCAGGGTTCATTAGTAGAGATAGCGTTCTAACAATATCATTAGATACTTTTGGGTCCACTATTTCTAAGTTTAAAAAAAGTTTATTATTTTTTTCTGAAATCCAAAAATGTTTAATTTGGTTCCATTTGTACAATTTCCCAAAAGTTTTAATTCCAAGAGAAGTTATGGTATGGGTTACTTTATCAGGTTTAACAGAAGCATGGGTAAACCACAAAAACACAAAAGATATTACAGCCAAGGTCAAAAAATATTGTTCGAGTATAACTGTGCAAAATATAATTGTTGTGAAGAAAAAAGAATAAATTACATACCAAGCTCTGCCTCTTGGTTCCCAATCTCTTTCTAGAGACGACCATGTATAAAGCTTGCTAAAAAATTGTTTTGGCCTAACCAGTTTTTTCTTTCTCATTTTATAAAGTATACATTTTTTAAATTAACTTTAAAAGTAATTTTTTAGAAATAGAAATTAACTTTAAAAGTAAGGTTATTACTTTTAAAAATATTAAAATTAAAGCAAAGAATAAAGAAGCGTGTAAAAATAATCCAGCTGTGTAGGAATATTTTGGCTGAATGTAATTATTGAGTCCTACAATTTCAAAGAAATTTTGACCAATTGTAGCAAAACTTTTTTTAATATAGTGAAAATAAGGCTTCGGTTGATCAAATTTTGTTAATAATTCTTCTGTTGATTGAATATTTGCACTATCAAAGTTTTCAATCGGGATGACTTCAAATTTTGGTACTTTTATTTCATCAATTGCCCCAAAATATTCCACAGCAATAGGTGAAGGTGTATTAGGTGATTGTGTTGAAACATAAAAATAAACATGGTTAAAATCACCACCAATTATTTCTCGTCCGTATTCTCCCCATGTGGTATCCACAGGAATCCACGAATTAAGAGCTGGAGCGTAAACGTCAGCCCATTGATGGAGAACATCTTTTTCAGGAAGTATGGGATTGTAACCATATCCAAAAGCTCCTCTTGCAGGAATTTTTCTTGCCCTCATCAAAGCTATGAATAAATCAGAGTACTCCATGCATACAGCAGCACTTCCTTTGAGTGTAGCCACAGCGCCTTGTCTTTCATTTAAACCATATTTTTTAACTGTACTGTAGTCAATTTTATCTACAACAAACTCGTATGTTTTTTTGCTTATTTCGTAGATATCATCTGACGAAGTTATGGTTTTTGCTGCTTTTTGTATCTCTGGATCATTAGCTTCCCAAAATTCTACGCTTGTGGTTGCACTATTCAAAGATTGAGGAATGTCATTCAATTTACCCCAGTTTGTAGAAATATCTCTTGCTTTTTCAAGAATTACAAAGCCTTCTATCTCTATTATGCCTTGTTCATTTGATGGTACTTTAAAACTTGCAATTAAATTCTCATCTTTATCTAGAAAAAACTGATCTGGTTCAATATTAAACTTACTGTAAAATACACTTTGTTTAATGTTTCCAACTTCAATGTCTCTTGGCAAGGGAAGAGTTAATTTATTGAAAAAATAGGGATTTTTTGAAGTTTTTGGGTACTCTTGTTTAATTGTAAATTTGTAGATTTGTTTTTCTCCAATCTGAATGTATGCAAGTTGACCAGTTGAATTTTGATATGGCTCAAGTACGAATGAAGTTTTTTCTTCTGTAATTTGGAAAAGAATAGATGTTGAGATTATGTCTCCGAGAGTTTTATCTATGAATATTTTATAAAAAAACTGATTATCAAAAATTTCATTTTCAAAGTTTGAAATTATAGGAACATAAACATCTAAGACTCTTCCTGACTTGATTACATAGTTTGGAATTTTATATTTGAGATTTATGGTGTAGTTAGAGTTTTTTGAAATTGTAGTTTTTATTTTGACATTGATTTTTACTTCGGATGTTAAATTTTCAACTGTAAAATCTAACTGTGAGCCCAAATTATCTGTTACTTCAATAGAATCATAAAATGCTTTTTCATCAAGATTTTGCACTTCACTCAAAAAAAGCGGAATCGTGAATGAATAAGTCGAATTTTTTGGAATTATTATATTTTGACTTGTATAAAATTGCGTTATTTGTGAAATTTCTAGCCCATTAAGAGAAACTTCATAATTTATTATATTTTTAATTTGAAGTTCTTGAGCATTTACCTTACTGGTTAGAGAAAAAAGTAATAGAAAAAAAAGGAATATTTGTAAAAAAATTGTTTTAAATTTCATAAATAATTGTATATTAATACGAAGCACATAGGCAAACTTTATGCTACTATAGAATTATGTTAAACATCCAGGATCTCAATCCTCCTCAAAAGAAAGCTGTAACCTCAACTCAAGGACCATTATTGATTTTGGCGGGAGCAGGATCGGGAAAAACCAGAGTATTAACTTATAGAATTGCATACATTCTAGATTCGGGATTGGCTGGACCAGACAATGTACTTGCTTTGACTTTTACAAACAAAGCTGCGAATGAAATGAAAGAGAGAATCAAACAGCTTTTAGAGAAGTCGGAGATAAGAAATTTTGGTAATTTATTTTGGATGGGCACCTTTCACTCAGTTTGTGTTAAGTTTTTGAGAAGACATGCAAATCTTATTGGGTTAAATTCAAATTTTTCAATTTACGATACTCAAGATCAATTATCTGCAGTAAAGAAGGCAATGAAAGATGCCAATGTATCAACAAAAGAGTTTAATCCAAGCGCGGTTCGAAGTTTTATATCTTCAGCCAAAAATGAATTGATAGATGAGGTTACTTATATGAATTTAGCAAGCGGTTATTTTCAGCAGGTGGTTGCAGAAGTTTATCCATTTTATCAAAAAATATTGAGAGAAAATAATGCTGTTGATTTTGATGATTTATTACTTTTGGCAGTAAAATTATTTGAGAAAGAACCCCAAATTTTAGAAAAATATCAAGAAAAATTCAGATACATTCTCGTTGATGAGTATCAAGATACCAATCACGCGCAATACAAACTTATCAAATTATTAGCGCAAAAACACAGAAATATTTGTTGTGTGGGAGATGATGATCAAAGTATTTATGCATTTAGAGGTGCTACAATCCACAATATTTTGTCTTTTGAAAAAGATTATCCTGATGCAACTGTAATCAAATTAGAACAAAATTATAGATCAACTAAAAAAATTCTTCAGGCAGCATATGAAGTTATTTCAAAAAATTCTTCTAGAAAAGAAAAGAAACTTTGGACTGAGAATCATGAAGGGGAGCCAATAACGCTATATTCGGCAATTGATGAAAAGGATGAAGCTAATTTTGTGATTGATAAAATTTTAGAGTTATCAAAAGATTATAATCTGAGTGATATTGCCGTTTTGTATAGGACAAATGCACAATCTCGTTCATTGGAGGAGGCTTTTTTGAAGGCTGGAGTTCCTTACAAAATTGTTGGAGGGATAAGGTTTTATGATAGAAAAGAGATTAAAGATATTCTTTCTTATTTAAAAACAATTTATAACCCAAAAGATGAGAGCAGTCTCGAGCGAGCTATATCTACACCCAAACGAGGCATAGGACCAAAAACTTTTGAAGAATTAAGAAAAATTGCAAAACTCAAAAAAGTGTCAGCTGGAGAGTTATTAATAAATAATTTTAATGAGATAACCGATCAAAAATTGAAAAATTTTGGAGCATTGCTTTTTGATTTTACGCAAAAAATTAAAGAGTTTAAATTAACTGAGTTTATTGATTATGTAATTGAAAAAAGTGGATATTTGAAACTTTTAAAAGATGGAAGCATTGAAAACGAAACAAGGATCGAAAACTTAAAAGAATTGTTAAGTGTAGCTCAAGTATATGATAACATTGAAGGCTTTAGTGCTTTGAGTAGTTTTTTGGAAGATGTTTCTTTGCTTGAAGATATAGAGCAGTCTCAAGATAATTTGAATGAGGATAAGGTAACCTTAATGACTATACATGCTTCTAAAGGGTTAGAGTTTGATGTAGTTTTTGTTACAGGTGTTGAAGAAAATTTGTTTCCACATGTCAACTCCATAGCTGAAATCAAAGACTTAGAAGAAGAGAGAAGGCTTGCTTATGTTGCAATAACTCGTGCAAAGCATAAACTCTTTTTTACTCATGCAAAAACTAGGCTATATTTTGGTGCTACTCAAATGAATCCGGTTTCGAGGTTTATTATGGATATTGATTCTCAATTGCTTGAAAAAGAGGGATCTATAATTGAGCAAAATTTTGTAGAGGATAGATCGTGGGGAGAGTACAATCAAATTGATATAAAAGAGGGAGATAAAGTTGCACACGAGTATTTTGGTAAAGGAGAGGTTATTTACATTGACAATGAGATAGTGCGAGTTGATTTTGGGGCGGTACATGGGGTAAAAGATTTGATGGTTGAGTATGCAAGGCTTGTTAAAATTTCATAGAGACTATAAACCTTTAAAAATGGTATAATTTCTTATGAAAATAGATATTCTGACCATATTCCCGGAGGCTTTCAGTTATTTTGATTACAGTATTCCTAAGATTGCTCAACAAAAAAAATTGATAGATATAAAAATTCATGATCTGCGAAAATGGGCAAATAATAAGCATAATAGAGTAGATGATAAGCCTTTCGGTGGTGGAGCAGGTATGGTTTTAATGTTAGAGCCAATTTACAGAGCTATTAAAGAATTAAAAACAGAAGAAAGTAGAGTAATTTTAACTTCGGCACAAGGAGTACTATGGGATCAAAAGAAAGCTTTGCAATTATTCAAAATCATCATTCTCATTTAATTTTTATTTGTGGACATTATGAAGGAGTAGACTATAGGGTGAGTAAGTATTTGGTTGACGAAGAAGTAAGTATTGGAAAGTATGTATTATCTGGTGGAGAATTAGCTTCAATGGTTGTTGTTGATTCTATTGTCAGATTGATTCCAGGAGTATTAGGTAATCCAGAGTCTTTGGAGTATGAGAGCTTTTCAGAAAAATTTGTTAAAGAATATCCTCAATACACCAGGCCTGCAACCTTTGTCTTCTGATCAAGGAGAAAAATGGAATGTGCCAGATGTACTTTTGAGTGGAGATCATAAAAAGATAGAGGATTGGAGACGAAAAAATTCTCAAACTTCTCCACAATAAAACCCTGTTGTTACGTTTTGTCTAAGTTTAAAGTTTCACGTATCATTAAAACTTGTTTTGTGGATAATTTGGGTCATTTTCTGCTTTGTTGTTTATCAATTCTCTTATTATTTCGGATTTGCTCATTCTGTAGAACCTGTCAGCCCAATCAAGATAGTTTTTTTGTTTTCGTTCAAGGAGTATATTAAACCTAGTGATAGGGTCATTTAGGTTAGTTTTTATAAAGTTATCAATAATTTTTTCAAGTGAGCTATCTGAATACTCCTTTGTTTCAATGTAATCAGGATTATTTATTGTGATGTAGTCAGGTTCTTTTGCTTCAAAATCTTCTTTCTTCTTTTTAAGAATAAGTGTTGGTTTTTTGAGATCTATTGCTTTGTATGCAATGGATGTTAGTTCAAAACTAGGGGTAGATGCTTCAAGTATTACAATTTTACTTTCAGATAAAGCTTGTATAGATTTTTTAAAAAGCCTTTTCATTTGAAATTTGGTGTATTTTGAAAGATTGTTCTCAACAACATTTACCCAGTCAATTGTTAGGTTGTTACCTTGAGATAGAAGATAGCGCCTAATTTTGTTAATGGTGTTTTGGTTAGATAAATAATCTTCAATTGTGAATGCAAATAGTATATTCATAAAGTAATTATACCATACTTGTGTATATAGTCAACAAGTGTGTATATTATACACAACAGCGTACAAATTAGCTACTATTAAATAATTTTGTTAGGATCAGATATAAACTTTTGAAAAATTGTTTTAAGTTTAAGGGGACTAAATTAAGGTTTGAATTTTATAAAGAAGTTTTAACGATTGCTCTAATTCGGACATTTTGTCCAAATCACTTTATTTTTCTCCATCTTTTACCTACTTCTATTCTTGCTAACTCCTTTCGCTAATTTAGCTTGAATCTGAGCAAAATCAATATCTGCTAAATTATCTTGAGTTTTGAGATATTCTTCAGCTCTTTTAATTGCTTCCATAGCTCTCTCAACATCAATGCTTTCAGCTTTCTCGGCTGTATCTGCAAGGATGTTGATCTTGCTGTCTTTTTCTGACTTCTAAAATACCCCTAGAAACAGCAAGGATCTCGTTTTTGTTATCGTTGGTTGTTATTTCGATTGCGCCTGGTTCCAGAATTGCAAACAGTGGTTGATGATCTTCTAGTACTCGTCACAACTCCCTAAGGTGGTTGGTATGGTTATGGAAGTAACTTCCATACTTTCAAATACTATGCCTTCAATTGTAACTATTTTAACTTCCATACTATTTAACTTTTATTAAAATTTTCTTTGTTGTAATCTTCTACAACTTGATCTATCGTTCCTTTCATGTAGAATGCTCCTTCTGGTTTATCATCATGTTTTCCTTCCAAAATTTGCTTAAATCCTTCAACTGTATCTGAAATGGTGCAGTAAACCCCAGAACGACCAGTAAATTGCTCTGCAACAAACATAGGTTGTGATAAAAATCTTTGAATCTTTCTAGCTCGAGATACTATTAGTTTATCTTCATCACTAAGCTCTTCCATTCCCAAAATAGCAATGATGTCTTGTAAATCTTTGTATCTTTGTAGTACTTTTTGAACTTCTCTAGCAGTTTCATAGTGTTTTTGTCCTACAATTTCTGAAGTAAGTGCAGTAGAACTAGAATCAAGTGGATCAACTGCAGGAAAAATTCCTAGCTGAGATAAAGGTCTACTCAATACTACTGTAGAATCAAGATGTGTAAATGTAGTAGCAGGCGCAGGGTCTGTCAAATCGTCCGCAGGTACATACACAGCTTGCACTGAGGTGATGGAACCTTTCTCTGTTGATGTGATTCTTTCTTGTAAATTTCCCATTTCAGTTGCTAGGGTAGGTTGATATCCTACAGCACTAGGCATTCTTCCTAAAAGCGCAGACATTTCAGAGCCTGCCTGAGTAAATCTAAAAATATTATCAATAAAAAGAAGCAAATCTCGCCCTTCTTTATCTCTAAAATATTCAGCCATGGTTAAGGCTGTGAGGGCCACTCTAGCTCTAGCTCCAGGAGGTTCGTTCATTTGTCCGAATACTAAAGCAGTTTTGTCCAAAACCCCAGATTCGGTCATTTCCCTCAACAGGTCGTTTCCTTCTCGTGTTCTTTCACCAACACCAGCAAAGATAGAATAACCTCCATGCTCTTGCGCAATGTTTCTGATAAGTTCTTGAATTATGACTGTTTTTCCAACTCCAGCACCGCCAAAAAGCCCGACTTTTCCTCCTTTAATAAATGGCGCGATAAGGTCAATTGATTTCATGCCTGTTTCAAAAATTTCTGTTTTTTGAGATTGTTCTTTGAAGCTTGGAGCTTTTCTGTGGATAGGGAGTTTTTCTTCGGTTTCTACATTTCCTTTATCATCTATGGGTTTGCCAGTTACATCAAACATTCTACCTAAAACTGATTTGCCAACAGGTACAGAAATAGGTGCTCCCGTAGCCAAAACCTCATCTCCACGAGACAAACCGTCTGTGGTTCCCATCGCAACAGCTCTTACTGTGTTTTCACCAATGTGTTGTTGAACTTCAAGTGTTACAATATCTCCATTTGGCAATTTAGCTTCTAGTGCTTCATAAATAGCGGGGATTGAGTCTTCGAAAAATACATCAACTACTACACCTATAATTTGTTTAATTTTTCCTTTCATAATTAAAATTTTAAAATACAATTTTGCGCATTAAACGACCAATTTTAACATATAATCGCTTAATTAACGAGTTTAATCTTTGTATAATTTACCTTTTTTCCAATCAACCTTTTCCCAGACATTATGAAATAAATCATTTTCAAGCTTTACTTTAAGATTACTTAGCTCTTGGTTTGTAGGATCATTATCAATAAAGTTTACAAAATCAAGTTCACTTAGTAAACAAAGTGGTGTTTGATTATTCCCTTCGCCCATTACCAAAACAGCACTAGCTGATAGTCCTCCTAAAACATTTTGTCTAATTATAATTTTTGATTTATTGAAAACATCTCTTTCGGTTTTAAATACAAACGCTCTAAAGCCCGAGTAAGCTATACCAATCCCGATCACTCCCATTTGTAGAGGCATGGAAGTGCTATCGGTTATGATAACTCCAAAATTTTTTAATTTAAATTTATTTCTTAAAAAATCTCTTATTTGGTTTGTTATTTCTTGTAAATTTGGAGGCCACAGCACAAAATATCCATCAGTGTTTGTACTATCTATTCCAGCAGATCCAATTAGTTTTCCATTAACAATGGTAATAGCTGCATTATATTTATTTTGATTTGGATCAAGGTAGAGTTCTGAATGATCATGCACCAGGTCAACTTTTTTAACACCTTTTTGTCTTTTGATAACTGCTTGATTGGTTAATGAAACAATTTTTGAAGTTATAGCCAAAATAGAGTTTTCTTGCAAATTATTTACATACTTATCAACCACATCCAAAAGATTATCGTTAATTGTGATTTTGTGAGTTTTTATAGCTGTAGCTTTCATAAATTTAGAGTGCATTGGCGCCTCCAACAATTTCACTAATTTCTTGAGTTATTGAGGCTTGCCTTTGTTTATTGTATTCTAAAGTTAGGCTTTCTATCATTTCACCGGCAGATTCAGTAGCGTTTTTCATTGCTATCATTCTGCTAGAATGTTCACTCGCTGCGGATTCTAAAATTGCTTGATAGAGCATTGTATCTAAAAGCATTGGAATTATGGTTTCTGCAATAGCTTCTCTGTTTGGTTCATATATGTAGTCATCTAAGTCGTAATCTGTAAATTCATCCACTGAGTTATCTTCATTAGATTTTAGCAATTCATAGTTTTCATTTATTTCTAAAATATTTTTTAGGCTATTTTTGTTGATTGGCAACAGTTGTCTTGCAACAACTTTTTGGTTAAGCCCCGAAATATAATTGGTAAAAATTACTGTAACTTTGTCAATCTCCCTTTTTAAAAATCTTTCTCTCAAATCATTTGTGATAGGATAGACTTCTGTAATTGATGGGTTTTCATGAAGTTTCTCATACAGAGAGTGTAGATGTATGTTTTTTGATTTAGCAAGCTTTGCAGCCTTTCTTCCTAACGCAATAATTTCAATATTTTCGTGTTTATGATTTTCTAAAAAAGTAAGAGTCTTTCTTAAAACATTGGAGTTATAACTTCCACACAAACCTCTGTTTGATGTAATCAAAATTAAAGTATGGTTTTTTACACTACGAGTTTGAGTCAAAGGATGATTAAATTTGGAATGTGATCTTTCTAAGATTTCCATCGCAAGGTTTGCGTATTCCCTAGTTTTGACAGCTGATTCTACCGCTTTTCTCATCTTTACCGCTGCAATCATTTGCATAGCGTTAGTGATTTTTTTTGTGTTTTTGACAGAATTAATTCTTGCTTTGATTGCTTTGGTGTTTAGGGCCATATGAGTTAAAATTAACTTAATGCTTCTTTACAAGCTTGATGTAATTCTTCTATTAATTCATCACTCCAGTCGCCATTTTTAATTTTTTCTAAAATGTCTTTTTTTACATTACTCATGAATTCAAGCAGGTAATTTTCTTTTTCTGATATTTCCTCAACTTTATACTGATCATAATACCCGTTGTTCAGCGCAAATATTGATACAACTTGGTACTCAACAGGTATGGGTTTAAAATTAGGCTGTTTTAAAACTTCTATTAATCTTTGGCCTCTTTCTATTTTCTTTTTGGTATCCGGATCCAAATCACTTGCAAATTGAGCAAATGCTTCAAGTTCTCGAAACTGAGCAGCGTCAAGTTTTAAGGTTCCTGCAACTTTTTTCATTGGTTTTATCTGGGCATCACCACCAACTCTTGAAACTGATGACCCTATGTTTATTGCGGGTCTTATACCTTTGTAAAATAAATTTGTTTCTAAGAAAATTTGCCCATCAGTTATAGAAATTACATTTGTTGGGATGTAAGCACTAATGTCTCCAGCTTGAGTTTCAATTATAGGTAGAGCAGTAATGGATCCACCACCATGTTCTTTATTGAGATTACAAGCTCTTTCAAGTAATCTTGAATGCAAGTAAAAAACATCACCAGGATAGGCCTCTCTTCCAGGAGGTCGCCTCAATAGTAGAGACATTTCTCTGTAAGCAATGGCTTGTTTGGTTAAATCGTCATACACAATTAAAACGTCCTCTCCTTTTTGTGCAAAATACTCAGCGAGCGTAACCCCAGAATAAGGAGCAAGGTATAGCATTGGCGCTGGTTCACTAGCACCCGCCAAAACCACAGTAGTGTATTCCATAGCTCCAGCTTCCTCCAGTTTTGATACTAAATTAGCAACTTTAGATTCTTTTTGACCAATGGCAACATAGATACATTTAACATTTTGTCCTTTTTGATTGATTATGGTGTCAATCGCAATTGAGGTTTTACCAGTTTGTCTATCACCTAAAATCAATTCTCTTTGTCCTCTTCCTATTGGGATTAGCGCATCTATTGCCTTTATTCCAGTTTGTAGTGGTGTTCGTACAGGCTCTCTTGTAATTACACCTGGTGCAATTTTATCAATAGGCTCTACTGAATCATGATTAATAGGACCTTTGCCATCTATGGGCTCACCTAGTGCATTGATTACTCGACCAATCATCTCATCACCAACAGGGATGCTCATAATTTTCTGAGTTCTTTTAACAATATCCCCTTGTTTTATTTTTGTAAAATCTCCCAATACTATTGCGCCTACAACATCTTCTTCTAAGTTTAGAGCTATTCCTTTTATAGAGTTTTCAAATTCCAACATCTCTTGAGACTGAACTTTTGAAAGTCCAATTATTGAAGCGATACCATCTTTTATTTCAATTACTTGTCCTATCTCGTTTTGATCAACTTTTGAATTTTTGAATTTTTTAATTTGTTCATCAATTGGCTTTATTAAATCTTTTTCTTTCATGATACTTTTAATGACTCAAATAACATTTTTTTTAAATTTTGTAGTTGTGATTTTACTGATCCATCATAAACATCGCTTCCTCTTCGAACAATTATGCCACCTATAACATTTTTATCAACTTTTATAGTTAGTGTTGATTTGTCTAACTTAAAAATTTTCACCAAATTTTCAACAACTTCATCATCAAGCTTGTAAGCAGATACAATCTCGGCAGACTTAACTAGCTTTTCATTTTTAATTTTTAGTACTTTTCTTTTTGTTAATTGTTTATTTTTCATTTTCTAGCTTTAAATTTTTTAAAAAATTATCAATAATTTTTTTATCTTCTTTTCTGTCAATTTCATGCTCCAAAATTTTTTCTGCTGCTTCAATAGATACTTCTGCTATTAGTTGTTGAAGTTTTGCAAGCATTTCTTGTCGCTCTTGTTCGATCTGTTCTTTGGCTTTTGTAAGTATTTTTTCGCTCTCTTTTTGAGCATTAGAGATTATTTCTTGAGCGGTTTCTTCTGCTGTTTGTTTTGCTTGTGAAATTATTTCATTAGCTTTTAGATCAGCTTCTTTAATAATCTCATCAGATTTTTGTTTTGCATTGGCAAGCTCTACTTCAAGTCTTTCTGCGTTTTCAAGGCTTTCGGCTATTTTTTTCTGTTTGTGCTCAACAGCTCTAGATATTTTTGATATAAGAAACTTGTTGAGCAAGAAAAAAAACAACAGAAAATTTATTGCGTTAATTATTGCAAGCCTTACATCAAAACCTAATTTTGAAAAAATCTCTTGAAAATCCATGATTTACTAAAGAGTAAAAAATGCTACAAGAGCGTAAATTGCTGTAGATTCAACCAAAGCTACAGAAATAATTACTTTTGGAAACAATGTTTCCTCTAGCTTAGGGTTTCGCCCAATTGCCTGAAAAGCAGCTCTAATTAACCATGCTTCAGCTGCTGCAGTAGGAAGCATGGTAAGTATAATTACTGCCTTGGCAATGATGGTAATTACATCAACGTCCATAAATTAAAAATATAAAAAATAAAATCACTCTTTAAGCGCAGAACCAAAGTATGAAGCAACAAGCGCTCCAAAAACGATGGCCTGCAGTATTCCTGTAAAAATACCGTAAAGGTTCAAGAATACAGGTAGTATTATAGCAAAAAAACTTACTAAAAGTCTCATTAAAATATCGCCAGCGAACATATTTCCAAATAACCTTAATGAAAGAGATAGTATTCTTGCGATTTCTGAAACGATGTCAAGAAAGCCTAAAAGAATCTCTACAAAAGACATTAATCCTTCAACAAAGCCTTTCCTGAAACCATCAACAACAGCTTTAATTCTAAAATATTTGTTAAAGTGTCCCCACAAGCTAAATTTAGAAATACTTAAAAATTGTGTCCACAAAACAGCCACTGTTGCGAGCGCTAGAGTGGTGTTGAGCGTAGTTACATTGGTGATAAATATAGGTTCACCTTCATAAGTAATAGATGAAAGCCCTGGAATTATCAATATTGCGTTTGAAATAGCAATAAACGCCATAATGGACATAATTGTGCCCTTTGTTTTTTGAGCTATTGTTTTGTCTCCTGAAATTTTTTCTATTAAATCGTAAGCATACAAATATATACTTTCTAATACTATTTGAGTTTTGGAGGGTACACCGTTTACTTTTATCTTTCTACTAATTAATAAGCAAAAAATACCAACCAAAATTGTTACCAAAAAACTTGTTAAAACATCACTTGATATAGGTATTCCGAAAAATTCCCCCAGAATATGATCACTTAGTTTTATTTCTCCAAAATCAACTCTAAACCAATCCATTTGTTTTCGTTGCTTATAACGTAAAAATTAATTTTTGGTGGGGTTAGGTTGCCTTAAGTAAAGATAGTATATCAAAACCCAAGTTAAAATGTAAAAAAAACCTAGACTTATTAATGATCCTATTGGTGCTATATCAAATATTGTATCTATCACCTTTCCTGCTAAAGTTCCGATCAGAGCAGGAATAATAATAATCAAACTTACTTTAATAAATAAAGTGTAAGGTGATTTTTCATTTAATTTTCTCATAATTCTTACCCAACCACCGAATTATATCACTATGAGTTAAATTTGCAACAAATTTTATTGATAATGTTATTTTTTCTGATTTTGTAAAAGTGGTATACTGATAGCGAATTTAAATTTTAAACTTAATTTATGAAAATCAAATCAATTAATGCTTACGAAATAATTGCTTCCGGAGGATATCCTTCAATCGAGTGTAGAGTGGAATTAGCTGATGGTTCTGTGGGAATTGCATCAGTGCCTTATGGAGCATCTGCTGGAAGTCACGAGGCTACAGTTTTACTGGATGGGGATAAATCAAGGTTTAATGGTAAGGGAATGTTAAAAGCGGTACAAAATATAAACGAAATTATTGCCCCAAAGCTAGTTGGACTTGAAGCAGATAATCAAAAAAACATAGATCAAATAATGATTGACTTGGATGGAACAGAAAACAAATCAAATTTAGGTGGTAACTCAATTTTAGCGGTTTCGTTGGCAGTTGCGCGAGCGCAGTCTGCGTCCAAAAAAGTTGATCTTTTTGAACATATAATTGAAACATTTGAAATTAAAAATGATCTAAAAGAATTACCATCTCCAATGGTTGTGGTGATTGAGGGAGGAAAACATGCTCATAATTCAACGGATTTGCAAGAATTTTGCATGAGTGCAGTATCAAACCATTCGAAGTTTGACCAATTAAGAAGCATTTTAGAATCGTACCATGCGCTCAAAAAAGTTTTGGAGGAGAATAAATTATCTACCAATGTGGGAAATGAAGGAGCTTTTGCGCCAGAGGGAATTGATTCTAATGAAGCACCTTTCAGTTTTATGATGGAAGCTATTGGAAGAGCCGGGTATGTTCCCGGAAAAGACATTTCTTTTTCAATTGATGCTGCTGCAAGCGAATTTTATAAAAGCGGTAAATATATATTAAATTTAGAAGAAAAAACATTAAACTCGAATGAACTGATTAAGGTTTACTCTGGCTGGTTAGATAAATATCCGATAGTAAGCCTGGAGGATGGTCTAAATGAAGATGATTGGGATAATTGGGTAGAGTTAAATAAAATTTGCAAAGAAAGGGGTGTTTTAAATATTGGTGATGATTTAACAGTTACAAATCAACAACGGCTTCAAAAAGCAATCGATATTAATGCCATTAATTCAATTTTGATTAAACTTAACCAAATTGGATCACTCACGGAGACAGTAGAAACATGTTTACTTGCCAAGAAACATGGTTTTGCAACAATTCCATCACACCGCGGAGGTGGCGAGACAAATGACACATCTATGATTGATCTAGCTGTAGCGGTTGGATCAAAGTTTATCAAAGTCGGCCCAACCAGAGGAGAGCGAGTTGCAAAGTACAATAGGCTTTTTGAAATTGAAAGGAAACTGGGATTAAATTAAACTTTCCCCAGTCATTTCTTTAGGCTTTGGTAATCCCATCAAATCAAGTACGGTAGGCGCTATATCTTCTAGTGTTTCGCGAACCTTTAGGCGATGACTTTTAAATTTTTCGCTCACTAGTATGAATGGAACTTTATTGGTGGTGTGTTGAGTGTGGGGTTGGTTGTTTTCATAATCCCACATTTCCTCAGCATTTCCATGATCTGCTGTAACGATTAGTGAGTAGTCTCCTAGTTTGTTTTTAATTGATTCATAAATTTTACCAATAGCATAATCTACAGACTCAGTAGCGATAACTGCAGCATTGTAATTGCCTGTATGCCCAACCATATCGCAGTTAGGGTAATTCACAACTAAAAAATCATACTTATCTTGTTCAATTGCATTTATCACCTCAGATGTGATTTCTGTAACTCTCATGCTAGGTTCAAAATTATAAAAAGGTTTTACAAATCTATTTGATTGAATAAGCTTCCATGTTTCGTTTGAAAATTCTTTTTCTCTTCCTCCATTAAAAAAGTATGTCAAATGTGAAAATTTCTCAGTCTCTGTGATGTGCAATTGCTTTTTTTCGTATTTGGCAAGAGTTTCTGAGAGAGTATTATTAATTTCTTCTCTTGGAAAAGCCTCTGCTATATCGAATTCATTAGATGCGGATATAAACCCAGTAATTTTAAGATTTTTAATTTTTTCGTTTAAAAGAGATTGCTGAAGTTGAAAAATTCTATCACTTCTGTAGTGCATTGTTATGACCGAATCGTTTTCGGACACTAACCCCTCTAGATCAATCAAAAACTGTCCGAAAAACTCGTCAGTAATATTTTGATTGTAGCTAAAGTTTAGAGCGCTTTGATAGTCGTTTACTTTCATTCCTTTACCTTTGGTAATTAAATCTATTGCCTTTTGAGTTTTTTCCCAATCCCTATCTCTATCTAGATAAAATCGGCCTTGAATCGTTGCTATTTTGTAAGGTGTCCCTTTAAGGTAGTCAGATAATTGTTCAAAATAGCTTTGCGCAGACTTTGGAGGCACGTCTCGACCATCAGTAAATGCATGTATGAATAATTTTTGTACTTTTTGCTGTGTTGCCAAGTTAATCATAGCCTCAAAATGTGAAATCATTGAGTGTACGCCTCCATCACTAATTATCCCTATTAAGTGAAGTTTACTTTTATTTTTGACTGCGTGGCTACAAGCTTCAATGAGTGCAGGGTTTTTAAAAAACGCGCCTGTCCTGATTGCTTCATTAATTCGAGGAAGATCTTGCAAAATAACTCTTCCAGCCCCAATTACTTGATGGTTAACTTCTGAAGTTCCAAATTGACCATCAGGCAAACCAACAGCCATACCATCACTTTTCAATTGGACATTGGGATACTCACGAATAAGCCTGTCTAAATTTGGTGTTTTTGCATTGAGTACGGCATTGTAAGGAGTTTCTTCTCCAATGCCAAAGCCATCCATAATTACCAGTACAACTTTATTTTTTATCATGTTTTTAAATTTCAATTATTTCAAAAACATTAGGGAAAAAATCTTGTGAATCAATTGGAGTTTTACCTAGTAGCAAGATTTTTTCACCTTTTTGAGCAATGTTATATTTTTGAATCATTTCAGTTATTAATTTTACAGCGTTATCTCTGTTTTTGGGATCTGGACCCAATCCTTCAAAAACAAAAGCATCAACTATACCTCTACTTAACATTGCAGTCCTCATGTACCATTCGTTACTTGTAAATAAATATATCGGCTGTCTAATCATGTGTCTTGCAAGCATTCTGGCTGTTGTTCCGGTTTTTGAAACCACAACAACCTTGGCTATATCATTTTCCAAGTTTATACATAATTCAGCGGCAGATCGTGTGATTGCGTTTGCTGTTGGAGTAGCATGCCCATCAAGTTCTATGATTGTAGGTTCATCTTGCTCTTCAGCAACGAGTGATGCTTTGGTTAAAAACTTTACAGCTTCAACAGGATATTTGCCTGCGCTAGATTCTCCCGATAGCATAACGGCGTCTGTTCCTAGCATGACTGCTGTCGCAACATCTCCAGCTTCTGCTCTGGTTGGGCGGGGTTTTTCGGTCATGCTTTCAAGCATTTGGGTTGCTGTGATTACAGGTTTGCCGGCAATATTACATAAAAAGTTTAATTCTCTTTGAACTATTGCTACTTGCTCTAATCCGAGTTCTACTCCTAAACCTCCTCTTGCTATCATAATTCCATCTACAATTTCTAAAATTTCGGAGGCATTTTGCACACCTTCTTCGTTTTCTATTTTTGCAATAATTTTCATGGGCGCATCTCCTATGAATTCTTTGATGTAGAGCGCTGACTGTTTATTGTTCATAAAAGATGCTGAAACAAAATCCCATCCAGTGTTAATTGCATGTCTTAAGTTGATTTTATCTTTTTCAGTTAAAACTTCGTCCGAATAATCAACACCTGGCAAATTGAAAGCTTTGCCTGGTTTTAAAACTTCTCCGTATTCCACTCTACAAATCATTTTGTCTCCTTTAATCTCCTCAATTACCATAGCAACATCACCATCCCCAATTATTGCTCTTTGACCAGGTTTTACAAATTTATAGATATCTTTGTAATTTGCTGGATAAATTTCAGAATTTTCATCGTTTCCAATTTCAATTATTTGACCAACAGTCAAATCAATTGGATTTGCAAATTTATTTAGCCTAATTTCTGGTCCCTTCACATCTACCATTAGTGACACTTTATTGCTAACGCTTCGCACCAGGTTTGCAACCTTATCAAGCTCATCAGGGTTAGCAAACGCTCCATTGACTCGTGCGCAGTTCATTCCATTTTCAATCATTTGTCTCATTACTTCTGGATCCCACGATGATGGGCCGATGGTACATACAATTTTGGTTTTTTTAGTCATAGATTTATTTTAAAAAATTACAAGTAAGTATACACTATAAATTGATTGAGTTGAAATATTAATCTATGAATTATAAAATTGGCAAATCATCTAAAAGCATTCAAATTATGTAGCTAAAATGTTAGATAAAGAAAGAAATAATTTTCCTGACCATTTGGTTATTTCTGCAAGAATTTCTTATGATTCTCTAAAAAACGCAATTTTAAGTACCATAACCAAATTTTTTTTGAATTTTACAATATTAGATATAGATTTGAATATTAGTGAAGAAGATAGCTATGTAAAATTTACTCCTCATAGAAATATTTTAGAAGATTTAATAGAAGAATTACTTAAAGAAAAAACACCTGGAGGAAACTATGTTGTTAGCAAAACTTCTATAAGAAACGCTTTAGAAAAGTACATTAGGCTTACAAGCAATCAGTATATAGAAAGTCTTTTTATGCGTCAAGAATGGGTGATTTCAAAGCTGACAGATGCTATCTTTATCGCTTTATACAAATTAAAAAATAGTTAATAGACTTAGGAATCATATTTTGTTTATGGTGCTGGGCAGGTATTTTAGAAAATGTATCCGATATAAACTATTAGAAAGGTACAAGTAAGCCAAGAATGTAAAAAGTAACTTTAATTTGTAATTAAAAGAAAATAGAGTACATTGCGATAAACCAAATTCCTGCTAAACCAAAAGGTATGATTGCCATAGCTGTTATGTGTCCGTTATCTTTAGCTCCATAAGTATAAATCCATAACCTTTTGAAAAAAGTAGTAAAAATACCAAAAATAAGGGTGCAGAATCTAGCGTGTAATTAAAAGTATTAAATTTAGAAAATTCATCGCAAACTTTTTCAAAGTTAAGTTATAAATTAATTTGAGTAAAACAATTAAAAATGAACCTACTACAAAGATTAAAGAGTTAGCTGTAGAAATATTTAAGAATTTGTTATTAATGTAAAGATTGGTTATATTCGCAAATAGCGATCCTTCTGAAGGATCAGTTATACCCAGAAATAATAATCCTCCTACTCCCCAAGGAACGAAGTTAAGGAGGCTAGAGCAAGACTTAAAAAATTGTTGATACTTGGTAAATCCAAATTTTTTTTGGAATATATTATCTTAAAAAATAGAAAAAATTGTTCACCTATGATTCCAGTAATCATAAAAACCAGAAAAATTTTTATAATCTCGCTATCTTTTTGGATTATACTCCATATTATCAATGGAATTACAAAAATGGAGATAAATACGTGATAGTTAAAAATGGAAAATTCAAATCTATAAAGCTTTGGTTTCTTTTTCTTTAATAATCTTATAAAGTTTACAATTATGAGTATTGCTAAACCACATATCAAACATCCAGTCAAATAAAAAATATAAAAATTCATAAATGATTTTTTCTCAGAATGGTTTAAATGTAAAGTTTGTAAGTTAGTTTAGAATCACTAAAACACAAAAAATATTTTTGTAAACATGCTAAGTAAAAACTTAACGTATACTTGAAAGTGTAGAGAGTTTATCTATTGGTTGCAAAAATTGAAGAAGGTATTTCAAACAATAACTAATGGAAATTATGATTACATATGCTTGACGTATTAGTGTTGTAATCTTTTGTTAAATGCATTGAGTTCTATTGAAATAAGAATTCTTGAAATTTTTTGAGTTCTTTGGTATAATCCAGCCATTCTTTTATCTTTATTTATTAGCTATATGAGTATGGAATATAAGGATATGCAAACAAATCCCGCGGAAAATTATCTTATAAATAATCAACTAGAAATTAGTTTGGAAGATTTTGAAAAATGTTTACTTTTACCTTTTATTGTCGAAATTTTAAGAAAAGAGAAAGGGCAATCAGACATAGATTTGTTAAAAAATTTTATTAGTAAAAAAGGAGGGATGACATTACCCCCTCTTTTATCTAAACCTATTCTTTTTCTTTTAAGACAAAGAGGTTTGGAAATAGATTATATGCACGACGAATCTTTAAGTATTTTTACTCCTAATAATATAGAAAATAATATAGAAAGAGATACCGCAGTACTTAAGGAGCTTATATACTTAGGAAATAAAATTAAAGGTTTTTTAGAAAAAATCTTTTTATATGATAAACTTGTGGAAGAATCTTTTAATAACACAATACTTAATATTTGCATTGAATTGTTTTTTGATCGCCCTGAAGAGTACACTCAGGAAACTTCAGGTGCAGAAAGTATTTTATCAAATTCACGACACGACAGCTCTGTATTGAGTTTTTTACTCAAATAAGCAGGTTGTTAACAGATTCACCTATAGAAATAAAAACTGATAAGGAGGGTGTAACAGTAACTATTAATTGGGGAAAGTTAAACAATTTTCCTGGCAATTTGAGGAGAAAACCAAGTGAATCATAAGAACTAAAGATTTGTTTTAATTTAACTTTTAAGGTGCCCGGTAAAACAGTGTCCAGTTATTGTGATATCTATACTCTCAATATCAAAATTCTTTGTTTTTACAGATTTAATTAAATTTGTAGGCAGAAGACATCGCAAAATCGGTCTTGCTAATGCAATAATCAAAGCACTTGAAGCAAAAGTAGTAGAGAAGAACTACGAGAAAGTTTATATACACACCGATTTATCAAAGCCAGATGTTTTGAGGTTTTGGAAAAATAGAAGTTACTCCACTTTTGAAACGGAGAGATATGTGGTTCATATGATTAAAGATCTTGCATAGAACAAAAATTTTCAATTGTTTTTTTAGTTTTTGGCCAAAAATTAGTAATGCCGGCGTTTCTGCCGTAAAGTTTGTATCCAGCATTTACTGGTCTCCCACCAATTTTATTGCCTGGTTCAGGTACTATAAAGCGTGTATTTCCTTTTAAATAGCTCACTAGAGCTAACACTATTCCATGTAAAAGCTCGTGAAATGTTACAACTTGCCTGGTTGTATGAACGTAGACCTCTTGATATAAAAATTCTTTAACATTTTCAATTGTATATGATATCGCTTGTATGTTTTTTGTGTTTTTTGAATTAAAATTGTGATGTTTAAAAGTTTCAAATACTACTTTATCCAAATAACCTCTGTATGGCTCTATTAGATCATATACAAGTGAAGGGTATTCTGTAGGTGTATGAATGAAGCCATGATATGGGCTTAAATTATGGTAATGAATCCATCTTAATATTATGCTAGATACAAACTTTGATACAGCATCAAGCGTTGCTCCGATTAAATTTTCGGAATCTTTTTTTCTTCTAGTAGTATTGTAAAAACCAAGTGTTTTGTAGTATTTTTCCCAGTAATTTTTGGAGTGCCACGCTTCAACATTTACAATATCTTTAATATCAGTTAATCCTTTAAGGCTATAGGCAGGTTCATTAATTAGCCACTTCATAGAATTAAATTTTGCTTTGATTAGTTTTCTTGCAATGTATGCTTTCTTTTTTTTATTTATTCTAAAAGTGATTTGTTTAGTCAAGATATCTTCCTTTCCTGTGGTAACATTTGGTGTTATAACTACAGCTCTATGCATGTTTCTTCTGTGAATTACGATTGATACTTTTCTTTTTACACAGTTTTCTAAAAACCCTTGTTCTAGTGGGCATACACTTCCATAAAACATTATAGAGTGAATGTTATCATAGTTAATTTTTAAATCTCCTCCTTTATAGTGAAAGTGTACAGAATTTTTATTTGTAGCAATTTTATTTGTGTAAGGTAGCCATAAATAATCTTTATTTTTTTTCATGTTTAGTTTAAAATATCTACAAATAATTCTTTAATTAAGTATAGATTTTGCATATATATTATTGCACTTTAACATTAAACACAAATTAATTTCGGATAAAGTCACCGAAATTATTGGTGATGAAGGCAGTAAAAAGTCTTTCAGTTCACCGAAATTATTGGTGATGAAGGCGGCGATAAAGTAAGGTGGACACCGAAATTATTGGTGATGAAGGCCCTGATACTTCATCTTTCGCACCGAAATTATTGGTGATGAAGGCAAAAGGGTGTTAGATTTGAACACCGAAATTATTGGTGATGAAGGCAAAGTTGTAAAACTCATTCACCGAAATTATTGGTGATGAAGGCGAAAAATTCATACATTAGCACCGAAATTATTGGTGATGAAGGCAATTCCCGTAATTGTGTTCACCGAAATTATTGGTGATGAAGGCATAAAGCTGTTGCCGTTACACCGAAATTATTGGTGATGAAGGCGTAAAAGAAGGTATTTTGCACCGAAATTATTGGTGATGAAGGCTTGTCTGTCTCCGAAAGCGCACCGAAATTATTGGTGATGAAGGCACGCCGAGATGTGATTTCACCGAAATTATTGGTGATGAAGGCAAGGGCTTTCTTCAACATCACCAAAATTAAAAGGGTTTCCGGTATGTTAGAGATAACATACATTAGCCTTACCCATTTCGAAATTATTTGTGTTTTTTGTTAAAATTTGTTAATGAAGAAAAAATATAAAAAACATAAGGGAATAACTGGATATACCCTTCACAATAAAAGACTTGTATACACTGGTAACCCAAGTATTCGATCAGTTAAATTACCTCTACTTTACAATGGTGATTCTCAGATTATTCAAAATTTCTATGAATCAATGATTCATGATTACGAAAAGCTTAATGGCGCTATTAATATTTCAACTTTTATCAAAGATAAAAATATCTATAGCCTTATAGATTTTTGGTTAGATAGCCTGAGACTTGGAGTAATATTTGGAAGTTCTTTCAAAAGTTTACAAGGTACCATAAATGAAATTTTTGGTACACGCGGTCCTTATGATGAAATACTCAGTAAGATTCCTCAAGAATTTAGAAATGAAATAAACTTTGATATTTTTGTTAAAGAAATTTTGCAAAAACAAGGAATGAGAAGCACTTCAAGCAAGAACAGTTTTATAAAAAAATTAAAAAGATCGTTTGGTATAGATGAAAATTCACCAGATGATCAAATCCCTACACAAAAAAAATTTGTGATGGATAAAATTAATAAAATTGCCGACAGAATGTTCCCAGTTGATAACAATTATAAGGTAGTAGATATTCAAACTCAAAGATTAATATGGAAGGAAGAGTTAAATATAGAATTTTCTGATTCAGACAAATCTGACTATAAACCAACTTTTTACATCATTCCCAGTTTGGTTGATAAAAATACTAAAGATTTTTCTAAAATCTCGCCGATTGAGGTTTTAAATAAACTTAGAAATTTTGTAAAAGAAACATGGAATTATTCCGAAAATGATGAAAAAGAAATAACTTCTCAAGTAAAAAGCCTTGCTGGATTGTCCGAAAACTTTAATGCATTTTCAAATTATTTCAACAATATTTTTAATTTGTTGTTTGATGGGAATATAGAAGCGGTAAAAGATAATTTAAATGCCGTTTTTGAACTTGAAAAAGCTTGGGGCGATAATATTGCTGATTTAGATGAAAGATTAAATTATTTGGCAAATCAGGCTCAAAAATTAGGAAAACCCAAAATGCAAAATAATTGGGATACATATAGATCAACTTTTGGAGGTAAACTTCAAAGCTGGTTTTCAAATCTTTTAAACCAAGAAAATGAAATTAGAAACCAGTTAGAAAAACATAAAAAAGAAATAGAAGTAGCTATAAAGTTTATAGAAAAGCATGATGAAAATTCTCCAATTCTTCAAGATTTGGATCAGTTAAAACGAATTGTTCAAGAAACTATAAACTCAGGAAATATATTCGAGGCAGAAACAAAAATTAACCTATACAGACAACTCCTTGCGAAGTTTCGCTCGGATTTTAATCAATTTTACCAACGGCACAACAAAGACGATGATGACAATAAAGACTTAAAAATTAACAAGGCTTATCCTAATTTATTTAAAAATCTTAGAGTAACTCCAGAATTTTTTGGTGGCTCTAAATACAAAGAATACTCAAAGTACGTAGATAAAACTTTTGATATCATCACACAAGGAATTAATATGGTATTGCAAATAGAAGAATCTTTGATTAATAAAATAGATAAAAAAAATCTCGAAATAGAAAAAGAATATTTTTGTAAACAATTACAATCTTTAAAAAATAAAATAACTACAGAATCTTTATTAGACAAAGATATCAGAATAGAAGTAGAATCAATTATCAAAAAATATTATGAGTCCAAAGATAAGTTGCCAGATAAATTTGAAGCTTTCTACATCAGTCCTTACTCCAGAGACAAAAGGCTTAAATTGATACCGATTTCAGATGATTTGAATTTCGCTTCACAACTACTTGACATACATACCGGGTTAAACAAATTTGATGTTACTAAATTTGGTTTGGATTTTAAAAAATATTTATCTTACATTGAAATTTTAAAAATTAGATTTGGTTGGATTTTAAAAATGAGCCAAAATCCTACTATAGATGTTTCAGATCTTAAATATGATTTATCGAACTTTGAAAATGCTCAAACTTATGTAGATTACTTCGGTAGCAAAATTGAAGATATTGGAAAATTTGTAAATAGCTTCATATTTAGCGAAATAAAAGGTGCAATATCAAAAGCAACAAGAAAAGAATTTGTTGAAAGATATGTTATCCAATTTATGGACAGCGAACAAAGGGGCTTAAAATTAACTTATGTGCCTAAAATAATAAATTCAAAGCCTGTTTCACTACCTAAGACAGTAAGCTTACCTTCAAATGCTGATGAATTATTACAAGATCCCAAAAATGACAAATTGTTTTTTTATCCTCATAGATGGAAAGTTTTGTTTGACTTTGCATCAATTAAAACAGAATCAACAGAAAATAAACCTAATGCTTTGGTATTTACTTCAAAAAACGATTTTAAAAATCCAAAAAAAGTCTATGTTGATGATGAAAATTCCTTTGATATTACTACATCAAAATACCAAATTCACTTTTTAGACAGGCTTCTTTATCAAACAAAAAAATGGCGGCAAACTAAAGTGGAGTTTAGCTCGCCTTTTTTAATTTTGGAAGTTACAAGCAAAGTAACTTGGGATTCTCAAACAAAAAAACCAATACTCAAACCCAAATCTAACTCAGCAAAACAAGGTGTTCGACTTTTTATAAATTACCCGATCAATTTAAAAACTTTACCAAAAAGCAAAGAAAACAAACAAAGTAATATTTATTTGGGAATTGATACTGGAGAATACGGACTAGCTTGGGTAGCTGTTGATTTTTCAGAAAGATTAGCACCTAAAATTTTAGATAAAGGCTTTATTTATGACGATTCACTAAGAAAAATACAAGATAGAGTAGATGAGATTAAAGATGCTCAAGTTAAAGGAACATTTGGTATTCCTAGTACCAAACTTGCCAGAATTAGACAACACACAATTACTACTTTGCGAAATAAAGTTCATGATTTACTATTAAAATACAATGCTAAAGTAATCTACGAGTACTCAATTTCCAATTTTGAAACAGGTAGCAATAGAGTTGCTAAAATTTATAGGAGTATTAAGGTCTCAGACGTTTATGCCGAAACAGAGGCTGACAAATTAGTTAAAAAACTTGTTTGGGGTAATGCCAATTTGTTACTTGGTAATCATATTTCAGCTTATGCCACTAGCTACACTTGTAGCAAATGTAGAAGATCAATATATTTTGAAAAAGGTGATAAAAATATTGTAGAAGAAAAACAAGGTTCTTTGATTAAAGTAAAAATAAACGAAAATCTGTATGTTTGGGGATATTCAGCAGATAAAAATATTCATAAAGGGAGTATTATAAACAGTAGAGAGCTAATTAATATTGTTAAAAAATATGCTAGACCACCACAAAACTCAGAAGCTTTAAAAAAATTTAATATACAAGCCGAACAGTTTTATGAAAATAGAGGAGCCAGCGCAATATTCATTTGCCCTTATGATGACTGTAATCATTTATCGGATGCCGATATTCAGGCTGCGCTCAACATTGCTATAAAGGGTTATGTATCTGACCAAATAGGGAAGAAAAATACTGAAAAAGATGATGATAAAAAATTAAAGTTTTATTTAGAATATTTAGATGAAATTAAAGAAAAACATCCGGTAATCTCATTAGAAGATGTAACAGAAAATCGGGGAGACAGGACTTGAACCTGCAACCTCACGGTCCCAAACCGTGCGTTCTAGCCAATTGAACTACTCCCCGTAGAGTAGTTACTAGCTAATTCTAACATTTTCTGAAAATTTTTGCTACTAAATTTATTCCAGCAACTCTAACCCTCCGATATCACTATAAGTTTCTTTTCTGTTGGTTAGTAGTGGAGTAGAAGAGTTAATAGCTGTTGCCGCAACCAATGCATGGGCAAGAGTGATTTTTTCTTTTTTTTGGCGGATTATCCTTGCTGCAAGCAAAGCAATCTCTTCATTTATAACTTGGGTAACAAAATACTCTTTGAGAAAATTCATTACTTCTTTTTCTAAATAATCTTCCGAAAAAGTCGTGCTCGCTAATATCTCGGTATATGTTGAAGGAGCAATCACCATGTCATATTTTTCGTAGGCATCAACCAGCTTACCTTCACCAGTTTTCAAATATTCAATTATTACATCCGAATCTACTGTAATTGTATTTTTCATAATTTTTTAATTTAAAAATATTACTGAATTGGTTTTAAAATTTCTTTTATAAATTCTTTTTCAATTTCACTTTCAGAATTCCAAGCAACAATCTGACTCAAAGTAAACTCGCTAGAATTATTACTTTTACGTTTTTTGACTGTTTCAGCTTTTTGCTCGGGCTGAGATTTTTTAGGTTTGTTTTGTGATTTAGATTTTTTTTGAGATTCTTCCTCTAGCTCTAAATTTTTTTCTAAGTCAATCTTTTGAATTATGTACCTAGGCTTGTTGTAAGAAGTGAGAATAATTTCACCGTATTGATCAACAATAGCAAAAATATCTCCAGTTTTATTTTTAACTTCAGTAAGCGATGCAACAATTTGTCCTTTTTTGTTTTTCTTCATTTGAAAAATTATAATCTAGCATATTATAGCTAATTTAGCTAACATGTCAATGCTTTAGTATCGTTTCTTTCGCTTTTCTATTTTTTCGTAAAAATTTGTAAAAAAATATAGAGAGCTTGTGGGAATGTCCTTGGCGGGAATCCATTGCATAAGTTGACCTGGAAATTTTTGTTTAAATTGGCTTAGGCCTTGCCATGGATGCGTTGATTTAGAATTTTTGGGTGCCAAACCCCAAAAATTAAAATGGGTGCTATTGTGCTTGAAAGCTTCAAGGTAGGCATGCCAAATAATTCCGTATGGGGCGCTTAAGTTTTTAAATTCGGCCAATGATCCAGAATGGTGATAACAAGTTTGTTGGGCGTAGTGAATAAACATTGCTCCCGCAACGTATTTTTCCTTATATTTCGCTAAAATTAAAGAAGCCTTGCCTGCTTTTGAAAAAACATCTAACTCCTCCTTTATGAAATCTTTGGGAAAAGGCTTCCAGTTGTTTCTTTGTGCTGTGGATTGTAAAATTTCATAAAACTCTTCAAATTTTTGAGAATCTTCATGAATTTCGAAGGTACAATTTTTGAGAGCTTTTTTGACTTCATAACGAGTTTTTTTCTTGAATGAAGAGAGTAGTAAATCAGGGTTTAGCTTGCCAATGCTACTAACCCATGTATCTAACCCTTCGAGAGATGCAATTGGAGTATTAACTGCTTTAATTTTTTTGTAAACTTTTGCTTCAAGAGTTCCATCTTCAATCAGTGGGCTTATTCTTACAAACCATAAACCTTTTTGTTTGGATAATTGTTTGAGAAAACCAATTGTTTGTTGCGCCAAAATTTCGTTTGACCAATCAATCAATGGCCCATTTCTAAAATACAAATATTTGCCTCTTTTGGCGTATACTTCAATTCCTATACCCCCCCCAATAATCTCTCCGGTACTGTCTTTTACCACGAAACTTATTGAAGGAATGTTGAGGTTATCATGAATTTGTTTCCAATAACTAGATTGTATAAAAGTGGTGCGCGGGATACCAGCCTTTGATCTTGGATAGTCGTTTACAAATCTATCCCAAGAAGTTGTAGCTATGTTGTCTACTAATTCAAATGAATATTTCATTCGTTTTCTTTAACAATTTCTTGAATGATGGATGGATGAATGCGCCCTTCCAATAAAACCACATCTCCAAAATTTACATTTTCCCAAAACAGTTTGAGGGCCTCGTCAGGTTTGGAATACTTGAAAATTAAAGCGTTAGTGTTATTCTTTTTAGCTATTTCTGCAAGCAAACTATCTTCGGAAATTAAAATATCAAAATTTTTGCCAATTTTTTTAATTAACTCTGCGTAGGTTGCTTTTTTATACCTTCCTAGCTCATATATGCCTTTACAAATTATGATTCTTTGAGCTTTACTTTTTCTAATTTTGTTCATCATGTTTACTCCTGCTATGAAGCCATTGAATGAAGAATTGTATGTATCGTTTATTATTGTGGTTTCATTGTCTCCTTTTAAAATTTCTTGTCTTGGTAATTTAATATTAAGGTCCTTCAAAGTATCTGCAATATCTTTTAAGGAAATATTTAATTCCATTGCTGTTGCAATACTTAACGCAAAATTCATAACTAAATGATCGGTATTGTGTTTTATGGTGAAGGTAACTTTTTCGTTTATTGTTTTAATGCTAAATCTGAGAGCTGTCTTGTTAGAGCTAACATTTTCAATTAACATTGCTGTTAATTCGGGGTCATTTTTCTTTATTGTGTTTTCAAAAATTTTGGCGCTTGTAGTTATGAAAATTGATTTTCCAGAAAAAAGTTCATGCATGTCTCTAATTAGCTCGTTGTCGGCGTTCAGTATTGCAACACCATCTTTTTGTAGTCCTTGAACAATTTCAGATTTTGCTTCGAAAAGTTTTTGTTTTGATCCAAAAATTCCAATGTGTTGTCTGTCTAAGCTTGTTACGATTGAAATCTCAGGTGGAAAATGCTTGGTTACAGCTTTAATTTCTCCTTTTCTATATGCTCCCATTTCGGCTATGAAGATCTGAGTGTCTTTTTTGACTGATTGCAAAATTCCTTTTGCAATACCAACATCCGAGTTGAAATTGTATGGTGTTTTGGCAACTTTGTACTTTGAACTGAGTATTTCATAAAGAATTTCTTTGGTGGTTGTTTTGCCCTCGCTTCCAGTAATGCCAATTATTACAAGATTTGGGTTTGTTTTTCTTAGATACCTTTTTGCTTTATAAATTAATAATTGTCTCTTAAATCGCGCAAAAGGGTAAGTTAAAGCTACACCTAAAGCAACCAAAAAAGGAGTAAACAAATCAATTAAAATACCAATAAGTGTTGCTAATCCCAAAAAAATATATACGTCAGGGTAAATATAGTAACCAGATTCATTTTTGAAAGGTGTTACTTCCGATACAAAAGATTCATAAGAATCTAAATTTCTATCTAACACAGCAAAAGGTGCCGTAAAAACAAATGCGATAGTGATATAAAAAATACAAAGTATTCCAATAATCAATAAGTTTCTAGTATTTTTAAAACTAGGTCTCCTTGTTTTTTTGCTAAATAGCTGGTACACAAAATTTACTGATTGATCAAACCATATGGCGAAAGTCAAAGTGATACCAAGCATTGCTAGTAGGTCAAATTCAAAAAGCAAACTAACCATTGTGAACAACAAAAATTTAATTGCAATCATTCCAGCAGCTCTATTGTGTTCTTGTTGATCCCATCTGATGTACACCCAAAATCTATCCCAGCGATACTCTTTGAGTTGCCAGAGGTATAGATCCCACAAAACATTTTTAATGAAAACTATAAAAGCCGGCATCCAAAACAAAAAAGCTAATACTATAAACTCTTTCATAAGTTAATTTTTCAAAAAATTATCTATAATTTCGGCGATTTGCTCATACTTTACCAACGGCAAATTATGACCGCCTTTGATTACAACTAGTTTAGAGTTTAATATGTTTTCTTGCAAGTATTCTCCCATCCAAAGTGGAGTAGCTTTGTCTTCATCTCCCCAAATGATTAAAGTTGGTAAATTAATCTTACTTACTTCATTATCATAAAAAGATTCATTGATAATTTTAAAAGTTTCTTTTAAATTACCTTGAGCTTTTAAGTAATCGCGTTCGTTTATGATTTTAGTATAGATAACTTTACGAACAAAATTGTAGAAAGGGAATTTTTCAAATTTTTTAGCAACTTTTGAAACATTTTTCCAAAACTTTTTTTTAAGAGTATTTTTGGGCTTTATGCCCGAAATATCTATCAACACAATTTTTTGGGGTTTTAATTGTTTATTGATTACAGAATGTATTATTATTCTTCCGCCAAAAGAATGTCCAACCAAAACAAATTTATCAAGGTGTGATGTTTTTTCTTTAAGCCACTTACTAAAATCGTTCATGTTCCAAGGTTTATTCATTTCTGGAGTGCTTCCAAATCCTGGAATTTCAAGTCTTAGTGTTGAGTAACCTTTTTTTTGTAGTGAAATATCAAGATTTTCTAAACTTTTTATACTTCCCCCCCAGCCGTGTATTAATACAATTGTTGGTTTCATAATTAATTATAGCTAATTTTACCTTTTTATTAAATTTACTTGCTTAATTGTTACTTTGAGAATATACTTTAATTATGAGTGAGTTTGAAATTGCAAGAATAATTTTGTTTGTATCTATAAGTATTTCGGTACTAATTTTGGCTATTCAGTTTGCAAGATTGATTGGAGAATTTATCGGTATCGTAAAGGAATCAAAAAAAACTATAAGCAAGTTTGATGGCTTTTTTGAAAATGTAGAAAAAGATTATCAGGAATTAAGAGACAAAGTTTTTGACATAGTTAATTTTTTAGAAATAATGGTTTCAACAATGACAGGCGTGATTGGCGTTAGTAAAATTGTTAATGCGCTACAAACTTGGTTTAATTCAAAAGATAAAAATTCAAAAACAAAAGAAAACGATAATTAATGTGTTGATTTGTTGGTTTTTTTGTTGTAAAATTAATTGTTATTAGTGATTAAATATGGCAAGTAAAAAGAGTTTATTTCAAAAAAATAAAGAGAAAAAGCAAGAAATTATTAAAAAGTATGGATTGCATGAAAATGATGACGGTTCACCAAAGGTGCAAATTGCTTTGTTGACAGAAAAAATTAATTACATTGCAAACCATCTAAAAAAACACAAAAAAGATAACCACACTCGCAGAGGTCTTCTTAAAGCTGTAGGCGCAAGAAGAAGGCTTATTAAATACTTGCAACGAACTTCTACAAACAAAGAGGAAGTTGATAGTTTTTTGAAAGAAATGGGGCTTTAGTTTGAGTAATAGTTCCATAATTTAGCGTTGCAAGCTAGAATGTATTCATGAAGTTTTTAAAGTTTTTCAAGAAGAAAAGTGCTGATTCTACGATAAAGAAAAGAATTTATGTTGATAATCCTCGTTACTACACTCAGCTTTACGCATCAAGCGAACTCAAACTTCCAACTTATTCAAAAAAAGATTTGAAAAAGATTAAAAAGCGTCGTAGAAAAGGAAAATTAAGGGAATTTTTTGAAAAAATAAAACTTTCAGTTTTAAAGTTTCTAAGTTTTAAATTTGTTTTAGTAATTCTTCCTGTTTTTGTGTTGCTTTTTTCGTCATACATTTTTAAAAATATAAATTTTTTCAATGTATCGGAGATAAGTGTTGTTGGGAATAAACAAATTTCTAACGAAGAAATCTACAACATACTTTCAAAATATCAAAACAAAAATTTGTTTAACTTTAGCGCTCGCGATATAGAACAAGAAATCAAAGAAAATTTAAGTTTAGTGAAGGAAGTTTACGTATGGAAATATTTGCCTAACAAACTGAGTGTTGAAGTAGTTGAACGAAAACCTAGTTTTGTAATAACAACTTTAGATGCATCGCACATTGTTGATATTGATAATACTGTGATTCTTCAAATTCCTAATGAACGTTTTGATTTAATAAAATTTGAGCGAGAAGTGTTGAGAGGTGAGGCAAGTATTGATGATACTTATGTAAAAGAGCAGTTTTTCATAAATCTTGAACTTAAAGAAGGTGAAGAAGCACCAAAGTGGGAAGAAGTTCCGATTGAGGAAAAGCAAAAACTTTTTGAGCAACTCAAAGAAAATACATTAAACAAAGTCCGTACCTTTTTAGAATCACAGCGAGATATTCTTCCAGAGCAATTCAAAGACCTTCCATTAATGATTTTGTATACTGACCAAGTTTTTCCTGTTCGCCAAAAGGTAAATGACGAGCAAGTTGCATTTAGTAATGAAGCTTTAATTAAATTATCAAAAATTTCATTCAAAATAGATAGGGTGGTGTGGACTAGCCAGTTTACTGCCGAGTTCATTTTGACTGATGGGAAAGTTTTACTTTTATCAAGGTTGAGACCTCTTGATGACCAAGTTCAAGATCTTAATCTACTTCTTCAAAATATTTCGTTTGAAAAATTTACTCGTTTTGATGTGAGGGTGCCCACTATCGCTGTAGAGTAAATTTATTTGCTTAAAATAAATAAAAAACTTGTGTTCAAATAAAATCTGCAGTATCCTTAAAAAGTAAGAAAATTTTTGTACAAATACTTGTCAAGTAGTTTGCTTCGTTGTAAACTAAGGTATACATTTTAATTAATACAAGATGTCTAATATAGTTACAGCAATTGATATAGGTTCAAGCAAGGTTGTTGCGATTATTGCTGTTTTAGATGATGATAAGATCAAGGTGATTGGAGAAGCTACATATCCTTCATATGGAATCAGAAAAGGAGAAATTACGAGTATTGATGAAGCAATTAATTCAATAGCTTCTGCGCTTAATGGAGCGGAAAGAATGGCTGGTCTTACGGTTTCCTCTGCGTACGTTTCAATCAATGGAAAAAATATTATTTCAAATAATAATAAAGGTGTGGTAGCAGTTTCTGATGCAGAGATTGCTGAGGATGATGTGCTAAGAGCGCTAGGCCAAGCGCGCACTGTTGCGATTCCCCCTGGAAGAGACATTATTCATTTGTTGCCAAGAGAATTTATTATTGATCAACAGTCTGGAATTAAAGTTCCTATTGGTATGACGGGTACGAGACTAGAAGTAGATGCTCATATAATTTCTGCGCCTACAACTGCAATTCATAATTTAGAAAAATGTATTCAAAGAATTGGATTGAGAATTGACGGTATTGTTTTTACTGGTTGGGCAAGTGCTCAATCTGTTTTAACTAGTACAGAAAAAGAGTTAGGAGTACTGCTTCTTGATTTTGGGGGCGGAACTGTAAGTGTTACCACTTTTGTAGAGGATGCAGTTACTTACAGTACTTCGATACCATTTGGCGGAAGTAATGTAACTCGTGACTTGGCGGCGGGCTTGAGATTATCACAATTGGAGGATGCTGAAAAAATCAAAATTCATGCCGAAGAATTATTTAAAAAGGCTGATTCTAGAAACTCTCTTGACGATGCAGATAACAAAACGGCATTGGAGCGAAAGAAATCTTCAAACAACGAAAAAGACTCTAAAGAAAAAAAGGAGAAGAAAGAACCTGTAAAATCAGATGTGCTTGATGTTACAGATTTAAATATTGAAGGAGTTAAAACAATATCGCGAAAACTTTTTACAGAGATTATTGAGGCAAGGGTAACTGAGATTTTTGAGTTAGTGAAAGAAGATATTGAACAATCTGGAAACGAGTATAAATTGCCTGCCGGAATAATCATTACCGGTGGATCCGCAAATTTACCAAATATTACACAATTAGCAAAAGATGTGTTTGGTGTACCTGCAAGAGTAGGTGTACCTAGAGGGTTAGAAGGTTTGACTGATGGAATTTCTGGCAGCGCGTATGCGGCTGCTCAGGGTTTGATTTTGTACGGAGTAAAAGATGAAGGGTTTAATGATGCATCGCCGCGGAAGCCCAAAGCAGGCAATAGTTACAAACAAGGAGGATTATTTGGCAAGGTGGTAGATTTTTTCAAAGGATTGGTACCTAATGGGTAATTAATTTGTTCGATATTTAAAATTTATGAGTAGAAATTTTTAACAAACAGTTGCTTTTTAAAGGCATCAGGTTTAGTATATATTTAGTAATTATTTAAAAGATTATGTTAGTAAAACCACAGGCACCCCTATCTGCAAAAATTAAAGTAGTCGGCGTTGGAGGTGGCGGAGGAAATGCCCTCAATACAATGATTACTGATTACAATATTCAGGATGTTGAATTCATAGCAGTAAACACTGATGCTCAAGCATTAATGAATTCAAAAGCAGACATTAAGCTTAGAATAGGTGAGCAAATTACTAGAGGTTTAGGTAGTGGAGGTAACCCAGTAATTGGAAGAAAAGCAGCGGAAGAGAGTGTAGATATGCTTCATGAACATTTGGCCGGAGCGGATATGGTTTTTGTGACTGCTGGAATGGGTGGAGGTACAGGAACTGGCGCTGCTCCCGTTATTGCTGGTATTGCCAAAAATCTTGGAGCTTTGACAGTTGGTGTAGTTACTAAACCTTTTCACTTTGAAATGAAAAGGCGAATGGATTTAGCACTCAAAGGTATAGACGAACTAAAAGAGAAAGTGGATACTTTGATTGTTGTTCCTAATCAAAGGCTTTTGGAGATTATGGATAAAAAAGCAACATTTTCTGAAGCAATGAAAAAGGCTGATGATGTTCTAGCGCAAGCTGTGAGAAGTATTTCTAATTTAATTAATCAACCTGGAATGATCAATGTTGACTTTGCCGATGTGCGATCCGTCATGGATGATGGAGGTACTGCTTTGATGGGAATTGGTTATGCCGAAGATGGAGATGATAGAGCACTTAAGGCTGCAGAAATGGCAATAGAAAGTCCTTTGTTGGAGATTAGTGTGGATGGGGCGAAGGGAGTTTTATTTAACATCATTGGAGGTAAAGATATGGCGCTTGGAGAAATCCATGAAGCGGCTGAAATTTTGCAGAGTAGGATAGCTCCTGATGCCACATTTATTTTTGGAGCTCAAATTGATCCAGAGAAAACTGGAATTGAGGTAACAGTTTTGGCAACTGGTTTTAGTGAAAATTATAGAAAATCAGAGGATACAGATTTGGAGCTTCTTGCTGCTCAAAGAGGCGCTGGAATTGATGCAAAACAAAAACCTAAGCAGACTGGTGTGATTGGCAATGTTAATCCAGAGAGTGATAAAAAATATCAAGATGATGAACTAGATAATACCCCTAGTTTCCTTAGAAGAAAGAAGCAACAAGACGATGAATAATTTTCTTGGTTATTGACTGAAATTATGGGTCTTGTTGAAATTTAGGTTTAGGTAGTTGTTATACTTCTCTTGCTACAGCTACGAATCTTTTGGAGTTACTTCCGTTTGGAAAGCAGGTAAATAGTGTTAGTGTTCTTTTGCCAGGTGTTCCCGTAATTATCTCAATATCAGTTGGATCTACAATTTTACTTCTCTGCATTTTAAATTGAAAAGTTTTTCCATCTATTTCAATAAATATATCATCACCAACTGAAATTTCTTGAAGATATGAAAAAGCAACCATAGGATCACTTCTTTTTGGATTATAACTAGGTGAAGCGCTATGACCATAAATGACTATGTTGTTTGGAATATCAGAAATAGGTAGTCCAGTATATTTAAAGTGAGCAAGTGAATCTTCAAGTGCAGGTAAATAAGATTCTTTTGATGATGAATCAACATTTGCTTCAACTGGAAGTCTTTCCATACCTAATGATGGGATTGATAAATAAAAGACGCCACTATACGATAAACTCACAGTATCTTCTTTTAGGACATTTTCAGACAGAGCTTTTTCGGTCAACTCCTCTAAACCTTGAGGAATTGAGACATATTCGGACATTTCTATAAACTCTTCAGGAACTAATGCTATGGTGCCTTGTGCCAATTGGCCTGATTGCTCTTTTAATTTTTGCTGAATATCTGGTTTGAATTGTTGAAATATAAAATAAATCCCAGATACAAATAATATCAATGGCAACAAAAAATTAGCAATAGGTGAAACCCTTGTAAAATTATCTACATCTTTATAAACCTCCTTTGAGTAATCCCAGAATTTTTTTTTGTTGGGATAGTCATACTCAGTAAGAGGATTTAACTCAAACTCATCGTTTTTGTTTTCTTTAGAGTTAATTACCATTTTAATAGTGAAAATTACTATTTTATGATACAATTAACCTGTGTATTTTACAAATTTCAAATTTATTTAATTTTATTAAAAATTTTGCCATGGCTATATCACCATCCGACAAGCAAAAAGTTAAAGATCTTGTAATTTTGGGAAAAAAACAAGGATATGTGACAGAAGATGATATTTTATCTGTTTTTCCTGATATTGAGGATGATTTGAAACTACTAGAGTATATTGTTTCTAAACTTCAAGATTCTGATATAGAGATAATACACCTTGGCGATGAAAAGGATCAAGGTTTTAGCAGTGATCCTTCTAAAATGAGTTTTGAAGAAAAAGTTAAAATTTTAAAACAAATAAGATCTCACAACAGTACTGATCCGATAAGAGCATACTTACAAGAAATAGGTAGAATACCTCTGCTTAATGCTGAGGAAGAAATTTTACTTGCCAAGAAAATAGAAGCTGGAGAAAAAGAAATTCAAAAACTTTTTGAAAAACTAGCTAAAGAAAAATATCATCAAGTTTATATTGATGCCTACAATGATTATAAACAAGGTGTTAATAAATCTGAAGCTATTGAAAAAGCGAAAAAAAGACTAACTACCAAAGACAGAAAACTAATGAATAAAACTATCAAAGAGGGGCTAGAGGCAAAAGATTTGTTGAGTACGGCAAATTTAAGGTTGGTAGTTTCAATTGCAAAAAATTACTCCAAAAGAGGTTTGGATTTATTAGATTTGATACAGGAAGGAAATTTGGGGTTGATGAGAGCTGTTGAAAAATTTGAATACAGAAAAGGTTTTAAATTTTCAACTTATGCAACTTGGTGGATTAGGCAAGCAATAACTAGAGCAATCGCTGATCAGGCAAGAACGATCAGAATTCCAGTTCATATGATTGAGACAATCAATAAATTAAGCAAAGTCTCTGCTCAATTAGCAACAAAATTAGGTAGAAAACCAAAGCCAAGTGAAATTGCAAAAGAAATGGGGATCACTGTAGATAAAGTTGAAGAGATTATTAAAATTGCACAAAAACCACAATCTTTAGAAACTAAAATAGGTGAAGATGGTGAAAACGGGTTGATTGAAATAATTCCTGATGAGTATTCAGCTTCTCCTGCAGAACTTGCAAACTGGTCTTTTTTGAAAAAACAAATTGGTGAAGTATTAAAAAATTTGTCAGATCGAGAAAGAAAAGTTTTAGAACTAAGGTTTGGTTTAGTTGATGGCGTTCCAAGAACTCTTGAGGAAGTAGGGCATGAATTTAACGTTACGAGAGAAAGAATTAGACAAATAGAAGCTAAGGCTTTGAAAAAAATGAAAAATGATAAAATAGCCAAAGCTTTAAGAGATTACTTGATTTAATTTTATTATGTCAAAAAAAAGGTTTTCTGTTTGGTTAGCTCAAGCAAAGTATGATCTTCAAGCGGCAAAAAATTCTTTTGAAAATGGTTACCATGAGTGGGCTTGTTACCAATCAACGCAATGTATTGAAAAGGCAATAAAAGCTGTTGTTGTGCATGCCGGATGGAGACCGCCTAAGGTTCATAAACTTGGAATTCTTATGGGTATTGCAAATAAGGCAAATAGATTGTTTGAAAGCGTAACTTTTGATTTTCGGAAAGTTGAGGCATACACTTATATTTCGAGATATCCCTTTTTAAACCCTGGACAAATGTTGCCACCTCATGAATTTATTTCGAAACATGACTCTGAAACATGCATTAAAATAGCAGAGGATGTAATTAACAAAGTTGACGAGTTTATTAAAATCGGGAAAATTGAGCGTGGAGGTGTTGAAAGTAGTGTCAGAGAGATTGAGTCTTATTATTTTACAAAACAAGAAATTGAACAAAGATTAGAACAAGTTGTTCAGCAAATTTTGAGCTGTCCAAAATTAGATCCTCAAAAAATTTATCTCTATGGTAGTTTTGCAAGGGAACACACAAGACCTCGAACATCAACCATGGATATTTTGGTTATTGCTAATACACAGCTTGGTTTTATTGAAAGATTACAGTGTGTGAGAGAGGTAACCAAAGGTAGAGAGCCGATAATTGAGCCTTTGGTATACACACCAGAAGAATTTGATGTTTTATTAAAAGAAGAAGGGGAAGGTTACCTTGAGAGTGCCCTTGAAGAGGCAAAACTCCTTTGGAAAAAAGAAAATTAGAAATCTTCCCGTTTTTTAAAGTTTAAAATTTTATCTATCTAATCTAGTTTTATTTTGCTTCTGTTGTTACGCGTAATTCCCTAATAACATTCACTTTTACTACACCAGGATAACTTTGAGTTTCTTCTATTTCTTTGGCAATTTCATAAGCTAATAATTCTGTATCTTTGTCATTTAGCTCTTCAGGTTTTACTATAACTCTAACTTCTCTACCTGCGTGAATAGCGAATGCTTCTGCTACACCTTTGTGCTTTAGCGCTATATCTTCAAGTGCTCTTACTCTTTTTACATATTCTTCATAACTATCTCTTCTAGCGCCAGGTCTAGCGCCTGAGATAGCGTCCGCTATTCTAACTATTTCAGCTTCAATGCTTTTAGCTTCAATATCAAAGTGGTGAGCCTCAATAGCATTGATAAGTTTTTCATCATTTTTAAAGTACTTCCTTGCTATCTCTCCAGAAATATGATGGTGTTGTTTTCCTTCCTCAGGAGCGACTTTTCCAATGTCATGCAAGAGACATGCTAGCTTAACTGTTCGCACATCTGCATTTAATTCGTTTGCTAGGGCTTCTCCAATTTTTACCATTTCAAGAGTGTGTTTAACCAAATTTTGACCATAACTAAATCTGTACTTAAACCTTCCCAAAAGCATAATTATCTCGTTTGGAAGATTATTAAATCCAGTTTCGTATGCCATTTCTTCACCCGTTTTTTTGATTTCTTTGAGAACTTCTTTTTTAACTTTGTTTACAGTTTCTTCAATTGTGCCTGGATGAACTCTACCGTCTTTAAGAAGTTTTTGCATTGCGAGTGATGCGACTTCTCGTCTGATTGGATCAAAACTTGATAATGTTACTTGATTTGGAGCTTCGTCAATTATTACGTCAACTCCAGTTAATTTTTCAAATGCCCTTACATTTCTTCCGTCTTTTCCTATGATTTTACCTTTGAGATTTTCATCTTCAATCGTTAGAGTAGTTGTGGTAGTTTCAGCTACGTAATCTGTAGCGCTGTTGAGCATAACATCAACAAGAATGTTTTTTGCTGTTTCGTCGGATTCTCTTTCTATCAAATCTTTTGTTTCTTTGATTTTTTTTGCTTTCCAGTCACTTAATTCTTGCTCAATTTGATTTTTCAATTGTTTTTCAGCTTCACTTTTAGTTAACTTAGCTATTTCTTCAAGTTCAGTTTGAAGTTTGGATCTCAAAGCTTTTACATCTTTTTTCGCTTGCTCTAGAGATTTTTCTTTTCGTTCAAGTTCATCAAATCTTTGATCTATTGATTTTAATCTTTCTAAAAGTTTTCTTTCTCGTTTATTTAATTCTTCCTCTTGTACTCTAAGTTCATCTTTTATTTTTCTAGCTTCATTTTGAGCTTTGGAGGTAATTTCTAAAGCTTTGTTTTCAGCCTCTAAAAGTTTATTTTTGGCGATCTGATTTGCTTTTAATAATGCTTCTTCATCAGATACAGGTTTTATTCCTGATTTTTTGAGTTGTAGAAGTAGAAAGGTTATAAGAATAACCATTAAAATGATTAAAATTGTTAGTCCAGCGACCAATATATATAGACCGTTCATAATTTTTATAGTAATAAACAAAAACTCCAAGAGAAGTTTGTCTTAGGAATTTAACTCAAAATTTCCCCTTATTAAACCAAAGGGGAGTAAGAAGAATTTTCTTTTTAGTTAAATAATTTGGTTTCAAAGACATAAACTTCATCTTGTTTAACATAAAATTATAGCACAACATTTAAAAATTTTTGACTTTGGAAGTTTAAGAATTTTTTGTAAAATGAGGATTTTGTTGATCGGTTGGTAAATTTTGGGGTGGAGTATTGTAATCTAAAAATTCGCCTGGCAATGTGATGCTTCTAGCAGTAAGTTCATATCTTAATCTTGTTATTAAAGCTCTCTTGTGTTTTAGAAGTTTTGTCAAATTTTCAAGCATTCGTTCTGTATCTCTTAATTTTTGATTTAGATTTTTGATTTCGATCTCATTTTGCTTAGATTTATCTTCATTTTGTTTAAAATTTTGATATTCTTCTAGCATTTTTTTATATTCTTCAGAATCTAAAATTTTCTTCATTAATTCTTCTTCATTTACTCCCTGATTTGTATATGTGTTTACAAGCGTTTCTTGAGGTTCTTTACCAAAAAATTTTTTGTAAACATCTTTTATCATTTGCTTTCTCTCATCACGATCCATAATTTTGGTTGAAGAACTGCTTGTGTTTGATGAGTTTGTAGAGCTGGATAAAGTGCTCGTATTTGAATTATTGTTAGAATTTTGAAAACTTGATGAACTTTTTAAATTGGGTGGAGTGAAAGAGTTAAATAATAAATCATCCTCGAAAGTCAGTTAATGGTATTGCTGGTTTTATTTCTCTGGCTTCTTGTTTACTGCTTAATTTTTCTAGCTCTTCATCAGTTAACTGTACATAGGCATAGATTGATTCAACTAAATCTTTAGCTATTCCATCAAGCTTAGAATCATCTTTTAATATTTCGGCATCCTGAGGATTATCAATGTATAAAATTTCTAAAGCTGTACTTATAGGTTTCGTTTGGTTTAGGATAATTAGTTGTCCAAAGCTATGCTCATATTCACTATGAGCTTTTTGGTTTACAAATTTTGTTCTGTTGCAAAAATCGTTTAATAAAAATTCAGCCAAAGTTTGAGATTTATTTTTAGGCCCTGGATTACCACTATACCACGCTTCCACACCAGTTTTTCCACCGTCATTAATATGTATTTCAACGAAAATACGTCTCCCTCACTCTCACTGTATCCTGTTTTATTGATCCAATCAATCCGATCAAGCAAATTCATGTCAAGTGGTACAGTTTTGAATTCTATTTGCTTTTTTTCAAGATATGGAATACAAAATTTTAAAATTTTCCTAGTTAGCTCAGCTTCTTTAAGATCACCCTTAACTTGCCCTGGAGCATCTAGAGTGTGAGCAGCTGACAACAAAACTCTTTTCATAATTTTATTTTAACACAAAACGAAGTTTTACAGAAGTTTGTTGGTGAGTTCTTTAAGTTCTTCGTCGGATTTGAAAGGTATGACAATTTTTCCACCTCGAATTGATTTAGACAAGCTAACTCTTGGCCCGAACTTGTCTTTTAATTTCATTTCCAGTTGAGTAGTGTAGGAGTCATGTACCTCAATTGTTTTTTTCTTCGCTAGCTTTTTGCCGCTGTTAAGTCTACGAACCAACTCTTCAACGGCTCGTACGGATAAATGGTCTTTTAAAATTGCCTTGTATGTTGGAATCATTAAATCTTTCTTTTTGAGACCGAGCAAAGCTCTTGCATGTCCTTCAGATATTTTATCTTCCAATAACCCTCTCTTGATATCATCGGGCAGAGCAAGAAGTCTAATTTTGTTTGCAATTGCTGATCTTGATAAACCAACTTTTTTGGCAATCTCTTCGTAAGACAAACCAAATTCTTTAACCAATTGATCAAAAGCTAGAGCTTCTTCAAGCGCATTTAAATCTTCTCTTTGAATATTTTCAATTACTGCAATCTCAAGCATATCTTGAGGGGTGGCTTCTTTCACCACAACAGGAACAGTTTTTAATCCAGCCAATTTTCCAGCTTGGAGTCTTCTTTCTCCTGCAATTAACTCAAAGTGTGTTTCGCTTTTTTTGGTAACAAGCAATGGCTCTATAATGCCATGTTCACGAATTGAATCAGCTAACTCAACAAGAGATTCAGGCTTTATTTCTGATCTGGGTTGATAAGGGTTGGGAGTAATATACTCTATGGGTAAGTTTGGAATAAACCCTCCCGAGAGTCCAGTTAGTTTATTTTCGTCTATGAGCGCCGATAGTCCTTTGCCTAATCCAGTTTTTTTCATATAAATAATACTAAAATATTTTTATTTAAAAATCTACAATCAGATTTTTTTTATTTCAAATTTTTTTATCAATTCTTTAGCTAATTTTTTGTAACTTTCTGCGCCTGTTGAGTTGGGATCGTATTCTTGAATAGATAAACCATGTGATGGAGCTTCAGAAAGTTTAATGTTTCTGGGAATTACAGTTTTAAACATTTTTTTATCAAAAAAACTTTCAATTTCTTGTTTAACATCTTTACTTAGGTTAGTTCTATTATCAAACATTGTTATTATCACGCCACCTATTTCAAGGTTTGGGTTTAGATTAGTTTTAACTAAATTTATTGTGTTGATCAATTGCCCGAGTCCTTCGAGTGCAAAATATTCTGCCTGTACAGGTATCAATACTTTTTGAGCCGCAACCAAACCATTTATTGTTAGGAGGCCTAGAGATGGAGGACAGTCTATAAAAATCAAATCGTATTGATCTACAACGCTATCTATTGCTTTTTTTAAAATATTTTCTCTTGAAAAAGCTCCCACCATTTCTATTTCTGCGCCTGCCAGCTCTATTTCTGAGGGTAATAAATCTAAGTTAGGAATTCTTGTTTTTATGACTGCGCTTAAAATATCTGTATTTTTAATCAAAACATCATAAACGGTAGGTTTTTCTTTGACCTCTCTTAAATTTATACCTAATCCTGAGGTTAAGTTTGCTTGAGGATCAATGTCAATTAATAAAACTCTGTAACCTAAACTTGCTAAATAGCTTCCTAAATTTAGCACTGTTGTTGTTTTTCCTACTCCTCCTTTTTGGTTTGTTGTTGCAAAAATCATATTAGAAAAGATTATATTTTGGATGTTTAAAAATAGTTAATGGTGGCCAATATCTTATTACTCACTTCACCTCTGATCCATTCTTTTTTAACAAATCCAACTTCATAAAAACGTGAATCCTGACTATTGTTTCTATTATCACCCATTACAAAAAAACTTCCCTCTGGAACAATCAAAGGTTTGTTTTCTCTCAAAAAAGTTCCCTGCTTCAGTTCTTGTGCCTTCAGGTAAATATTCACTTTCATCTAACAAGGTATCGTTTATAAAAACTCTACCATCAGATATTTCAATTTTATCACCAGGCTCTGCAATTATCCTTTTTATAAAATCACTAAGACCTGGTTTTCGAAAAACAATGATATCCCCTCTTGAATAGTTAAGTCCCAATTTGTGTCCTATCTCTGTATCTCCAAGCCAGTTGGTAATTTTGTTTGTAAGTATAATTTCACCTTGGTGGACCGTGGGTTCCATGGAACTTCCTTGTACTTGATTAGGCATTGCTACCAGAATATAGATTATAGCGCAAAGTATCAAAGATATTGACAATGACTGAATCAAGATCAAGAATAGAATCAGACATTCCTTTTTTTTTATTTTCTTTTAACTCATTCATCTAACTTAATTAACTTAACTAATATTTTGGTTGCAGTATCTATGGTCACTTCGTGAGCAGAATCATCATATGCTAGTTTAGTATCTTCCCTCAAAATTTCTGCATTAACTGCCTCTTTGAGCTCTTTTTGTTTAGTTTCAAAAAGTTTCTTTAAAGTTTCACCATTAAATTGCTGCTATTGTACAATACTCTAAAATTATCTTCTCTTTCATTTCAAAATTCAAATTTTTTCTAACCGATTGAATATGTCTTATTATTTCTCGCAATAATCCTTCATTTCTCAATTCTTCAGTTACAAAAGTATCAAGAGCTATAGCTATCTGATTTGTTGCATCTCTGTTTACGAGTAAATTTTCTTGTTCTTGCAAGTTGAAAAGTTTCTTCAAACATTTTTACATTTAATTCATCCATTATGATTTCTTTCATCCAATCTGAAAAAACTGGAATGTTTTGGTTTTTATTTTCTATGACAATTTTGCTTAATGGTTGTCTAAGTTTTAAATTGTTTTCTGTTCTTAATGAGTGTCCTATTTCCACTATTCGTCTAACAAAGAGCATTTCATTATCGTATGCTATGTGTTGATTAATAAAATTTAAATCAGCTTCAGGATAATTACATAAATGTATTGATTCTGGAACAGTATCAAGTATTCTCACGACAAGTTGCTGATAAATTTCTTCGGTAATGAACGGAGTGAAAGGAGCTAATAATTTTAATGTTTCAACAAAAACATAATACAGAGTTTCAAGAGCGCGTTCATCACCGTTTACAAATCTATCTCTTGATCGTCTTATATACCACTTAGAAATTTCACTTACAAATTCTTTGATTGCTCTGGTGGCTTTTGGAATTTTATAATTTTCTAGTTCATCATTTACGGTTTTAATTGTTTGCTGCAGTTTGAGTAAAATCCATGCATCTAGGGCATTTGTAATATCATCGAATGGTATATGATCCCAAGGATGATCATCGTCTGTTACCATTCTTTCGTTGTATGCAAGGTATTCTTTTGGTTGCCAATCATGAATTTCTGCATAGGTTACAATGTATTTATAAATATTCCAAAGAGGAAGTATTGTTTCTTGAGCTTGTATTTTTAGGGTTTTGGCGCTAATTGTTGTATCCTCACCTGATGCAATTGGTGTTGAGAAAAAATTCAATCTGATTGTGTCAGCGCCAAATTGTTCAAGCATGGTTTCTGGAGCGGTATAGTTCCCTTTGCTTTTGCTAAGTTTTGCACCGTTGTCGTCCAATACCAAACCACTCATTACAACATTTTTGAATGCATTTGAGTTGAATAGAGCAGTTCCTATTGCATGCAAAGAATAAAACCAACCTCTAGTTTGATCAACGCTTTCAGAAATATAATCAGCAGGGAATTTTTGTTCAAATTTATTTTTATTTTCAAATGGATAATGAAATCTTGCAAATGGCATTGCGCCTGAATCATACCAAACATCAAGCACATCAGGGATTCTTTTGTAAACTTCACCTTCAAATTCAAACTCGAATTCATCAATAAATGGTCGGTGAGGATCCTCTACTTTTTTATTAGTGAGTTTTTCCAATTCGCTAAAGCTTTCAAAAATTTTTACTTTGCCTGATTCACTTTTCCATATGGGTAGCGGAGTACCCCAGTATCTTAATCTAGAAATTCCCCAATCTTTAATTTCAGCAAGCCAGTTGCCGAACCTTCCTTCTTTTACGTGATCTGGTTCCCAATTAATTTTTTCGTTGTTATCTAGCAATTCCTTTCTTAACTTACTCATTGCTATGTACCAGGATGTTATTGGTTTGTAAATTAGTGGAGTATTAGTTCTCCAACACATTGGCATATCGTGCTCGTAATCTTCCTTTTTGAAAAGTAAATTTTTTTCTGTTAGTTTTTGAATTATTTTTTCGTTTGCATCTTTGTAAAATAGTCCTTCAAGATCAGGACAGTCCGATGTAAAATCTCCTTGTTCGTCGAGCACATCTATTGATTCAATTCCTACATTTTGGAAAATTTCATTATCTTCAGCTCCGTACGGTGCCAAGTGAACTACACCTGTTCCTGATTCTGTGGTTACATGAAATCCTTCATAAATTTGAAAAGCATTTTGTTTGTCTTTGAAATAGTCAAAAAGTGGTAAATATTTCTTACCTACCAAATCACTTCCTTTGAAAGTTTGTACAACTTCAAAATCAATTCCTTCAAAAACTTGCTTTGCTAAATCTTGTGCAACTATGTAATTTTCATTATTTGCTTTAACTTTAACATAAGTTATATCTTTACCTACAGCTAAAGCAAAATTTGTCGGCAGTGTCCATGGAGTAGTTGTCCAAGCTAAAACAAAAGTGTTTGAATCTTCAAGCAGCCTAAATTTAACCGTTACTGCAGGATCAACTACAGGCTTGTAGCCTCCTAGTGCAACTTCAGCGTTAGAAAGTGTAGTTCCAGCTCTGGTTGAGTAGGGTACAACTTTAAAACCCTCATACAAAAGTCCTCTTTTGTATAACTCGCTTAGTGACCACCAAATTGATTCAATGTAATCTTTGTCCATGGTTGCGTATTCTTCTTCTGAGTTTGTGAGACGACCCATTTTTTCTTCCAATTCTATAATTTTACCTTTGTGTTCTAAAACTGAATTTCTACAAAGCTCGTTAAATTTTGCTATGCCAAACTTTTCGATGTCTTTTTTCTCTTTAAAACCTAATTTCTTTTCAATCTCATACTCCACAGGAATTCCTTGGCAGTCCCAACCTAAACTTCTGGTAACTCTGTAACCTTTCATGGTCCAATACCTAGGAATTATATCTTTCATTGCAAAGGTTAACATGTGTCCGTGATGAGGAGCTCCGTTTGCGGTTATTGGTCCATCATAAAAAGTTTTGATATTGTCTTCTGGTCTTAGTTCGATAGATTTTTCCAAAATCTTGTTTTCTTTCCACCAGTTTAGAATTTTTTGTTCTATTTCGTAGAAATTGGGTTTGTTTTCAGGTTTTTGAAACATAGAGATCCCTGTAACATTTATTATTTCAAAAGAGGACTCTTTGATAGAGCGGTACCACCTCAATTCCTTGTTATTGCAAGGCTCTCATTTAAAGCTATAACGGGCAAACCCGGATCGTTCTACTAGAATAAATCGTTCTTCGATCTGCTCCAGAGTGATAGCTCTTTCATAGCATTTACTTATTATATCACAACGAATTTTAAACTTTAAATGTTTTGTTGCTATAATTTTTTATGAAAATTAACAAAATTAAAACTATTTTTTTTGGTACATCAGAATTTGCTGTTGCTTGTTTTGAGGCTCTACTTGATATTGAACAAATTGATTTGGTAGCTGTTGTTACTCAACCAGATAAGCCAGCGGGAAGAAAAATGGAGTTGAAGCCTCCTCTTTTGAAGCAATTTATACTCGAAAATAAAATTAATGTTGACATTCTTCAACCATTAAGCATCAAAAAAGAAGGTCAAAACATATTAGAAAAATATACACCAGAGCTAATAGTAGTTGCGCAGTATGGGCAGATCATTCCAAAAAATATTTTGAATTATCCAAAATTTAAGTGTCTAAATGTGCATGGTTCTATCCTTCCAAAGCTTCGTGGCGCAGTGCCTATTCAAATGGCAATTTTGCAAGGTTTAGATGAAACGGGTATTACAATTCAAAGAATGGTTTATGAAATGGATAAAGGGCCAATAATTTTTGTAAAAAAATGTGCTATTGAAAAAAATGAAACTTATGAAAGTTTGTTAGCTAAGTTATCTATATTAGCTAATTTATCACTTAAAGAATCTTTACCAAAATGGCTAAATGGAGAATTGCGTGAGGTTGAGCAAGATGATAAAAAAGCAACTTATTGTTATGTTTCAGATGTATCAAAAGACAAGGCGCAGATATTTTTTGAAACTCCTGTTATTCAAGCAGAAAGGATGGTTAGAGCTTTTTATCCTCAACCTGCTGCATGGGTAAATTTAGACGGAAAAAGAATGAAAATTTTTAAAGCAAGCTTGTCTGATGGTTTTAATCAAAAATTTAATCAGATTCAACTAGTTAATTTTAAAAAAGAATTATACATTACATTAATTGATGGAAATTTAAAACTTATAGAAATTCAATTTGAAGGGAAAAACAAGGCAAGCACGAAAAATTATCTAAATATTGCAAAACTTATTCAGTGATTTCTAATAACTTTTGTTTAATGTAATTTTCTTCCCAGTATTTAAGCGCAGTGCTTAGGTAGGTTATGGCTTCATCTCTAGCTCCAAATTCAATGGCAATGATTGCCTTGTTATAATAATTTCTTGCTTGAGTTTTGGGTATTCCTATAAATATTAAATATATGCAAAATGCAAAAAAAGTAACTATGCTAACGGTTATAGCTAATAAAAAATTTTTTATTTTGTAATTAAGTTTATGAATCATGATTTTTAATAAATTACAAGACCTACGCGACCAAGTCTAGACCAATAATAATCAAATAGCGAGGCTTGTATCCAAATTTTCCCGTACCATGGATCATTGAGAAAAATATGTGTTGGATTGTCGCTTGATCCTCTAAAACCAGTTACTACGCCTCCATGTTGACCATTGATTCCTACTACATAAGTTCCATCTTGAGCAACCCAATTCTTGTCATAATTTGCGCTTTCACCATTGTATCTCCAAATAATTACTGGATGCCCTTGTTCTACAGCTTTTGCAAGTCCACTCAAATTCCAACCCTTGTAAAGTTCTGTTTGAATTCCTCTGTTTGTAAACAGCTTTTGGATTGGATCCCAATAAACTCCATAACCCCATGAACCATCATAATTACCTACATATTCTTTATACGGATTTCCTAACCAATGGCCATTTTGATAACCATCGTTATAACCCATTTCGGCAATTAGGCTTATAATTCCCACATTGTAACCTTTCCACGCTAATGCCATTCTTGCAGCATAAACATTACATGAAAAGGATGGTGGTGATTGAGGCTGAAAATATTGAGGCATTTGTATAATGATTTGATTAGATCTTACAGTAAATGTAGAAGAAAATTCCTCCGTATTTGGAAGTCCGTAAATTGATTCAATTCCAGTATTGATTTTTACAGTGTATGTGGTGCTAAAATTTAATTTGTTAGGCCTAAAAATCATTGTGAAATCATTTTCCCATTCAAATGATCCACTAACATTTGGTGTAATTGAAAATTTACTCTGGGCAGATTCTCTAGATACAGCTTGATCAAAAGTAACTTTAATTATTGAATTTTCATTAACATTGGATGAGTTATTTTGGGGTTCTACGGATTTAACAATTATCGGACCAATGGTTTTAAACTCATAAGTTATATCTTTTGTAGAAATTCCACCACTTTTGCTTAAAACTCCTTGCTTCAAGGTAACTTTAAAAGATGTATCTTTGGGTAGAGGATCCGTTGGCGTAATTTTTAGTAGATCAAGACGCTCGTTCCATTCGTAATCAAAGTTTATTGTAGGAGTTATATCTAATTTTTCTAAAACAGATTCAGAGTTCATGGGCACTTCAAATCGAATTAAGATATCAGTATCTTGAAGTGCTCCTGTACCTGTTGGACTAAAGCTTTTAATTAGAGGTTCTCTTTTTGTATAAAAAGCTATACGAGCAGCATCTTCAAAATTGGTGGTTTCCAAAATTTCTCCAGTTTTAAAGTTTTTCTTTAAACTTCTTACCTGCATTTTGAAAACATACTTTTGGCTTTGTTGTAAATCCTCTTCAAAATTGACTAAAATTTGGGTTGGTGATGTTTCTTGAATTGTAAATTTAATTTCAGGTTCAATGGAATATGAAAACTCGGCATAACCTGTGTTTGGTTTATTGAAATTTAACTCTAAGTCTGTATCAATCGGCACTTCAATATCTCCATTAAATGGTGTAGAGTAAGTAAGCATAGGTAAATTAGGAGAATCAAAAACGAAACCATACTCATGATTTTCATTTTTTAGAGGTCTTGAGATACCTGTAATGTAGATAACTATTCTTTGATCATTAAAAGTAGACTGTTCTGGATAGAAATATCCAATCTTGGTCAATGAAGGAATCCCCAAAAAATCCTTCCATACCCAATAACCTTGTATATTTGGATTAATGCTAGGGTCTAGTTTATCTTTTTTGTACAGGTGTATTAAATTCAACTACAATTGGTTGATCATAATTATCCCATTTTGTTTCGGTATCAGGGTATGTATAAATTATTTTCGGCGGAGTTTTTTCTAAACTCCAAAAAATAGAAAAAGCGATTAAAGTTAATATTAGCAAGTTTAAACCTAGGGATATGAAAATTATTTTTTTGAAATTTTTTTGGTTACGTTTAATTATAAAAAAAACTAAACCTACCAGATCAACGGTAAATAAAAAAAACACAAAAAAAATACTTATTTTAAAAACATTTTCAAAATTATTCATTAATCTCCATTGTAAAAAGTATCTCGTGGCCACTGAGCATAGATTTCTTCAAGAGTTGCAAAAACTACTGGGCCGTTATCATCATCAAACTTAAACTGACTAATGTATGAAAACAAACCTCTAATTTTTGGCTCGTCCACTTGCTGATACCAGTGTGGGTGAGTTAGGTAAGTTACCACTTGAGGACGACTTAGAGTAAGAGTTTTTACTTGGGTAATTTAAATCAAACCTTCTTCTGAGCTCTGCTTCTCCATACCAGTAACTATCAGCTCCGTTGTTTGGAAATTCCCAAATTTGCTAACCTTTCTCCTTCCCAAGAGTTGATATCATTTACGCTCGGTAGATAAGGATATGTAGTTTCAGTCAAGTTCCATGGAGAAATTAAATAATTAGGGTTGGTTTGACTAATTGATCCGCCAGTTCGCCCAGTGGTATCAATTAAAAATCCCGCATTTTGAGCGGCTTTCAAAACATTTACTCCAGACATCCAAGCACCTGTTCTGTAACTAATAGGTAATCCCAAACCATTACCAGATAATTTTTCTCTTCCCCAACGGAAAACTTTTGTTAATTCTTCTTCTGTGTAAATATATGTGAACGCATCACCATACATTGCGGCTTTTGCCTGCTTGATATCTAGGTTGAACACCTGCTTCTTGTACCATGTCAGGAAACATATGGATGTGCATCCCTATCTCTTCATATTTATTTTTTTGTCTCTCTCTTACCCATGAAGTCAGAGTATTGAGCTCTATCTTGTGAAATAGGTTTGTATGAATATTGGTTTTGTACATAAATTCTTGGGTTAAACAAATGCACCATTGGCATACCATAACTATCAGCAGTATTTGCCATAGCATTTAGATTATTTTCACTTACATCAAACCCTTCCCAGTCTTGCGTCCAAGTTACGTATAGTGGGTAGGTGATGTAAAATTCCACAGCTTTGCTTCTTACTACTTTAAGGTTTTCGCCTGGTTCCGTGATATTAGCTTGAATAGTATAAACTCCTGGATCAAGGTCAGAGACAACAACTTTGGCAGAATATTTTTTATCTGAAACCTTGTCCATTCTTCCAAATTTATCTGTGCCTAGGATTGAGTAGGTAACGATAGGACTAGCGCTTATCGTGTCCGATATAGTTTCTGCTTCAAACACTAGCGATGCTGCCTGAAAAGCGGTTTCTTTTTTCCTTAAGTACCATTTTTTGTTTGTTCTGCCAGTTACGCTGTGAGTTCTTTCATCTGAGTACAGCTAATTCCTTGTGATAGGGTTGAATTTGGTCTTAGCTCTGGTTGTGGGTGATCTTCGTGTTTTTTCCCATAGTAGATGAAATATGTATCAACTTCTTCATTGCTTGTAATGAGTTTTTCTGTTTGAAAAATTAGCTTTGTATTTTCTGAATTTGGGTTTTCAATAAAAAATGGCAGTTCTTTAAAAGCTCCTAAATTTTCATCGTAAAACACAACTCTAATGTCCTTTCCATTGCTATCTAAAGATTTCCCTTCTCTTACAGCTCTTGCGTGATCGAAACTTACCTCAATCCAAGTTTTTTCTGGAATTGTATTTTGAGGTTTGATTATTATTTGCCTGAAAGCGTTGTACTGATGATCCCACCAAAATGGCCATTCTTCTTCTCTGATTAACCTTTTCTTGAACTGAACATTGCTTGTAGTTTCTGCCGAGCCACTTGCGAGTACATCTTTGTAAAAGTTGGCTCCAGCAATTACAAGTACAGTGATAATCGCAAATGAGGATAAAGCTCTCTCTGTTAATCCCCACCAAATTACTTCTGTTTCGGTATTTTCTAGGCTCCAAGCTTTAAATTGATTTTTGCTGTTTGTAAAAATTATGCACAAAAGTAAAACAAAAAGGTAAAACAAAATGATTGAAAAAGTCCCATCAAATTGCATGCCCACATCGCCGCTTACTGAGTCATCCATTGTTAAATAGCGAAATCCGAAAATTATAGTAAGATGTAGAAAAAACATTTCTAATGGATTGGATCCCATAAAGTGAATTGCAGCTTTAATTAGCCCTGGTAAAAAGTTTTTAAATAGAATTAAAAACAATAGCGAAGCAAAAGCTATGAACATACTCAAACTCAAAAATCCAAAAGATGGAGGAAATCTTCCGGGCAAGCTGGAATCGAATCCTACTTCAAAAAGTTTTATTTCTGTTTGTTCAAAAGTTATGAAAGAAAGAGTAGTTAGTATACTAAATATAATTGTCCAGGTTATTACAATTTTATATTTTTGAAAATCTGTTTCTAATGATAACCACAATCGTGCAAATAGCATTCCTAGTAAATAAATACTTAGGTATTGAAAAATAGGAAAAGTGTGTAGGTAAGTATCTGGGTTAGAAGGATTGATGCTTCCTGCAATTAGAGCTTTAATAGCAACTAAACCTAAACTGTCAAAATTTACTCCGCTAAGTAAATATCCCAAAACAAAAAGTGCACAGCTAACAACCAAACCAAAAAAAGATTTTTCTACCAAAAATTTAAATACTGGCCGCAAAAATACAACTAACAAACCAAATATCACAAATGCCAATAGAAATTCTGTGTATTCAGGAACGGTTATAAAAAAAATTATTCTTGGCAATCCGTTGGTGATATTTTCCAAATCTAGCGTATTGGGAATTGATGTCCCAGTGTTTCCCAAAACCAAAACAGAAGCTATGGCTAGTATGTAATAAATGCCAAGAAGTTGAATATTTCTAACAAAAAATCTCAATTTTCTCTCAGGAAGCACAGGGTCATCATTGGTATATTTAATTAAACCAAAGTATGCTCCAAATCCAGAAATAAAAAGAAACATAGTGAATGAAGCAATGCCACCTATAATTGATATGTTATTGATAAAGTTATTTCTACCAACATAGGTAAGCCCAACCACATGAGTAAAAATCATTAACGCAACGGCTAAACCTCTGAAGTAATCTATTAATACTTCGCGTTTTGTGGTCTTTGGTGTTAAATTCATTTGAGTGATGTTAATTTTAGCTAAATTTTATCAAAAACTAAATAATTATAACATTTTAGTTTTAATTAAAATTTTTCACAAGCACAAAAATTATTATGGATTAATAAAATAACTGTTAAAAATATAACAGAAAGCAAAAATAATGAACAAAATATTGAAAAATTTTTAAAAAGCGACTTCATAGTGTAAAATCAAAACAATTTTCATTTTGAAATTTTAATTATTAAGAATTGTTTATGCCTAATTTTGATAATGTCTCACCAATGTCTTCAGAAAGTGAAACTAAAAGTGAGATAGAACAAATACTAATTAGTGAAGAGCTGTTAATAAAACATGCTGTAAGGTGTGAAAATGAGGACGGCCAAGTCGTGTATTATGCTTATGGAAAAAACTTAAAAAGGTTGCTTTCAGAAGCAGGCCTAATTGACAACGTTGCTTCGACTGTTGCGCGATTGACGGGTGGCAGCGATTTTGACGGAAATATTTTTCAACCAAGTTTGCCAAATTTGCTTCCTCAAAATGCGCAAAATATCAAAGATCAAATAAATAAAAATTTATCTATTATGACTTTTGTGCCTAGTGAAGATGAAGAGTATTACTTTTGTAGACACTTTGCAACACTTTATGAATATGAATTGCCTGAAAATCCAGCAACATCAATGGCTGAACTTGGAACAGTTGTAACCTTATATGGCGATTATTCTAGAGATGTAGCAGGCAGGTCACAAACAAAATACCCAAAAGCTGCCCATTTGTTGTATCAGGGAGCTGTTAACATGGCTACAGAACAACGTATAGTCTTAGTAGAAACAACCACTGCTCTTGTGCCCATCTTTCTTGCTGCAAAAGCTGGGTTTAAATTTGTTACAAGAGAACAGTTAGCCGAAATAATGGAGGGCATGGATATTGTTTTAAGAGAAGTATGTGTGTGCCCGAAAAGCAAAACTGGTAGTAATAAAGATAACAATGATTGCAGATGTGCGGAAGTGTATAATAACATACTAAAAGGTCATACAATAAGTAATGGATACCCACCTTGCGCGATTAGAGTATATGTACCTGAAGAGCATCATCTAAGACCATGGTTTAATAATATTATATCGCCTAGTATTACAGCAGAGCGTTACCCTAGTATATACCAGAAAGTAGTTACTCAAGAGCATTAAATATTTTAAATTTTAAATGTGTAATATGGAGTTAATTGAGTTATTTAAAAAACTTGCGGAGATTGATTCAGTCTCAGGTGAAGAAAAAGAACTTTCAAATTTTGTTTTAAATCATTTAAAAAAACTAGGTTTGAATCCCGTACAAGATGAAAATTTTATGATTTATTGCCGTACTGGTGAGTCATCATTCCCTAAACTTTTTTGCGCACATCTTGACACTGTTGAGCCAGGTAGAGGAGTTAAAATTATTGAAAAGGATGGTTATTTAGTATCTCAAGGTAAAACAATTATTGGTGGAGACAATAAAGTAAGTTTGGCGGCAGTTCTTTACACAGTTGAAAAATTATTAAAAGAAGGCAAGAGCTTTGATGTGGAGCTAGTATTTAGTGTAAGAGAAGAAACAGATTCAGGAATTAAAGACATTGATAAATCGTTAATACAATCTAAGGTAGGTTTTATATTTGATTTGGGCGGGGTTGATAACTTTCAAGATGTAGTAACTCAAGCACCTACAATTTGGGATTTTAAAATTGAAATTATTGGTAAATCATCTCACGGATCTCGACCTGAAGATGGAGTGAATGCCTTAAATGGGCTTATAGAATTTAAAGATAGAATAAAATTTGGAAGATTGGATGAAAAGAGTACCTTTAATGTTGGGCTCATAAATGGAGGAGATGCAACAAACACTGTTCCAGGGCATATTAGCTTAGCAGGAGACTTAAGAAGCACTGATCATGAGACTTTTGAAATGCATAAAGAAAGTTTAGAAAATAGTTTGAAACAAATTGAAAAAGAAACGGGTTTACATATTAAACTAGAATGGATACCTTATGCTTTTGGCTATAATTTAGATACTTCTTCACATAATTTCAAAAAACTATCACAAATTTATTTGGATGAATTTGATATTAAGCTTGAACATAAGGCTGTTACGTCTGGTAGTGATGCAGGATTTTTAAACTACATGGGTGTAGAAACATTTTGCTTAGGGTATTGCGTTGAAAACTCTCACTCTGTTAACGAAAGAATAAAGATTGATAATTTTTATAAACTTCAAAAAATTGTTAATACTTTGATGGTTAAGTTTTGATACTTTTTTGTGGTAAAATTTCACTGTGGAGTTATTTTTAGATTTCAAAACTATAACGCTAGGAATAGTGGTAGAAGCCTTGCCTTTCTTGTTGATTGGTGTATTGGTTTCGGTTGCGGTTGATCTTTTTTTAAAACCTGAATGGATTTTTAAATTAATTCCCAAAAACCGCTATATTTCTCATTTTTTTGTATCCACGCTAGGAATTTTTATGCCGGTATGTGAATGTGGTAATGTGCCTGTTGCTAGAAGGTTACTTATGTATAACTTAAATGTATCTCACGTGATTACCTTTTTGCTTGCAGCGCCAATCATAAATCCAATTACTTTGTGGTCAACTTTGGAAGCTTTTGGTTTTGATCAAAATGTGGCAATTTTTAGGTTAATTGGTGCTTTGGTAATAGCGTGTACCGTTGGAATAATTTTGAGTTTTTATAGTAATCAGGAAAATTTTTTAACTAAAAAAATGAAGGAAGACATTGAAAATTGCCACATACATTCTCATGATGAAAATCGAATTAATAGAGCATTAGATGTATTTGAAAAAGAATTTTTGAGTACTTTCAAATTGTTGATAATTGGTTCAGCAATTGCTGGTTTTACTCAAACGGTTGTACCTCGAGAAATATTAGAAAATTTAGGTTCTTCGCCTGTTTTGTCTGTGGTTGCTATGATGTTACTTGCTTTTGTGGTTTCTATTTGCGCTAATATTGACGCATTTTTTGCGCTTGCTTATGCCAACACTTTTACTTTGGGATCACTTTTGAGTTTTATGATATTTGGACCAATGATTGATATGAAAATGCTTGCCATGCTCAAAAATACTTTTAATTTTAAATTACTTTTGATGGTAACAATTTTTGTTGCAACTTATAGTTTTTTAATTGGTTTATTAATTAATAATTTTTATGTATAAGTTAGCTAACTTTTTAATTATTTTTTTGATCGGAGTTTATTCAAGCTTTTTGATTAATTCTGGAAACATCGGGTTGTATATTAATCCTAGATATTTTCAACTCTCTGAGTTTGCAAGCATTGTTTGTTTATTTGTTGGTGCACTTGGTTTAATTTATCATTTGAAAAATTTTCAATTTAGAATTAGGTTTAGTTTGAAAGAATTTAAAAACATTTTTAACAGCTATTTTTTCGTTATAATTTTTTTCGTATTTGCATTTGGATTTGCGCCTAAAACACTTTCATCTAATATTGCTTCTAGCAGATCAACTGAAAATGGATTTTTTCAAGAAAATTTCGATAGCATATTCGATACATTCAAAAAAACTGATGAGTCTTTTAATATAAACGATTGGGTAAGTGAAATAGCAAAATCAGGAGACATTTATTCTTTTGAGGGTAGAAAAGTTGATGTAGTGGGTTTTGTATTTCGAGACAACACTAAAAGCGATGAATTTAGAGTTGGAAGATTTATAATTAGGTGTTGTATTGTGGATGCCACACCAATTAGTTTGCTTGTGAAATCTGATAAAGCTCAAAACTTTGAAGATAATTCATGGGTGAGAGTTAGGGGGACTTTTATAGTTGAAGATGAAATTTTAAAGGTACAAGCAGGTGAGATAGAAAAAGTAGAGAAGCCAGATTCACCTTATTATTATTAAAATATGTATAACATATCTAACTTAGCTAAAAAACACAAATTCAATCTAATTTATGGGGTAAGCCTGTTTATTGCTTTTTCTGCAAGTATCTTGTTAGGTGTAAATATTGAAAATCAAACTCCAAAAGTTTTGGAGCTTTTTCAAATTAATGGCGATATTGACAATGCGGAAATAGAAAATCAAAAATTAGTTTTTAAAACCAATAGATTAATTGATAAAAATACTCTTAACGCAATCAAGGTTGAACCAGCAGCAAAGTTTGGAGTAACATCATACGAAAACAAATTAAACATTAATTTTACAGAGCCATTAAAATCTAATCAGGTTTATGCCATAACTTTTGGCGAAGGTTTGCTTGATGTTTATGGAAATAGCTTTGAAGAAAAATCATTTGAGTTTAAAACTAAAAAACTTCAGCTTGCATTTATGGACCTTGATAGAAAGAAAATCAAAAAAACAGATGTAGAGCTTACTAATTTTGAAACTTTGTTTGAAAGCGAGTATGAAATTAAGCGATTTATTGCGCGTGATGCAGGTTTAATTGTTCAAGCAGAAAGTGGTATTGGAAGTAGTATTTTCTTAGTTTCAGAGAATAATAAAATCAAAGTCGAGTTAAATCAAAAATTAGTGAACGCAATCACTGCTTCAGATAATTTTGAAAAAGTTTTTTTTGTGGCTGGAGATGCGAACTTCATTGATGGCCAAATTTATCCGACAGGTCTAAACTCCCTTTATGAGCTTGACTTTAAAACTGGAATTTATAGAGAAGTACCGCTAGAAAAAAGTGTTTTTTGGGAAGTAGTTGATGCGCAAATTGTGCCTGATGGGTCAGCTATTTTAATTAAAAATTTTGAATCTAATTTTTTTCTTGTTAGTACTTCAAATTACAGTGATTACATTAACCTTGGTAAATATTTGGATGTAACTGATTTTAACCAGGTAGCCAAAAAATATCTTGCTGTAGAATCACCATTTGGGGCGAGCTTTGCAAATTTTCCTTACATAACCATAATTGACTCTAATTCTAACAAAACGGCAATAACCGATGGTGATGTGTATGTTTTGGATCCTAAGTTTTGGGGAGCTGATTCTATAGTTTATTCAAGTAGAGTTGCTGAAACGGATTATTCGAGAGGGCTTTTTGGTATAAGTATTTTAAATTTGCAAAATAATGAAATAAAAGAGTTAATTAAAATTAACGATAAAAGTGTGGAATTGCCAATAGTAAGCCCTGATTTAAGATATATCGCAGTAGAAATTTATAATAAGGATGATTTAAATAGCTTTGAAGGACTAAGAAATAAAGGCTTTCAGTCAAAGCCGGGAATAGCAGAAATTGGAATAATTGATATGGAAAATAATCTTTTGATAAGTAAAGGGGTAGAGGGTATTGAAGCTCAATGGATGTAAATTTTTCAAAAAATATTTACTTAGCTAATCATATTTGGTATAAAGCACTAGTTAAAAGGTTTACGTAAAGTGCAATTAGATTGTAGCATCAAAACATACATTAGCTATACTATACAAACTTTTACACACTTCTCTCTAAAATTTATACTTAAAAAATATCTCAGAAAATTCCTTTGTAAGGTAATAAACTTCAAAGTATTTATTTATTATGAAAAATTAGTAAATTTTGAAACCTGAAAATGTATACAACGTAACTAAATGGATAGTGTCGATTGCTGGAATAGTTATTTTGGGTTCGTTTGCTTTCTCTAAAGCCTCTAGGAAAGCTATTTGGGAAAGAGCGAAGGGAGTTTCAGAATTATCTGGAGAAAGAACTAGAAGAATGGAGTGCGCTCATTTAGATCATGATCAAACAAAAAATTATTATGACGACCCAAACAATGGATTGTTAGTTACAATTTTTGAACACCACGCTCATCATCTGTTTTTTGAAGGTCGAGCTTTTTTGATAGGTTTGAGTGAAGAAGCAAATGAAGTGGCAATACAAAAAACTTGGGACAGAATTTTTGAATTTGAAAAAAATATTTCCGAAGAAGAAGCTGAAATGAAAGTTCAAGAAGCGATAATAAGATGGGCTAATTATTACAGAGTCCGTTTTGTTAGGAGTTGCGAAGAAGCATAAATATTTGTAGTTGGAGTTTAGTTTTTTGGGATTAAGGATTAAATTTGAAAAACGGTAAAAACGGTAAGAGTCTTTATTCCCTTCTAATTCCCGATAGTGTATAATAGCGATAGCGATGCCATTATACACAAAACAGTCTTTATTCCCTTCTAATTCCCGATAGTGTATAATAAACGGAAAAACTAGAAAACTTTACGTTCTGTCTTTATTCCCTTCTAATTCCCGATAGTGTATAATAACCAAAGGGAATAAAGCCTAATGATAAAGCAAAATAGAGCTTTTGGCTAAGTAAAAAATTAGAACAAAGTTAGTTGATCGGCCGAGTTTTTGGTTTCTTTTTGAGCAGGTTTGCCAAGCAAAATGTACATTTTTTCGTATTGTCTTTCGGTGATGATGAGCGCTCGGATTGCGCCTTTTTGAGGTACATTTTTTTGCAGTCTGTCTATGTGTTTTTTTGTGCCGTCCAATCCTTTACATATGCGTGAATATACAGAATACTGAAGCATAAAGTAACCGTCATTCAGTAAAAACTTTCGAAATTTTGTATATTTTTTCCGCAATCCCGGATTATTTACCGGTAAATCAAAAAATACAAGTATGCGCATATATTTTTGATTATTCATAACAAATACGCTTTATCCTATTAAAACTTGGTAGTTCCAACATTTTGGAATTTTTATTTTGAATACACGAAACTAGGCTTTTGACTACATGCTCGGTGGCAGTCATCAATTGCGTTTTTTGATTTTTAATAATTACTTCAATTTCAAAAATTTGCATTAAATGAGCTTTAGTTTGTGGCGTTAGATTAGAATCTTCTTGTTTGAGGTTGAGAGTGCGTATCAAAAAATAATCGGCAATTGGTCTAAAAGGTTCAATTAAGTCATCAGCCAAATTAAAGTTGTTGTATTCGTTGCAGTGTTTGATGCCTATACTAGGAATAAAACCATAAGCGCTACAATGCCTTGCTAGATTGGATCTGATTAGGGCGTAGGTAAAATTAAGGGCAGAATTTATAAAAATATCTTTATCTCGTGTAAAATTTTTCCCAAAAATAGTAGTGAAATATATGCCAGATGCTCTTCCTTCTATGTTTGATTTGTCTGATGATTTTACTTGTTTGCTTAGGGTCAATAGAGTGTTACTCTCTAGAGTAAAATTAAGCAATTTGAGCACTTTGGCTTGATTGCGAATTTTTTGAGAGACTATCTGTTGCCACAATTGATTTTTGAATGGTTGAGTTAGAGAAACTTGCTCCATTATTCTTTTGCTTTGTCGTGTATGGTTTTGATAAGGTAAAATTATAGCTTCGGGTAAGTGTTTGCCATTGCATACAATTGCGCATACTTTGTTTTGAGTAAGTGAAACTATCAGGTTAGAGGTTAGAAGTGATTGGCTATCTATCACTAAAGTGTCTATATCTTCTATTGGAATTTCAAATTTTTCTCCATCTTTTTCAATCACTATTTGAGAATTTTTTTGGCTTAGTTTGGTGTTGCTTGAGATTAGAATATTTCTAAATCCCATTGATTTTACTTTAATATAATTGGTTGCCTTGTTTCTTTATGTACTTTGTATAGCCTTCCTAGTACATCTACTTGATATTTTTCAATCAAATATAAATTTTTGGATCCTTTCCTAATGTATCCTTTGGAGCCCACATTGTCGTGCTTTACAAAACTTATTCTTGCATTTGAGGAGTCTACACCAATGAAATATCCACTCAGGTAATAATCATCATCTTTCTTAACTTTTATTTTGATAAAATCATTTTTGTAAAGGCTAAATTGAAACTCATATGTATCATCAAGTTCTTGCCAGTCGCTCTTTGGAGTATTGATAGTAATGACCTTATTTGGGAGTTCTCCTGACATAATTTCTGGAAGATAAATTGGCACAAGATAGTATTTTCCATCTTTTTTGAAAACATCCGTTCTCACAATGCGAGAGTTAAGTACATATCCATATCCATTTCCTCTTTTTAATTTAACGGTATTGTTTTCAACAGTTTCGCTAATGTACGAAAAAATAGGGCTTTTTTTGTTGGGATCTTTCCAGGTTAATGGTTCATCTGGTTCTAATTTTCGTTTTTCATTTATAGCTTTGTTTACTGCTTTGTAATATGCTGGATCAGTGTTTTTATAAATTTTTTCAAGAGAATTATTTAAATCTTTAGATTCTTTTGATAGGTCAATTTGCTTTCTAGTACCTAGTATACTTAAACCTTTCTCGGTTACTCCTCTTTGACTATAAACTGTTTCAAGGTGCGCTGCGCCTCTAATTTTTCTTTTTGGCTCACGAGATACAATCAAAGGTTTAATTTTGTTTTTAATATCTTTATACAGTTTAAGAAAATCATCAGATTTTTTATATTTCCAAAACTCTGAGTTTATTTCGCCATTTTGCTCTTTAGAATCCATCTTTTGCGGTTTTTGTGTACCAAAAACTCTTATCAACACATCGTTTCTAAAGTTAGGCCAAGGATTGGGGAAAGATTTTTTTCGTTTATAAAAATTTTCTTTGTCGTTTTTGTGCCATTCATTCATTTTTTGAATCATCCATGGAGTGGTAATGCCTACTAGTGTGGCATCAACTGCATGGTGCCTTGCATTTAAATCACGATTTTTTGGTAATCCATACATTTTGAGCAAGTAGTTAGTCATTGCACCGGTTATCACGTAGACTTTTCGTTTTTTTCCAGGCGTTTCTCTAAATTTTAAATTGTTTTCTACGTAATTTTTGATAGTTCTTGCCGCAAATTGAGTATCATTTAAATTTCTATTCAAGAACTCTTCCGGAGGAACATCTTTTGGTAGAGTAGTGTTTAATATTTTATTTTTTTTGGATGTATTAATGTTAAGGCTATTTACAAAATTTACAAAGTTTTGCCATTGTTCAGAATTTTCATCTCCTCCAAAATATTCAAAAGGGGTACTGTTTCCTTTTTTTCTATTTACACTGGTTAATACCAAAATTTTATTGTTTCTTGAATCATCAAATGATCTGCTGTAAGGTAAAGCGTGATCAATTTCAACGTAGTTATCTTCAAAGAGTTTTTCTGCAGGAATTTCTTTACCAGACAATAAACATTTGCCTAGCTGTTCTTCTCGTAATTCGTATTTAAGTATATCGTGAGGAGTTACTTCTTTAGTTTTGAAATAGTCAAAGTTTTCTTCTAAAAATTTCTTTATTTTTTCTTTTCCTTTGGTTATTTCTTCTAAATTTTTTGTTATTTTTCTTTTTTCATCTTCACTTTTTGCCAAATCTCTAGCAAGCTCAATATTAACAAAACTTGGGCTTCCATATTTATCTACTATGGCGTTAATAACTTTTCTTGTTTGCGATATTACTTTTTTGACTACAGGATTGGTAACTGATGAACTCGTAAATGGCGGGAGTTTTGTAAAATTTCTTTTAAGTTTTAAGGTTTCATTAGGATACTTACTGCGCAAAATTTCTTCTGCATGGGTGTAGTTTTCTCCTTCTTTTCGAATTATTTGAGCTAATTCTTTGTAAGCTTTGACTGAAAGATTTGCAAAGCCTGATAAGTTCGGTCCGTAATTTACCAAAGTTTCAACTTCTTGAGGACTTAGTTGTGAAATTCCCTCAAAATAATCTTTCAAATCTTCATCAGTTTTTCTAACGGTTAAGCCATACACAATTTGTTCATAAAGATTAAAATCATTTGTGATTTTTTCCCAAAGATCACCATTTCTGTCTTTAATAGCTTTTCGAAGTTTGTGATATCCACTTAAAGGTTTTAAACCTTTGATCTTTTCTTTTTCTTTGCTTGCATCAACATCTCTAAAAGAGTACTCTTCGGGAATTTCTGCCCACTTTCTAATGTGATAATAACTTATGTTTGAAGAGTGGGAAAATATATGATCATAAATCTTATCAAGTTCGCTTTGATTCAAAGGTCTTAACTCTCCTGTTTTTGTGTTAAAAACTTTAATGTTATTTTGCAGAAAGTTAAAAAATCTAAATATTTCAAAATTTATTGAGTGTACAGGTGCTCTGCTTTCATTTGGGAAAATACCACACTTTCCAACCATTTTTTCAATGTCATCTGTTTGTGCAAAAGGCCTTTGATAATTAAAAATCTCCAAAATTTTATTTTCAAAATCTTCAGTGATCTTTTTGTTTCCAAACTTTTTTTGTTTTTTTTAAATTTCTTTGAGTTCATCTTCAAGCATTTTTCGAGTTACCAGTCTTTTGTAGTTTCCTCTTCTATTTCTCTTTTGAAACTTAAACTCTTCATCTTTATAAAACATTTCTCCAACTGTTCTGTAATTTTTTAAAAGTTCTTGGTTTTTTGATATATTCTCTGCTAGTTTTCCGCCTTCTTCTCCTTCTAATGCAATATTTTTACGGTTTGATTTAAACCCTCTCCTTTTGACTATGTGTATCAAAACTCGAGCTAATTCTTCATCAGTTAAGCGCTCATCTAACGCCTTGCAACGAAGGAACCATGGATCATGTTTTTTGATATCAAAATTGTCAAATTCCGTGGGGAAACCAAAGCTATCTAGAGCTTTTTTAAGTTTTTTTATTCTGTATTTTCTTCTTCTTACTACTCGCCTTGATGATCGGGCTTCTCTTCTCACTTGATTTGGGTGTTTATCTCCTGCATTTACTCCAGCTTCAAAAACTCTTACTCCAGTATCAATCAACCTCACTGGACGATAATATTCATTTTCTTTCTGTATTTCTATTACAGCCCAACCAATTGTCGCAGACCCTATATCAAGGCCAAGCGTATACTGTAAATCTTTCATTTTTTTTATTTTTTAATTCTCTACAAAAGTAGAGATGAGTTTTCTAAAGGATCTCAAACCTTTCGGCTTATTGCCTTATCTTTATAACCTTAATAACTTTATTCCCGATAGTGTATATTCAAGCTATAAAGATTCAGTTTAATTCTACAAAACTTATGAAAATATTTCAAGGAAAATATTTCTAAGATCTTCCTAAAATTTCATCCAAGCTGTTGGGATCGGGTTCAGAAAATTTTAAATGCAAAGTATTGTTTACTCTATATTTCCTATATTTCAAGAATTAAATTTTTTTAGCAATAATTTATTTATTTTCTTCACCAAAGCTGGCCCTTCGTAAACAAATCCTGTATAAATTTGTACTAAATCGGCCCCTGCATTTATTTTTTCTAAAGCATCTTGTGGAGATGTTATACCTCCCACTCCAATTACTGGAAATGCGTTTTTTGATTTTCGCTTCAAGTATTTTATTACTTCTGTTGAGTTTTTAAATATAGGTTTACCACTCAATCCACCTCCACCAATTTTATTAACGACTTTGTGGTGTGTGATCAATCTATACCGGTTTGTGGTTGTATTGGTGGCAATTACACCATCAATTTTTGTTTCTTTGACAATCTCAATAATATCGTCTAACTGTTGATGATTTAAATCTAGTGAAATTTTCAATAATATAGGTTTTCGTTTAGATTTTTGGTTGTTTTCTTGTTGTAGCCGATTTAACAGATCTGTGAGAGGTTTTTTATTTTGCAATTTGCGGAGGTTTGGAGTATTGGGTGAACTTACATTTACCACAAAGTAATCAACATACATGAAAAGCTCGTTAAAGCATTTCAAATAATCTTCGGCAGCTTTTTCGTTTGGAGTAAATTTATTTTTTCCAATATTTCCGCCTATTACAATGTCTGTTTTTCTCTTTTTTAAATTCTCCACAACTTTTAATACTCCATCGTTATTGAAACCCATTCGATTAATCAGCGCTTTGTCTTTTGGTAAAAAGAAAAGTCGTGGCTTAGGATTTCCTGGTTGAGGTTTTGGTGTAACAGTACCGATTTCTATAAAACCGAATCCAAAGTTTGAAAATTCATTGTAAAAGCAAGCATTTTTATCAAATCCAGCTGCCAAACCTATTGGATTTTTAAAATGTAATCCGAAGAGTTGTCTCTCAAGGGCAGGAGAATTAACTGTATAGATTTGTTGTGTTACTTTTTTAAATAATGGGATTTTGAATAAAGTTTTTATTATAACTACAAAAACATAAATTGCCTTTTCAGGTGGTAGTAATGATAAACTTAATCTTATGATTATTTTATGCATTTAGTTTATTCTATCAAAAATCAAAACTTAATATAAAAATATAAATGATAGTTTGATTAATATACTTTTGGTAAACTTTTGATGTTTTTCAAAAAATATTTCTAAGATCTTCCCAAAATTTCATCCAAGCTGTTGGGATCAGGTTCAGAAAATTTAGAGTGTAAATTTGCAAAAAAAGAATTATCTTTTCGTAGCTCTTCAAGCATCAAATAAACCCAATATTTGTAACCAAAATCAGCACCATGCCCCAATCTTAGCGAAGTTAAATAAACCCATTGTGTTGGTGGAGCGCTCATGTGCATTTTGGCCGAATGCGCAAGAGGTAGAATGTTGTAGATAAATGTTCTATCAGCTTTTGGTTCAAGGAAGGTATCAATTTTACTGTAAAATTCCCAGACTTTTTTGTAATAAGTTTCAAAAGTTTCTATCCATTTTGGAACTAAATCAGAAAGCGCGCGAGTTTTGACTAACTGAAAATTAATATGGAAACCTTCTTTTAAAATGCTTTCAACATCAGAGCTTTCAATCATATGAATTAACCTACCTGTAGCTCTTTGTCTATTCAAATCTCTAATGTATGCAACTGAAGTTTTTGATACTAGTATTAGTTGCCCTCTCACATCACCAATTCTTTGCATTAGGTTGTGATGATTGTGATCTTTGAGAATTATTTCACCTATTTTGCTTTTTGTTTTTTTGTCTAACTTAGATATAAATTTTAAAATTTCATTTTCATTAACACTCGGATACAAAACAGAAATGTAGCTTAGCGCCAAAGCTTCCCCAGCATCAAAATTACTGATTTTGTAAACTAACGTTTCTGATCCTTGGATTTGATCTTTAGGTTTTAGAATTTTTTTAATATTAGTGTTTTTTTCAAGAAAATCTTTGAGTTCTTGTAAGTTTTTAGGTACTGTTTTGGTACCTTCCGCATACTTTGTCAAACCTTCAAAGTTTAATTGAATTTTTTCTCCCTCAGCATATCGTCTAATATTAAGCAATGTTTCAATTTGTGTTGCTAGAGCTTGCATTCGAACATCATTTTGATGATCTCTTAATTGAGCAATATTTGTAATGTGTTGTCTTACTGTTGTGTTTATAACCATCGCCGTGCGAGCGCCTATAGGAATAAACCCTCTTGATATATCAAGCACTCTCGCGTTTAATGTTGATTGAGTAAGTTTTTGAGGATGGTTTTGTTTTTGAATTTCATCGTTTATAAATTTTTTTAATTTATCAGTTAATAGTTTGGTCCAAATTTCATAGTTTTCAGCCAAGAATTTTTGTAAATCATCCCATTCAGCTTCTAATTCTTCTAACTTTTCAGCATCAAACAACTCAGAGTTTATTAGAGATCTTAACTTAGGAATTTTAAACTCTCCAATTTTAACGTACCTGGTAGACAATTCTTGTCCGGATTGTCTTGAATCAATGTTAAATATGGTTAGAGCTTCTTCCATGGTAATGCCTTCAATCGATAAGAGTAGTGGGGTAGCAAGGTCAGCCACACTTGCATGCCCGTAATTCACAAATACTTTCGCTAATTTTTGAGCAGCAAAGTCAGGATCATTTTTGGAGTGTTCGTTTATTTCTCGCATGATTTCAAGCAGTCCACCGCCATTTCGAGAATATCTGGCGCCGGCCCATGCGGTGATGTTGTAAAAATCTTTTGTGTTCGTTTGGTATCGGGAGTCCTAAGTGTAATGTTTGTTTCGGTGTCAGTTAAACTTAAGATGGTAAAATTAAATTTATCTGGATCGCCAATTTCCAATTTGTAGTGACTTGGTAAGATTCATTATTGGTAGTTAAATAATTAATCTCTAAGCACTATTGGCTCAAGCAAATTTTACTTCAAATTAAATTTCTTATCAAATATTTGATTGTGACAAAATTAGTGTTATAATTAATCCAGCTGTTCCGCAGTAGCTCAATGGTAGAGCGTCCGGCTGTTAACCGGTAGGTTGCTGGTTCGAGTCCAGCCTGCGGAGCCATGTTTTCTTACTCGTAAAGTTTTCTCCTGAATTTTTGAATTTTGCTTGTTATATTTTTGTTTTAAGTATAAAATTTTTAAGTTAAACTTCTCGTTATGTTTACAAAAGTAGGCGTGATATTAAAACCTTCATCTCCTGAATTAAAAACATTGTATAGTAAAGTAAAAAGTATTTTTAACAGAGAAGGTTTTGAGGTTGTGTTGGAATCTGCAAGCGCGGATATGATAAGTGAACCAAACGGAATTGATTTTGATGATATGGCCCAATTTGCAGATTTATTAATCTCGATAGGTGGTGATGGAACATTAATATCAGTTGCAAGGAAAAGTTTTAAATTCAATAAACCAATTGTTGGCATACATGCGGGTAACCTTGGTTTTTTGGTTGATTTTTTACCCGAAGATATTTACGACTTAGTTAAAGAATTGAAGGTTGGTAATTACAAAATAGAGGAGAGGATTATGCTTGAGGTTTTCTTAAACAGTCAACCGATAAGTCTATTTGCTTTCAATGAGATAGTTTTATCTACGAGACAATATTGCAAAAATGAATTTCGTTAAAACTTTTGTTAATGATAAATTGTTTAATTCATATTATGCTGATGGTTTAATAGTTTCAACACCTACAGGTTCTACAGCATACAACCTTTCGGCAGGTGGTCCAATTGTTCATCCTTGTTTGGATGGTTTTATTTTGACTCCTATTTGCCCCCATTCACTTACCCAGAAACCAATAGTTATTCCAAATAATTTGGATTTGTCGATTACTGTGGATCGTAACTCTGTTTTGGTGTTAGATGGGCAAGAAAGTTATAATTTTAACCCAGAAGATAAATTAACCATAAAAAAAGCTAAAGAAACTGTAAAACTATTATTTAAAAAAGATAGGGATTATTTTCAAACCTTGAAAGAAAAATTGAAATGGGGAAATTAGTTTTCTAAAAATTTAATTTGACAAACCTCCTGAAATTTTTTAGTATAACTTAGCTAACTTATGTTTTTTATTAAGTACCTATGAAAAAACCTATGCTAGATTCCAATCAAAACTCAGAAAGCGAGTTTGATAGATTAAGAATTTTTAATTTTATCATGGGTATTTTTCATTTTGCACAAGGGGTTTTGATGGTTCTGTTGAGCAAGGATTATACTGAGACCTTAACCACATCATTTATAAATATCGTAGGTACTTCTGAAAATTTTAGGTTTGTTAGCCAGACTCAAGAATTTGTAACTTTTAAATTAGGACCTGCTGTTGCTTTGTTTTTGTTTATTTCTGCTATGGCGCACTTTTTGTTAACTTTGCCAGGAATTTTTGAATGGTATGTAAAAAATTTAAAAAAGGGAGCGAATTATGCAAGGTGGTATGAATACTCAATTAGCTCATCTGTAATGATTGTTATAATTGCAATATTGGTTGGAATGTACGATGCACCTAGCTTATTGCTGCTTGTTTGGTTTAAATGCTTGTATGATTTTCTTTGGCTTGATGATGGAACTTCACAATCAAACAACTTCTAAGGTTGACTGGACAGCATTTATTTATGGATGTTTTGCTGGAATCATTCCGTGGATAGCTATTGCTTGGTATTTCTTTGGCGCATTCACAAATGCTAGAGATAATGGTTGGGAAGTACCTGATTTTGTGGTTGGAATCTTGATATCACTATTTATTTTCTTCAATGTTTTTGCTGTAAACATGTACTTGCAGTACAAAAAGATTGGACCATGGAAAAACTACTTATTCGGCGAGAAGATGTATATTGTTTTGAGTTTGCTAGCAAAATCGGCTTTGGCATGGCAAGTATTTAGTGGAACGTTGAGGTAGTGATTAGAACTTTTATCGTGTAAGTAATGACATTAATAAAAATCATTTATGCCTCTACTTCTGGCAACACCGAGTTAGTTTGTGAATTTATAGCAGATATTTTGCAAAAAGAAAATTTTTCAGTGCAACTTTTTAGATCGGAATTGTGTGATGTTCAAGTATTTGATGATTCTAAGTTTTTTATTCTAGCTACCTCTACCTGGGAACATGGTGAAGTTAATCCTTATTTTACAAATTTGCTTAATTCAATGATGCAATATGATTTTTCAAATAAATTTGCGGGTTTTATAGGCTTGGGTGATGTACGTTACGAGCCCGTTTTTTTTACTAGAGGTATAGATGAGATAGAAAAAGTTTTCACAGCGAATTCTGGCACTAAGCTCTGTGAAACTTTAAGAATTAACGGTGAACCTCATGATCAGCTTGAAGAACTAGTTATCCCTTGGGTTAAAATTTTTAAAAATCAAATTTTGCAAAATGAAAAATAGGTTTTCAGTTAAAATTGTAGGTGAATCGGGACAAGGTATTAATTTAATGGGAGAAGTTTTGAGTAAAGCTTTTTTAGAGCTTGGTTATTATGTTTTTGGTTATAGAGAATACCCTTCTTTGATAAAAGGAGGAAGCGCTTCATATCAGTTAGATATTTCAGCTCAAAATATAAATTCTTCTTTTAAATCTTCCAACGTGATTATCGGTTTGAGCAGGATTGCATTAAGCCAATATTTAAGTGATATATCAGATGGTGGGTTAATAGTTCATAATGTTGTTAAATTTCAAAAGAGTGAAGCTGAGAATCATATTTTAAAATCTAAAAATGCAAGCGAAGAATTTATTGATACTAATTCTTTGCTAGACAAATTAAATTTAAATTACAGATACGCCAATACATTTTTGGTAAGTTTAATCTGGGCTAGGCTAGGTTTTGATGTTGAAATTCTGCAAGAAATTTTTAAAGAATACTTTAAAGAACGAGATGATATTTTAGAAAATAACTTGACATGCATTAACTTGGGTTTTGAGGAGGGATCTAATCAAAGTTTAGTTGAGCATGGATTAGATAAGCCAGAAAAAAAAGCAAATTTAGAAATAATGACGGGAAATGAAGCGATTGCGCGAAGCGCAATCGCTTGTGGTGTAAGAGCTTTTTATGCTTATCCAATGACTCCTGCATCAAGTATTTTAGAATATCTGGCAAACAATGCCATTAATACCGGGATGATAGTAAAACAAGCAGAAGATGAAATAACCGCAGCGCAAATGACTTTGGGGAGTATGTTTATGGGAACACGAGCCATGACAGCTACATCTGGAGGAGGTTTTGATTTAATGACTGAAACCATATCTCTCGCAGGCATGACGGAAACACCTTTTGTATGCGTTTTAGCACAAAGGCCGGGACCTGCCACTGGTTTACCAACCTGGACCCAAGCAGGTGACTTGAATTTAGCTATTTTTGCAGGGCATGGTGAATTTCCTAGATGCGTTTTAGCATGTAGCGACTTGGAGTCTTGTCATAGGCTTACTCAACAGGCGTTTAATATTGCTGAGTATTTTCAGATTCCAGTTATAGTTTTGACGGAAAAACATATTGCAGAATCGTACTTTACCAAAGATACAAATTTTGAAAATTTGCCAATTATACGTAACTTGGTGGAAGGTAAGGCGCTTGAGAAGCTTTCACCAAATGATAGATATCAGTTTACAGATTCTGGAGTTTCTAAAAGATGGGTGATTGGAGCGAGTAAAGCAACTTTTTTAGCTAATAGTGATGAACACTCTGAAGATGGTTCTGTAACTGAAGATGCAAGTTTGGCGCAACAAATGTATGAAAAAAGAATGAAAAAGTACACTGGACTACTGAAAGTCATTCCAGAACCAACTCTTTTTGGAAAAACTTCGGGAGAATTTTTGCTGATTGGTTGGGGAAGCGTTAAGTTATCTGTTTTAGATGCAATAAATTTTGCTGATAAAAATGTTTCTTATCTTCACCTTGAGGTGCTTCACCCATTAGATATAGCTAAGTTATCTAATATTATGGGTAGATTCAAAAAGTATATTGCAATTGAACAAAATTATCTAGGTCAAATGTCTAAAATTTTAGAAATGGAATTAAAGATAAGTTTCACTGATAAATGGTTGAAGTATGATGGTAGACCTTTTTTTGTAGATGAAGTTATTAAATATATTAATAAATTATAAAATGTGTAATGGATGCAAAGTGAAATACAGCGATTATTACAGCGATAATATTTATACATGGTGCACGAATTGTGGTAACTACGCTATTCATCAAGCGTTAAAGAGATCTTTAGTAAAATTAAAAATACCACCTTATCAAGTTTTATTATGTTTTGATATAGGATGTCATGGAAATGGAGCAGATAAAATCGGCGGTTATAGATTTCATGGGTTGCATGGAAGAGTTATACCTTTTGCTGTAGGAGCTCACTTAGCTAATCACAAAATGCCAGTTATCGCTTTTGGAGGAGATGGCGGCACTTTAGATGAAGGAATTAATCATTTAATTCATGCTGTAAGGTCTAATTATAATATAACTTTCATTCTTCATAACAATGGAAACTTTGGTTTGACCAAGGGGCAAGTGACTCCGACATCACCCAAAGGTCTAGCGATGAATTCAAATCCTTTTGGGCTCATTGAAGATCAGATAAATGTTTGTAAATTTTTATTAAATTTGGAGCCTAGTTTTGTTGCGCGTACTTTTTCCGGTAATATTCATCAAATGGAGCGAGTGTTTGTAGATGCTATTACACACAAAGGATTTAGTTTTGTGGAAATTTTGCAAGCATGCCCAACGTATAACAAAGTAAACACTCATGAAAAAATATATTCAAAAGTCTACGATGTAGATGAACTGGATGATTACGATCCTCAAAATTTGTCGCAAGCCTTAAAAGTATCTAGCGATTTGGATAATAAAATAGCTACAGGTGTTTTGTATTTTAACAAGACAAAGAAAGATTTTTATTCTAGACTACCTCAAAGACTAAATCGAAATAAAGCTTTAATCGATGAGGTAAAAAATTATTAGTTATTTTTTCACAAAAATTTTGAGATCTACGCAGTAACATTTGTCAGGAGTGAGCATCATTGGGTTGATGTCTATAGATTCAATTTCCGGATAAGTTTGTACAATTTTTTGCAATTTTTGTAATGTTTCAAGTATCAAATTTAGATCATATTTGATACCACCCCGATAGCCGTTAAGAATTTTATAAACATCTGTTGATTTTATAGATTTTTCTATTATTTCTTTTGTAGCTGGTACTATGAATGAAGAAGTATCTTTGAAAACTTCCGCATAAATACCACCATGTCCGAATAAAATCAAATGTCCGAAACCGTGTCCGAAATTTGTATACACATTGCTGTCACCATCTCGTATCGCACCAGACATCAATTCTATTTTAGAATTTACAAATTCTTGTATTAATAACTCTTCGCTTTTGCCATATTTTTGACAAAGTGACATTAGTTTGTTGAAGGAGTGTTTGAGTGCTTCTTTTGAGTTGATGTCCAAATAAATGGCTTTGTATTCTGTTTTGTGGGGAAGCGACTCAGTAGTTACTTTTAATACAACAGGAAAACCTAATTTATTCACAAAATCTATGGCTTCATCAAAAGTATGAATTATTTCTTCTTGCGGTAGCGTCAATCCAAACTCTCTAGCAATACTTTTTGATAGCATTTCCGGTAGAGGTTCTGTTTGAACGGTCGCAATTTTAGACAAAATATTTTTATATTTCCCTATTTTTAGGTTAAGTTTTGGTATTTTATAAGAGTTCTTATTGTAAAAATTAAAATTTATTCCATGTTTGATGGCTTTGACAGCAAGACTTGCAAATTTATAACCTGCGATTTTTCTATCATCTAAGCGCTCAAGCGCATCATCCATATATTTATCACCTAGTAAAATTGGAACTATACATTTTTTAGATTTGAAAGATATTTCTGAAATTATTTTGACAGTTTCCTCTATTTGAGTTACATATTGCGGACTGATTAAAACAAATATAATATCAACTTTTTTTGATTTTTCTAAAATATTTAGAGCTTGTGCATACCGTGAAGCATCAGCATCACCTAGGATATCAATAGGATTGTGCACACTTGCGTTTGAAGGGAGAATTTTTTGCAATTCTTTTTCAATTTCAGACTCTAGTTTCGCAGTAACTATGTTTTCATTCGATAGTAGGTCTAGTAGCATTACAGCGGGACCACCAGCATTTGTTAAAATTGCCGTCTTACTTCCTTTCGGTATTTTACTTCTTTCAAAAAATAAAAGAGTAGCAAAAAGTTCTTCAATGCTATCTACCAAATTTACTCCAGCTTGAGTTAATGCTGTGGATGTTATTACATTGTTTGTAGCGAGCGATCCTGTGTGAGAATGTATAGCTTTTTGGGAAGCTTCTCCCTTTCCGGTATTTAGTATTACAATTGGCTTGTTTGCTTTGCTTGCTATTTTTACAAAGTCATTTCCGTCATAAAAATCTTCAAGATAACCACCTATCACTGATACTTCGGGATCGTTTATCCATGCGTTTAAAATTTCATTCTCGTTAATATCTATTTTGTTTCCAAGAGAGACAAAATATTTAAATCCCAAGTTTCGTGACTGCGCCATATCAAGAAGTGCGGTATTTATAGCGCCCGATTGTGAGAAAAATGCAATTTTGCCTGAAATTGCATTCACAGCAGAAAAGGAAGCATTCATTTTATTGTGTGTGGAAGTAATTCCCAAACAATTTGGTCCAAGTATTCTTATTCCATACTTTTGAGCAATTTCTTTAAGTTCTAATTCTCTCTTCAAACCGTCTTGTCCGCTTTCTCTAAAACCTGCTGTAATGATTATCGCCAAGCTTACTTTTTTTTCTCCCGCTTCAATTAAAACATCTTTAACATAATCTGTAGGTATTGCTATGACTACCGCATCAATTTTTTCAGGAATATCAAGTATGCTCTTGTAAACTTTTTTTCCAAACAAATTTTTGTATTTTGGATTAACAAAGTAAATGCTTCCTTTAAATTCGGAATTTATTAAGTTATTGTAAATTACCGTACTAAGTTTATGAGGGCTTGATGAAATTCCAATTATAGCTATGTTTTTGGGAGAAAATACTTTGTTTAGATCACTCATAAATTCATTTTACATTTTTTTCTAAAATTACTCAAAAAAGTTGTCTAACATAACTAAAATTGAATTTATATTTAAATAATTGTAAAATTGAGTCATGAATTTAGAAATTGTACAAATTAGTAAAGATAGTTTATATGATTTAGCTTTGGTATTTGCTATTGTTTTTCTAGTAGCCATGGGTCTTTATTTGGCAAAAGTAACTATAAAATTAGTGCTTGAAAAAATCCAAATTACGAATGAATCGAAATTATTTTTCTTCCAAAAATTTTTTCAAAGGATAAATATTTGGCTTTTTATTGCTGTTGGATTCTTTGTTGCAAGTAGGATGGTTGAAGTAAAAAAAGAACTTGAAACTTTATTCTTTGTAATTGTTGTGGTGTTGCTTGGCTATCATGCAATATATTTTCTGAATTATGTTTTGAGTGAAGCGTTGATTAAAACTTTGAGCAGGGATAACGATGATTATTCCGATTTTCAAGAAGATAAAACTGTTGTTAGGTTTATAAGCGTTGTGTTTAGAAGTTTGATGTGGGGGTTGCTTGTAATAATAATTTTACAAAACATTGGTTACAACGTCTCAGCATTACTTGGAGGACTTGGAATTGTAGGTTTGGCTGTGGCTTTTGCGGTGCAAAACATACTTGAAGATATATTTTCCTTCTTGTCTATTTATTTTGATAAGCCTTTTAGGGTCGGCGACTTTATAACTATAAATCAAGATTCTGGAACAATTCAGAAAATTGGAATCAAAACTACCAGAATAAAAACTTTAGAAGGGCAAGAATTAATTGTTTCTAATAAAGAGTTAACCTCCATAAGAATTAATAATTATAAAAGAATGGATGAGAGGCGAGTTCAGTTTCAAATAGGTGTAGAGTATTCAACTAGCAATTCGAAACTAAAACAAGTTAATAAAATAATAGAAGGTATTTTTGATGAGTTGAAAATTGCTTATCTTGATAGAGTGCATTTCAAAGAATTTGGAGATTTTGCGTTAATTTTTGAAGTTGTTTACTATGTTAAGTCTCCAGATTACAAAGTTTACATGGATGTTCAACAAAAAATAAATTTTGAAATAAAAGAAAGATTTGAAAAAGAGCAGATTGAAATGGCTTTCCCTACTCAAAAAATTATTCTACAAAAATAAGTTAATTTCGTTTGTTTAGTTTTGCAACATATTCCACAAAAGTAATTAACAAAACTATACCTAAAATTGCTAATATCAAGTAATTTATAGTATCTTGCGGTTGAAAGATTCTGTATAGATCAAGAATAAGATCTCGCATAACGCAAAGCCATCCTGAATGATCTTTGGGTAAAATTTTTAAAATCACTAAAGCAAAAACTTTAAACATTGATAAAGGAAATATCGCATTTGTGATAGAGCGTTGATAAAGAAGTTTGATAGAGTATTTTTCATCAAAATACTCACCGAGTTCTAAAACAAACGAATAAATTAAAAGTGTTCCTAACATCAAAAGAACTAGAGTTAAGAGTGCCAAAATTACTTCTGCTAGTGTAGAATTTTCAATAAAAAGAACACTAACGGGAAGATAAATTGCGCTGAATATGAAAAAAGCTCTTTCAGCATCATTTAGTTTGAAGATGTTTTTGCGGCTTTTTTTGAATATTTTCAATTTGTTTTAAACTTAAAAACTTAAATTTTCTAATTATATCAATTTTAGTTGTTTTCCCAAAGATTTTCAAAAAATTTTTTCTCGAGATATGTAATACTTTCAAGTGACAACTCAATAGTGTTTTCTTTGCTTAGTATCAGCGTTTCACCGCCACATAAGAGTATTGTTTGGGTTAGATTAAAGTCTTCTGTGTTTACCATTTTTGTTTGAAAATTTCCTCTAAATTCTAGGTAAAATTTTTTAATTTCTGAGTTAATAGCTAATTTGGTAAGTAGCTTTGGAGTGTAGATTTCCTTGATTACAGATTTTGTTTGCACAATTGATTCAAAAAAAACGACTGTTTGATCTACCCCTAAAATTTCTTCCCAAGTCTGAGCCAAAAATACCAAAATTTCTTTGTTTTTTATTAACTTTTGCGCTATTAATTTTGAAAAATTATTTACCGGATAGGTTTTACAAAAATCAATACTTTGATTTGATTGAGACATGTAGACTTTAATGTCGGGTAAAAGAGTTTGCAGTGTTTTGGCTTTGTAAAGCTTGTTTGAAACAAGTTGTTTTAGATTTTCAAAGCTTGCAATTTTGGCTTTAATTGCTTTGTTTTCTTTGTAAATTTCTACAATTCCTTGATTTTTTAATTTTTCACATATTCTGTAGGTGGTGGTTCTGTTTATGCCTGATCTTTTTGATAAGTTAAGCATTGTCTGTGGGCCTTCTTGAATTAAGACAAAGCATATTTTAGATTCTTCTTCGTCAAGATCAAGATTGTTGAGAAAATCTATTAATTGCAGGTTTGTAGTGTTCATGTTTTAAACAAGTTGTGGTAATTTATAATTATTACTATTGTATACAATATTTTAAAATGTTGCAATAGTGAACAATTTTTTTGTTTAAGGTATGTTAAAATATTTATATGAAAAATTTCTTAATATTTTTTGGGTTTTTAATTGGATTCGTTGGAGGGTATGTAGGTATAAATTTTTTGAACTCAAATACCTCACAAGTTAATTTAGAAAATCAAGATTTAAACGTAGTTAGTTTTGAAAAAATAGAGACTTTAAAAAATAAGGAAGAAACATCTAATCAAAATGTTAATTTGCCGCAACCTGAAGATCAAACTGTAAGGTTAGCGATAGTAGGAGATATAAGTTTTGTTGGGCTTACAGGCGAGTATATGCTTGAGTCTGGAGCAACACCTTTCCAGTTCGTTTGGGAGGAATTTGATAAATATGATTTGGTTATAGGAAATTTGGAAACTAACATTTCGGAGCCTGGAATTGGTTCTCCTCAGCCTGGTAAAAATTATACTTTCAATTCTCCGATTGAATCGCTTGATAAAATGAAGGGCAATTTAGATGTTGTGTCCCTAGCAAATAATCATACTAACGATTACGGTAGCCAAGCTCTTTTGAGGCAAATTGAATTGTTAAATGAAAATGGCATTGTAAGTTTTGGAGCTGGCAAAGACATAGATGAAGCTTTTGAGATTAAGATTGTTGAAGTAAAGGGTTTGAGGATAGGTTTTATGGGAGTTAATTCAATTGAAGGTTATTATCAAGATGTTCGATCTGGTAGAGCTGGAAGTGCATATTTTGATGAGAATTTAATTAAATCTAGTATCGAGAAGTATAAAGATAGGTATGATTTTTTGATTGTGATGCCACATTGGGGAGTAGAGCATCAAGAGGTTGCAAATTCATGGCAAAGGTCTTGGGCGCGAAAATTTGTGGAGTGGGGAGCTGATTTGATAGTTGGCGCGCATCCTCATGTGGTGCAAGATGAGGAAGTTATAGATGGTGTTCCAGTTTATTATTCACTAGGCAACTTTATTTTTAGCGGGTTTGGATGGAACCCTAAGGCTATTGAGAGTTTTATACTTGGAATTGAAATTAAGGATGGAAAAATAGTAAACACTTCAAAAACAAATGTAAAACTTACTTACCACGGCTTCCCTGAAATTATTTAAAGTTGACATTTTAAAGTGACAGTGGTATAATTGGTCGCTTATTGTTTTTTTTTATGGGAGAATGTCCTCATCATGAACCACAATTTAAAAGAGGTGGTAGTTTTTTCGATGCAGAAGTAGTAGGAAATGGATTAAATAAGATAAAGTCTTGTGTTGATAGTTTCGAATCTTATGAAACTTTGAAAGAGAGTACAAATGAATATAGGGAATTTAAAAATACAGTTCAAAGTATTTTAGAGTCAAAAAGGACAAAACTTTTGATAAGGTTTTTTGAATTACCTAGCATAAGTGAAGCTTACTTAACGAGTGGAATAAATTATAAAGAAATTAAAATACCTCCAGAATTACAACCATACGAAGGGCTTGTTTTGGCAAGAATTCATATCGTTCTTGATAATTATTTTAGTCAAGTCAATCAACAACTTGCCAATGTGCTTGGTGATGTTGATGGATCTCGTGATAATTTACTAACTACACCAGATTATATCCTCGAACAAATATTCAGTTTCTTTAAAACAAAAGGTGATGAAGTTAATCAACAAAATTTTACAGAATTTTTAAATAATTTAGCCAGAACAGAGGAAAATGATTTACAATTTTTAACTAGTGCATTTTCAATGTTGGTTTTTGCAGATGAAAATTATGAGGTGATTAATGATGATAATATACTGACTTTTGTTGAAGTATTTACAGTGATTTATTTAAGTTTGTTTTTTGCCAAAAATAAATATGGAAAAATAGATAAACCGCAAGATTTAAATAACCTAGATTTATGGAATATTATTTTACAAGAAAAAAATTTATCTAAAATTATTAGTTTAATTTCTGAAGTTTTGATATATAACATCAACGGAGTTTGGGCTAGCATGATGAGAGAATTGGGGCTTAAGAATGGTGTTTATAAAGATTTTTATGGTGGTATTAATTTTGCAAATGATCTTGATTTAAATAGATTTTTAGGTGCGTTAGATTCTGTTTATCCTGGTCTTAGATTATCTTGGGATGAAAATGGTAATTTTGATTATGAATTTTCAGAAAAAAATATGAGTAATCATAAGTCTAATGTTGTTAGTGCTCAAGGTGGTATTTGTCCTGCTTTAATTGCATCTGAAGGTCCAGAGTTTTTAAAAGCGATATTTAGTTATCTTCTTCAGCGTGGAGTGATTGATTATATCTTAAATCCTTATACTAGAAGCTATTTCGAACAATAAATAAATTTTTTAGTTATATAACATTTCATTCTTTTTTAATCTATGGGCAACAATCAGAATTATCCAAATCCTGATCAACGGCCAAGGGTTTTTATTGAAGTAACAGAGTGGATTGCGGAGCTTTTATATAACGCTTTGCGTAATAATCTCGATATAAGACAGTTATCTGACATAATTAAAAAGATTTTGCTAGATAATCGACTCAAACTCCTAAATTATTTTTTTTCTCGAGAACATCTTATTAATTGTTATATGCTTACCGATAAAGAAAAAAGTGATTTAGAGGAGGATTTTAAAAGAGAATTATCAACGATTGGCCCATCTACAATTTTAAGACGAATTGAGATAGCATTACGTTTGTATTTTAAGGTAGTAGATGAAAAAATGAAACAAAACCTGGCATTGGCGGATCTTTTTTCACCAGTAGATAGTACCACTGGACATGTTACATATGATCCTAGGTTTGGTTCTGAAGACTTTAATAGTTTTATTTCTAGGTTAAAAGACTTGGCTAATCAGCATGACTATAACGATATTGAATCTTTCAGAGTAGCAGTACAAGAATTATTTAATGATATGTATGGCAATGAAGCGACTAGGGACGAACTTTCAAAAATTTCGTTTATTTTACTCACTTTTTTTCATGGGAGTTTTGAAAAAATAAATAATGATAATATCAACACATTTATACAATTTTTTGAATTAGTTTATAGTTTGTTATATTTAGAAAATATTATTACAAACAATGGCGAAGATAATGAACAGGATGATTTATCCAATACTTATTTTCAGATAAATCCGAGTAATGAGAGCCTATGGGAAGCTATTTTTGAAAATTTAGGTGTTTGTTTTCAACTCATTTGCAGAGCTTTTGTTTACAATAAAAATGGGAGTTGGGCTGAAATGGTAAGAATTTTAAATTTAGATCAAATTTATAATAAGGGTTCGCTTGTAAAATCGAAAGCTGACTTTGAATGCATTATATCTCAATATTATCCGGGCTTAGATATCTCTTGGCAACTTACAAATGGAAAATGGGAATTAAGCTTTTCTTATAAGGATTTTGAAGAATGGAGGAAACATTTATTAAAAAATGTAAGCTCTTCTGGTGGAAGGTGTCCTGCAAATGTAACAATTTTTAGGGAAATTTTTGACATTATACGAATATTAGCACCTTTAATTTTGTACGATGGTCTTGCTCCAGAACAATAAAATTTTAGCAATTAATCATAATAGTAAAATCTAATCTCCTTTGAGCATGTCTTTTTCTATTAAATCTCTAATGTAATCAGATTTAGATATATTGTGCTTTTTGGATTGACAATTAAGATATGTTTCGTGAGTTTGTGATAAAAACATATTAAACCTGATATTTAGTGGCAGAGGTTCGCTTTTGATTAAAAATTCTTTCAAGATTGTTTTTAAATTATTTTTATTATAAATTTTACTTTCAAAATGATCATTGTTAATTTTTTTGTTAATGTTAGTTTTTAAAGATAAACCTAAAGTATTCTTTTTGAGGTTGAGGGCATTGTTTAAGTGATAACCAAGGAGTAAATCTTGAGCAGTAAGTTCAAATATCAAAATATCAGCCCAAAGTATGCCTTTTTCAATTGTTTCGTAGTGAATGTCTTCATCGTCTCTAAGACTATTCATTTCGATTGGTTTAAGAAGTTTTTTGCTACCTTCAAAATTTGAAACGAGTACTTTGCAAGAGAATTTTTTTAATTCTTGCTCAATTAAATCATAATAGATTTGCAAAGTTTCTCTAAAATTATGTGGTGTTGCAACAAAAATTTTCATATGTATATAACTTCACAATAATGTTATATTATATTTAATAAAAAGTCAAATAAATGTATGTATAAACGTTGCTAAATACCTTATAAGCCTCGAAATTTAAGATAATTCATTACTCTTTTTGTGAGAGTTATGTTTTTATGAAGTTTTACGTCTTTGTTGATCAAGGATTAAGAAGAGTAGAACTATCAAAGCAATCCCGATGAGGATAGTTCCTGCAACAATGAACACTTGGGGTTGAATGGAGTTGATATCTATGCTTCCGATTGGAAGGTTTGTATTGTTTGAAACATTTGTGCTTTCAGCGGTAGTAATACCTGCTACCTGCCCTTGCGTTTGTTGGTTAAGTGGTTGAGGCGCGATGTACGTTTCTATTAACCAGGCAGGCAACGCAAAAAACAAAGTTATGGTTAATAATATAGTTACCACCTTTGCAAAGGTGATCTCTGGTTTTAGTTGTGGTAGTAAATCTGGATCCATATGCAAATTTTAATTTTAAATTGGAAAACTTGCAAGTTTTATTAATTACAACCTCTTATTGCGCAAACTTTTTGCGTATGTTCATAATCTGTTTCTGAATAGTATGTGTTACCTTCATCATCATGAAAAAAGAAAAAATAATTGGAATCCTTGGGTTTGATGGCAGCGACAATAGAATCAATTTGCGGATTGTTGATTGGTGTAGGTGGAAGCCCTAAATTTTTGTAGGTGTTATATTCCGAATCAATTTGAGTATTAAGGTTTTTAGAAGTTTGACCGGTTATAAAATTAATTGTAGAATCAGCACCTAGTACGTAGCCAAACTTTAATCTGTTATGAAAAACACTGGAAATGAGAGCTTTATCGTCTTTGTATGAAGCTTCTTTTTCAATGATTGATGCCAAAATCTAGCGCATTGTAAAAATTGGTAATCTCTTCAGTTTGGTAAGAACTTTCTGTGATATTGGCATTTTTTATCTTTAGTATTAAGTTATCAATTAAAAATTCAACTACCTCAATAGTTTGCATTTTAGTATCTAAAAAGTAAGTGTCCGGATACAAAAAACCTCGCAATGGTTTGCCTATGGGCTTATTTTCATCTAAAAATTCTTGAATTGATGATTTAAATTGATATTGATCTGGGTTTAAAACTATGTCCATAAACTGATCTTTATCAAAATTGTAATCATTTCCAGTGGACTGCATTTTTAAGTCTATAATTTCTGCAATGTCTTCACTTTTACTACCTTCAATAATTGTTACTTTGGCAGTTGAAGTGTAAACTCCGTTTTCGAGCAATTCAATTATTTCTTCAAGTTTCTTATTCGTTGGTAATTCATACTTTCCGGCCTTAATTTGCGGGTTTAAATTATTCAAACGAAGGTAAATTTTAAGCGCCAACGTACTTTTTATAATACCTTTTTCTTCAAGGCTTGGTGCAATTGATTGTAAAGTATCTCCTTCTTTGACCTCAAAACTTATATTATTTCCCGCAATAGATGGCGCTTCAAGGTTCCCTTTGTACCAATTAAAACCGATACCTGCTCCAATTAAAACTAATATTATCAAAAGTGAAATTATTGCAAAAGCAAATTTTAACTTGCTTCTTTTGGCGGAAAGTTTTTGAAATTCATTTTTATTTAAGTTTACTTTTCTCTGCATAAAAATCTAAATATTCTTGCAAAATAATTCTTGCTGCTTCAGAGTCTTTGTCTCTAAGTTTAGCACCATTTTTTTGAAAAGTCTCTATGGCCATTCTAGTAGTAAGAGTTTCGTCCCACAACAGAATAGGTATAGATATGTGCACTTTTAATTTTTCAACAAACTCTTCAATTTCTTTTACAATTTTACTAGGTTTAAGCTCAATGCCTTTTGGTGTTCCAATAATCAAAAGCTCAATATTTTCCTGGTTGATGATTTCTTGCAATTGAGATAGTACACTTTCGAAATTTTTATTCAAAATTGTAGTTTTGGCCCATGCAAAAGTTTTAGTTTCGTCTGATATTGCAACTCCAATCCTTTTAGTACCGTAATCTAGCGCTAATATTGCCATGGTAAATTTTAACAGAAATTTTGGTTTGTAGCACAATGAAAGATTAAATTTACTGTGTTACAAATTGTAAATTAAGAAACGGCAGTGTTAGTAATCGATTGGCTTTTTCCAAAAAATTGTTATGGATGCTCTAAACCAGGAGAATACTTATGTAATGACTGTATTAAAAAACATTGCTCGGTTAGATGGGACCAAACTTGTCATGTTTGTAATCGAAATGTTAGCGTAGGATCGATTCATATAGAGTGTGGAGCGCAAACTTATTTAGACGGCGTTTTTTGTATGTTTGTTTATGATGGTCTCATCAAAAAAATAGTTCATGATGTTAAGTACAATTTTTATCACGATGTATTTAACGAGTTGGGGGTTAAAATGGCAAAGTTTAGTATGATTTTACCTAAATTTGAAAAATTGGTAATAACTAGTGTTCCGTTGAATCCTAAGAAAAAGAATTTTCGAGGTTTTAATCAATCTAAAATACTTGCCAAAAAAGTTGCAAAATATCAAGGTGTGGAGTACTTAGAAATTCTAAAAAGAACAAAAAATACTAAATCTCAAGTGGGCATGAGTTTGGTTGAAAGACAAACAAATTTGAAAAATGCATTCAAATTAACCTCAAAAGAAATTTTAAAAAACTTTAATAATTTAATTATTGTTGATGATGTTTATACAACAGGTTCAACTCTTAACGAGTGCGCCAAACTTATCAAAAGTCATAATCAATCAATGAATGTTTATGCTTTTACTTTGGCGAGAGCGCCAGGCGGGGTGATGGACTAACTTTTGGTAAAATGTTATAATTAAATTAGAACCTTAACAAAGAACAGCATTTGCCATTTGTTCATTTTGGGTGAGCAAGTGGGGGATGATGTTCGACAGATGACGATTTATTTTAGTTCAAGCCGAGGTAAATGACAACCTCGTTAAATAAAGGTCATTACCTTCTTATCGAAGGAAATTGACATAAGCGTCAACAATAATGTTATCGGTGCTGTCCGAAACTTCTGGGCTTTCCTAACAGGAAAGGCAGTTGCGCCAAACTATGCTTTGGCATAATTTCGGTACAGCGCTCTTGCTGAATAAAAAGTAGGCAAGCGTTTTCTTGTTGCTTTGACAGGTGAGCATCAAGAAAATGGTCACATAGCCTGTCTGCGTATCAAGCTCATTGGTTTGTGGTGTTTGATACTAAGAACATCAACAAACCCGGTATTTCCGTTTTGCTTGCTTTTGAGGAATTACCGTATTGAAAGCAAGCTAAGCTTGTAAATGCTAATTTAAACGTCAATCTGGACACGGATTGCTTCCGTCATCTCCACCAAAAGGGCCTCAGTATAAGCTGGGGCTTTTTTGTTGAGTAAAGAAAATTTTGAATTTTTTAAAAATTAATTTATAATGTCTTGTTTTAAATTCTACTTATGGATATTCTAAATATTTTATTTTACGAGCCAATTTTCAATGCGGTTGTTGTACTATACAGGTTTTTTGATAACCAATTTTGGCTTGCAGTCATAGCAGTGGCTTTGCTTTCTCGTTTGATTTTATTTCCCTTTACAATTAGACAAATTAAAATGGCTGAGTCGAGTAAAGAATTTGCAGAAAAATCAAAAGAGATAAAGAGAAAGTACAAAAATCAAAAAGAGAAACAGCAAGAAGAGCTCATGAAATTACAGTCAGAATATCTGCCAGCACAGTTAGCTGGATGCCTTCCTTTGGTTTTTCAATTGATATTTTTCATTAACTTGTACAAAGTAATCAACAATATTGTGAAGGAAAATGGCAATGCTTTTAATGATTTAGCTTATTCTTTTGTGCCGAAATTTGAACCTGGTTACCAGTTTAATCTTGATTTTTTTGGAATCAATTTGGGTGCAACCGCATCGCAGTTTAACATTGGTACCATGGAAATATTACCTTATGTTATTCTGGTAACTTTGGTTGGTCTTTCTCAGTTTTTGTCAATGAGAGTGATGATGAATTTGAGATCCACAAAAAAGAATGAAGCTGAAACCAACAAAAGATCTAACAAAAAGAATAAAAACGAAACGGAAGATTTTTCTGAAATTCTTGAGCAATCAACTAAACAAACAATGTTTTTAATGCCCGTATTATTTACTTTTTTTGCTTATAATTTACCTGCTGGGCTTAATTTGTATTGGACTGTACAGAGTACTTTTGTTATAATCCAGCAGCTTGTATTGCATTATTTTATTATGAAACCTAAGCAAAAGATTGAGGCTTAGAATATTTTTATATTTTAATTTTAAAGAAAATGAAATTAAAAGCGCAAAAGAGAACTTTGGTTGGTAAAAAGGTTAAACGATTAAGGGATCAGGGTCAGGTTCCGTCTGTAGTTTTTGGCCCCAACTTTGAATCAGTTAATATTACCATCAATGAAAAAGATTTTTTGAAAATTTTTGATCAGGTAGAGTACAATAAATTTATTGATCTTGAAATTGAAGGAGAAGATAAACCTTTGAAAGTATTGGTTAAAGAAGTGCAGAAAGATTTTTTGAAAGATAATATCCTTACTGTTAATTTCTACAAAATTGATGATAATAGAAAAATATCTGTTGAGGTTCCAATTAACTTGGTTGGAGAATCTCCAGCGCTAAAGATGAATCTAGGTTTTTTGGTACAGAATATGGATTCAATATTAGTTCATTGTTACCCGAAAGATGTACCAGATCAATTTGAGGTTGATATTTCTAGCTTGGCTCAAACAGGAGATTCCGTAACTGTTCAGGTGTTAAATTTGCCTGAAGGGGTTGAGCTTGACAGCGGAATTGACCCAACAACAGCTATTGCATACATTGCTGCAAGACAGAAAGAAATAGAAGTTGCGACTACATCTGAAGAAGAAGTAGAAGGAGAAGAGACATCAGAGGCAGAAGGCGATTCACAGGAACAAGATGGTGGAAATTCTGAAACAGAGTAATTTTAATCTGAAAACTTTTTTCAAAGTTGTAAAATATCTCGGATTGTAGTGTAATGTATTTATGAATAACTTGGATCCAAATCAAGAGATTAAAACTCTGTTTGAAAAAATTAACTCTAGTAAACTTCCCGCTGATCTCAAAGAAAGAGCTTTTGGGCAACTTGCGCGATTAGAAAAAATGCTTACTACTGGCGAGTATTCTCGCGATTTTGAGCCAATTACAGAGTATCTAAACTGGATTTTGAAAATTCCTTGGGAAAATTTTGTTAAAGATAATCTTGATTTAGAAAATGTAAGAGCATCGCTTACTAAAAACCATTATGGCTTGGAGCCGGTTAAAAACAGAATTTTAGAATACCTGGCCATAATGCACTTGCGACAAAAAAGATTGAGAAAGTCAAATGTCGGAAAATAAAGATAAAATGGTTGCTCAAAGAAGCAGTAGCGAGAGCGCCCCGATTCTTTGTTTTGTGGGTATTCAAGGTGTGGGTAAAACATCTATGGCTAAATCTATTGCTGAGGCTTTAGGTCGGCCTTTTGTACGAATAGCGCTCGGAGGAATTAACTCTTCAACTGAGTTAAGAGGCATTTCTCGCGGAGAGGTGGGCGCTGAGCCTGGTCAAATAATTAAAGCTTTGGTTAGAACCCAAGTAATGAATCCGCTGATTTTATTTGATGAAATTGATAAAGTTAATAGTCAAACGGGTTTGCAGAGCTGATGTGATGGCATCGCTTCTTGAAATACTTGATCCACAACAGAACGCTAGTTTTGTTGATAGGTATATTGATTACCCTGTAGATCTTTCACAGACTTTTTTTATTACTACAGCGAATAATTTGGGAGGGATTAGTGCTGCTTTGCTTGATAGGTTAGAAATTATCAGGTTTGGTAGTTACAGTGATGAAGAAAAAATAGTAATAGCCAAAGATTATCTACTTAAAAAAGTGATCAAAAACGCAGGGTTAAGAGAAGATCAGTTGAGGTTTGCGGATGATGTTTGGCCGCTGGTGGTGAGGCCTCTAGGTTTTGATGCCGGTGTTAGGCAGCTAGAAAGAACGCTGTCTGAGTTGGCAAGAAAGGTGGCTCTTCAAATCGTTCAGGGAGTAACTAGACGGGGTAGTAATAACCAAGGAAAATTTTAGAGATTACATACCCCAAGATTTTGGTGTTTATTCATGATTTTGTAAATATTTTGATACCTTAACGATGCTTTTATGGTAAAGACTCTTCATCTAACTTATTCCAAGAAATCTAAAAAAAATATACGTAAGGTTATTGGGCTTGCTTTAATTTTTGTTATTTTATCAACATTTGTGGCTTCATTTTTATATTTAACGCTGCCTTTTTGGCCAGAAATTAAATATAGAATTTCAAAAAGCGAAATAACAGAACTCGATGTAGAAGTATCGGATGAAACAGCAGAAAAATTGGGAATAAAGAAAACAAAGAATTATAAAGAAGCACAGATTCTTGATTCAAATTTGTTGATAATTCCAAAAATTGGAGTAAAAGCAAAAATTTTAGAACATAGTGATTTATCAATTCTTGATGTTGAAGAGGGTGTTTGGAGAGAACCTTTTACCAATACGCCTGAAGATGAAGGTGGAAACACTGTTATAGCAGGCCATAGATTTCAGTATTTACCACCTAACACTTCTACTTTTTATCATTTAGATAAATTAAAGTCTGGTGATAAAATTTTAGTAATTTGGGATAAAAAAGAATATATTTATGAAGTGCAGGATATTTTTGAAGTGGAGCCAAGTGATACATACATTAGAGATAATTCTGGTGAATCTTTATTAACACTTTATACTTGCACTCCATTAGGAAGTGAAGCAAGGAGATTGGTTGTGCGTGCTAAATTATTAAACAATTAAAATTAGTTTGACAAATTTTGCTACTATTAACATAATTAATTTGTCTATATTTAAAATTGGGTTTTAGTAAAATATTATTATGTTTAAGAGAAAACAAAAAAAACAAAAGCAAGAAAGTGATTTAATGATAGCTCTTGATATAGGAACCGAGTATGTAAAGACTGCTGTTTTCAGAAAAAATGAAAATCAAGTAGAAATTGTCGGCTTTGATAGGGCAAAACAGCAAGAGTCCTCAATGTCAGGTGCTTTTATAATTGACATTAACAATGTTGTTGATACTGTAGATAAAAGTTTAGGAAAAGCTTTTTCTGTTGCTGAGAAGTTGCTTGGAGAAAACATTGTATTGCCAGAAAAGGCTATTTTAGGTATAGCTGGTGAGTTAATTCAGGGAGTAACTATACTTGTTAATGTTGATAGAGAAAACCCTGATAAACCTATAGATGAAAAAGAATTAAATTCAACTATCAATAAAATAAAAAAAACATCTTTTGATAGCATCAAAGAAGAATTGGCTGAAGAATTAGGCTTGAGGCAAGCGCAAATTACTGAGATAGATACCAACATTAATAGTGTTTATATAGATGGAGTAAAGGTGATTAATCCAGTTGGTTTTACCGGAAGTGAGCTTGTTTATAGAGTTTATAGTACTTTTGCGCCAAAGGTGCATGTTGATTCCATAAAAAATGTAACTAATGAATTAGGTTTGGTAGCTGAAAAAATAATAGTGCAACCTTACGCTTTGGCTCTTGCTCATGAAGGTGCTAGAGAAAATAACTTTAGTGCAATTTTAGTGGACATTGGAGGGGGAACCACAGATGTTGCTATCGTTGAAAATGGAGATATTGTGGGTACTAGAATGTTTGCAATTGGGGGTAGAGTTTTCACGAAAAGAATTCAGAAAGAATTTGGCTGTTCTTATGATGAAGCAGAAAATTTGAAAATTTCATATACAGATGGAAAATTATCTGAGAAAAAAAAGGACCAGATAAAAGATGCCATTAGGGAAGATATTTCAACCTGGCTAACTGGTTTGGAGCTTGCTTTGGGAGATTTTGAAGATGTGAATAATTTTCCTAGTCAAATTTATTTGTGCGGGGGAGGTGCAATGTTGCCTGATATTCAAGAAGGATTGTTAGAACATCCTTGGTTGCAAGTTTTACCGTTTCAAAAATTTCCAAACATTAATTTCTTTTTTCCAAATAAAGTTAGAAACGTGTTAGATAAAACTAGAATGGCTAATCAAATAATGGATGTGACACCGCTAGCGCTTGCTCGCATGCATCTAAAAATTTAGTTATTAAAATTTATAAATGGCTGTTGTTACACCAAGTAAAATTTTTGTAGATCCTAGAGAAGAAATAACTTCAATTATAGAGAGAGTGCTTGCTGCAGAAAAGGATAGAGTAATTATAGTCATACCACAAAACTCTCTACTTTTATCGAGCATTATAAGCTTGAAGATTTTAACAAGAAGATTAGCTAAGTCAGACAAGTTAGCTATATTAGTTACAGAGGATGAATATGGTAATGAGATTGCCGGAAAGGCAGGATTAGCGGTAGTTGAGCACATTAGCGACATAACCCAAGAAACATGGAGTTTGGCTGAAGATTTAAAACAACAAGAAATTATCAAATTAAATGATAAAAAAAATCAATTACTAAGTAAAAGAAATGTTAATGTTGAGGAGGACGAACAATCTCAATCGCAAGATTTAGAAAAAGATCAAATTGAAAATCAAAGTTTAGATATAGAGGAGGCTTTTGAAGAACCCGAAAAAGAAAAAGATGAAATACAAAGTAATGAAGACACTCAAGATAAAGAAGATGTTGAGAAAATTTTTGATGAAGATACAGATATAAGTAAAGAGCTTGAGAAATATAAAAAGCCGAGGTTGGAGCATAAAGAAGTTGAAATTAATGGAGTTAAAATAATTGCTGGAGGAGATATTGCGTACTTACGAAAAAAAGAAAAAAGTGCTAAAATAGACCAGTATAATTTTCAAGATATGGATAAAGAAGAAATACCTGATAGAGAAGTTAAAGTGGGCGATGTAGCTAAATCTACCGATTACATGGGTAGAGACTTTACTAAAAAGGTAAACAAAAAGAATAGTTTTTCTAGCCTTTTTGAAAGCTTTTTTAGTTTGAAGCCCAAAAGAAAAAATGTAATTGGCGTTGTTGATCCAGAGGAGGAGTTAAGAAAAAAAAGAAGAAGGATTTTGATGGCTGGAGGAGGTGTGTTAATTGCTTTGGTTTTAACTTTTGGAACGTGGACTTATTTAACTAATGTTTTTTCCAGTGTAGATGTGGAGGTTGTTTATGCTAAAGAAGATGTAAAATTTAGTGAAACGATAATTGCATCAACTGAAAATACCGAAGTTGATCCTGAAAAACTTGAGATACCAGCTATTTTGCTTGAAGAAAAAGATTTAAATACTCAAGTAACTGCAACGGCTACGGGGCAGGGAATTAGGGGAGAAAAGGCTAAAGGATATTTATCTTTTTACAACATAGATATAGAAACTCCTGTCACAATTCCAAAAGGCACCAGAATAACCAATGTTGTTAATGATTTGGTATTCATTCTTCAGGAAGATGTGTTGTTAGACCCTGTAACTTATGATGATTTAGGCGCAGTTGAAGTACCTGATCCAGTTGATGGTTTGGTAGAAGCTGAGGATGTTGGTGATCAGTATAATTTTTCTGATGGCGATCCAACCACTTTTATTGCTCAAGGTTTTGACAAAGATAGTATTCAAATTAAAAGGTTAGTTGATTTTGAAGGAGGATCGTCTGAAACTTTTACAGCTGTGGATCAAAGAGATGTGGACGCAGTGAAGAATGAAACAAAACAAAAGTTGTTAGAAGAGGGAACAAGTAAAATTAAAGCTTTTTTGCCAAGAGGTTATAGATTGCTTGAAGAAACAATTCAATTTGAAGAAACAGAAATAAGACCTTTTCCAGATGTGGGAGAAGAGGCAAAAGATGGTAAGTTTAGTTTGAATATGGAAGGTAAGGTTACGGCTTTGGCAGTTAAAGAGCAAGATTTAGAAGAGGTTACAAGGCAAGTTTTGGCTATTCAAAATGAGATTGAGCAAATACCAGCTCTTGAAAATTATAAAGTTAATATTAAGGATGTGGTTAGGGATGGAGGAAGAGTTTCATTTGTAATAGATTCTGAAGGATTATTTTCTAACAAGCTTGAAGATGATGAAATTTTTAATCTTATTGCTGGAAAAAAAATTGATGAAGCTTTGCGAATTTTGTCAGACTTAGAGGAGGTAGAGGATGTATCTATTTCTTATTCTCCTGGCTTGGTTCCAGAAAGTCTTCAACGCGTTCCTAAAGATATGGGAAGAATTTCAATTAAAACTTTATAAATCTCGAAAAAAATATTGACAAAATTTTTCAAATTCTGCTAAGATTAGCAGTGAAGCACTGATGGTGCTAAATTGGAATAGTTTATTTGTTAGTTTGTTAGTTTATGTCAAAGCAAAGTGTAGGAATCAAACCAATCGGCGGCTACATACTAGTAAAACCTCAAGCTGAGGAAGAAAAAACAGCTTCAGGTTTAATTATTCAAACATCAGGCAAAGGTGAGAGGCCTCAGAGAGGTGAGATTATAGCTTTAGGTACAGGAAAGTTAGATGAAAATGGAAAAGTGATTCCTTTTAATGTAAAAGTAGGTGATATGGTTATGTTCAAAAAATATTCTCCAGAAGAAGTAGAAATTGACGGAGAAGAATATTTAATTATGCAAGAATCTGATATTCTTGCAATTTTAGAATAATTTTTATTTGTTAGATTTTTAAACTATGGCAAACAAAATTACATATAACGAAGAAGCTAGAAAAGCTCTCAAAAGAGGAGTTGATAAGCTTGCTGATGCAGTTAAAGTAACACTAGGACCAAAGGGTAGAAATGTTGCAATTCAAAAATTTGGAACACCAGTAATTACTAAAGATGGTGTTACCATTGCTAAAGCAATTGAGCTAGAAGATAGTTTAGAGAATATGGGCGCAAAAATTGTGGTTGATGCTGCAAGTAAAGCTGCTGATGTAGCTGGAGATGGAACAACTACAGCTGTTGTGCTAACTCAAGCTATTGTGACTGAGGGTTTTAAGAATGTAACTGCAGGTGCAAATCCTATGGAAATTAGAAAAGGTATTGAAAAGGCTGTGGCACGCGTAAAAGAAGATTTGAAAAAACAAGCTCAACCAGTTAAAGGTAAAGAAGATTATGAAAGAGTTGCTACTATTTCTGCAAATGGAGATAGAGAAATAGGTGAGATTTTGGCAAGAATTATAGATAAAGTAGGAACCAACGGAGTAATAACTGTTGATGATGGACAAACTTTTGGATTGGTAGAAAAGTATGTTGAAGGTATGCAATTTGATAAAGGATATGTATCTCCATATTTTGCAGTAAACACCGAAAATCAGGTTGTAGAAATTGAAAATCCTGCAATTTTAATTACAGATAAAAAAATTTCAGTGGCAAAAGAGCTTTTTGAAGCTTTAGAGAAAATCGTTGCTACAGGAACCAGAGACATCATGATTATCGCTGATGATGTTGATGGTGATGCTCTTGCTAACTTGATTATCAATAGATTAAAGGGTCATTTGAATGTTGTTGCTGTGAAGGCTCCAGCATTCGGTGATAGAAGAAAAGCTATGTTGGAGGATATAGCTATTTTGACTGGAGGTACTGTAATTACTGATGATTTAGGTAAGAATCTAGAAAATATGGAATTAGAAGATTGGGGACACGCTTCAAAAGTTAAAGTAACGAAAGACGAAACAACCATCATTGGAGGTAAAGGCGATGAAAAAATGATTAAAGCTAGAATTGCTCAGATCGAAAATGAAATAGAGAACACAACGTCAGATTACGATAGAGAAAAACTTCAAGAAAGGCTTGCTAAACTAAGTGGAGGTGTTGCAATTCTAGAAGTTGGTGCTGCAAGCGAAGTTGAGCAGAAAGAAAGAAAAGACAGAATTGATGATGCTTTGCAAGCAACAAGAGCTGCTATAGAAGAAGGTGTTGTAGCTGGAGGAGGTATTGCGCTTTTGAATGCTAGAGCAAGTCTTGATGATTTGAAAGCTGAAAGCAAGGATGAAGAAGTTGGAATTAACATAATAAGAAAAGCGCTTGAAGCTCCATTTAGACAGATCATGGCTAACGCTGGAAAAGAAGCTGCAAGCTACATAAATGAAATGAAAGACGGTAAAGGTTATGATGCTAGAGGAGATCAGGTTGTAAATATGATTGAGGCTGGAATTATTGATCCAGTGAAAGTTACAAGATCAGCTTTAGAGAATGCTGCTAGCGTTGCAATGTTGCTATTGACAACAGAGGCTGTTGTAACGGACTTGCCAGAAGAAAAAGATGAAAATGCAGCTTCTGGAATGCCAGGAATGATGTAATTTAAAATATCAAATCATTACGAAAAGAAAAGGAGGGTTTCCCTCCTTTTCTTTTTTATCTTTATATTTATATTAAAATTCTTTATACTGGTTATATGCTAGACATATTCTTAAAACCTTTTTATTGGTGGTATGCGGTTATTGTGAGAAGTTACTTTATTTATCTTTTTTTAAACTATAGTTTTTACTTAAATAAAACCGACACCATACCAATGTTCAAAAATATTTTCGTGCCTTTGTTTGGAAGAAAGGGGATAACTAACAGAATTATTAGCCTATTTTTACGTTTTTGGTGGGTCGTGTTTGGTTTTACATTTTCTACAGTTTTGATAATTCCAATGTTTTTGTTTGGAATTTTGTTGTTGATACTGCCATTTTTACCTATTATTCAAACTTATAGAATTGTAACATGAATGAAATGCTTGAAATTACAACGTCAAACAATACAAAAATTATTTTAAACCTTGAAGATTTATTTAAATTTAGAGGTGAGCGAAAAAATCGTGATTATTTTGATAAAAGGTTAGGTTCTTTGTTGTTTATATTGGGAATTATTTTGTTAGTAATTCCATACTTTTGGCTAATTTATAATAGTCGTTTTTCTTTTAAAGAATTATGGAATCCTACTGAACCAGGCCTAATAATTTCAAATATTTCAATTTTTTTGATAATTTATGGATTGTATTTAAAAAGAGATAAAAAAGTTTTTGATTCGAGTTTGCACCTTGAAGACCTTTCAGACTTACGAAAAAAAATTAAAAATAATGCTCAAAAAGTCTACGAATTAGAAAATGCCTTTAGTGTAGAGGTTTTACAAATTTTGGATGAAGTTTATGCCAAACACAAAGACTTTTTTTTAGTAGCGTTGTCTGATTACATGGTAAGTGTCTCAAAAGAAAAAAAACTTTTAGAGAGTAGGTTGGGCTTAGATTTAAAAAGTTTAAAAAATGCTTTATTAGAACACTTTAAAACTAAAACTACTAGTTTTGAAGTGATGGCCGCAGAATTTTTTAGAGATTTATTAGATAAAGCTAATTTTATTGAAAGTGATTACATAGATGAAAAAATTCTTTTGGCAACTCTAATAGAAAAATATTGGAAGGAAGTTTTAAGAGAATTCGAAATAACAGAATTAGATATTAAAGGTTTTATTTTGTGGCTTAAAAATGAGCAGAAAAATTTAAATTATCAAAAAAAATGGAAGCGATTGTCAAAATTAAAACCCAAAGGCCCAATTAATAGAGCTTACACCTCTCGTGCAACCCCAATGCTTGATGAGTTTGGGTACAACTTAACTGCTCGAATTATTGATAGAGGCTTTAGTATTTCTATAGGCAGAGAAAATGAAATTAATACTCTTTTACAGACTTTGGAGCAAGAATCAAGCGCTGCAGCGATAATTATTGGTGAGCCAGGTGTAGGAAAAACTCACTTTTTAGAGTATCTAGCAACAAGAATGATAATTGAAGATGTTCCGAAAGAGCTTAGAGATTCAAGGCTTGTGGTTGTAGATTTAAATAAGGTATTTGCTAAAGCGGGATCAATTGATCACTTTAAGCAGATTTTACAACAAATTTTAGAGGAGGTTGTGGAATCTAAAAGTTTAATTATTGCTTTTGAAGATTTTTCACAAATTCTCTCAATCCGAACTGAAGGAAGAATGGAAATTATTAATTTGGTTATGAATATGATTACTAGATATAATATTAAAACCATAACCACCACAACTCTTTCAGATTATTACAAGTATGTTAAACCTATAAAAACATTGGCTGCTCTTTTTACGCCAATAAACCTAAACGAGCCAAGTAAAGAAGTTACTCTACAGATTTTATTAGATGAAGTTAAGCAACTTGAGAAAAAACATAATTTAACAATTCAAGTATCAGCCGTTAAGAGAATCGTGGAGTTTGGCAACGAATTTGATTTTGAAAGAGTAATGCCTGATAAGGGTAACAGGCTACTTGAGGAGGCAGTGATAAGGGCAGAACAAAATAATTTTAAAGTGATTGATGAAGATTTAATTGATGAGCTTTTGTCTGAAAAAATCGGAGTTAATGTTGGAGAGATACGACAAGATGAAGCGATTAAGCTTAGAAACCTTGAAGAAGAAATGCACAAAAGAGTTGTTGGACAAGAAAATGCGATATCAGCAGTTGCTAGTGCGCTTAGAAGAGCTAGAGCAGGGATTATTAGTTCAAATCGTCCCAGTTGCTTCATTTTTATTCTTTGGTCCCACAGGAGTTGGAAAAACTGAAGTTGCTAAAACACTAGCAAGTACTTACTTTGGAGATGAAAAAAATATGATTAGGTTAGACATGTCTGAATATCAAGAGGAAAAAAATCTGGATAGGCTAATTGGGTATGCTGATGATTCAGGAGAATTTATTGGTGGATATCTTGTTGATTCTGTTAGGCAAAAACCTTTTTCGTTAGTCTTGTTGGATGAGATTGAAAAAGCAAATTCAAAAGTTTTAGATTTATTTTTGCAAGTTTTAGATGAAGGTTTTATAACTGATGGGTTAGGTAGAAAAATTGATTTTACAAACACGATTATTATTGCTACCAGCAATGTTGCTTCAAAGGAAATAACTGTAATGTTTGAGCAAGGGCAGAAATATATTGATGTTTTAAATAAAATAACTCCACTTTTGAAAAATTATTTTAGGGTTGAGTTTATTAATCGTTTTGATAAAGTCATTATGTTTAGACCGTTGAATTTTGTAGATATTGAGCAAATAGCGAATTTAATTCTGATGAAACTGAGAGATAGGTTACTTGCTCAAGGAATAGATTTAAAATGGGATAAAAATACTCTTTTTAAATTAGCTGAAAAAGGTTATAGTAGAGTGTACGGTGCGCGAGAGCTAAGAAGAGTTATACAAGAAACTATTGAAGATGATATTGCAACTGCTATAATTGAGAAAAAGTTGAAAAGCGGTAATACAGCTGTTTTAAGCGGTTTAGATATTATTTACATTACTTAAATGAAAAAAATTATTTTTATAACAATTTTTTACACAAGCGTTTTTTTAGATAGGGTTAATGCGCAAGAATTTTCTTACAGTATTCCTAGCCCTACAAGGTATCAAAGTTTGGAGGATGTAGTTTCTGCATTAGGAAATTTAATTCAGCCAATATTTATATTAACCTTTTTGGCAATGGTTTTGTATGGGGCATGGGTTAGGCTTACATCGCAAGGAAATGCTGACAAATTAGCAACAAGTAGAAAAATAATCATTGCTGCAATAGTGGGTTTTACCTTGGCGGTTTTAGCTCCATCAATAGTAAATATTGTAACAGGTTTACTTGGAGTAACTGGTTTAGAAACTTTACAAACAAATTAAAATATGAAGGCTTTATTGTTTGTTTTAAATATATTTTTTTTAATCTCAATAATTTTTGGATCTGTAGTTTATGCACAAGGTTATCCAGGACCTAATACTAATGATCCAAACTATAGTCGTATAGGGTCCGCTCCTGAAAATTGTAGTGACAACTACGTGGTAGATTTTAGTTGTCAAAGAGCAAAAATTTTAGATCCTTCAGTTTTTTGTTATGAAAACAAATGCCCAGATGTTCCTTCTTATCAAGATGCTCAGCAAGGTAGCGATGATACTTGGTTAAGTTTAGATGCTTTTGGGGCTAGATTAAATATTGATTCTGGAAAAGAGATTGCCGCACTAATTAATATTTCCATATCTACTTTTTTGGGAATTATATCTATTTATGCATTGGTTAGAGGTGTGTATGTTGCTGGCTTTAAAATAGCAGGTAATACAGAACAAGAAAAGCTTACAGAAGCAAGGAATGAAATTGTGCAACTAGTTTTGGCGTTTGTAATTGCTTGGTCGGCAATTTTTGTATTGCAGTTTGTATTCTCTTTGCTTGGATTAGGTAGTATTAATAACTATATTTTATTTGGAGATAACCAACAAGGAACTCAAATAGTTATAAATTAAATTATGAAAACAAAAACTAAAATCTTATTGTTTTTAATTATGTTTTTTGTAATACCGCCATTAGTGAGCGCGCAGGATGGATCAGGCTCTTTGGAATTCAATACAGGTAAGGCTGGTGAAGGCTTAGACCCAATTACGATTTCTTTTTTCCCTCAAGTTACTCTTATTGATGCAGAGTATGCAAGCTTTTTAAGTTGGTTAAGTTTTATAGCTAACATAGCTATATTAGTTTTGGTGCTTTTTTGGCTTTATAAAATTTTTTTTGCAGGGATAGAAGCTATGAGAGGTGGTGGTGAAGCTGAAAAATTGGTTGAATCTTGGAAAAAAGTTAGAGCGGTTTTGCTTGGAGTAACTATTTCTTTTTTGATACCAATAATACTTTCTATTGTAGGGACTTTTTTGGGTGTTGGTGCAATTTGGGAGTGGCCATTAGCTTTTAGAGAATGTAAAGATGATAGGTATGATTATTATTTTCAAGCTTTACAGGAGTGGAGTCAAACTACAAACGTTTCAGATCCTAAAGCTGAAGTTGATAGTATTTGTTTTTAATAATTTAAATGTATAGATTTTTTATTTTTGCAGCAATTATTTTATTGAGTTTTGGTTTTTTAAACATAGTTAAGGCTCAGGGCTTTTGTGATTTTTATCCATGTGGTAATAATGATCCAAGTATTGATGACAGCACAGAAGATGATCTTTCAGTAACTTTTCGAACAGGTTTTCGATTAATAACATCGTTAATATTTACAGTTTTCATAGCATATGGTATATTTTTGATAATTAAGGCTACTTATATTATTATTAGAAGTGAAGGAGTTTCAGAAAAATACGAAAAAGGGTATAAGTTGATAAAGGGGGTTTATGTTGGTGTAATTATGATATTTATAGGTTTGATAGGTTTATTGATTGTTGCTGTTTTTTTTGGTGGGGTAAGTATATTTAATGTTGAGCTAACTGAGCCAGAAGGGGTTGATACACCGTTATTTGAATTTTAGACTTTTATTATTTATTAGTTGTCAAATTGAAAAAAATATCTAATTTTACATTAGGGGTATTTGTTTTTTTGATTATTGCGTTTTTTTTAGTAACTGTTAATGTTGATGCACAGGGTAGTTCCCAAGATCTTCCTGATGATACGAATGCTACAACTACTAATGATGAAAGTTTGGTTTGTCAAGTACTTCCATTTTTAAAGAATATAGCATTTGTTAATAAGGCTATATATGAGGGTAGTGAATAAGGTGCAGAAAATGCCGTTAACACCATAGTAGGCTTGGTTCAACTAGGAGGAACTTTGGTGTTTGTAGGTATAATAGGAATATCAATTTATGTGATCATAAAGGCGGCAATAAAGTATATAAGAAGCGAAGGAGAAGGAGAAGGTGGTTGAAGCGCAAAAGGCAATAAAGCAGGTGTTTGCAGGTTTAGCGGCGTTATTTGTAGGGTTGGTAGGTTTAGTAATAATACTTGCATTAATAAATACTGATGGTACTTTGGGTGGTTCTACTGAGCAGAATAGTGATTTAATAAAACAGCTAGAACAATTAAATTTAGGGGAGTAGTTTGTTAATTTAGAATTTAGATATTTAAAAATAAATTTTTTATCGGATTTACAAAGAATTTTGACATTTTTTGAGCTGTTTGTGTATAATTAATTGAACAAATTTATTAATTAGTTTAATTTAAAATGAAAAAAATTATTAACAAGATTCACTCAACACTCATTATTTTAATGTTTGTTTTTTTATTACATCCACTTCTTTTTTCAGTCTTAGTTGTTCGGGCTAGCGGTCAAAGTGATTTTTCTAATATTATATGTCAAGTACTTCCTTTTTTGAACAATATAGTATTCGTTAAGGATGCTATATGTAAGGGTAATGAAAAAGGTGCAGAAAATGCCGTTAATACCATAGTAGGCTTGGTTCAACTAGGAGGAACTTTGGTGTTTGTAGGTATAATAGGAATATCAATTTATGTGATCATAAAGGCGGCAATAAAGTATATAAGAAGCGAAGGAGAACAGGAGAAGGTGGTTGAAGCGCAAAAGGCAATAAAGCAGGTGTTTGCAGGTTTGGCGGCGTTATTTGTAGGGTTGGTAGGTTTAGTAATAATACTTGCATTAATAAATACTGATGGTACTTTGGGTGGTTCTACTGAGCAGAATAGTGATTTAATAAAACAGCTAGAACAATTAAATTTAGGGGAGTAGTTTGTTAATTTAGAATTTAGATATTTAAAAATAAATTTTTTATCGGATTTACAAAGAATTTTGACATTTTTTGAGCTGTTTGTGTATAATTAATTGAACAAATTTATTAATTAGTTTAATTTAAAATGAAAAAAATTATTAACAAGATTCACTCAACACTCATTATTTTAATGTTTGTTTTTTTATTACATCCACTTCTTTTTTCAGTCTTAGTTGTTCGGGCTAGCGGTCAAAGTGATTTTTCTAATATTATATGTCAAGTACTTCCTTTTTTGAACAATATAGTATTCGTTAAGGATGCTATATGTAAGGGTAATGAAAAAGGTGCAGAAAATGCCGTTAATACCATAGTAGGCTTGGTTCAACTAGGAGGAACTTTGGTGTTTGTAGGTATAATAGGAATATCAATTTATGTGATCATAAAGGCGGCAATAAAGTATATAAGAAGCGAAGGAGAACAGGAGAAGGTGGTTGAAGCGCAAAAGGCAATAAAGCAGGTGTTTGCAGGTTTAGCGGCGTTATTTGTAGGGTTGGTAGGTTTAGTAATAATACTTGCATTAATAAATACTGATGGTACTTTGGGTGGTTCTACTGAACAGAATGATCAATTACAAAGATTAAGGGATTTAGATTTGGGAGAACAATAAAGTTAGTTTTAGTAGGGAAGATAATTTTAAAATAGCTAAATTAATTTATTTCTTTTTTATTAGCCTAATTGGGTGTTGGGGATTTTTTGTTTAAATTAGATGTAATTTTATTATTTAATTCTAGATTCAATCAGTGTTCTATCGTCTGAAACAATTACTTCAAATTTACTTGATAAAAGTTTCATTTCTTGGGATACTTTTGGTATGAAAAATTTACTTGTAGTGTTGCTTGTTTTTTTTGGGCTTGCTTTCTTTACACTCAGTGTAAATGCTCAAATGCAAGACATTCCCTTTTCTGCAAATGATTCATCGTGCAGTAGTTATCAGTGCTTCAATGGTGAGGATCCTGTTTATAATGAAAGTAAAAAGTTATGTATGTGTGGAGATGAGCCTGCATACTTCAAGCCACCCACACTTCAGCAAGTTGAGATATGGTTTGTTAGGATAGTTTATATCGTTTGGGCTTTTGTTGGGTCACTTTCTTTTGTAATGCTAGTTTATTTGGGATATCAATATATGCTCAAAGGAGGGAACAAGTGACCAAGCCTTGGTTGATTTAAGAAGGAGGATTATAAACTATATAATTGGGGTGGTATTAGTGTTTTTGGCTGTTCCCGATATTAACGACTTTCTTTCGGTTTTTAAATATAAATGGAGATGTTAAGTGTTATGAGTTTGCAGAGTCTGGGGAATTGACATTTAGATTTTTCTTTCCAGAGCTTATGTACTGATCCTTTGAATGTTTTAGTTTCGGATCCTTGTACGTTTGGTGATGATGCTAGAGGGTTTGCTTGTGCTATAGAAGGAGCAAAGGTATCTGATTGCTCTGCAAGAAATTACAGAAGTATACAATATTTAGAGCTTATGTTTGTAGACAAGGTGTATCGAATTCTATCGAGTTTAATGATAGTAACTAGTTTAACATCGATTTGAAACTAATAAGTTTGTTGTAGATGCACATACTGATTTTGTTATTTAATGTAAGTGTGAGATTAATATATTAGATTTTAAAGTTGTAAGATTATAAGAGATAGTATGTCTGAACGAATTTATAACTACAAACGATTTCAATTCTATTCCTGATTCGTTACAAGTAGATATTGCGGGAGAAGAAAATTCTTTTGATGTAATTACCAAAATAGAGTCTTCTGGTATAACAGTAACTAAAAATGTGAAGAAATATATTTTGAAAAAGATAATTGATCGTCAAAATCAGTTACTAGATGAAAGAAAACCCTTAGATGGCGAATTTAATAAACTTAAAGATGAAAAGCAAGCTCTTGAAGGAAAGGAACTTTTTGTATTATATTTACAAACTTTAAAAAATGATTTAGAAGATGTATTAAAAAAATATGAGATTAATGAAATTGACAAAACAAAAATTGAAAATTTAAAGCGTGAAAAACAGCATATGAGAACCAAATATCTTTTAGGTAAAGAAGATAATTTTTTTGCACAAGATAAAAATGAAGATAATGATGAAAAAAAGGATGAGCCATATTATTTTGTGGTTGGTTTAATGGTTTTGCAATCACTATTTGTTGTGTTTGCTTTATTGTATAAATTTAATTTGACGTTACTTTTAATTGGCGTGGTTTCATTTTTGATACAAATTTTATTTGCGTCACTTGCAAATAAAGTTGGATATTATGAAAATAATCTGTTATTTGAGTTGATTAATTATACTCATCCTGAAATAGATAAGCAGGAAGTGTTTGATAATTTTGATTATGAGGAGAGTATGCTTGTGAAGTTTGCAATGTATGAAACGATTAAGAATGAAATTAATAAGATAGATGAATATAGTCAAGAATTTTTGAATGGGCAGACCTTAGATGAGTTTTCAAACAAAATAAAGCAAATAGTTGATAAAATGAGAGAAATTAATGAAAAGCTTATCGAAATTGAAAAAATTTCAATTAGTTCTGAAAAATTGAAAAAACTTAAACAAGAGCAATCTAGTTTGTCTGGCACAGGTTTGTTTGGGGATGTATCATCTTCTGAAGGTGTTTTGAGTGATGCCGATAAAATCTCAATAGGAAGATTTTTGGTTGTTAATCATCAAAATGCTCTATCGGTTGAATTTGCCAGAGAGCAATTTAATATTTTACAAGAAGTCATTAGTGATAAAATACTTTATAGGACACAAGTTACACAAAACTAATTTAGTCAAGATAGCTAACATAGCTAATCTAGTTATATTTATGTTTGTGTTTGTTAATCCAGCATGGGCACGAAGTGTTGCTGATATCCAAAATGAAATAAATCAACAAGAACAAGAGTTAGAAAATGTAAAAGAAACATTGGAAAATGCGTTAAAGCAGCTCCAAGATACTGAGAGTAAATTGAATAATCAACAATCAGAATTAGAAAAATTAAATTCTGAAATAAGTTTAATTGATCAGCAAATAAACATTAATAATGTAGAGTTAGAGATTTTAAAAAAAGAAATAGAGGTTAAGCAACTTGAAAAAATCAAAAGAGAAAAAATTTTAGAAAAAACTCTATCTAAAAATTACATGGATTGGAGAGCTAAGGATACTCAAATAGAAAAATTTTTATTAAAAAATAACATTGATAATTCAGAGAAACATTGGCAATATGATTCATTTTTTGTGAGTATTCAACAACAAGGTATAGTATCCCTTTTGGAGACATTGCAAGATCTCAAAAAATTATCTTCTGAGTATGATAAAAAAATAGAAGAGTTACAAGCTCAAAACAGTGAACTTGAAGCAAAAAAACAAAAATTACAAGAAGAGCTTTTGGCATTACAAAATGCGATTTATGCTACAAACAACAACATAGTATCTTTACAAAGCCAGCAACAAAATATCGAAAGTAAAATTAAAAATCTTCTTGAGGAACAAAAACAAGCTTTTGAGTACGAACGAAAAATCTTAGAACAAGATCCTGGTGGAGGTGGTGGAAATATTAACGAGGGTGAGTGGTTTTTTTATGGAAGTGGAAGAGATTTGTATCAAGGACATGGTGTAGGTATGAGTCAATGGGGTGCTCACGGTATGGCATTAAATGGTTTTACATATGATCAAATACTTAGTTTTTATTATGAAAATTCATATGTGCAGGGCGGTTTTTCAAAGCAAATTAATGTTGATGGATATGGAAGCATGGATATTGAAACTTATGTATCAGGCTTAGGTGAAGTTCCTAGCAAAGCTTGTGGGAATCCTGATCAAGTTCAATCTAATCCGGAAAAATATGTGATAGATGATCCAAACAATAGTTGGGATTGCTGGCCTGAAGAAGCCATTAAAGCTCAGGTAGTAGCTGCTAGAACCTATGCATGGTGGTATACCAGTGTGAGAGGTAGCATTTGCACTACAGCATCATGTCAGGTTTACAGTGGAGGTAATGGAAAAGCCTGGGCAGCACAAGAAACTCAAGGAGAGCTAGTTCTTTATAATGGTTCTCCTATTGAAGCCGTATATTCTTCAGATAACAATCAAGGTTATGGTACGGCAGACAACGATACTATTTGGCAAAACATTTATGGAGACGGCACACCTTATCCATATTTAAGATCAAAAAATGATAATGATTATGCAACACCTACTCAATGGACTAATTGGACTTATCAAACCTCTGGTTTTTTGAGTCAAGATATTAACGCTATGCTTAATTTTGTAGTCAATAATTCTAATTATTCTATAGGCGTTAAAAATGCTATTAGTAATATAATTAACGAAGTTGGAGAAATTGAAAGTTTAAGTTTTGTTAGAGATAATTCTTTAAGAGTTAAAAAAGTTATCTTGAAAGGAACCAATGGTGTAGAAAAAAGTATTGGTGGATGGTGGTTTAAAAATATTTGGAATACTTGGGCTTATGAGACTGGTAGAGGAGATTATATATATTCTCAGACGTTCTTTTTATCAAGTAAATAATTTACTTATACTTCTTTTTGTGCGATAATTTTCATTAAATGAATAATAATTACAATAGTTCACCTAATTATTCTAATCCCAATCCTAATATGGTTCCTAATAGTGAGGGTATAGTTCCAGCTCCCATGCCGGTGCCAAATTATGGTTTTGAACCAAATCAACCGGCAGTCCCTATGGATCACTATGAATATCAAAAAAGATTGAGGGATATTAATTTACAAAGAGAAATTAGCGAAATAGAAAGAATTATACCAAGAAAGAAAAACTCCTCTTTTTCAAGTCTTGAGTTTAGACCCAAGCATGTTCATTTTGCAACTCAAAATCCCCAGGAAAAGGTTTATCTTTTAATAAGAAGGCATTGGATTACAAATTTAGGTTGGTTTTTGAGATATACATTTTTGGCTTTTGTACCTCCTACTATATTTTTTATACTTAAATTTTTCGAGATAGAAACTGATCTGGTGACTCCGAGAGGGATTTTTTTATTTTTATTAGGTTTTTATTCTTTGATTATTACTAATTTTTTCTCACATTTTTTTGATTGGTATTTTGATCCATATATTTTAACTAACGAAAGAATAATAGGATATGATTTTAAGCCTTTTACTTCTTTTTCTGTAACTGAAGCAACACTTGATAACATTGAGGATGTTCAAGAAAAATCTATTGGCCCCATAGCGAGTCTATTTCATTATGGAAATATCAGACTTTTGACTGCGTCTGAAAAAGGTGAGATTGTTTTTGAAGCTGTACCAAACCCTACGGAAGTTAGAGATATCATAGCTGATGTGACTAAGATATACAAAAAGTATAATTTAAATCAACACAATGATTGAGCAAAGTTTAATAATAATAGACGCAATTAAAATAGCTGCTATTGTTTTTGCAGTTGGGCATTTTTTAGCGGGATTACTTTTATTTCGCGATATGATAAGAATAAATAAATCATTAAAAACCAAAAATTCTTCTTTTTTCAATTTGTTAAGTTTTATTTACTTACTGTTTCTCCTTTTTGTGTTAATCATATTTATTTTAGCTTAATTGGTAGTATTTTACCTTTTGATAGCATCTGATATACTGTTGTAAAGTTAGGTTTTTAAGTTATGGATATTAAGGCTGAGTTTATTGTAGGTAAACAAACGCCCAGACAGTGGTCTGGGGTTTATGGTTATGTTCCAGAAGAAAAAAGTGTTTTAGAAACCCGAGGAAGTTTGTGTGTGGTGATATCTCTTAAATCTGAAAATGATTCGGTTGTACTAGAGCATGTAGCTTCTTTTTCTCTAGATGAATTACAAAGATATATCTATGAAGAAGATTTTAATAATTCCTATCTTGAGCATCTTGAAGAAGCTATGTTTGCTATGAAAAATAGGCTTTTAACTGTTGTTGATAAAGAAGAGAGTTTAAAAGATGGTGTTGACTTTGAGATGGCCGTGGGAATTTATTTTAACGATTATGCTTATTTTGCGAGTGTTGGTGAGGCAGGCATTTATTTGTTGAGAAATGAAAATTTGGTTTGTGTTTCTGATGCTTTGATTGATTCAAGTATGCAAGGCTTTTTTAGAACAGGAAGCTTGATGATTGAACCGCTAGATACGTTTTTGTTATGCACTTCAAAATTTGTAAATGAAGGTGAAGAAGTTGTTAGAAAAGTGTTAAAAGATAAAGATTTAGAAAAACCAACAAGTGATTTTATACACAAACCAGGTATTGCGGGCATGCTTGTTGCTGATATTGAGGTAATGAAAAATTTTGCTTCAGAATCTGAGGATGAATCAAAAGAAAGAGTAGACGTGATTGATGCAAAAGAGATTGAGTTAGAAAAAGCAGAAGAGCACAGTAAAGATCAATTGTTAAAAACTTTTGAGAATACAGATAGTGATGAAATCAAAGATGAATCAGATGTAAATGAAAAAATTAATCAAACTATAGAAAATGATGACTTGGATGATGGGGTTGAAAATAAAAAAGTTTCAGATTTAAATCAATTGACAACATTTCAAGAATATTTTGAGAATTTAAGAAATAAATTAAAGGGTCTGTTTGGTAAAATTTTGCCAGGTTTAAAAAATTTAAACTCGATTTTTAAAAGTAAAGTTGTTAAGCATTTTAAAGATAATAAAAAAACTTACGCTCAATTTTTGAAAAGCATATATACAAATTTAATTACATTTGGCTCAAAAGTGGCGGATTTGTTTAAAAGAGAGGTTTTGGGAGTCGGTTATCAAGATAGAAGAAATGCTTTTGATAGAGCAAAAAGAATAAGGAGAAATAGAAGAATATTTGCGGGTGCTTTGGTAATACTAATTATTTTTACATACTTTTTCATATCAAGAACAATTCAAAATAACAAAATTCAAGCGGAAAGACGCGAAATTGAAGCCAGGTATCAAGTTTTACAATCTGAGGTTGAGTCATTGAAATCAGAGGCTTTGGCAACCAAAAATCAAGATGTTGATAAAAAAGTATTGGTTTTGAACGAAATAGATAAATTAACTAAAGAAGTTGAAGATGCAACACCAGAAGATTATATGAGTGATGCTTTTAGTAGCTTAAATGAAGCTTTGAGTGAAGTGCGTGATGATTTACTTTTGATTGATAGAATCAGAGAGCCTCAAGTGATAGCAGATTTTGGCGCAGTATTTGAGGATGTTGATTTAAGAGACATTGCTTACTCTAATGGTGGCATTTTTGTAAGTGATTATTTAAGAAATGTTGTTTATAAACTTTCAACTAATTTGTCGTCTGAACCAGTAGAGCATATTTCAAATTTGGTTAAACCTGAGTTTTTAGTTACAAGTAGCAGTGGAGATTTAATTGTTTATGATAATGATGAAATAAGTGGTATAGCTAGGTTCTCTCCAAATGAAAGTAATTCTTTAAGTAGGTTTAGTGGCTTGTTAGCAAGGAGAGATATTGGAAGTGTTGCCGAGGTTGGCTTGTATCTCAACACAGATGGACTTTATGAGTTAAAAACATCCAATGAACAAATTTATAAAAGAGAAAAGTCAGGTGATACCTATCTTGGTGGCGGAGCATTGTTTGTTAGTTCAAATCCTCCAAATTGGAAAAATGATCCAGAATTATCAAGAGCAATAGATATAGCTGTTCCGTTTGAGATTTATGTTTTGATTGATGGAGGTGGGATTAGAAGATATCTTGGAGGAGGTGATAACACACTTGTGTATGAGAGTTTTGTGAATTTATTGAGATCTGATTTTGAGAGTTTTAAAAATGCAAGTAGCATTGATGTGAGTAGCCAATTTATGGCAGTGTCGGATCCACAAAATAGAAGAGTTATGATTTTTCAAATTTCTGATACTCCTGAAAAATTTTTAACCTTGGTTACACAATTTGTTTATGATGGAACAGAGGATTATTTTAATAATTTGCAAGAGGTTGTAATCAATGAAATAGACAGGCAAGTTTATGTGCTTGATGGTGAAAAGGTAATAAGGTTAGATTTTTAATAATGAAAGTACTTTCAACTAACAAACAAGCAAAACGAAATTATGAGTTTATAGAAAAGTTTGAAGCAGGAATAGTTTTAGAAGGCTGGGAGGTAAAATCAATCAAAGCAGGGTAGTGTATCTATAGATGGTTCTTATGCTTATGTCAAAGAAAATGAAGTATTTGTTAAGAAGGTGAAAGTATATCCGTTAATGTCCGCGGGTAAAGTTCCTGAGGCTCAAACGGAACGCGATAGGAAGTTGCTACTTAAGAAAAATGAAATCAACAAAATTAAAACTTTACTGAAAAATATAGGTTATACTTTAGTTGTCAGTCAGTTGTTCCTTGCTAATTCGGGTTTTATCAAGGTTGAAGTGGTGGTTTCTAAAGGGCTCAAAAAATATGAAAAAAGAGAACGGAAAAAGGAGAAAGATTTAAAAAGAAAATTAGAAGCTGATAGAAAATATTATGGATAATAACATACAAATCACAAAAGAATTGTTAGCTAAATACAGTTTTACCTTTTATGCATACGACGAAAAAGGAGAACCGCTGTTTACTGCTCCCAATGGGCAAATAGTCGGGTTTAATCTAGTCAGAAATTTTATAATTGAGCAAGAAAACAAGTTGAAACAAAGTCAACTGGTAGGAAGTGGCGGTGGTATTGAAAGCATGCCCAAGTCTGCCTACAGTTAATCAAAACATTGATCAAAATACCAAAGAGGAAGGTCTGATTCAAATTTTGAAAATAACTTAGAAAGAGCATCGGAAAGACCAGAAAAAGAGGAAAATCAAGAAAATGAAAATGATAAAAATCAAAATCAAAATCAAACGAAAATTTTTACTGTAACACCCAAAATGGCAGCGGCCCCAAAAAGTGTACCTTTTGGTGATGGGTTTACACCTTCAAAGTTTGATCCAAGCTCATTGCAAGATACAAAAAGGTTTGTGCAACAAAATAAGAAGCAAGGGAATAGTAACAGCAATAAATGGTTGGCGGTTTTGTTTGAAAAATTTGTGAAAGAATACGAGGATCAATTAAACAATAATAAATAAGTTGTATATGTTAGTTAAGATGGATATAATCAACACTGCTATTATAATTTTATATTTTATAATAGGAATACTTCTTGGAAGTATTGTAGCTTACTTTTTGTTAAAATACGCGCTTAAGAAAACACATGAAGCAGTTTTGAGAAGAAAACATAGAAATTTGGTTTTCTTTGAAGTTAAATTACCTGCAAACAACGAGTTTGAGATAAAAGTGGCAGAGCAAATGTTTGCTGGTTTGATGAGTATTTCACCAAAAATTAAAGGAATAAAAAAATATTTTAATGCTAAGGCTTTCGTAAGTTTTGAGGTGGTAGCATTTAAAGATAATATTAAGTTTTATGTAGCTTGTCCAAAAAGAATAGCGGGAATAGTCGATAAGCAAATTAATGGAACTTATACATCTGCTGATATTAAGCTGGTTAAAGAATATAATTTATTTCCTGACGATTCAAAAGTGGCTTACGCGGCTTTGAAACTAGATAAGCATCATAGAATACCCATCAGAACTTATGAGGATTTGCCTGTAGATACATTGTCAACTTTGCTAGATGCGTTTAGTAAAATTCAGTTTAATGAAGCAGCGGCATTTCAAGTTGTAATTACTCCAGCTGGTTCTGAATGGCGTAATCAATCTAAAAAATATATTAAAAAGCTTAGAGAGGTACCAGAAGGAGAAGATGGAAAAACTAAGAAAAAACCTGAGCTTGATGATGATACTATTCAACTTATTGACCAAAAAGCATCGAAACCGGGTTTTTATGTAGATGTTAGGTTGGTTGCAGTTAGTGAAGATAAAGAGTCAGCCGAAATGCATTTGAGTAATATGATGAGTTCAATAGATCACTATGTAAAAGAAGGTGGAAACAGATTTAAGAAATTAGAAAAGAAAAAAATTAAAAATATAGTTGATGATTTCATCTATAGAATACCTAGAGAAACTATGATATTAAACACGGAAGAACTAGCTACTCTTTATCACTTCCCAAACAAAAATATAACTACTCCTCATGTAAATTGGCTTTTATCTAAAAAAGCGCCAGCTCCGGATTTTGTAGAGGCTGAATTTAAAGAAGATTATATGTATATTGGGAGAAATACTTTTAGGGGAAAAGAACGGGAGATTTTTATCAAACCAGAGGATAGGCTTAGGCATATGTACATAATCGGTCAAACTGGTACCGGAAAATCAGGTTTTATGGTAGGTATGATGACAAGAGATATTAAGCTTGGACATGGTTGTGGTTTTATTGACCCTCATGGAAGTGATGCAGAAAAAATACTTCAACAGGTTCCTCCTGATCGTGCTGATGATGTAGTATTTTTTGATCCATCAGATATGGAAAGGCCATTCGGTTTGAACATGCTTGAATATGAATCAGAAGGGCAGAAAGCAAAAGCTTTAGATGAATTATTGTCTATTTTTGATACTTTGTTTGATTTGAGGCAAACAGGAGGACCAATATTTTATCAATATTTTCGTTATGGAGTATTACTTTTATTATCAGATCCAGACTCAGGTGCGACAGTGTTAGAAGTTCCAAAGATCTTATCTGATGATGCTTATAGAAAGTACAAGCTATCTAGGTGTCCAGATAAAGAGATTGTTGCATTTTGGGAAAAACAAGCTGAAGCAGCGGGAGGAGAAGCCTCTCTAAAAAACTTGGTTCCTTATATTACTTCCAAATTATCTCCATTTGTTACCAACCCTTATGTGCGACCAATTGTTGCACAACAAAAATCAACACTAGATTTTAAAGATATTATGGATAGTAAAAAAATTTTGATAGCCAAATTATCAAAAGGAAAGATTGGAGATTACAATGCTTATCTTTTAGGAATGATTTTAATTGGAAAATTGCTTGTTACTGCGTTGAGTAGAGAAGAAAAATCGGAAAGTGAGAGAGTTCCTTTTTACTTGTACATTGATGAGTTTCAAAATTTTTTGACGGAATCTATTCAAACAATTTTGTCGGAAGCTAGAAAGTATAAATTGTCTCTCACTATTGCACACCAGTACATTAGTCAGTTGGTTAAAAATAACGATACTAGAATTAGAGATTCAATTTTTGGTAATGTTGGTAATAAGGCTGTTTTTAGAGTTGGTACCGAAGATGCAAAATTTTTGGAACATGAGTTTGAAGGTGTGTTTGATAAAAATGATTTAATTAAGGTTGAAAATTTCACTTTTTATTTGAAGATGTTATCTGGTGGACAACCCACACCACCTTTTTCAGTAAGATCTTTTTATGGTGACTCAAAATACGATATGATAGGTAAACCTAATCCTGAGTTAGCTCAGATAATCAAAGAAATATCGAGGCTAAAATACGGAAAGCCTAGAGAGCTGGTAGAGAAAGAAATAGAAATGAGGACAGAAGAGGCTCATAAAAAGGGTGAAGAAATAATTAAGAAAAACAAATCTTCTTCAGGCTTCGGCGGTTTCGGTGGATTTTGATTAGAGCTTGTAGAAATTTTTTCAATAAATTGTTAAAATATTACAGTGCTCCTGTAGCTCAGTTGGTTAGAGCACGGTTCTTATAAAGCCGGGGTCAGTGGTTCGAGTCCACTCAGGAGTACCAAACCTACACTTCATAAATCTTATCTTTTCCTGAAGGTTTGTATTTCTTAGAAAGGAGTGATAAATATTTTTGAGTTGTGCTTTCTGATTTATGACCTACAATTTGAGCGAGGTAACTAGTAGAAACGCCTTGAGATAGTTGATGAACAATAAAGGTATTTCTGATATCGTTTACGCAGACGTTTTTCAAATTAGCTTTAGCTATAGCTCTATCAATTGAATTTCTAATATTTCTAATTTGAATAGGTTGACCAGTTCTGGTAAAAAATAAAGGATGGTTATTATCTTTATCGGCACAATGTTTTTCAAGATATGATTTTAATACGTAAAATAGCTTATCGTTGATCGGTATAACCCTCTTTTCATTTGATCCGTAAGGTTCTATAGTTATTTCTTTTTTAGACATATCCACATCTTTAATTTTGAGGTTTGCAAGTTCAGCTATCCTGATTCCTGTTTGAAGCAATGTTTCAATTATTACAAATAATCTTTCATTTTGCCTACTAACTTCTTTGAGTGCTAGATATTCTGTTGGTTTTAAAATTCTTTTTTTCTTGTTAATGTATTTAGGATGTTCCACTTCTAATGCAGGATTGTATTTTATTTTTTTTGTTGTTATTAAAAAATTAAAAAATGTTCTATAACTATTAAGTTTACGAGAAATTGTTTTAGGGGAAAGTCCTTTCTGTTCTTTTAAAAAAATCAAAGCATTTTTTATATCTTTGGTTTCAAATTGTGGTAAATCTTTTTGGACGTTTGTTTCTGCAAGTTGTTCGATATCTTTTTTATATGCAATAATGGTATTGGGAGACATTTTTTGTTTTTCTAAGTAGCTTGTGAAGCTTGCGACTAGTTCGTTAGTTGTATTCATGATAGTATGTTATAGGGTAACTGCGGTGATATTAACATACTAAAATAAAGTTATCAATTAAATATGAGAAAAAAAATCTTTTTTTTGAAATTAAAACTTAATCAAATTTTTAAAAACATTGAACTAGATGGCATCGCTCTAACTTTTATATTGTTTTTATTTTCAATAATTTTATTCTTACAAATTATAAGTGTTGTGAATCGAGCCAAGTATAACTACGATGTTTATGTTTATGAAAAAAACACTTTGAGTGAGTTAAAGTCAAAATTAGAAGAGACAATTGATGAGCTAGATTATGTAAGTTCGGAGGAGTATCAAACTTTATTGTTGAGAGATGCGTATTCATTTGCGTCGGATAGACAGATATTGTTTAGAGAAAATAATGTTTCAAGTGTTGCAACTATCAATGAAAAAGAGTATTTGAAAATTGATGATACCAAGGAATTCTATACAGTATGGTGGAAAGATTTGATTTTTTAAGCTAAAAGTATTATAATTAGCTGTTGACGCGGGGTAGAGCAGTGGCAGCTCGTCGGGCTCATAACCCGAAGGTCGTTGGTTCGAATCCAACCCCCGCAACCAAGTGCCCCCACATGTTTGTGGGGGCACTTGGTTTATTCTTTCACTTTTTATACAAATATTCCGCCATTTTTAGTTTATAATTTTCAATTTTTTTGTTAAAATTAAAGAGTAATTTTGGCCAGAGTAGCTCAGTAGGTTAGAGCGTGGGATTCATAAACCCAAGGTCGGCAGTTCGATTCTGCCCTCTGGCATTTAAATTGTTTAGATGGATTTATGGATAGTCAAAAACAAAACTCAAAAAATACAAAAGAAAACAAAGAAAAAGAAGAGCAAATTAAAAAACAACTTGAAGAAATGTCTTGGAGTTTATTAAAAGAGATTAGTGAAAAAAACAAAAAAAATAAAAGAACCTCTCGCATAAAAAAAACGAGATTTGGTATAAAGAGAGTCAATCCATTTATACTTCTTGGAGGCATATTTTTATTTTTGCTAGTTTTTTCGAGTTTGATATCAAATTTTACTTTCAATCCAAAAGGATCATTAGACACAATAGTAAGTGGATTACAAAACAATGAATTTTCTCAAATTTTAATACAGAACGACAGTAAAATTATCGCAATAGATAAACTTTATGTAACAACTAAGGGTAGACTTGCAAGCGATAAAATTCCAGAAAAAGTAAATTATTTAAATAAAAAAAATAATCTTCAGGAAATTACGCCAGATGAGCTAATTCAATCTCTAAAACCTAAATCGCTAGCTGATACGATCAGATCTCTTTTTGGAAATCAAGCGGGATTTGTAGAAGAAATAATTGTAGGTGAGGATTATGTGTTAGTTTTAAATGCTGGAGAAACTCAAGATCAGGTGGTTAGGGATATTGGTTACAATGAGTTTAATCAGTTACTTGAAGAGAATAATTTATCAATAAATTCTTTGGGAGTTCCTGTATTTAATTTGCAAAAATATGCAAAAGTTGTTGATTTGGAGTCATTTTACAATAGGTTACAAGCGGGGCAATTTGATGTTGTATATCAAGTTGATGAATTTGTGGTTGCTAAGAAAAAAGCTCAATTCGTAGATAGAATTGTCGTTGATTGGACTCCAAATATAGATTCGTTTGTTGAAACTTTACAAAATGAAAATATATCTTTGGCAAGTGCAAATGTAGATATTGTGTCTGTCAATGTGCCCTCAGGAATTTCTCTGGATGATATTTTTACAATCATAACTATAATTGGAATGGTTATCTTGGTGATCGTTATTTATAGAAGTGCACAATCGTCGGGAATGGGACTTATGCAATTTGGACAGTCAAAAGCCAAGATGTTTTTTGGGCAAAAAACCGATACTTCTTTTGATGATGTTGCAGGTATTGATGAAGCTCGAGAAGAATTAAACGAAATAGTAGAGTTTTTAAAACATCCTAATAAATTTAGAAATTTGGGTGCAAGAATTCCAAAAGGTATTTTAATGTTTGGTCCACCAGGAACAGGTAAAACTTTACTTGCTAGGGCAATAGCTGGTGAAGCGGGAGTTCCATTTTTTCATACTTCGGGATCAGAGTTTGAAGAAATGTTGGTTGGGGCGGGTGCGTCAAGAGTAAGAGATCTATTTGCAAAAGCCAAAAAAGCTGCTCCATCACTAATATTTATTGATGAAATTGATGCAGTTGCTCGAAAACGTGGAACAAGAATTCAATCGGGAAATACTGAACAAACGCTCAATCAAATTTTAGTTGAGATGGATGGTTTTGAAAAGAATACGAATGTTATTGTGATTGCAGCGACAAATAGGCCTGATGTACTTGACCCTGCAATTTTGAGACCAGGAAGATTTGATAGGCAAGTTAGAATTGAACTCCCAGACGTTGAAGGTCGTTTACAAATTCTTAAAATTCACAGTAAAAATAAACCTTTAGACAAAGATGTTGATTTGGAAAAAATAGCCAAAAGAACTGTTGGTTTTACTGGTGCTGATCTTGAAAACATAATGAATGAGTCAGCAATTATTGCAGCGAAACAAAATAAAAAACTAATCAGTATGGAAGATATTGAAGAAGCAGTTTCAAAAGTAGTTTTGGGACCTGCTAGAAGATCTCGAAAAAGAACAGAAGATGAGCTGAAGTTAGTTGCTTATCATGAAGCGGGCCATGCTGTTGTTTCATATTTTACTCCTAACGCTACTCCTGTTGATAAAATTTCAATTGTGTCTCGAGGAAGTACAGGTGGGGTTACAATGTTCTTACCTGAAAAAGATGAGTATATAGTTTCAAAATCAAAGTTGATAGCAGAAATTACTGTAAGTTTAGGAGGTAGAGCGGCTGAAGAAATTGTTTTGGATGATATATCAACTGGGGCTTCAAATGATATCAAGAAAGCAACACAGGTTGCGCGCCGAATGGTTCAGCAATTTGGAATGAATGAAAAACTAGGTTTAGTTGAGTACGGTAATCATGAAGAGAATGGCTTGGGATATCAATACGGTGATTGGAAAGAATATTCCGAAAAAACAGCTGAGATTATTGATGAAGAAGTAAGAAAGATCATTTCTCAACAATATGAATTTGCAAAGAAAATTTTGAGTGAACATCGCGATAAGCTAGATAAATTAGCGCAAAGATTACTTGAAAAAGAAGTAATTGATAAAGCTGAATTTACAGAACTCATGACCGTGTAACATGTCAAGATTAGATAAAACCCGTCATGTCTATGAGCTATTGCTTGAATTTTATTCACGAAACTTTTTGTATGCTGGTGTAAATGAGGAGTTAGCTTACAATCTTATTAATTTAGTTTGGGAACATACTTTTGAAGCTGATAGTGTTCAAACTATAAAGAAAATTTTCAAAGAAGCAAAAAAACAGTGTAAAAACAAAGTAGTAGAGGAGGATTTTTTAAATGCTTTTCACCAAAACTTTTTAAAAGTAGAAAGATTTTTAGATGTTGGGGCAAATAGGTTAGATTTACTAAAAACTCTGGGGGAGAATTATGAAAACATTGAAAACCTTTACGCTATTGATACAAAAGAAAAGAGTGAAATAACGTTACCAAATAATAAATCATTTTACTTTAAGGTTGATAATTATTCACAAAATTTACCCGAAGAATTATCAAACATTGATTTTATAAACATACAGTTTGTTTTGCACCACTTTCCTGATGATAGCTCAATTATAAGATTACTAAATTGGTGTTACAGAATCTTGGAAAAAGATGGGATTGTAGTTTTGTGGGAAGAAAGTTTTGAAAAAAAATGGAATAAAAATCTTAATTTTCCTGTTAAAGTGTTTACTGATGAAAATTTAACTGAGAAATTTTATCGACTCAATACTTCAGAAAAATTTGCTTTTATTCAAATAAACGATTGGCTTATAAACTTTAGCAACAGCCATTTACAATGGACTTCAAATTATAAAATGTGGTATGATTGGGTTAAGATTTTTGCAAGTGTTGGGTTTCAGCTAGAAGATTATTGGAATTTAGGCCTTAGAGTTAATGGCAAATTGAAACAGGGGGTTCATATTATCGGTATGTTTAAGAAAAAATAATTATGGATTTAAAACAAAAATCAATTAATCTGCACAAAAAACACAAAGGGAAAATTTCCATACAATCAAAAATAAGTTTAAAAAATAAGGACGATTTATCTTTGGCGTATACTCCAGGTGTAGCTGAAGTTTGTAAAGTTATCGAAAAAAATTCTCAACAGGCATATGATTTAACTTCTATGAAAAACACAGTAGCTGTTGTAACTGATGGATCTGCGGTTTTGGGGTTAGGTAATATAGGGGGGCTAGCGTCTTTACCGGTAATGGAGGGTAAAGCTATTTTATTTAAAGAATTTGGTGGAGTAGATGCAATTCCCATAACGATAAATTCTCTTGAAGTTGAAAAAATTGTAGAAACTATAAAATTAATTGCTCCAACATTTGGGGGAATAAATTTGGAGGATATAGCTGCACCAAGATGTTTTGAAATAGAAGAAAGGTTAAGAAATGAATTAGATATACCTGTATTTCACGATGATCAGGACGGTACAGCAATAGTGGTTTTAGCTGGGTTAATCAATGCCTTGAAATTAGTTGGTAAAAATAAAGACAATACAAAAATTGTCATAAACGGTTCAGGTGCTGCAGGTATTGCGATTGCCAGATTGTTAAGAGATTACGGTGTTGGAAATATTATAGTTTGTGATTCAAAAGGAATAATATCCAAAGAAAGAGATGATCTTAATCAATATAAAAAAGAATTACTCAATTATACAAATTTAGATAACTCAAGCGGAACCCTTGAGGAGGCTATGGATAATACTGATGTGTTTGTAGGAGTATCTGTTGGAGGAGTATTAAATTTCAACATGATTAAAAAAATGAAAAAAGATCCAATAGTTTTTGCAATGGCAAATCCAATACCTGAGATAATGCCAAATGACGCTTTAAGTGCTGGTGCAAGAATAGTAGCAACAGGTAGATCAGATTTTCCTAATCAGCTAAATAATGTTTTGGTTTTTCCGGGTGTATTTAAAGGCTTGTTGAAGGCGCGATGTCAAATAAATAACCAAATGAAAATAAGTGTTGCTCAAGTAATTGCTGATTTTGTAGAAAAAGATTTGAGCGAGGAAAAAATAATACCTTCTCCGTTTGAATATGAATTGTACGATGTCGTTGCTGAGACAATTTATAAATTAAGTACTAGTAAAAATGACTAAATCAAAAAACTTAGTCATAATAGATTCTCATGCACTTCTTTATAGAGCTTACTATGCAATGCCTCCGACACTAACTACAAGGGATGGTGAAGTTATAAATGCCGTTTATGGTTTTGCGAGTTTAGTTTTAGATGTAATTTGGAAATTTAAACCTACTAATTGTTTAGCAGTACTAGATTCTGGAAAACCTGTTGAAAGAGTTCAGGAATTTTCTTTGTATAAAGCTAATCGTAAAAAAGCGGATGATTTGTTTATCGCACAAATACCAAAAAGTGAAAAAGTGCTTGAAAAATTTGATATTCCTATTTTGAAATTTGATGGAATAGAAGCAGATGATATCATAGGTACAGTTGTGGAAAAATATTCCAAAGATTTTGATAAAGTTATTATTGTAACTGGTGATCAAGATATGTTTCAATTGGTTAAAAATAACATTTATGTATACATGGCAGGAAGACGGTTTTCTGATTCAAAACTCTTTGATTCAAGCAAAGTTGAAGAAAAATTAGGAATAACGCCAGACAAAGTTGCTGATTTTAAAGGTATTTCAGGTGACCCATCTGATAATATCCCTGGTGTAGCAGGTATAGGAAAAAAAGGAGCTGTGAGTTTGATAAAAGAGTTTGGGGGTATTGAAGATATTTATAAAAATATAGAAAAAGTTCCTAACAGATATAAAAATAAGCTTTTGGAAAATTACGAAATGGCTATGCTTTCCAAATCATTAGCAACTATTAAAACAAATATTCCGCTTAATTTTGATATAAACAAAACACTACTTAAAATAGATAATTCAATGCTTGAAATTTTAGAGGAATTTGAGTTTAAAAGTTTGGTTCAAAAGGCAAGTAAAATTGTTGAGATTTATCAAGAAAATGGAGGCTCTACGGAAAAGTCAAGAAGGTTTGAAAATAATACAAATTACAAAGAATATGATGGGAGTTTGCAAGGAGAAGTTTATATCTATTGTGAATATGATGATGTAGGTGATCCATTAAATTATGGTTTTAAGGAGATTTTGTTAGAAAGTAATGGCCAAATTTTCAAAGTAGATCAGCATAATAAAAGAAAATTTTTGGCTAATATATACAAAATAGCTAAAATGTACACTTTTGATGCCAAAAAGTTTTTGCATGTGTTGCATAATGAAGGTGTTAAGAATACAGAAAATCTAGAGATAGAAGATGTGGGGATATATGCGTTTGTTTTGGCAGAGGGGCAAGTGAGTTTTGATTTAAACAACATTTTAAAATTTTATAAAATACAAGAATCTAACCAGCTTAGTGCCATGAAAACTCTTTATCAGTCTTTGAGTAAGGCTGCTAAAAATAATCAAAAACTTTATGATATAATTCAAATTGAACATGGTATTTTGCCGATTGTAGTCCATATGGAACGGGCGGGTATTGGAGTGGATGATAAAGAATTGGATAAGTTTAAGGGAGATATTTTAGCTAAGTTAGCTAATTTGCGTCAAGATATTTATGATAGCGCTGGTTGTGAGTTTAATGTTAATTCTACTAAGCAAGTTTCTGAAATTTTGTTTGAAAAATTGGGATTAACTTCATCTAACAAAACTAAAACGGGTAGTTTTTCAACTAACGAAAAAGCTCTTATAAAAATTAAAAAAGAACATAGAATTGTTTCTCAAATACTACTTTATCGTGAATTGGAAAAATTGAGCTCTACATATGTAAAAGCTCTTCCAAAGTATATTAATCCTAAAACTAATAGGATTCATGCTGTGTTTGATCAGATGGGTACAGTTTCTGGAAGATTTTCTTCACGGGATCCTAATTTGCAAAATATACCAAAGGGTGATATTCAAGGTTTTGTTATACGGAATGTGTTTAAGGCATCACCAGGATGTGTTTTTGTGTCTTGTGATTATTCGCAGCAAGAGTTGAGAATTTTGGCAGGGCTTGCTAATGAGCAAGAGATGATAGATATATTTAACAATAATGGGGATGTTCATAAACTTACTGCATCAGAGCTTTTTGATGTTAGGCTTGAGGAGGTCACAAAAGAGCAGCGCGAGATAGGTAAAGTTGTGAATTTTAGTGTTATCTACGGTATATCCGCTTATGGCTTGTCGGAGAATTTAAAAATCTCTGTTTCACAAGCGCAATATTTTATTGATAAATATTTCAATAAATATAAAAGAGTAAGAGAATTTTTTGATGATCAAATGATTAAAATTAAAAAGAATGGTTACGCTGAAACAATTATTGGGAGAAGAAGGAGAAGTAATTTAATTAAATCTTCCAACAAAAATTTGCAAGCGTCCGCTAAAAGGGAATTATTGAACTTTTTAATTCAGGGGAGCGCTGCTGATATAATGAAGCTTGCTATGTTGAACTTGATTCCTGTTTTACAAAAGTACCCTGCAAAATTAATTGCTCAGATTCACGATGAATTTTTGTTTGAAGTGAAAAAGGGTGATCATGTTGAAAAGTTTGGACAAGAAGTATCAAATAAAATGTTGAACGCTTATGATGTGGGGGTTGATTTTGCTGTGGAAATAAGTGTGGGTGAGAGATGGGGCGAAATGAAAAAGAAAGAAAATTTTTAAAAAGTTTTCAAATCTTTTTAAAAATTGTATTATGGGTTAGATTAGATAAAAATTATGAAGGCGTTAAAAATATTTTTATTTCTAACTTTTCTTTGCTTATTTGGTTATCTTGCTTTGGTAGCTTATGTTTTTTTAAAGAAAAATGGGGTAAAACTTGAAGATTTTTTATCTGGTTTTGATGGTGAAAATAACCAAGAAAAGGAGAAAAACGAGAAATTACCTAAAAAAAAGAATGAGTTAAAAGATAAGAAAAATGATGAACTGACCGACAGGCAAAAAGAAATTGTAGAATTTTTGGAAAAATTCGGTGGAGAAAGCGTGAAGATGAATTTGTTGAGTAAAAATTTTAATACAGTAACACCAAGAACTTTAAGAAGAGATTTACAAAATTTGGTAGATTTAGGTATTGTGAAATCATTAGGGACCACGAAAGATAGAGAGTATAAGCTTATTGGTTGATTGACGATTTTCTTTTAAAAAATGTTTGACAATTTGTTGGGTTGTGTTAAAATTACGTAGTTATCCTTTGACTTATCTCAATTGAGAAGCAAAGGAATTCCCACATTACTTGATTATTGAAAGATTCTGAGCCTTTTTTGGGTTCAGTATTTGTGGGTTTATAGAACATTAAATACTTGAAACTTTGAAAAGTGACAAGGATCCTGTCAAATTCCAGGTTTAAACTTTGTTTTTTAGCACGGATCTTTCCGTGATTGAAACTGTAGCTTTGCTACAACTTCATGGAGAGTTTGATCCTGGCTCAGGATTAACGCTAGCGGTGTGCCTAAGGTATGCAAGTCGAGGGTGTTTCTTCGGAAATGCCCGGCAGACGGCTGAGTAACGCGTAGAAATCTACCCCAAACTCGGGTATAACTCATCGAAAGATGAGACAATCCCCGATAGTCTCGCAAGAGTAAAGCTCCGGCGGTTTGGGATGAGTCTGCGTCCTATCAGGTAGTTGGTGGGGTAAATGCCTACCAAGCCTATGACGGGTAGCTGGTCTGAGAGGATGATCAGCCAGACTGGGACTGCGACACGGCCCAGACTCCTACGGGAGGCAGCAACTAGGAATCATGCGCAATGGGCGAAAGCCTGACGCTGCGACACCGCGTGAAGGAAGAAGGTCTTCGGATTGTAAACTTCTTTTGTTGGGGAACAAGTTCTGAGTGTACCCAACGAATAAGTGCCTGCTAACCACGTGCCAGAAGCATCGGTAATACGTGGGGCACAAGCGTTATCCGGATTTACTGGGCGTAAAGAGATACGTAGGCGTCCCAAAAAGTTTCGTGTCAAATTTCTTGGCTCAACCAAGTCTAGGCACGGAAAACTCTTGGGATTGAGGTAAGTAGAGGAGAGGGGAATTCCTGGTGGAGCGGTTAAATGCGTTGATATCAGGAGGAATACCAAGGGCGAAGGCACCTCTCTGGACTTAACCTGACGCTAAGGTTCGAAAGCGTGGGGAGCAAAACGGATTAGATACCCGTGTAGTCCACGCCCTAAACGATCCCTGCTAAACGTCTGATATTCGTAAGTTTTTCTCGACTTGTCGAGGAAGGTTTTACGTATATTGGGTGTTACAGCTAACGCGTTAAGCAGGGCGCCTGAGGAGTACGGCCGCAAGGCTAAAACTTAAAGGAATTGACGGGGACCCGCACAAGCAGTGGAGCGCCTGGTTTAATTCGATGATCCACGAAGAACCTCACCTGGGCTTGAACTGTAGCTGCACACTCCATGAAAGTGGAGGAGCCTTCGAGGGTGCTACAGAGGTGCTGCATGGCTGTCGTCAGCTCGTGTCGTGAGATGTAGGGTTAAGTCCCACAACGAGCGCAACCCCTATCTAGTGTTACAATTACTCTAGAGACTGCCCTGTTATAACAGGGAGGAAGGAGGGGACGACGTCCAGTCATCATGTCCCTTATGTCCAGGGCTACACAGACGCTACAATGGCCAATACAATGGGTTGCCAAGCGGTGACGCGGAGCTAATCCCATCAAAGTTGGTCTCAGTTCGGATTGCAGGCTGCAACTCGCCTGCATGAAGTCGGAATTGCTAGTAATCGCGAATCAGCGAGTCGCGGTGAATACGTTCTCGGGTCTTGTACACACCGCCTGTCAAGGCACGGGAGTCGCTCTTGCTCGAAGTCCCCTTTTGGGGCCGAAAGCTAAGGGTGGCGACCAGGCTTAAGTCATAACAAGGTAGCCGTAGGGGAATCTGCGGCTGGATTATCTCCTTTTTAAGGAGTTAGTTTAACCCAAAACTTGGAAATTTGATTTACGGAATCCTTGTCACTTTCAAGGTTTTAAGTTAATATTTAATTAAAATGGATTTAGGCCAGTAGCTCAGCTGGTTAGAGCGCACCTCTGATAAGGGTGAGGTCCTTGGTTCGAGTCCAAGCTGGCCTATGCGGGGCCTTAGTTTAGTTGGCTAGAACGCTTCATTTGCAATGAAGAGGTCGTGGGTTCGAATCCCACAGGCTCCATTTAGAATTAGAAAAAATGTCAGTAATCAGCCATCAGGCTGATGATTGATATTTTGTAACGATCTTTAACAACTGAATAGAACGACATCATGATAAAAAAGGTTTTTTTGTCATGTGGGTAATTAAAATTACCAGAAAGTAGTTAAGTGCATATGGTGGATGCCTAGGCACAAGAAGCCGAAGAAGGACGTGCTAAGCTGCGATAAGCTCCGATGAGCCGCTAAGAGGCGCTATTAGTCGGAGATTTCCGAATGGGGAAACCCATCTTGCTATGCAAGATACAACATGGCCAATACATAACCATGTTGAGGTAAGCCAGCGAACTGAAACATCTTAGTAGCTGGAGGAAAGGAGACAGACATGTTATTACCTGAGTAGTGGCGAGCGAAAGGGTAAGAGCCCAAACTGTATGGGTTGGGTTTGTATGAATCATTTGGGTTTTGCTCATTTGAGGATTACAAATCCGCTATGCTAGTAGTAACCATGCAGGGTTGTAGGATTAACCGTTCTTTGTCTAGCAGCAAAGAGAGCAAGTCAAAAATTTTACTTGTAGTGGAATTCTGATGGAACTCAGAACCATAGAGCGTAAAAGTCGCGTACACGAAACAAGTAAAACTTGCTGGGTTAACTCCTGAGTACTACCAAATAGGTGTAACTTGGTAGGAATCTGTCCCAACCACGGGATAAGGCTAAATACTTCTTGTGACCGATAGTGAACCAGTACCGTGAGGGAAAGGTGAAAAGAACCCCTGTTAGGGGAGTGAAATAGTACCTGAAACCATATGCATACAAGCAGTCGGAGCTTCTTTATGAAGTGACGGCGTGCCTATTGAAGAATGAGTCTGCGAGTTATCATGCACAGCAAGGTTAAGGCGTTCTGCGCTGGAGCCGAAGGGAAACCGAGTCTTAACGGGCGTTTAGTTGTGTGTGATAGACCCGAAGCCGTGTGATCTAACCATGAGCAGGATGAATCTTGTAGAAATACAAGAGGAGGTCCGAACCGTTAAGCGGTGAAAAGCTTTCGGATGACTTGTGGTTAGGGGTAAAACGTCAATCGAACACGGCAATAGCTGGCTCTCCCCGAAATAGCTTTAGGGCTAGCCTTGGATGAACTCATGTGGAGGTAGAGCGCTGATTGAGTCGTGGGCCGCTTCGGCGGTACCTCACTCTGTCAAACTTCGAATGCCATGTGACATTATCCAGGAGTTAGACTATGGGAGATAAGTTCCATTAGTCGAGAGGGAAACAGCCCAGAATATCGGATAAGGTCCCAAAATCTATGCTAAGTGGTAAAGGAGGTGGAGTTTCAAAGACAGCCAGGAGGTTTGCTTGGAGGCAGCCATCCTTGAAAGAGTGCGTAACAGCTCACTGGTCGAGAGACTCTGCGCCTAGATTGATCGGGGCTCAAGCATAGTACCGAAGCCATATCTAGTAAGATTATCTTACTGGGGTAGGGGAGTGTTGTATATGCATTGAAGCTGTGCTGGAAGGCATGGTGGAGCGTATACAAGTAAGAATGCAGACATGAGTAACGAAATCTGGATGAAAAATCTGGACACCGAATACCTAAGGTTTCCGTAGCTATGCTAGTCATCTACGGGTTAGTCGGTCCTAAGCCGAGGCCGAAAGGCGTAGGCGATGGATAACAGGTTAATATTCCTGTACTGAACATTATTCGCTATTAGCTAGGGAGGGACTGTTCAGGAAAATTTAGAGTGCTGATAGGTCAGCATTCAAGTCGTAAGTCAGAATGGCTAGGCAAATCCGGTCATTCGTTTACACGAGCGACGATGAAAAGATTAGTCTTACGGGGCTAATCAATTCTAATGATTCTGGACACTGGAAAATCTTCTATGCGAGAATAATGTTCAACCGTACCGCAAACCGACACAGGTAGGTTAGTTGAGAATACGCAGGTGTACGAATAACTCCTTGTTAAGGAACTCGGCAAATTTGTCCCGTATCTTTGGTAAAAGGGACGCCTGCCACTGCTTTTGTAGTGTCAGGTCGCAGTGAAAAGGCCCAATCGACTGTTTAACAAAAACACAGGTATGTGCCAACTCGCAAGAGGATGTATACATACTGACGTCTGCCCAATGCCAGAATATCACGGAAGGGGGTGATTCTTCGGATGAGCCTCTGACTTAAGTACTGGTCAATGGCGGCTGTAACCATGACGGTCCTAAGGTAGCGAAGTTCCTCGGCGCTTAATCGGCGTCCCGCACGAATGACGTAACGAGTTGGGCACTGTCTTGACAAGGAATTCGGTGAAAATGAAATGGCTGTGAAGATGCGGCCTACCCACACCAGGACAAAAAGACCCCGGGAGCTTTACTACAACTAAGCATTGATGTAAAACTTTCTATGTAGAGCGTAGGGAGGAGACTTTGAAGCATTCGCGCCAGCGGGTGTGGAGTCGCCAATGTAACACTTCCCTTAGACTGTTTTGCATCTAACTGTGGCCGTAATCCGGTTTTCAGGACAGTTGCTTGGCGGGTAGTTTGACTGGGGCGGTCTCTTACTAAAGAGTAACGTAAGATTCCAAAGGTCACCTCAAGCTGTATGGAAATCAGCTGAAGAGTACAAAGGCATAAGGTGGCTTTACTGCGAGACCTACAAGTCGAGCAGTTACGAAAGTAGGGCTTAGTGACCTTTTCGTAGCGAGTGGAAGCGCGATTGGTCAAAGGATAAAAGTTACCCCGGGGATAACAGGCTAGTCTTGCCCAAGCGTTCATAGCGACGGCAAGGTTCGGCACCTCGATGTCGGCTCGTCACATCCTGGGGCTGTATCAGGTCCCAAGGGTTGGGCTGTTCGCCCATTAAAGTGGCACGCGAGCTGGGTTCAGACCGAAGTGATTCAGGTCGGTCTCTATCCGGTGTGGGCGTTCGAATTCTGAGGAGATTGACTCTTAGTACGCGAGGACCAGAGTCAGGCAACCTCTAGTGCACCAGTTGTTCCACCAGGAGCATCGCTGGGTAGCTACGTTGCTATATGGATAACCACTGAAGGCATCTAAGTGGGAAACCAACTCCAAGATTAGAATTCGTCATTAGGTTCCTAGTAGACCACTAGGTTGATAGGCACTAGGTGTAAGTACAGTAATGTATTTAGCCAAGGTGTACTAATATACCGAATACTTTCTGGTGAGCTTTGGTATATATTTTTGCCAAGATTCCACTCTTGGTAATGTTTATATACCAATTTTACCCTTGTTCGTTCTATTCAGTTTTTAGAGATTAAGTAATTTAAAAATTCAATCACTAGGTGCAAGATTATTTAAGTAGTTTTGCACCTGGTGATAGTATCGCCGTGGAAACACCTGATACCATCCCGAACTCAGAAGTGAAACACGGTTGAGCCGAAGATACTTGTCTGGCAACGGACTGGGAAAATAGGTAATCGCCAGGATCAAAAAGGACCTCCCTTAAGGGAGGTCCTTTTTGTTAATATAATAATTTTCTTACAAATCGCATTCAAAAAATTTTTTCAATTCTTTAAAAGTTTCTAAAAAAGTTATATATTGAATGTAATGAAAATTGTAATTATAGAAGAAAACATTTCGATAAGAAGGTTTTTAAAGGCATTTCTAAACAAAAATTTTAAAAATGTCCAAGTTTATACTTCTGAAAATGGAGTGGAAGGGTTGGGACTTGTTTATGTTGTTAGGCCAGATTTGATACTAGTTGATACTACTTTACCAAAATATTCAGGACGAGAAATAGTTGAATTTTTGAGTTCAAATGATAGTTTTAAAAACGGTAAAACTAAAGTAATTATAATGAATGATGGAAGTAGTGTTTCCAAAACACTTGCGAATTTTAAAAACTACGAAAAAAAAGATAAAAAATTTTTGAAAAAGATAGGAAGTGAAATAATTAACTTTCAAAAAGATGTTATACATTCAGAAAGTATAAATCCAGGATTTTTAAATAGCTTAGGGATAAGGCTAGCCAATAAGTCTGATTTGATGTGGAAAAAATTTTTAGAAAGTAGATTTTTAAAAGTCTGGTTTGGCTTGGGATGGCTATATTATCAGATTTTATTAAGCTTAGTTTTAACAATACATTTTCTGCTGGTAAGAGAAATAAAAGATTCTAATATTCAGCAAAATAAAATTGATTCGAAAAAAATAGCAGTCAAAGCCGCGCCTACTTTGGCGGGTTTATTTGCAACTTTTTTGGTTTTGTTTTCGCAAATTTTTTTATTCGTGCTTGGAGGTGTAGTGATTCTCAATACTAGGGTTAATAGTATTTTTGCAACAGGTGAAAGTGTAGAAGAAATTTTTTATTCAACGCTTACACAATCAAGATTTTGGTACCAAGCAGACTTTGTTGAATTTACTGCATCCGGTGTTCAGCTTAAATCTCAATTTACACCACCAGATGTGGGCATAGATCCACCACCAGGCGGTGGTATAGAAACACAAAGCATACCATCATCATACCCTGAATCGTATCCGCAAGAAAATGTTTTAGGAGTATCAAAAAGTACTTCACGTTATAGTACTAATCCAGCTCATATTACTTTACTACAACCAATTGAATACACTGATCTGATAAATTTTGAAGAATTTGCTAATAAACCTTCTAATACAACTATTACTTATCAATTAAGTCCGGATGGGACAAATTGGTATTATTTTGAAAGTGTTGATACCGGTTGGGTGCTTACAACGGCTGGTTTTTGGAGTTCTAATACAGCTCAAGAAGTTCAACAAAATTTAGAATTATATGAATCGCTTTTTGATTCGGGAAGTTTATACATTACAGCTTTTCTGAAAACAGACAATCCTTCTTTTACACCAATTTTACAAAAGATAAATATTACTTTGAGTAATGAAATAGTATCGCAAACTCCTGATCCGGGGAGTGGTGGAGGTGGTATAAATGAAATAACTCTTGATATATTGGACTTCAATACTCTAGAGCCGCAAATATTTACTGCAAGTTATTACAATGGTAACAAAATAGTAACAGGAAAAATATTAGGGAGAGATAGATTATCAAAACTTATTTATAGAGCTCCCTCAGAAGTTTTATCAAGATATGAAGCTGTAATAACATATGAAGATGGTACATTGATTGGTACGACTGATCTGTATCTCAATTCAAGAGATGAGATAGCTTTTAAATTAGTGACAAACGGAGAGCCAGGTGGCTTTATAGTTGTGCAAATACGACCTAAAGTTGGAGTTCCTCTCCCACCGGGAGTTGTACTTGACGAATCCCCTCGATCAAAAAGAGTTTTAAATTCTACTTTTACTGTTGATTCTACTAGCGATGAGCCAGATGCTCTTCTAGATGGCTTGTGTGAGACAGCTCTGGGAGAATGTACTTTGAGAGCAGCTATACAAGAAGCAAACAACACGCCAGGTTTTGATATTATAAATTTTGCTATACCTGTTACCGATTCAGGGTATAGAGACTATGATAGCCCTGGAACTCCTGGAAGTGGAGATTCTTTGAATGGAGATGATTATTGGGTTATTAGGCCGCAAGTAAATTATCCTACAATTACTGAAGCAATTAATTTGAATGTAGGTTCTCAAAGAACAAACATTAGTGATACTAATAACTTAGGACCAGAGATTGAGATCACAGGAATTGATATTATGGGTAGTCCAGGTTTGGTTTTTGATCATGGTTCATCCGGAACATCTGAAATCTCTGAAGTTGTGGTAAATGGTTTTGTGAATGCAGTGGTTTTACATTCTTCAACCAATATGAAATCTACTTATTTGGGAACTGATGTGAGAGGTCAAAATCAAGTGGTTTCTTCAAAATCTCTGGTAATTTCTCCAAAAATATTTTCAAACATTACAATTGGAAGTACAGCTCAATTAGAAGATAGGAATGTAATATCACAAGCTGAGATTAATTTTGTTTGGGGTACTGGAGGAAATATAACTTTGGTGAATAATTATTTTGGTCTTAATTCCTTAGGTAGCGCGAGTATATTATCACCTTTGGATACACCTCTTGAGATTAGTAGTAGTGGTGCTAGTGTAGATTCTCTTATAAAAATTGGAGAAAATTTAACGAATGGAAGAAATTACTTTGCATCAGGAATTAATGTAACGGCTGGTGGTTACGTTGCTGTTGAGATAAAAAATAATTTATTTGGTGTAGATACAAATTTTAATCTAATTAACCACAACGCTAAAATGAATTATTCTTTGGATAGTTCTCTAAATAGTTATGTTTATGATCTTTTGGTTGAGAATAATTTATTTTTACAACCAGCAGGGTCATATTTAATATTTAATTCTAACAATACTTCAAAAGTTAGATTTTATCAGAATACCTTAGCTACTGATTCAATAAGTCCAACTCATTATGCCATGGATATATTGGCAACTTTTACTCCAAATTTAACTGAAAATCAAATAGAGGTAGTAGATAATTTTTTTGGTGGCGATGGAATTAATCCAGATCCATTTTTTGGCGTAGTTACTGAGTCAGCATCTAATGAGTTGCTTAAAGTTCAAAATGTGAACATTTTGGTTGAAGATAATATCTTCAAATCCAGCTCTACGCCTGATATAACAAATTTTTTTGCAGATACGATTGCGTATTTTAATAATAACATTGTTGAGGGTGGTGGTGCCGGCTTAAAGTTTTCTTCTGATTATAGTTTAGAAGCTTACGGAAATGAATTTAAATTTGGAAAATATGGAATCAAGCTAGATTTGGGTACTGATGTAGCTAATCAAACTGTTGATATTAAAGGAAATTTATTCTACTTAAATGATTATGGGCTTTTTGCTTATCTTGATGATTCAATCACCTCTCTTGATCCTGATATTAAAAAACTTACCCTGGGGGGAAGTTTACCTATGAGTGGATCCAAATGTGAAGCAAGCGAAAAAAATTGTTTTGAACAAAACAGAATGTGGGGAGTAGTTATTTTAGATTCAGTACCTGAAAATGAAAATAATGTGTATTATCAAAATACTTTTGTGAATAACGGAATAAACAATGATATTGTTGATGGGGTAGGTGAAAATTATGCTCAAGCTTGGAGGGGTGGTTTTGAGTTGTTTAATAAAGATCAAAGAGTAGCTATCACGGGAGACTTTGTAAGTAAGTATATATTCACGATAGAGGGAAAAAGAAGTCCATTAACAGCTCAGAGTAAAGTTTGTCCTTTTGGGGCTACGGAGTGTCCTGCGAGTGGTGATACAACTGGAGTTTTGGGAGAATCAACCATTCTTGATTATGGTTCAACTGGATCTAACATGACTTATCTAAACTTAATTGAATATTACTATGACAATGTAGGTAACAAAGTAGATGTATCAGAGTTTGTTATTGATTCACCTCATCTAGCTCAAAGGGTATTTAGTTTTGATGGAGATGCGTCTAACGATACAGCAAATGTAACTCAAGGTGCTGGAGTTAGGAATATAAATGGATTTAATTATGAAGATAGGGGGATGGTTTGGACCAATAATCCTACCGCAACGAGAGATACTGTTAATCATGTTTACGCGCGATTTCAGTTAGCAGAAGTAGAGTTTGTGGATGCTAACCCGATATGGCATAATAACCAGTGGTGGATAGTAGTGGATTCAACTTTGGATACCGATAATGTTTCTTCTGAAGGTTATGATGATGGTGGTGGAGCTTATTCTGGCGGTGGTTTGAGCGGAAGCGATGGTGTGGCTGACGGTAAAACAACGCTGAAAGAAGCTTTGTTTGTTGCCAATAACTTGAATCCTAGTGATGTTAAAAATATTGTATTTTGCATACCAAATGGTAGTGGTGGAAGCACTGATGGGCTAGGAGGATTGCTTCCTTTTCCATGTGGTATTGGTGCGGCCGATCCTAATTATAACAATCCAATTCCTAGCAAATGGAGAATCGAATATCAGTCCGATGTGCCTTCTTTGCCTTATGTAATTGACTCTAACTTTCACATTAATAACGATAATATTAACTTGATTGCAAATCAAGCGTACAATTGGATAAACCCAGTAGCTTACCCTGATCCTGCAGCAAAACCAAGAATTGTCATAGACTTTCTTTCAAATTATAGATTTGAGATTGGAACCAGCAATGCGGTATCAAATATACAGATAAAAGGATTGGAGATTACTCGCAATCCTGGTGCGGCATATAATATTTTTGGTAAAGCAGGAACCAGCAATGTAATTATAGGTGGAAATCAAGCGTTAGATAGAAATGTAATTTACAATGGTGATAGAAATATATATTTTCCTGGTCCTGGTAGTAGTAATATTAGTATTTTAGGTAATTTTTTAGGGGTGAAAGATGATGGAGTAACTGATCAAACTAATTCTAATATATTTAATTTGGTTTTTGGAAATTCTTATGTAAGCGATATAGTGGTTGGTTCACCAGGATGGGGAAGGAATATAATCAGCGGTGCAGGTAGAGGGGTTTCTCTGATTAATTGTTCTGATGCGGTAATTCAAAATAACTATATAGGAGTAGGTTATGATGGTGAAACTGTTATTTCAGAACCACATATTGGAATTTTATTGGATAGAGTAGAGAATGTTCTTGTGGGTGGTGATATAGAAACAGAAGGTAATGTTATTGCTGGAAACAAGCCTGGTATTTTTGTAAGGGGATTAAGAGTACCAGATATTACTAATACAAAATTTACTGCAAAAATTGAAGGTAATAGGATTGGTTACACTGCTAGCAACAATCCAGCATCAATACTAGGTGATGGCATCGTTGTTGGTTCTCAGGAAAATATACTACCTCATGAACAACTTGGAAAAGTTATACTTGGCGGAGAATATTTTAATTTAAGAAACCTAATTTATGCTAGCCAGTCTAACATTAGATATGATTCTGGACAATTGATTGTAAATCATAATTGTTTAGGAACTAATTATGATTGTACTGAATTCTTTCCAGACCCTGACCCTTCTTTTCCAGCCGTAAAAACAACAAATATTACAGTAACATATGGAGTGAGTGTAAATTCTTACAAAACTAATGATCAATTTACGAGCTTGGATATAGATTACACAAAATTTAAGATTAATAGTAATTACGATTTAGTATATTTGGCATTCACAGGCAACAATGATTCTACTCCTTTTAATTTTAGATTAAATGAAATAAAAAACTCGTTAACCTCTTTTTATTTACCATATGCAATAGAAGATTCAGATTCTCTCAACTGGCCACCAAATTACGATGTTTCGGCTTTAAGCTCATTACCTGATGATGATGATGTAGATGAAGGTATTAATAATTTACAAAATTTTCCTGAAATATTAAAAGCTATATATTTAGGTGGTGGCTACTATCAAGTAGAAGGTGTAATTGATGGTAATTCTTCAGAGGCGCCTTTTGAAGTTGAAGTTTGTAAAAGTTTTGAAACTTCGGTTTTGACTATTAATAATTATGAGCACGGACTAGGGCAATGTGAAGTATTTTTAGGTAATACTTTTACACCTAATGTTGCCGGAGTTTTGCCTGAAGGCTCAACACTTAATTTAAGTGAAGTGCCTCAGAGAGGAAGTAATACCGATTATTATTGGAGTAAGGTTGTTTATGTGGAAGGAGTAAATGAAAATTCCGAAGTATATTTTTCAACTAGTGCCATTAATAATTATGGCGGACAAAGTCAATATGGCCCCAACTTTTTAGCTCAAGCTGGAGAAGAAAATTTTGAAATAAAAAGCTATTTTATTCCAATAATTTATCCAAGTGATGATGGGAGTACTGTTACTGATGATGCTACTCCAGTGATAGATTGGATAGCTCCTGTTGATGATCAAAATAATTTAAATCCAGATACTGTAGTTAGATATGAAGTGTACATTGATAATGCTAAAGTCGGAGAGACTTCAGGTGATATCACTCATTTATCAATAATTAATCCTTTGAGTGTTGGGCAACATACTTTGAAAGTTTTAAGTTTTGGGTTAAATGGTGAGAGTGAAGGGGAGAGTAAGGAGGTAGTTTTTGTAGTTATTGAGCCACAGTATTCTTTTGAATTAATTTACCCTGTTGATGTGGTGATTGATGATGTAAAGCCCATATTCTCTTGGAGTGGTTTATCAAACTCAGCCGGCGCAGGTAGTGCGATAATTTACGATTTGTATTTAGATGGAGAACTGTTTGCTAGCAATCTTAATCAAACTCAATATCAGAATGTAAATCTTGAGCTAGATGAAGGAAATTATGAGTGGTTTGTGGTTGCTTATAGATTGGAGCCTGATTCATCAAAAACTGAAATATCTAGAACTACAAAGGCAGAATTTGAGGTTAGAATACCTTCAAATTCTGAGCTAGCTTCATCACCAGTAATAGAGATAAAAGATGATGTGACGAATAAAAATTTTGAAAACAAAGATGTTGTTTCTACACCTTTATCTTTTGAATCTTCAAAATTATTAAATGATTCAGTTGTAGTTAATGCAGCTTTAGTTGTTACTAGCGTAAGTTTGGGATCTATAATTATGTTTTTAAACAATTTGAAAACAGGAGGAGATATATCTATTTTTGGAGTAATATTAGGTTGGATATTTGATAGAAAGAAAAAGTATTGGGGTTTTGTAATTGATGGGAATACCAATAAGGGGGTTCCTTTGGCGATAGTTAGATTTTATAAAGAAAAGGCCCATACAAACCTCGCTCAGAGGGGTTTTGTCTATCAAAGTATTAGTGATTTGAAAGGAAGATATAGGGCTATAGTTGAAGATGATGGATACTATTTTGTAGAAGTAAGAGCAGATGGTTATGAAACTTTGGAGAAAAAAATATATCTAACTAGGGATGAAGAAATAAACAGAGATTTTGAAGTTGTGCGAGTAGAGGATAAGAGTAATAAAATTCTTACGAGGCTAAATCTAACAAGGTTGCTTAATTTCGTAATATTAGCAATGATATTGGGTGGGTTCTTTTATACCATTTACGCAACACTTATAAGTCCGGTTTCTATTAATTTCTTAATTTTGGCGCTTTATGTTTTTGTTTTTATTATAAATTTGATTGCTCCAATCAAAGAGAGGTTTAATCAAAAACTGCAAATTTTAGAAGCAATTACGAAAAAACCGCTACCTGGAGTAAGTGTGAGATTTTATGACGATAATGGTAAACAGTTAGATATTAAATTGACAAACAAAAACGGAATAATTTTGATCAATTCCAAAGCTCGCCAAATCAGTCTTTACAAAGAAGGTTATGAAAATATGAAGTTAGATTTGAGTAGCTATAATAAAAGTTTTGTGGAGCTTAATAAAAATTTTGAATCAATTTAAAATAAAATTGAGTTGATTTTTTTGTTGTGGTAAATTATTGGGTAATGATAGAATGAAATTATATGAATCTGATCAAAAAGCTACACCCAGCCACATATTTTTTTGTATTTATAATTGTGGCCATTTGTTTTTTTCTGTTCTCTAGCTTCGAAAAAGCTCAAGCTGGTATCTATTCATGGATTCAGAGCGCTTGGGATGGGGGAATAAGTTCAAATATAATAACTTCTGATACCAACACTTTATCTCAAGTTAATAATGCTACCGTTACACAAAATAGCGTTTCAATAAATAGCACACCAAATTGGTTTGACAATTCTTGGAGTTATAGGATTCCAATAACAATTGACAACCCTAATACTTATGCTTTAACTGATCATCAAATTAAAATAACTCTAGACACGTCCTCTTTAATTGCAAGTGGAAAACTACAACCAGATTGTCGAGATATACGTTTTACAAATATCATAGGAAATGTTGTTTTTCCTTACTGGATTTCAGAAGGTTCGAATGAATGTAATTCTACAACCACAAATATATGGATTAAAGTAGATAATTTAAATATTGGTAGCAATTTAATTTACATGTATTACGGTAATCCGTCAGCAACGTCATTTTCAAATGGAGAGGATACCTTTTTATTTTTTGATGACTTTAACGATGGAATACTGGATCCAAATAAATGGCAACACGATGGAATTGGATATTCTGAAAGTGATGGAAAACTAACAACTTGGAGTAATGGTTCATGGAGATCACTACGTTCAACATATCAAATAGATTTTTTACACCCTGTTAATGTTGAAGCAAGAGTGATTTCAGATTCTGCAGATGATTGGCATCCTCTTATGCTTACAGATGCTTCAAATGGAAATATTAATAGGTTTGGTATTCTTGATTATTTTTACAGTGGTTCGAACATTGGAATTCAAATCAAACAAAGAAGTTATACTTATCCAAAAGATTTAGGTACAATGTTGCCTTCAATTCCATACATTATGCAAATAACAAAGGATGGATTCACATCAAAATTTGAAGCTTATTTTATGAATGATAACAATACATTTATTAATAATTATGTAGCAACAGGATTAAGGTTTTCAAATCGACCTTGGGTGATTAGGCAATGGAAACGTCAAAGCTCTCAAGATCATTGGGATTGGATTTTGGTAAGTAAAGCCGCTACTGAACATCTCACTATAACTTATCCATTGACAAATGAACAAAAGGTTTATGTTAGTCCAAGTTATGTAACTTCAAACATATTCAACACAACATTTCCTACAGAATGGAATTCAATTAATTTTTCTGGAAGTGGTACTTTCACAGTTAAAGTTAGATCAGATTATTTAAGTAATATGAGTAATGCTCAAGATTGGAGCAGTTGTGATCCTGTAACTTCAGGTCAAGATATTTCTTCTAACAATTGCATCAACAATGGTGATCAATATATACAGTTTAGGGTGGAATTTGATCCCAATGGAATTAGTTATGGAGAAGTAAATAGTGTAGTTATTGAATATCAAGAATACGATCTTGATAATCCGGTTACTAATGCTTCTAATGTTGTTCTCTCAGGAGTTAGTGCAGGCAATTGGATTAATTTCAAACCTACAATAAACTGGGATGATGCCACTGATAATGCGGGTGGTTCTGGGATTTATGGATATTGTATTGCTTTAGATGAAACAAATGGCACATCGAGCAATTTAGATCCTGCAATCACTGGCGGTATACTCCAAGGTTTGGATGATGGCGTTCCAAAAACTTTTTGCCCTTTCATTGTGCAAGGAACAACTTTTGATCTCAATGTAGTTTCGGGGTTGAACTTAACATCCGGTAAAACATATTTTGTTTCGATCAAAGCAGTTGATAATGGTGGAAATATATTTTCGGGAGCTAGCACAGATTATCAAGATTTGACCAATTTTAAATTTGATAATATGCCACCTGAAAATCCTGCGTTTATTAATTTACCTGTAAATTTTGTATCTACCAAAGATATAACTATTTCGTGGCCTGTAGGGGCTGCTGGCGCAAGTGATACTTTTAGTGGTGTAGCTGGTTTACAATACAAAATAGGTCAAAATGGCACGTGGTATGGTGATTTACACAATGGTAGTCAAGACATAACGGATCTTTTGGTTGATGATGGAGTATACACAACTGATCCAACTTATGATTATCCTAACCTAGCAGAAGGAGTTAATAAAATCTACTTTAGAACTCTGGACAATGCAGGCAACATTTCAGCCACAACTTTGCAAGGAGATATTAAAATTAATACAGTAGCTCCATCAGAAGTTCAGAATTTATCAGTAAATCCGTTTTCTAATACAGTCAATCAATATGAATTTACCTGGGATCCACCTGCAACTTTTACAGGTTTGGTATCAGGTATCACATATTGTTATACAGTGAATGTATTGCCTTCAGAGTCATCTTGTAACTATACACTCCCAGGAGAAACTTCAATAGGTCCTGGCGCTTTTGCTACACAACCAGGAATTAATACAATGTACATTGTTGCACGAGACGAAGCATCAAATGTTAATTATGCAACTTTTCAAAGTATAAATTTTGAGTACAATGGAACTGCTCCAGGAATTCCAACTAACTTAGATGTAGCTGATATATCAATAAAAAGTACATCAAATTGGAGACTAGCTTTATCTTGGGATACGCCAAACGATGTAGGAGCAGGAGTTGCAAATTACAAAATATTTAGATCTCTGAATACTGATATTTCTTGCGCTAGTAGTTTTGGAAGTTTTACTCAAATAGGTTCTAGTACATCAACTAGTTACATAGATACAGGCTTGTCTCAAGTTCCATACAATTACTGCATTGTTGCTTGTGATAGCGCAAATAATTGTTCTGCGCCTACAGGAAATGTTGTAAAAACACCAACAGGAAAATACACTGAACCGGCAAAATTAATAACTGAACCAGAAGTTATACAGGTTGGCACCAGAACGGCTAAAATAAATTGGGTGACGGAAAGAACAAGTGATTCCAGAATTCAGTTAGGAGTTGAAAGTGGCAAATATTTTGATGAGGAAATATCAAACTCTGATCAAGTTACAAATCATATAATTACTTTGAATAATTTAGATCCAGGAAAGACATATTTTTACAGAGCACTTTGGATTGATGAAGATGGAAATGTAGGTGTATCAAGTGAAAAAATATTCGTTACAAAACCTGCTCCACTACTTGAAAATACTAATGTTACAGCAATTACAACCAGTAGTGCAATTATTAATTTAAGTGTTGCTAATGCAACTCAAGTGCGTATTGTGATTCCAGGGTTTTTTGATGAATACATACCTACATCTACAGAATTTAGTACATATTCTATACCATTGACCAATTTACGAGAGAATACTAGATATTCTTTTAGAATATATCTCAAAGATGTTGATGGTTATGAATATGACACTTTTGAAGATAGAGTTTTTCAAACGTTACCACTTCCGCAAATTACAGATGTAAGTTTCGAAGAGCTCAAAGGAGTTGCCTCTCCAACGATAGCGGTTAGATGGAAAACTAATGTGCCAACAGTTAGTACAATTTATTACAAAAACTTAGATTCAGAAGAAGGTTTAATTTCTACCATACCAAACACTGAAAGAAAGGAAGAATTTGAAGAAAATGTATCTGGACTTAAACCCGAAACCACCTATTCTTTATACATTGTGGCGACAGATGTTTTTGGTAATAGCGCTAGGTCAAATGAATTCACATTCACAACAGCAACTGATACCAGACCTCCAGAGATAGTTGGAATCAAAATAGGTAAATCAAATACAGGAGATGAAGGTAATAACGCTCAACTTATTGTAACAATTGATACAGATGAACCAACTACAGCTCAAGTTGAGTATGGTGAAGGAAGTAGTGGAGTGTACACTCAGGCTACGCCAATAGACACAATTTACAAGACTCAACACAATATCATAATTAATGAATTAAAGCCTAATGCTGTGTATAACTTAAGAGTTATTGTTAGCGATAGCGCTTTAAATAGGAAATCATCATCAAACAAAATAATCGTAACTTCTAAGTCACAACAAGAAGTTTTAGAGATTGTGCTTGGTGAGTTATCTGAATTGTTTGGGTTTGTATTTTAGTCTAAAAGTTTTTAAAAATTTTATAATTTAGGCTTAGTATTTATTGCTTGTTAAATTTTTTATGTTATAATGACTAAGCTTCTCTGGAGGGCGGGGAGCGAGTTTATATATGACCCTCTGAAGATTGCGTGATTTTAACGTGATCATTTTACTATGGCAAAAAATACAAAAAAATTTACAACCAAAGATTTAGAAAATTTTCTTACAAAAGTTAAAATCCCAAAAATTTTTAATCAAGGTGATATTGTAGAAGGGACTATCATTAAAATTTCGCCAAGAGAAATGATTTTGGATGTAGAAGGGAGAGCTGAGGGAATAATTAAAGGAGGAGAATTAAAATTAGACGGCGAAAAACTTAAAAAGAAAGTAGGTGATAAAGTTATGGCTTATGTGTTAAACCCGGAAAACGAAGAAGGTATGGTTGAGCTTTCAATCAGAAGAACAGGATCAGCAAGAAAGTGGTTTGAACTAGAACAGGCAAAAGAAAATGATGAACCTATCACTGTGAAAGTAGTAGAAGCTAATGCTGGTGGTGTGCTCGTTGAGATTGGCGGAGGATTGAGAGGGTTTGTACCTAGCTCACACTTAAAAACAGAAAGAATTTATACCGGTAATTCGATAGATTTTTCAAATAAAGAGGAAGCAACTAAAGAAATTCAAACAAAACTTGCTGAAATGATAGGAGAGGAGCTTGAGGTAAAGGTGATGGAAATTGATAAAGAAAAAAATAGAGTGATTCTATCTGAAAAATTTGTGTACTCAGACACCAATGAAATAGAACGAAGAGAAGAGACGTTGCAACGACTTCAAGTGGGAAGTAAACTTAAAGGCCAAGTTACAGGTATTGCGCCTTTTGGATTGTTTGTTAATGCTGAAGGATTGGAAGGTTTGGTTCATTTGTCTGAAATTTCTTGGGATAAGGTTTCAAATCCGGCAGATTTTTATAATGTTGGGGATGAGGTCGAAGTACAGGTTATAGGTTTACAAGATTCAGGCAAAAGAGTTGCTTATAGTATTAAAAGATTGCAACCTGATCCATGGAAGACTTTAATTAAGAAGTACAAAGTTGGACAAGTAGTTGAAGGTGAAGTAACATCAGTTGCAAACTATGGAGCTTTTGTAAAAATTGAAGACGGTCTTAATGGACTAATTCATATCTCTGAGCTTTCTAATAAAATAGTTAGAGATCCAAGTGATGTAGTTAAAGTGGGTGAAAAAGTAAAAGTAATGATAATTTCAATTTCAGATGAAGATAGGCATCTAGGCTTAAGTTTGAAGAGAACTACCACAAAATCATCTAAACCATCATCAAGCAAGAAGCAAAAAACAGAATCTAGTGAGACTGAAGAAAGTTCTCGCGAACTAGAAGGTTTGGAGAAAATTTTAGATGAAGTTTCTGAGTAGAACTCTTTTAATCTAAGTATTTTGCTTAGTTTAAAAATTTGATAGTACAGTTTCTAGGTTGTAACTTTAGCACTCTTTTTGTTATACTGATAAAAGTAACTAAAAGATTATGGAAAACAATGAAATTAATGGGTTCAAACGTTTAACCGAGAGTGCTAAAAGGGTGTTGAAAGATGCCTTCGAGTTGGCAGTCAGATTTGAATCAAAAGAGCTTAGGGCGATGCACATTTTTTATGTTCTCCTTTCAGACAGTGAGAGCTATTCTCATGAGGTTTTTGAACGACTTGGAGTTGATATTCCGAGTACACTAGAACAGTTAAAAAATGAAATCTCCAAAATTAAAAATTTGTCCAGAAGCGCAAGCAAAAGTTTATCTCAGCCTAAGCTTTCAGATGAAGTGAAAAATACTATTCAAGAGGCGTTTTTCATTGCTTCAAAATCGGGTTTTCAATATGTTGGCACAGCACATTTGTTATTAGCTATGTTTACGAATGATGAAATTAATTTGGTTAGTGATCTTAGAAAAATTGGAATTGGTTACGATAAAATAGAGAAGTTGCTTTATCAAATAGGAGCTTTTACGCCAGAACAATCCTACAAACCCAAATCAAAACCTAAATTTTCTTTGCCCTTACCTATGTTTGATCAGCCTGATTCCGACGAAGAGAATCGGTTTGTGCCTAATTTTTGTACAGATATGATTGAAGAATCTAAAAAAGGTAAATACATGGAAATTGTGGGGCGGGAGAAAGAAATCAAAAGACTTTTACATATTTTATCAAGAAAGACTAAAAACAATCCGATTTTGGTAGGAGATGCTGGCGTAGGAAAAACGGCAATAGTTGAAGGACTTGCGAATATGATCGTTGAGGGTAATGTGCCGGCATCGTTTATGGATAAAAAAATATTAAGTTTGGATGTTGCTGGGATATTAGCTGGTGCTAGATTGAGGGGAGATGTAGAGGAAAGGGTAATTAAAATAATTGATAGTGTAATTGAAAGTGGCGATACAATTTTGTTCATTGATGAAATTCACATGATAGTAGGCGCTGGTTCTGGAGGCGGTAGGGATTCGTTGGATATTGCTAATATTTTGAAACCTTATCTTACAAAATCAGACTTGAGCATAATTGGCGCTACAACTTATGATGAATATTCTAAATTCTTTGAACCTGATGCGGCACTAACTAGACGATTTCAACCTATTTTCGTTGAAGAAATAGACATAGATAGCGCCAAACATGTAATGTACACTATTGCTAAAGATTTTGCTGATTATCATAAAGTAAAGATACAAAATGAAGCTATAGAAGAGAGTGTAGAGTTATCTGCAAAGTTTATTCAAGATAGATATTTGCCTGATAAAGCAATTGATATTTTGGATGAAGCTGCAGCAAGTATTAAAATTGGGCGTGAAGTAGCAATTGAACCAGAATTAAGTAAACTAGGTGAAAAATTAATAAAAATTCAGGACAAGAAAAACCAAGCAATTAATGCGAACAATTTAAAAGAGGCATCAATGTACAAAAAACAAGAAGATATAATTACAAAAGAAATACAAGCAATAATTGAGGGTAAGAAAAAAGTAAAAAAAACGTATCCTAAAACAGTAACAGCTAAACTTATTCGAGATATTATAGTGGATTGGACATCCATACCTTTAGTTGCTAGCGATATTAGCGATAAAACTCTTAGAGATTTAGATAAAAGATTATCCAAAAGAGTTGTAGGCCAAACAAAGGCAGTTGGAAATGTAACTAAAGCAATTCAGCGAACTCATATAGGGTTAAATGATGGAAAAAGGCCGCTTGCTTCATTTTTGTTTTTGGGTCCAACTGGTGTTGGGAAAACAGAGCTTGCGAAAGCGCTGGCTTATGAACTTTTTGGGTCTGAAAATTTACTCAAGCAGGTTGATATGAGTGAGTTTATGGAGCAACATAGTGTTTCTAAATTGATTGGTTCGCCTCCTGGTTACATAGGTTTTCAAGAAGGAGGACAATTAACAACTTTTGTTAAACGTAAACCATATTGTGTAATTTTGTTTGATGAAATAGAAAAGGCTCACCCTGATGTTTTGAATATTTTGCTTCAGATTTTGGAGGAAGGTCATTTAACAGACTCAAAGGGTAGTAAAGTTAGTTTTAAAAATACGATTATAATTTTGACTTCGAATATTGGGGCAGAGGAAGTGGCAAATGATAATACTCTTGGTTTTGATATTGACATAGAGCGAAAAGAGGGTGGTGAAATTGATGAAGCGTTTGAAGAGATGGAAGAAAAGCTTTTGGGCCAACTTCGTAAAACTCTCAGACCAGAGTTGTTGAATAGAATTGATTCTATAAATGTTTTCCGAGGTTTAAACAAAGAAGATTGTTTGCAAATTTCAAAAAATCTTGTAGATCAGTTTATTTTAAGATTAGTAGAAAAGGGAATAGTTTTGAATGTATCTTCTGCAGTTGTTAGAAAAATTAATGAAGAAGGATACAGTAAAGAGTATGGAGGTAGAAATATTAGAAGAAAGGTTCAAGAATTGCTGGAAGATGGGCTTGCACAATTTTTGATATCATCCAAAAATAAAAGAAATAAAAATGAAGTTTTAAAACTTCAAGCTTCTTTAGATAAAAATAATATAGTATTTTCTTTCGTTGATTAAAATAATCAGAAGAAATTTTTAATTTACAAATAAATTGAAAAATAGGATTTGTATTTCTTTAAAGCTGTTTTCTATAAAAAAAACTTTACTATAGGGTTGACAAAAAAAATATTATAGGGTATAATATAGCAGATCATTAAAAAAGTTATTAGTTAGTCCCAGAGTCTGGTTTGCGTACATCGACTACATTCTCTGAAGTTGAACTTACTGGACTCTCGGACTAGCTAATAATTTCAAAAGTTGTCTGGTCCCAGAGTCTAGTTTGCGTACAATCGACTGCAATCTCTCAGTTGAACTTACTGGACTCTCGGATTAGGTAACTTTTCTCCTTAAAGTTGATTTTTTAAATTAAACCTGTTATAGTTAGTTGGCTTTTGAGGTTCTCCTCGATTGTAGAAAGCTATTAAAATTTATTCCCATGATGGACTTGTTTATTTATTAAATTATTCTTATGCCAAAAAAGAAGGATTCAATTGCTGAGTCTACCAGTTTGAAAGAACTTGAAGCAATGACTTTGACTGAGTTGAGAAAAATTGCTTCAGAACTTGAGATTAAAGATGCAGCTAATTATAAAAAAAGTGATTTGATTATAAAAATACTTGCAACTCAGACCAAAAAAGGAGGCAATATTTTTGCTGAAGGTTTTTTGGAGATTGTGAAAGACTCACACGGAGTATTAAGGTCTTTAACGATGTTGCCCGGTGAAAATGATGTTTATGTATCAAGTTCTCAAATAAAAAGATTTAATTTAAGGCAAGGAGATTTTATTTCAGGACAAGCAAGGCCCCCAAAAGAAGGAGAAAGGTATTTGTCTTTACTTAAAATAGAGGCAATAAATGGAGGTAGTCCAGACAAGGCTATTGCTCGACCTAATTTCAATCAATTAACTCCAATTTACCCTAATGAGCAAATTAAACTGGAAACTGATCAAAATACAATTTCTACAAGAATTATTGATTTATTATGTCCGATAGGAAAAGGACAGAGAGGTATGATAGTTGCGCCTCCAAAGGTTGGAAAAACTTGGTTGCTCAAAGATATTGCTAAAGGTATTGCAACTAACCATCCAGAAATCCATTTAATGGTTTTGTTGGTTGGTGAAAGACCAGAAGAAGTTACAGATATGCAAAGATTTGTTCAGGGTGAAGTGATTGCGGCAAATTTTGACGAGCATCCAGAAGCTCATACCAGAATTGCTGAAATGGCAGTTGAAAGAGCTAAAAGATTGGTTGAACAAGATCAAAAGGACGTAGTAATTTTGATGGATAGTATTACCAGACTTGCTAGAGCTTACAATATCACTGCGCCACCATCCGGAAGAACTTTGTCTGGTGGTTTTGATCCAGTAGCAATTTACCCACCAAAGAAATTTTTTGGTGCTGCACGAAACATTGAGCAAGGAGGAAGTTTAACAATCATCGCAACAGCACTCGTTGATACTGGTAGTAAAATGGATGATGTGATTTTTGAAGAGTTTAAGGGAACTGGAAACATGGAGGTGAAACTAGATAGAAAACTTGCAGAACGCAGAATTTTTCCTGCTATTGATGTTACTGCATCCTATACTCGAAATGAAGATAGGCTATTATCTCCAGAAGTTTTAGCTCAAACATGGAAAATTGTTCGAATGCTTGATACGATTGGCAGTGAAACAAAAGAAAATCCAACTCAGGTTTTGATTGATAGATTGAAAAAAACAAAAAATAATGAAGAATTTTTGGCAACCATGCATGAGCCTATGTGATAAATGTGTAAGAAAAAGAATATGTGCTATAATTAGATAGGTTTAATGTAAAAGCTAGAGATGTTTGCACCAAATTTAAAATTTTTGTTTGTCAAGTTTTTAAGAATATTTTCCTTTGTTTTAAAGCTTTTTTTAAAGCCTTTGAGTTTTATAACGCTGTATTTCCGAGATTTTAAAACTAATTTTGTATATAGGTTTTTCTGGGGTAGAGGTAATTTATATAGGCAAGTTTTACACTTAACATTTGCTGTATTAACCTTGTTCTTGGTTGCTACAGGAATTTCTATAGAGATTGGAAGAAGATCTAGCATTCAAGGTTTTACTTTAGAAAATGAAACAATTATTGGCAATATTGATTTGCTTCAACAGGGTAGTGGAATCCAAACAGTGCTTGTGTCAGAAGGTAATGTTGGTTTTAAAATTTTTACTCATACAATTGGTAGTGATGATACTCTGGAAACATTAGTTCAAGAATATGGAGTAAACGCGCGAACCATTAAGGATGCAAATAGAGGTGTAATTGATTATTGGACAGATAAATTGCGAGTTGGAGAAACAATTTGTATTCCTGAAGTTAACGGGGTACTTTATGAAGTTGCAGAAGGAGATACTGTAGTTAAGATTTTAGAAAAAGTTGAGGGAGGAGATTTATTTGAGACTTTAGAATTAAATGCAATTAATAATCCAGATCAAGTATTAAGTAAGGGGCAAAAAATTCTTATCCCCAATGCAAAACTTCCCGAACCACCAAAACCTATTCCACGGCCAGGTACCATTATTGCAGAAGCTCCTTTTTCATCACAGTATTTACCTACAGAAGTAGAAGTACAACAGCTTAATGGAATGTCCTTTGTGGATCCGTTATCACATCCATTTTGTGAAGGTTATGTGTGGGAGCGAGGTTTTACTTCATGGCATACAGCCGTTGATCTTTCGAAAAGATCAGGTTGTCCTATCAGATCAATTGCTGATGGTGTTGTTCTCTTTGCTGGATGGACAAATGGTCCTAAGGGTTACTATATTAAAATTGACCACGGTTCAGGGATTGTATCAGAATATTTTCATGGTGATGGAAATATCTGGGTAAGACCAGGTGATAGGGTTTACTCTGGACAAGAAATAATGAACATGGGATGTACTGGGTGGTGTACAGGTACCCACTTACACTTAGAATTAGTAATCAATGGCAAGGAAATTGACCCTGCGCCTTTTGTACCTTACAGGAGACCTTACTAGTGCTGTTAATTTTATTGATTTTGTTTTATAATAACTGAAATTATTGCCCTCATAGTTCAATAGGATAGAACAAGGCACTCCTAAGGCTTAGATCCAGGTTCGAATCCTGGTGAGGGCATTGTTGAAAAACAATATTTATTATTTTTTAATTTAGATTTTATGAAAAAATCAAAACATATCGAGCAAACGTTGGTTTTGCTAAAACCCGATGCTGTACAGAGAGGATTGATTGGAGAAATAATTTCAAGATTTGAAAAAAAAGGGCTTAAAATAGTTGCAATGAAAATGGTCTGGCCTACAGATAAACAGGCGTCTGATCATTACTATTGGAGTGATGAAGAGAAAGAAAAAACAGGTATGAGGACAATTAGTGCATACAAAGAGAGAGGTATGGAGCTGGATAAAGATCCGAAAGAGATAGCTGAGGCCGTTCAAAGAAAATTAAGAAAATTTCTAACAGCAGGACCTATCATTGCTATGGTGATTGAGGGTGCTCATGCAATAGATAATGTTAGAGCTTTGGTAGGAAAAGGGAATCCTCTACAAGCTGACGTTGGAACTATTAGAGCTGATTACACGATTGAGTCATATATTTTAGCTGATGAGACTGATAGAGCAGCTAGAAATTTGGTACATGCTTCGGATTCTGTAAGTGAAGCAAATCGAGAAATAAAAGTGTGGTTTAATGAAAATGAAATTGTGAGTTACAATCTTGCTATTGAAGAAATTTTGTATTCAAAAGAGTGGGAAGAGACTAGAGAAGACTTAGTTCGAAACGATGATTAAGTGAGATTTTTTTATTCTTCAATTTGTATTCGGTAAACCTCACGTACTGGGGAGAGTGTGTGTACCAGTATGGATTTGGCATCCTGTGATATTAATGTTTTATAAAACAAGCCATCTTTATGTTTAAACACTGGAATTATCTGAGTTATTTGAGGTGTAGATGCATAGATTGTGTTAGGGTCATTCTTTTTTTGAAAAGTAAAAAAACTATCATTTAATGACCAATTTATAGATTGAAAATCTATATCTTTAAATTCTGGAATTGGTTTTATTGGAACTACATCAACACTTTTACTAGTTAGCCTTTTTATTAATTGTAATGCAACAATATCTCCCGTATCATTGTAACCAATTAAAATATCGCTAGCGTTATTAAATTTTTCAACAATAAAATCTTCGAAATAATAAAAATTTTTTATATCAAAATAAAATACAATTGTTTCAGAATTATTTCGAAAAATAACTTTTTCTTTGTTTGAAAATATTAGCTCATGATTTATTAAATCAAAAGGAAGCTCAATAGCTGTGCTTTCATCGTTATTGTATTTATAAAAAATATTATTATTAACATAATATATGGTTGATTCTGGTTTGTTTATGTAAAACGAGAAATTTTCATCTGAAGGTATACTTATAATTGAAGATACATTTTTCTTGTGATTGAGCTCAAAAAGTAGATCATCTGATGTAAAAATCAAAGTTTCATCATCTAGCCAAAAAACTTCATTAAAAGTGTAGGGGATTGTGATTAAATAAGTTTCTGGCACATCGTTGTTGATTTTAAAATCGGTTGGAAAAATATAAACTTTTAAATCATTATTTAAGAGCATAAATTTCCCTGAAGGTGAGATTTTAATATTGGGACTTTCTTGTAATAAATTAAAAATAAGGGAATCAGAGTTTAGTATCAATTGAGTATCAGATTCGAGAAAAGATAAAAGTGAACTATTAAAATTTTTTCTAAATAAATTTTGAGAAGTTAATCCGAACAAAAAGTCTTGGTTATCGCTAAAATAAATTTCTAGTGCGTCTAAAATTTTATTATATTTGGGCTTTTCCAAGAAAAGATGAACATTTACATCTGTAACCAAACCATTTTTCACTGAAGTAAAAGTCTCAAATTTTTGATATTGAGGCTTCACAATTTCAACTATGTATTCACCCTCTGGAATTCCTGTAACCACATTATCTACGGTAGGTTTTTCTTTACCGTTAATATAAACTTTAAAATCTTTAACATTTGATCTAATTCTAATACTGCCAGATGGGACAACTTCGCCTTCTTTAATGTTGATTAAATTGCCCTGAACTACGACCAAAGTAACCACACCTAAAATACTAAAAAAAGTTGCAAGAAAAAAGGTTAAAAACCTTACCCAGATCGGGTTGTAGCGATATGTATACTGATCTGTTTTTTTCATTTTAACTTCGAATTTACTCAAGAATTTTAACAGAAAAGTTAGTGTGAATAAAATTGTTTTTGTGTTACAATGAAGCATTAGATTACAGTTATGAAGAAAGTACTTGTTTTGAAAACTAAAAAAGTAAATCCAGCTGATTCTTTGGTTGTAGAGTTAAGTAAATTTTGTGATAAAGATTTCCTAATTGATTTTGCATCACTTCATCAAGACATTGTTTTTAAATTTGTCAATGGTGCTGAGATTTTCGTCAATGGAAAAAATATTTTAGAATATGATTTAGTTTATTTTAGATCATGGTTTGGGCACTATAAAATTGCTACTGCAGTGTCAAAATATTTGATAGATAATGGTATACCAGTGATAGATTCTGCTTTGCAAAATATATCATTAGGTGGAGTTACCAAAATCTATCAATTTTTAGTGCTAGTTCAAAATAATTTTCCAGTACCTAAATCTTATGTATTACATCGAGACAATATAAAGAATTTTTTAGATGAAGCAGTTGATGCTTTGGGTGGTTACCCGTTGATAATAAAGAAGCACGATGGACACAAAGGTGAAGGAATACATAAAGTTGACAGTGAAAGTGAATTTTATGAAATTTTACCTAATTTAGAGGATAATTATTATTTTTTACAAGAGTTTATACCAAATGATTTTGACTATAGAGTATTGATTATGGGTAATAAAGTTGTAAGACTAAAGAAAAGAATTAGACCAGAAAACTCAACCGATTTTAGAAATAATGTTGCATTAGGAGCTAAAGTTGAATTGGAAGATCCAAAAAAAAATGAAACTGTCAGTAACTTAGGGCTTAAAGCTAGTAAGCTTTTACAAATTGATATTGCTGGGGTTGATATTGTTATTTCATCTAAAGACAACAAACTTTACATTTTTGAAGTTAATACAAACCCTTCCTTAAACAACGATATCACCCAATATAAAGATTTGGCTAATTATTTAAAAAGTGTTGTTAATAATTAATTAATTTATAAAAAACGAGTATAAAGATATAACAAAAAATACCTTTATCGTTACATAACCTGGAAGCTTTGTAGTCTAATAAAACTGTTACATTCCATAAAAATAAAAGAACAGATTACAAATTTTTGAAAAATGAAGGTTTTGAGAGAATTTGTAAATATAAACATTAAGTTAGAAATAAAAATTTCTATATAATTTACTAATTTGTGTATTGTTTTATTACTGCATTAATAATTTTTGTAGCGACATCTATAGCCTCTCCATAATCTGGATAATGATGAAAATCTAGTGAAGGTTCGGCATTAATTTCGATTATACTAAATTCTTCAGAACTTATATCTGGTGAAATTACATCAACCCCTATTAGATTCAAATTAACATCCAAAAGCATCTTGGATATCATGTAAATTATTTTTGGGTTTACTTCCTTTGTTACTTCAGTTACCGTTTCTAGATTACTAAAATCCTTATCAACAAAAACTTTCTCATCTTGTTTCGGGATATATGCTAAAGATTCGATTCCTTGTGATTTTAAAAAATTCATTAATCTTTGATCTTTTTTAATTCTTCCAACATCTCTTTCAGACTGATCTAAAAATTTATTTTTCCAATTAATTAATGTATCGAGTTGTGAATTACCGTCTCCAATAATAAAGCCAGGTTCTCGCTTTAGTGCGCCTATAAGGTTTCCTTCTAAAAATAATAAGCGATAAACATCGCCTGGTATAAACTGTTCAAAAAGTACGCCTGAATACTTTTTATTTGGAGCAGTGGTAATATTTTGAAAAGCTTCAAGAGCTTTTTCTCTGGTATTTATATCAAGGAAAATATTTTGGCTTTTCATCCCGTTTGTAGGTTTTGCAATGATTCTTTTATGTTTTTTTAATAACTTATCAATGTTATTTATATTCTGTTGGTTTAATCCAGATTTTTTATAAATATGCACATAATTTGGGGTAGGCAAATTATACAATGTAAATAGTTTTTTACAAATAAATTTGTTTTTGGTTAGAGGACGAGCCGATTGATTATTTAAAGGGGTTTGAATAGCTTTGAAATATAATAATTTATTTGATACTTTAACTGTAAAACTGTTATTATAAGAATCAATATCTATGATGTCTAAATTTTTATTCAGACATGCTTGTAGCAACAATCTACAGGATGGTTTCATTAGTTTTATTTTTGTATCTTTATCCATAATATTTAGTTTTAAAAATTACAATACATTAAAGTACTCTGAAAAAAACATGCTTCAATTTTATAACACAAAGTTATTAAATTAAAATATTGAAACACATTGCTTCTTTAATAATTCTATTAAGATTTCGATAATAAATAATTTAATATTTTTTCTGCTAAGTTGATTTTTGTAATTTCTTCAAAAGCTTTAAATCCGGGGCTTGAATTAACTTCTAAAACCAAAGGTTTTTCATCCTTGTAGATTATATCAATACCAGAAAATTCTAAGCCTGTTGCCTTAATTATTAATTTACAAATTTCATACATATTAGGAGCAATATGCACTTTCTCAATAGCGCTACCAGAATTAGTAACAATTGCATTTTTTTTTGCTATTCTTTTATAGCCACCAATAATTTCATATCCCAGGGTAATAATTCTGTAACTTTCTTTAATTTCACCTGTATCTACAAAGTCTTGAAACATATATTTACTAATGTGGTCATTCAACTTTGATTTAAGTTCTTCGAGACTGTTAACTTTGTAAATTTCCATTCCTAAACTTTTGCTGGAGTGTTTTAGAATCACAGGGAATTTGATTTTATATGCGTTTTGCTCCAAAGCTTCAATGGTTGGGAATACGTGTGTATTAATTATTGGTACATTGTACAAACTTAGCTTAGCATACGTATCTAGTTTAAGAGAAAATGGATATTTAAACGAGCCGTTTAAAACGATTTTATTCATACTCTGTAAATAATTTCGCAAACTCTGACTAAGGTGCTTATACTTTGACCCAGAGCTCCTAAAAATATAATGAGTACCATCTAAAACATTTTTACCTTTAGCTGTGGCAATAAGCTTATTATCTCTAAACTCTATAATGATATCAGAGTATTTAAAATGTTCAAAAGCAATATTTTTTTTGTTACATTCTTCTCGAAATCTACGAGACGAATAAGAATTATAATCTATTTCAGCTAACAATATTACTTTTTTCATAAAAAAAAGATAAAAAATTATGATTTGGTTACGTCAATTATAAAATTTTTAAGGTCAGCCCTCCCAATAATCATTTTGTAACTTAGATGTGATCTATCTATTATTGTGACATTGGTATCAAATTGAACATCAGATAACTTGATTTTTATTGAAACGATTGGCCTCAAAGTAATACCATTTCCAGATTTTACAATAGAACGTGCAATTATTTGAGGATGTTCCTTTATTTTACCTTCCTTTATTAATTCATCTCTTTTTTTTGTTACTGATTTTGCTTCTTCCATAGTTTTGAAAATAGGGTATTTAAATGAATTAAAATAATCTATTATGTCACCATAGCCTAATTCTCGCATTAGGTTTTCGTCTATTGAAGTTCTATAAGCACCAGTATCTATTTTAGCAAGAACTTCTACGCTTTTACCATTTAGTCCTGTTAGGGTAACTTTTTCATAAATACCAATAAGTTCTTTTCCGGATAATGTTTCAATTTCTTCTTCAATTTCACCACCAAATAAATCTTTAGCTAATCTAACACCTTTTTCCGTTGTTTTTACTTTAATTCCACTTGCTTTTTTAAGTCTCCACCTTAAACCATCATCATTGGCTAGTTGTATTGACAGTCCTGGTCTTGCGTTTAATTCAACAATCAAAGGGCCTTTATCTTGATCAATCAAAAAGTCTACTGCTACAAAACCAAGCCCGCTCACTTTAGATGCCTCAATAGCATACCTTAGAATTTTGTCCCAATACGGAATTTTTATACCAGATAGGGCAAGTTTATTGTCAGGATGTTTTTGGATTGGCGTTGCTTTTCCAATGATTGCATTTGTGGTTTTCCCTATTGCCATGTCAATCCCTGCGCCAATGGCCCCTCTATCTAGGTTTGCTTTTCCTTCAGATTCTTTTGTGGGAAAACGAACATAAGACATTACTGGAATTTTGTTAAAAACAATTACTCTTACATCAGCAGCACCGCGAAAAGAGTAGGGCTTGAGATTTTTATGTTGTCTCACCCTTTCTTCAATTAAAACTATATCTGGTTGATTAAACAGAGAAAATTTACCATCTAAAATATCCCTGATATGGTGCTTAATTGATTCTACTGAATGTCTAGAACTATCAGATTTAATCCAATTACCGTTTTCGTCTCGGTTATAGAAAATTTCAACACCGCCTCCCCTAACTCCATGAACAGGTTTTATTACAAATGATTTAGGTAAGGTGTCAAAGTCGAACTGAGATAATTCCCATCTATTTTTAATAATTGCTATTTTTGATGGAGTTGGAATTTTGTGTTTATTTAAAATTTTTTTAGTCAACACTTTATCGTCAGCTATTTTGATGGCTGAACGTAAATTAAATGGCCTTATATACTCGAGATACCGCTCGTTTAAACCAAGAACTTTTTTGGCGTTTTTTGTTCTAAACATATTATCTAGGTCTGAAAATCAGAGATCTAAATCGCCAGTATTCGCTTAAACGTAAACCTTTGTAAGTGCCGATATACATGTTGGCACCAATTATGGCGATTAAAACTAAAATGGGGTAGTTAAATATTAATTCGTGTAGCGGTTTTGCGCTAATGATTAAAAAACTTAATATGCTAATGATTAAAGTTTGTAAACTAATGTAAAAAGCATATTTAAAATTCTTTCTTGCAAATACTGCAAAAAATCCTTCACACAAAATAATCATCATTACTAATGTGAAAAAATTTACATAAATTAATCCGTATTCATCTATTAAAGTTCCATAAATCATTGAGGCTATTACACTAATTGATACAGCAGTAACGATTAAAGTTGTTTTAGGTATGTAGTGCATTCTCAGAGGTTTTAATACCCAATAATAAATTGCACCAGTAGTAATAAAAACAATTAGAAAAAGCACTACCCCTAATTTGATGCTATTTTCTATATCCGGTTTTGTGCTTACTCCTTCTGTGCCTATTTCGTATATTGCAAAAGGGATGATCAATGGGGCATAAGTGTTAATTGTTTTGAGCCCAAGTAAGTGTCTGCTAAATCCAACCAAAGTCGAAACAATTGGAAGCATCATCAACAACAAAAAGGTTTGTTTAATTGAATCAATCTCTGTTACTCCAGCATCCAAAAGTATATTCCAAATTACATCCATAGATATTAATTAACTCGCAAATTATACCATATTTCTTAAAAATTTTCTATTTTTTAAAACAAACAGGCGGGGAAATAACCCCGCCTGTTTGTTAAGTTTTTGTCAAAGAATTATTTCAATTCTACAGTTGCTCCAGCTTCTTCTAATTCTTTCTTTACTTTTTCAGCATCTTCTTTCTTTACACCTTCTTTAACTGGTTTTGGAGCAGAGTCAACCAAAGCTTTCGCTTCAGCCAAACCTAAGCCTGTGATATTTTTAACAACTTTAATTACAGCTATTTTATTTGCTGGTGACCCTACACCTGTCAAAACTACATCAAACTCAGTTTTTTCTTCTTGAGGTTCTGCACCAGCCGCCCCAGCAACGGGCATTCCTACAGCCATAGGAGCTGCTGCTGTAACATCAAACTCTTCTTCCAAAGCTTTTTTAAGTTCAAAAGCCTCCACTACTGAGAGTTCTTTTATGCTATCAACGATAGCTTGTACTTTACTGCTTACTTTTTTTTCTTCAGCCATTGTATTTAAAATAAAATATAAATTTAATTTTTGTCTTTAAAAGCTTGGTCGATTATAGATACATAAGACTGCACACTGTTTTGTAAAACATTTGCGACTCCAGCCACAGCTTGATCAAGTATTCCCAAAATCATTGCGACACTACCTTGAACTGTAGGTATGTCAGCAAGCTGCTCGACCATATCTTTTTCTAACAATTCTCCATTTAAAATTCCTTTTACAATTTTGACACGAGGGTCTTTTTCTTCTTTTGTTTCTTCAATAAAAGCTTTGAGGGCTTTACTTGCATTTACATAATCTTCTGTTGTAAACATTACAGCATTCATTCCATTATCAAGACCATCAATTTCAGGTAACTTTGCATTTTTAAGTGCTATTTTAAACAATGTATTTTTAACTACATGAAAAGATCCACCAAAATCATAGAGCTTTTTTCTAAAATTATTCACTTCATTTGGCGTGAGTCTTTCAGGTTTTACCACCACTATACACTCAGCGTTTTGTAATTTTTCAGTGTAGTAGTCTATTATCTCTTTTTTCTGATTTTTATTTTTAGCCATAAGTATTTATTATAAAAACAAAAAAGCGTCCACCACAGAGACGCACTAACAAAAAATATGTTTAGCTTCAGCGTCTCGGCAGGATTTATGCATCAAAGCAACCTGCTGTCTTAAACCTGTCTTAAACGTATAATTTAAATTTGATTCATTATATCATAAACATCCACTCTAATGCTAGCCCCCATTGTAGGTTTTAGTACAACCTGTTTGATTGGGTTACTAGAAAACTTCTTAGCTTCACTGTTTACTGCTCTTATAAATGATAAAATGTTATCTTTAATTTGATTTGGTTCCATATCCAATTTTGCAACTCTACCTCTAACAGTTCCTTGTTCTTGAGTCATTCTAAAGTTAACCCGACCTGATTTGAAGCTTTCTACTGCTTCAACAACATTTTGTGTAATTGTACCATTCTGTGGATTTGGCATCAAACCTTTTGGACCAAGAATTTTTCCTAATTTGGCAATTTTGGGCATTACGGCTGGTGTAGCAATCACAACATCGTACTCAACTTCACCATTTATAACTTTCTCTATCAAATCATCTAGACCTGCTTCAACAGCTCCTGCTTTTTTGGCATCATCAGCTTCTTTTTTGTCGGCAAAAACTATAACTTTTTGCGCTTCGCCAACTTGATGAGGTAAACTAACACTTCCACGCAAACTTTCTTTTTTCTGGCTTTCTTTTAGATTAAGCTGAATATCAATATCAACGCTACCAACAAATTTGGAATATGAAACTTTTGGAAGTAAGCTGATTGCTTCATCTAAAGTTTTTAGTTCTCCTAATTGAAATTCTTCTCTAAATTTTTTTGTTTTATTATTCATATTTTAATCAGTAATTTCTAAACCAAGACTTTTTGCCGTTCCTTCAACAATTTTTATTGCTGAATCTAAATTGTTTGTGTTGAAATCGGCTAATTTTATTTCTGCAATTTCTTTTAATGCTTGTTTGGATATTTTACCAACTTTGTTTGTTGAAGGATTTGAAGATCCTTTTTGTATATTTGCTTTTTTCTTAAGCATACTCACAACCGTTGGTTTTTTGATAACCATTTTAAAAGATCTATCTTTGTATACATGGACAATTACAGGAATAACACTATCTCCCATGTCTCGCGTTTTTTCATTAAATTCGCTGCAAAAAGACTGAATATCAATTCCGTTTTGTCCAAGCATTGGACCCAAAGGTGGAGCTGGGTTAGCTTTACCTGCAGGTATAAGTAATTTTAATGATTTAACTAATTCTTTTGCCATTCTATATTTTTGTAACTTGTAAAAAATCTAATTCTACAGGAACCTCACGTCCGAACATTGAAATCAAGACTGTGACTTGTCCCTTACTTTCATTAATATTTTGAATGCTACCGACAAAATCTTTAAATGGACCATCAACCACCTTTACAGCATCGTTAATAGAAAAAGGTGATTGGTAAGTCGTTGGTTGTTTAATTTGAGTGAATGATTCTATTTCTTTATCTGTAAGAGGAGTTGGCTTATGTGAATGAGAAACTGAACCAATAAAACCTCTAACGCCTTCAGTATTTCTAATTATATGCAAAACTTCTTCTGTAGCTACCATTTTGATTAGAATGTAGCCGGGATAAACCCTCTCTTCAACTGTTTGCTTTTTTCCTTTTTTAATAACAATTTTTTCTTGAGTTGGTACCACTATTGAAGCAACATTATCCTCCAAATTATTAGCAACTATTCTTTGTTCAATTAGTTTCGCTATCTTTTTTTCTTGTCCAGATTTGCCATTGATTATATACCACCTATATTTTTCACCTTTTTTGTTGGTGTTCTTTTCGGTGTTTATTTGTTCATTCAAATTTTTTTCTGTATCTTTTTCACTCATAATTACAATTATAATATACTTGTTAAAAATAACCAAGAGCGTATTTCAGTAAAAATTGCATCAATGCCTGCTATTAAAATAGTACCGGCCGTCAAGAAAAAAAGCACAGTAATGGTATACGATACTGTTTCTTTTTTTGACAACCAATCTACTTTTTTAAGTTCTTGTATTGTTTTCTCGAAAAAAGAGAAAATCATTAAAGGTAATTTCATTAGGTAATTATAACAATAATAATACACGGGTGCTAGGACTCGAACCTAGAAAAACGGTTTTGGAGACCGTTGTGATACCAATTTCACCACACCCGTACTCCAAGATCCTAGCTATTTAACCTTCTTTGTTAATTCAAATTCTACGTGTTTTCCTAATTTTCGACTGTACTTTTTAATAGGGTTTTTTAATAATTTCTCAAAAGCATTTTTACTTAACCTGACGGTGTAATGCTCACCTGTTTCTTTGTTGTAAAATCTATACACATTTGTTTTTTTATTTTTTTTCTTTGCCATAACAAAATTGTAAAAGCAGTTAATTATAAATAAAAGTTTTTGATTTTGCAATTATTTTTTGTAATTTTATTTTACTATAAATTTTATAGTTCCATGTTTGCTTGTGTCAAAAATATTTTTGGTAACTTTTGATATGTTTTTGATTACATCTGGGTGAGGGTGATTGTATTGATTGTTGGCACCTGCTGAGATTATTACAAAATCAGGGTTAATGTTTTCCACAAAAGTTTCGCTGGTCGATGTAAGACTTCCATGGTGAGATGCTTTTAAAACATTTATTTTTCCTAATTTATCGACTAATAAGTTTTCGTAATTATTACCTAAATCTCCTGCAGTAAAAATTTTGAAGTTTTTATAATTTATTAAAATTGATATTGAAGCGTCATTGCTGTCAAGATTTTCAACTAGCTCAGCATATGGAGAATTTGGCCAAACAACATCAAAAAAAACTTTATCAAAATAAAAATCATTTGAAGAGTCTAAGCCGTAAATATTTTGTTTGTTAAGCTTGTTTTTCAGTAATTTAATATAATCGTTTGACTTTGTGGTATGGTTAATAAAAATTTTCCCAACGCTATACCGTGAAAGAATATTGGATAAATTTTCGAAATGATCAGAATCCGCATGTGTAATGATTACAAGGTCAATATATTTGATATAAGGAATGGCTTTGTTGAGGTTTTTGAGAGCTATATTTTCCTTCCCAGTGTCAATTAAAACTAAGTGATTTAAAGGGGTTTTGATTAATATACTGTCGCCTTGACCTGCATCTAAAAATTTTATTTCAAAATTATCATTTTTAAAACTTTCAATCTGATATAACTTATACAAATTGAAAGAAAAGAAGTTTATGAGAACAAGCAGTATTAAAATTTTAGTTTTTATCATTTGTTAAATATGTAAAATCAATAAGAATAAAAAAGATAATCATAATAAAAATTGCCAGATAATAATTTGAGATGTAATATTCTGGAAAGTTACTAAATAAATTTATAGCTAAGTTAGCTATTTTAAGAATGGATTCAACCAAGCTAAATAAAATTTTTGATAAAAAAGGAATAGGGTATAAAATTATACTGATTATACTGGTTATAGTTGCTAAGCTTACAATCTCAGATATAGCTAAGTTAGCTAATATAGATATTAAGCTTTGCTGATTAAAATAGTAAATCACAATTGGGCTAGTGCCTAAAAAAGCTACAGTGGATATACTTGCAATTTCTGAAATTAAACTGGGTAAATATTTTTCTAAAATAATTTTGAGTTTATTATTAAATAAAATTATTGATAGAGTTGCCATAAAAGATAACTGAAAGCTCACATTTTTGAGAGTTAAAGGGTTTAATAATAAAATTATCATTAAGCTTAATAGTAATCCTTGAAGTGAAAGTTTAGGTCTTCCGAGTAGTTCAGAGAAAATTATAAAGCTTATCATGATTGATGCTCGCATTGCCGGAAAATTTGTTGTTCCAACGAAAAGTAAATAACTTAACATTACAAAGAAAGATATGAATAGTAAAACTCTTCTGTTAATTTGTTTTTTGAGTGACATAATAATTGAGAATATGATCATAAAATTAAAACCAGATACGGCCACTATATGAGAAGTTCCGGTTTTTTGAAGCATTTGTTTGTATTCGTCAGAAAATTCATTATCAAAACCAGTAGTTATTCCAACGAACAAAGCTGTTTCTGGCTCATTAGTATTGAGTTTGATTTTATTAATTATTTTTTGTTTAATTTCGGCAAAAAAAAGAATAATGTTTTTTTCATTTTGTAAATCAACAATTTCACCTTCCGCTTCCAAAAAAATATTTTTAGAATTTAAATATTGAACATAACTTTTATTATATTTTTCAGTAATAGGATTAATTTGTAACTTAACGCTTAGTTTCTGTCCTGGCAAAAGGGTAGGGTATTTGTTTAATTCAGTAATAACATTAGATTTTAAAGTTTCAACGTTTAGAATCACTCTCTGTGAGTAATTATTTTGTTTACCTTCCTCAACAACTGTTGCCTGGTATATCTTTTCTTGATAATTAAGCCGAGTTTCGTTAATTCTATCATTTACATAATTTTGTGTGAACAAATAAGCAAATAAAAAAATTCCGAAAATTACAAAAATTTTTAAAAATTTTTCTTGTATTAAAACTAAAATTACGAGACAGAACCCAAAAAGATAATTAAAGCTTGATAAAACTCCAATTACAAAAGAAAGTTCAATTAATCCAATCGTATTTCTCGAAATATCTTTAACAAAAAAAATTATTCTAAAAGGAAGAAATTTAAAGTAGTGTAAAATTTTTTTCATAAAGTTATAAATGGCTTAAGTTTATTGAGTGTTGCTTCACCTATTCCTGGAACTTTCATTAAATCATTAATTGAGCTGTAAGGTCTATTTTCTATGATTTTTTGGGCTGTTGATTCTCCAACTCCATCAAGAGCAACAAGTTCTGATAAACTGGAAGAATTTATGCTAACTTTGTTGATAGTTTGCTCTAAATTTTCAGAATTTTTAAAAGGTATATAAATGTGCATTCCATCATTTACTTTTTGTGCAAGATTTAATTGTTCATTTACATAAGAGATGTCATATTCATCACTGAAGCCACCTGCCAATTGAATTATATCCCAAACTCTTTGATTTGCATTTATCTCATAAATTCCAGGATTCATAACCGCCCCTGAAACATAAACTACTTCCTTAGTAAAAACACCACTAACTGGTTCTTTATCAATAAAAGTCAATTCACCCTTTGACTCAAGTGATAAATAAAGAGAGAAAAAAGTTGAGCTTATTAAGAGTAACAAAATAAGAAACCACAAGCCTATTTGGAAAGACTTTTTCATAAAAAATATTTAAAAATTATTTTTTGTGGGGGTTACCTAGTATAAATTTCTATAGACAATATAACTATATCTTGTGTTGGAGTAGGTTTTTTGGGGTCGGAATTATCCACAGGGACAGAGTTTATTGTATCAATTATATCACCTCCTGATACAACTTTACCAATCACTGTAAATTTTCCATTCATTTCTTCAATTCGTGGATCATCAACTTGAGCAGTAACGATAAAAAACTGTGAACTATTGGTATTTGGACCACTTGATGCCATGGCTACACTCAATCTTTCAAGGGGGGCTGATAGTAATCCAGGTGTTGATTCATAACCATCTTTTTTTAATTTTTCTCTTTTCTCTTGTGACAAGTCAAGGGCATCCCAGTTTATTTCATCCTCAATAAAATATCCAGCATTACCTTTTCCATCGTTTGTTGGATCATCATCTAAAGTATTTCTATCGCCCATTTGGAAAAGTAGATTAGGTATTAGCCTGTGAACTTTTGTTTGGTTGTAGTATTTTTTGTTAGCAAGAAAAACAAAGTTATTAACATTTTGAGGAGCTCTCTTTTCGTATAAGTCAATTGTAAATTCTCCAAAATTTGTTCTCACTCTTGCAAAATAATCTGACTGTGTAGATATAATAAAATCTGGCCTTTCAGCAAATTTTATGGGGATAACATCATCTAGTGTTTTTTCTTGATAAATGAGCGGAACCCATATTTCTCTAGAGATTGTAAACAACAATCCAAACATAATTATGATACCAATTAAGTAAAACCATATTTGGTTATCTTCCTTAAACATAATTTTGCCGTATATATTCAAAAATAATTATTCCTGTCGCTACACTCATATTGAGTGAGTTGATGTTGCCAAATTGCGGTATTTCTAAAATTTCATCACATTGCTTTCTAATAGCTTCACTTAGCGATTTATCTTCACCCCCTATTATAAACAAAGCTTTTTTATCAATATTTGTTTTACAATAGATTTTACCATCTCTTTCAATTCCATATATCCAAAATTCATTTTTTTTCAAAGTTTTTATTGTGTTAAATAATGAATCCCTAATGATAGGTAAATTAAATAGTGCGCCAGTAGAAATCTTAATTGCCTCAGAGGTTATATTTTGCTTTGGAGGTATTATTATCCCTCTAAAACCAGCAACTTCTGCTGTGCGGGCAATGGCGCCTAGATTTTGGGATAGTTGGCTTTCACTTACATATATAAATGCGTTATGTTTGAAAGATTTACTTTGATTTAAAAATTTTTTGATTGATTGATAAGTTCTCAATTCAACTTCAGCTACAATTCCTTGATGATTAGCTTTTGAAGTTAAATGATGTAGTGACTGCAAACCAATCTTTTGAATGGGAATTTTTTTTAAATTAGCAATATTTATAATTTCTTTTATTTTTTGATCAACTTGAGTTCCTTCTTGAAGTTTTATCTCAAAAACCCGCGTACTATCTGATCTTAGCGCTTCTAAAACTACATTTCTACCATATACCAACATATTTTATTTTTGTAAAACTATCTGAGGGTTTTTTTGATGTTGAGACATTTTTTTTAACTTCTTATACATTTTCATGGAAACTTTAATTGTCACTGGAGTACCGTTCATTACAACTTTTAGCTTCCGCAAGTTTGGCCTCCAAGTTCTGTTAGTTGTTGGCGCTTTAAATCTCCATTGTCCACCTCCCCCCGAAGAACCTCTTCTGTGTTTTTTACTGTGGCCAAAGGCAGTTTTTTTACCGCTTAAATCACATTGTCTAGACATAGTTTAATTTATAAAAGCTAACGTATTTTAACAAAAAAAAATAAAATGTCAAAAATTTGACAAGCCATCACGCGGGCTTGAACCGCGGACCTCACCCTTACCATGGGTGCGCTCTACCAACTGAGCTATGATGGCAAGGATTAAATCCGGGGTGAAGGATTCGAACCTCCGTAGCCCTGAGGGCGCCTGATTTACAGTCAGGTGCAATTGACCACTCTGCCAACCCCGGTTTCTCAGTAGGAACTGAGCTGGAGGAGGGACTCGAACCCTCGACCCGCTGTTTACAAAACAGCTGCTCTACCAGCTGAGCTACTCCAGCTCAGTTCTTACTAAAGTACGGGTAAAGTATAACATACTTTTATTATTTCGAAAAAATATTTTTATTGTAGTTTGATACAAAGAAATACCAATTTAATTTAGGTATAAGTAGATAATATTTTTCAAAAATTTTCAATTTAAAATGAGAAAGAGAGCTAGTTTTGTAAATTACTTATTGAGTCATAACGGTGTAGGCAATATGACTGTAGTTAAGTTGTTTAGATTATTTCCAGATTTTAATGATTTAGTAAATAATTTTGAAAAAAATGAAAAAATACCTAATGATATAAAAAAAATAATTTTCAAGGCTTTATCGCAAGAAAAAGAAGAAGAGGATAATATAATTACAATTTGGGATGCTGTTTATCCAAATTTGTTAAAACAAATATATGATCCACCAGTTAGACTTTTTTATAAAGGTAATTTAGATTTTTTAAATAATGTAGGTATTAGCATTGTTGGAACAAGAAAATCAAGCGCTTACGGAAAGAAAGTAACGCAAAAATTAATAGAGTTTTTGGAAGGTTATCCTGTATTTACCGTGAGTGGCATGGCATTAGGGATTGATTCTTTTGTTCATTATGAAAGTTTGAAAAGAAATATAAAAACTGTTGCTATTTTGGGTTCTGGTATTGATAATATAACTCCTAAATCTAATCAAGCACTCTTTGATGAGATTGTGCATAAGGAAAATCTTGTCTTGAGTGAATACCCCAATGATACAAATGTAGTTCCAGGAATGTTTGCATCAAGAAATCGTATCATTGCAGGAATGTCGAAAGTTACTGTTATAGTTGAAGCGGGCCAAAAAAGCGGCGCCTTGATTACAGCTCGATTGGCGCTAGATAATAACCGAGACGTATTTGCAGTTCCTGGAAATATTTTTTCAGAAATGTCAAATGGCACCAATATGCTTATAACTCAAGGTGAGGCTTGCTTGTTACATAATTTTAATCAAATTTTGGAAGCGCTTAATTTAAAAAAAATAAGCACATCAAAATCAAATAGACCCAAATTAAGACAAGATTTGGAAGAGTTGCTAGATATTTTTCAAAAAAATAATATGCTAACACCCGATGAAGTAGGTAAAATTACTCAAAAAAACAACTATTTATCACTTTTAGGTGAGCTGGAGCTTTTAGGACTAATTGAAAGAGTTGGAGGCGCTTATACTTTATCTTAGAAACTCTTTTTCTCTGTAAAATTTTGCTATTAATTTTTTAATCATAATTCAAATTTTGTAATATCGTCAATGTCGTGGTAGAATGCCCGGAGTTTACAAGATAAAATTTTGTGTTAAATTAGATTTATGAATTTAGTAATAGTTGAAAGTCCATCAAAAGCCAAGACTATTTCAAGGTACTTAGGTAAAGACTACAAAGTTATTGCTTCAAAAGGGCATGTGGTAGATCTTCCAAAATCAAGTTTGGGAATAGACATAGAAAATAACTTTGAACCGCAGTATGAGGTTACAAAGCCTGCTGTTTTGAAAAATATAAAAAAAGAGCTAAAAAATTGCGATACAGTTGTTCTTGCAGTAGATTTGGACCGTGAGGGTGAGGCCATAGGTTGGCACATTGCGAATAAGCTTAATGTTATTGATAAAAATGCTAAACCAAAAGGCAGTAAAAAAATTTTAAGAATCGTTTTTAGTGAAATATCCAAACAAGCGCTTCAAAATGCTTTAAAAAATCCTAGAGGAATAAACATGAACCTAGTAAATGCTCAACAAGCGCGCAGAGTATTGGATAGATTGGTTGGGTATAAATTATCACCGCTACTATGGAAAAAAATACAGTTTGGTTTGTCGGCTGGTAGAGTGCAATCGGTAGCTTTGAGGTTGATTGTGGAAAAGGAAGAAGAAAGAGAAGCTTTTGTTGCAGAAGAATTTTGGAATATAAATGTTTATGCTCAAACTAAAAAACATAACAAAAGCATCAAAACAGACATAGTTTTGGCAGACAATAAAGTTGCACCAAATGATGATACTTCTAATTTAATAAATTTTTCACTAACCAAATACAAAAATAAAAAAATAAAAATTGAAAATGAATCTCAGGCGAAAGAAATTTTAAATTCTATAAACCAAAAAGTTTGGGAAATAAGTGAAGTTAATAAAACTGAAACACTAAAAAAACCTTCTCCGCCATTGATTACTAGCACGCTTCAAAGAGTTGCGGTTAATAAATTTGGATATAGTGCAAAAAAAACTATGAATATTGCGCAAAAGCTCTATGAAAACGGTTTTATTACATACATGAGGACTGATTCAACTCATATGTCTAGTGATGCTATTACAAAAGCAAGAAGTTATATTCAAAAAAGTTTTGGAGAAAAGTATCTTAATGAAAAAGTTAGAAGCTTTAAAGCTAATTCCAAAAATGCTCAAGAAGCTCATGAGTGTATTAGACCTGTTGATTTTAAATTAACTCCAAAAGACTTAAATTTAGATCAAGAATATAAAAATATTTACAAAATAATTTGGTCGTATGCCTTAGCTTCCCAAATGGCTCCTGCAAAAATTGAAAATATAAAGGTAAAAACCTTGATATCAGATTACGAATTTGAAGCTCTGGGCAGTAGAATAATTTTTGATGGGTACTTGAAGGTTGTTGAAACTAATTTTAGTGAAAAAAACTTGCCTGATTTAAAAGAATCTCAAGAAATTTATCCAGTTTTGTTGCATGCTCAACAAAAATTTACAACACCACCTGCTCGTTATACTGAAGCAACACTTATTAAAAAACTTGAAGAGTTAGGAATTGGTAGACCTTCTACTTACGCGAGTATTATATCTACTATTTTATCCAGAAAATATGTTGAAAAAATTGATAGATATTTGGCACCAACTGATATGGGTAGGGTTGTAAATGCTTTATTGACAAAATATTTTCAAGAGATTGTAGATTACAACTTTACTGCTGAAATGGAGGAGAGTTTGGATTTAATTGCCAACGGTGAAAAAGATTGGAAAGAGATGATTAAAAATTTTTATTTCCCTTTTGAAAAAAAATTATCTGAAAATGAAAAATTGATAACACGTGATGAATTTAAAATTTTTGGAAAAGCTGATGAATCTATCAAATGCCCTAAATGCTCAAAACAAATGGTAATTAAATTAGGTAAAAACGGTAGATTTTTAAGCTGTGTAGACTTTCCGGACTGTGATGGAATTAGATCAATTGATGGTAAAACGCAAAAAGAAATAGAAAATGAATCTCAATCAGAAGAGTTTAAACAGACCTACAAACCTGCTCCTCAGACTGAGGATGGGAGATCTTATGTTCTGAAAGAGGGTAGATATGGAAAATTTTGGGCACATCCAGATTATCCTAAAGTTAAAGATGCAAGACCTTTGGAATTTACAGATGAAAAAATTAAAGAGATTTATGGTGATCCGCCTAAAACTGATGATGGTAGATTGTATATACTCAAAAAAGGTAGGTTTGGAGAATTTTGGGCACATCCTGACTATCCAAAGGTTAAAGATATAAAAAAAATTAATAAAAAGTAAAAAACCGGTTTGCAAAACCCAGTCAATTTAGTTATAATTTAATTAAACCAGCACGCATGAGTTTTCCTTGCTTCAAAACATTGAAGTTATCATGCGGAAGATTTTATTTATTAAAGGAAATTTATGGCGAAGGAAAAAGAGAAAAAAACTGACGCAAAAGTGTCAGACGATAAAGCCTCAAAAGCTTCAGACCAAGTTAAGGTTAAATTACCTTCAATTGAAGAAATGCTTGAGGCTGGTGTTCAATTTGGACACGAAACAAAAAGATGGAATCCCAAAATGCGTGATTTCATTTTTACATCAAAAGAAAAAATCCACATTATTGATGTAACCCAAACTCTTGAAAATTTACAAAAGGCTGTAGAATTTTTGGTAAATATTGCATCAAAGGGAGAAGTTTTGTTTGTGGGAACCAAAAAGCAAGCTCAAGCGATAGTTAGACGAGAAGCGGTAAGAGCGGGAGCTCATTTTGTTGATCGGAGATGGGCAGGAGGGCTTTTGACTAATTTTGAAGTTATACAAAAAAGTATAAATAAATTGAATGAACTTGAAAGGCAGTTTGAAGAAGGCGTTAAAGATAGAACTAAGTTTGAAATTTCTCAAATGAAAAAAGAATGGTCTAGGTTAGATAAACTATACTCTGGTGTTAAGCAAATGAAATCTAAGCCTGTTGCTGCTGTGATAGTTGATATTAAATACGATCGTGGCGCTTTGAAAGAGTGTAGGCAGTTAGGTATTCCTGTGGTTGCATTGGTTGATACTAATGTTGATCCAGAGCTTGTAAATTATCCAGTACCTTCAAATGATGATGCACTAAAGGTTTTAGAAATGATGATTAAGGTTTTTGCTGATGCTGTGCTTGAAGGCAATAAAGGTAAAGGCGTGCAACATCATCTTGAAAATTATCTAGAGAAACAGATTGCAGTATTACATTCGGAAGATGAAAGTGATAGTGAGAGTACTGTTGTTGCAAATGAAGAAGATTCATCACCAAAAAAGGTTACTGTAAAGAAACAAGTTAAGAGTGTAAGAAAGAAAGCTGAAAAAGTACAAGCAAAAGGAATTTTGGAAAAAGTTCAAAAAGCTAAAGAGCAAGAAAAATAATTTTAATTTGTTAATTAAAAAAATATGTCTATAGAATTAATAAAAGAGCTAAGAGAAAAAACAGGCGCAGGTATCAGCGCTATTCAAGAAGCTTTAGAAGAATCTAACGGAGATGTAGAAAAAGCGATAATATATTTGAGGCAAAAAGGCGTTACTAAAGGGGAAAAAAGAGCTGGAAAGCAAGCTAATGAAGGAATTATTTCAACTTATGTTCATCACAACAATAGGTTGGTTGTGGTTGTTGAAGTTAATACAGAAACTGATTTTGCTGCTAACTCTGAAGATTTGCAAAAATTTGCGAAAGATTTGGCAGTTCATATTGCGGCTATGAATCCTCGAGCAATTAGCTTAGAAGATCTTGATTCAAGTTTAGTGGAGAAGGAAAAAGCTGTTTTTGAAAAAGAGCTGGAAGGTAAACCTGAAGAGGTAAAACAAAAAATAGTTGAAGGTAAAATGCAAAAATTTTATGAAGAAAATGTGTTGCTTAAACAATCTCTGTTTTCAGATGATAGTAAAACGGTAGAAGATTATTTAAACGAGATGGTTGCAAAAATTGGTGAGAAGATTGTTATTAGATATTTTTATAGATTTGAATTAGGAAAGCCTGTTGTATTTAGCGAAGCTAAAGAGTAATTTTAGACTTTATTTTTTACTATCATAAAAATGCTTTACAACGAAGCAGAACTCAAAAACAAATTAGAAAAAATAGTAAAGTCCTTTGAGACAGAGATTAAAAAAATTCGATCTGGAAAAGCTAGTATGGATATTTTTGAAAACATTGAAGTCAATGCTTATGGAACAAAGAATAAATTGACCGCAGTTGCAAATGTTATGATAGAAGATGCCCTAAATGTAAGAATAAATATTTGGGATAAAAGTGTTGTACCGAATGTTGAAGAAGCTATTAGAGATGCAAATTTGGGTGCATCTATAATTATAGAAAAAGATCATATTAGATTAAGATTTTCTCCTCTTACCGAAGAGGTTAGGCTTGCAAGTGTAAAAGAGTTAAGAAGATTGTTAGAAGAGTATAAAATAAAAATTAGACAAGTTAGACAAGATTTTTTGAAAGACTTAGGGGAGTTAGACGGTGTATCAGAAGACGAACAAAAAAGAGATGAAAAAAGCATTCAAAAACATATAGACGATTATATAGCTAAGTTAGACAACATAGCTAAAAATAAAGAAGAATCAATTATGAAGCTCTAAAGCAAACATGACTTTTTTTATCACCACCACAATAACGCTGTTAATAATTAGTTTTCTTGTTTTTATACACGAGTTTGGACACTTTGCAGCAGCAAGGTTGACCGGTGTTAAAGTCAAAGAATTTTCAATTGGATTTGGAAAGTCAATTTTTCAATTTGTAAAAGGTGAAACAAAGTATAAAATTGGAATAGTGCCTCTGGGTGGTTATGTGCAACTTGAAGGGGAGCAAAGCGATACTGGACCAGATAGTTTCAGATCAAAGCCTTACTTATCAAAATTTTTTATTCTAGTTGCAGGAGTGCTGATGAACTTGTTGTTTGCAGTTGTATTTTTTGCAATTTCATTATCTAGTTCAAATTATAGGTTTGTTGTACCTAAATTTGGCGATTTTCAATTTAGTAATGTAGAGAAAGTAATTGATGCATACCCTGTAACTTTTGCTGATATATCTCCAAATTCACCAATTGCTGCTTATTGGGATCAAGATGAACTTACAATAATATCAATTAACAATCAAAGATTTGAAAACTATCAACAGTTTAAGGATCTTTTTGATCAAAACATAGGAAAAATTGTGCAAGTTGAAGCGATAGATTTAGAGAATTTTGAAATCCAAAATTTAGAATTAGTTCTTGGTGATAATCAAAGTCCTCAAGTAAGTAACGTTTACATAGTTGATGTTGATGAAACCAGCCCATTGAAAAATTTAATATATCCTGGCGATCAAGTAATTAGCATTAATGGAATTGTTCCAAATAGCCCAGATGAATTTAATAAAATAATTGATCAAAATGAAGGAAAAGAGATTAATTTAAAAATTTTAAGAAACGGGCAAGAGGTTGAAATAAAATTTACTCCAATTCTTCAAGATAAAATAAACATAAATGGCGAAGAATTTAAAATTTATTTGAAAGCTTTATTAGCCCAATACGAATATGGTTATGCTGTAATTTATGATAGTGAAACTAATAGGTCTGCTTATTTTATTCAGTACAAGCCAAGTATCTTATCAGGAGTTTTTATGGTTTATGATTTAACACGATATCAATTTGTTGCGCTTGCAAATATTTTTACAACTGCGCAGCAAACAGGTGATTTGACAGAGATATCTAATTCGTTTGGTGGTGTTGCTCAAGTTGGTGATCAAGTAGGCCAAGTCGTTGAACTCCAAGCGTTCAGTTTTTTGGTTCCGTTAGCAGGTTTAATCAGTTTGGCTTTAGCAACATTTAACATTTTACCTTTTCCAGCGCTTGATGGTGGGCAAGTAGTTGTGATCACGATTGAATCTCTGATTAGGCGACCTATTCCCGATAGAGTTTTATCCATTATTAATACAGCAGGTTTTATTGTGTTGATTATTTTTGGAATTTTGGTTACAATCAAGGACGTAATTCAGCTTGGTTGGATTAATTTTTAAGAAGAATTTAAATACTATTTGAAAAAGTAAAAAATTTTGTTATAATCAACTTGTAATTTTTATAAAACAATAGTTTATGTCAGTAATAGTTCACGAAGACATGTCAATTGATTTAGCTCTCAGATTGCTTTGGAGAGAAGCTATGCGTGAGGGTATAATTGAAGCATTGCAAAAAAAACGATATTACATTCCACCTTCTGTTGAGAGGCATCAAGTAAAAAAAGTTTGGCAAAAGGCAAAAAAACGAAGAGCTAGGATGAGGAGGAGAAATAAGTAAAAACATTTTTTGAAGTTATGCTAAAATATTCCCAGTTAAAAACTTAATTAATGAGTGTTGTATATAGAAAATACAGACCTCAAACATTCTCAGATGTTTTAGGGCAAGATCATGTAGTCAAAATACTCAAAGAGGCAATAAAACAAGACAAACTTTCTCATGCGTACCTGTTTAGTGGACCTCGAGGTACAGGCAAAACTACAATGGCTAGATTACTTGCCAAAGCTGTGAATTGTGTTAATTTCCATGAAAATGAAGATGTATGTAATGAGTGTAGTGTGTGTCTTGAAGTGAATTCAGGAAGCGCACTGGATGTCATTGAAATGGATGCTGCTTCCAATCGGGGAATTGAAGAAATTAGGACTCTTAAAGACGGAATTAATTTTGCGCCTAATAGTTTTAACAAAAAAATTTACATAATTGATGAAGCGCACATGTTGACTAAGGATGCTTTCAATGCGCTTTTAAAAACTCTCGAAGAACCACCAAATCATGTGTTGTTTGTGCTTGCAACTACTGAAGCTCATAAATTGCCTATAACAATTCTTTCAAGAGTCCAGAGATTTGATTTCAGATTGGCAGACAAAGCAAAAGTTATAGAAAAACTAACAAAAATTTTTGCTCAAGAGGGTCTTGATGTTGAAGAGCAGGTTTATGAAATCATTTATAATCACTCAAAGGGAAGTTTTAGGGATGCAGAAAGTTTGGTTGGTAAAATACTAAGTAGCGCAGGTGGTCAAATGATTTCTAAAGATTATGTTTTTGAAGTCTTAGGACTAGTGCCAGAAGATATTGTTAGGAAGTTTTTAAATAGCTTAATTGAGAAAAACCATGAAAAAGCCTTAGAGATTATTGAAAATGTAAATTCTCAAGGGCAAAATGTTTCTGTTTTTATAGACCAAGTTTTAAGTTATTTGGAAGAGCTTTTAATAGAAGGTAGAGTAAATAGAGGAGTTTTAATTAAAATTTCTAAGTTACTAATACAAGCAAAATTGGATATGAAGTATCTAAATGATAAACTATTTCCACTTAAAGTAGCTATTTTTGAATTAACTCAAAATTCTGGTAATTTAACCAATTTGGTAGAAAGTAGTGTAGAGAGAAAAAACGAACCTAGAGTAAAAAAAGAAAAAAAAATCGAAGAAATTAAACAGAATGAAGAACCTGATCAAAATAATAGAGTAGGTGATTTACGCCAAATTTTGTTACAAAGTGAAAAATTACCAATGATTATAAAAACTCAGCTACAAACTACCAAAATAACTAATAAAAATGGTAAAATTGAGATAGAGTGTGAGGAGGAGATTGTGAATTTTTTAGATAAAGCTGATAAAAAAAATTTATTGTTAAGCGCTTTAAAAGAGCATGGTTTTGGTGAAATTGATATAATTTTTAGGGTGTTGGAAAATAATCTTGATCAAGAAGAAGATAATTCAGATTTGGTTGAAAGTATTATTCTATAGTTTATTTTTTAAAATTTTTGTATGGGAATTCTTGATACAACGAAATTAGCTTTAAAAGCTCGACAGGCACAAAAGAAAATGAAAAAGATGGAAGTTGTTGGTTCAGATGATAAGGATATTTTTAGAGTTTTGTTAAATGGTTTAGGGGAAGTGGTTGCTACTGAGTTAAATGTTGAAAGTTTATCAAGTGAATTAGGTGATGAATTAACGAGCGAACAGTTGGAAAAATTAAAAACAATAATTGAAGATAGCGTTAAACAAGCAATGCAAACTGCTAAAAAGAACTTAGAAAAAGAGATTGCTAGTTCAACAAGCTTGGACGATTTAAAAGATTTGTTTTCGTAATGGCAAGGTTACCTCAAGAAATACAAAGAGTAAGTGAAATGTTCTCCAGTTTTCCTGGGATTGGACCAAAATTATCTTATCGCTTGGGATTATTTGCGGCTATTAAAGGTAAACAAAATGCTCAAAATTTGGTAGACTCCATCAACAAAATGCTGAGAGTAATTACAGTTTGCAAGGAGTGCGGAAATGTTGCTAGTCAAAACATTTGTGATATTTGCAATGATCCAAAAAGAGACAAAGAAACGATTGTGGTAGTTGAAGATTCTCTAGATCTTTATAGTATTGAAGATACAAAAGTTTATAATGGTCTTTATCACGTTTTGCAAGGTGTAATTTCACCGATCAATGGGGTTACGCCTGATGATTTAACAATTTCACTGTTGCTTCAAAGGGTTAAGTCTGGAAATGTCAAAGAGGTTGTTTTTGCGCTAAATCCAACAGTGGAAGGAGATTCAACTGTTTTATATATTCAAAAGAAGATACAAGAGATAAACTCTCAGATTAAAACAACCAGACTCGCTAAAGGAATTCCTTCTGGTAGTGATTTAGAGTTTATTGCACCGCAAACCATAGCAGAAAGTTTAAAAAGAAGAGATATCATTTAGCTTAAAAATATGAAGAAAGTAGTTATATTGGATGATAATATCGAAATTAGACAAAAAATTAAGAGAATTTTAGGTAAATTTATTGCTGATGGATTTAAATTACAAATATTTGCAGATAAAAACGAAATTGAAGGATTAAATTTAATTTTTAGGTACTCTCCTGATTTAGTAATTATAGATTTGACTTTGCCGAAAAACTCAGGAATGGAGGTAATTATGTATTTAAATTCTAATCAAGAAATAGTTGCTAATTCCAAAATTATAATTTTGGCAGAAAATCCGGATGATATCCGCACTTTAAATTTATCTGAAAATTTTATAGTATTTGATAAGACTGAAAAAAATATTTTCATGAAATTAGAAAGAGAGTTAGCTAAATTTTTAGAAGTGAAAGAGAAAGCTAGTTTTGCAGGTAGATTAAAAGAATATTCTGCAAACAAATTAGAGTTTTTAAATAAAATTTTTTTAAAAAGGTAAAAATATTTTACTAATTGTGAAATTTATATTATAATTCAATCGTTATTATTTATTCGTTAAAGATAGTAATATGCAAACAGATTATGAGCTAATGGTAGTGCTAAAGCCACTTTTGATGGAGGATATTAAAGATAAAATTATCCCAAAGATAAGTAAAGAAGTAAAAAAACTTGGTGGAACTTTAGAACTCAAAGATAACATGGGTAAGAGAATCCTTGCTTATCCTATCAAGGGTTATAAAGAAGGGTATTATTTAGTGTACAAATTAACAATAGATTCTGATAAAATAAATGAACTAAATAATTGGCTCAAAATTTATGACGCGCTTTTACGTCATTTAATTATTAGAGAAGATCAACTTTAATTTTTATTTTTTATTATAGAAAACATGGCAAAGGCAAGATCTTTAAACAAAGTAATATTAATAGGAAACTTAACTCGAGACCCTGTCTTAAGAGAAACTTCAAACGGAGTTTTGGTGTGCACTTTCGGGGTTGCAACAAATAGTTCATGGAAAGATTCTAACGGTGAGGTTCAAGAAAGAGCTGAATTTCATAACATTGTTGCATTCAATAAACTTGCTGAAATTTGCGCTCAAGTCTTGGCAGTTGGTATGTATGTATACATTGAAGGAGAACTTCGAACAAGAGTAAAAACTGATGCTAATGGTAATAAAGTTTATCGAACCGAAGTTAAGCTAAATGACATGTTGCTTTTGGATGCAAAAGAGAAACAAGGAGTTGGGATTGAAGCTGCTAGGGAAGCAGGTAAAAGTCTTCCCGCAAGAGAAGGTGATGATGAAGTAGCTTTAGATGATGCTAACAATGAGCAATCATCTGATGAAGATTTTAATGAAGAAGAATTATTTTAGTCATAAATTTTAAAGGTTGGTTATGTCCAAAGAAAAAAAGAATGTTGAAGAACAATTTGAACAATCAAATGTAACTTTGTCTTGTCCATTTCAAGGTGGACCTGATAGCATTGATTACAAAGATATAAATACTCTAAAAAAATTCATTACGACTAGAGGTAGGATTTTGCCACCTTCTAAAACTGGGGTGTGCGCAAAGTGCCAAAGAAAACTTGCAAAGTCTATCAAACGAGCAAGGCAAGTAGCTTTGTTGCCATACACTCAGTATGTCTAAGTTTAAAATGCTATCAAAATGAAAAATGTTAGAGATACGGCTAGAGAAGTTTTTCCTTTTTGGGTAGTTTCAGCACTTTTTGCTGGAATTGCTTTTGGGATAACTTTGACTAAAATTCCAAATTTTTTAAATTCTGCTCAAGAAAGAGTTAATCAGTCAACATATCAAGCTGGTGGTTTGGAAGATTTAAATTTAGATACTAAGCTTTTCAATGAAGTTTACAAGTATCTAAATACTACTTACATTGGAGAGATTCCGGAATCAAAAGAAATAGAATATGGTCTAATAAAAGGCTTGATAAATTCTTTAAATGATGAATATACTAGCTTCTTAACCCCGGAGGAGGCTAAACTCTATCAAGATAGTTTAGTGGAAAATTTTGAAGGAATTGGGGTAACATTATCATACAATGGTGAATATACTTACGTAGAAACAGTATTGGAGGGATTGCCCGCGTACCAAAATGGGATTTTACCTGGTGATGTTATTTTGAGAGTTGATGATGAAGATGTAACTGGAAAATTACCACAGTTAGTAGCAAGTAAGATTAGAGGAGAGAGAGGAACTGAGGTAAAGTTAACTATCTTTCGATCGCTGGAGGGTGGTTTGGGTGAAACTAAAGAATTTAGAATAATTCGAGATAAAATAGTTGTAGAAAATATAATGTGGAAAGAAAAAGAAGATGGCTTGGTGGTAATTGATATTTCGCAGTTTAATGCATCAAGTCTTGATGAATTTAAGAAAAATTGGGATGAAGTAGTAGCTGAAGTAAGTAATCTTGATAATTTAGATGGTATTGTTGTAGATTTAAGAAATAATCCTGGTGGACTGGTTGCAGGAGTAAGTTACATTTTGGAAGAATTTTTGAATGAAGGAAACGTAATTTATGGTGAGAGATCTAAAAGTCAAAGGACCGCTTATTATAAAGATAGTAGGGAGGGTAAGTTTGAAAATGTAGAGCTAGTTGTGCTAGTTAATGAAGGTAGTGCATCAGCTTCAGAAATTTTTGCAGGTGCAATTCAAGAAAATAATCGAGGCGAGGTTGTTGGTATGCCGACTGTTGGAAAGGGAGTAGAGCAAATAATTATTGATTTTGAAGATGGTAGTATGTTGATTTTAGTTTTTCAAGAATGGCTCACTCCGTCAGGCAGAGTTTTGAATAAAGAAAATCCAATAATCCCAGATATCGAGGTTGATTATACAATAGAGGATTTTGAAAATGGGGTTGATCCGCAGATGGAAAAAGCCTTAGAGTTATTGAGATCTTAAAAAATCATTGACGCTATTTACAATATCATCTATATCTCCATTCATTATGTCTTCAATATTGTACCAGGTTTTGGGTATTCTATGATCTGTAACTCTTCCTTGAGGAAAATTATAAGTTCTTATTTTGACAGATCTATCGCCACTTTTGATTGCTTCTTGCCTTATTGATCCTGTTTCGCTTTGAAGTTTTTTATCTTCAATTTCTTGTAGCTTGCTAAGTAAAATTGACATTGCCATTTCTTTGTTTTTGTGTTGAGATTTACCGTTTTGACAACTAACAACTATTCCAGTTGGTAAATGAGTAATTCTAACAGCAGAATCAGTGGTATTTACAGATTGACCTCCTGGACCGCTTGACCGAAATACATCAATTCTTAAATCTTGAGGGTCGATTTGTATTTCTGATTTTATTATTTGTGGGATCACAACAACTGATGCACTTGATGTATGAATTCTTCCAGATGATTCAGTAGCCGGGATTCTCTGAACTCTATGCACTCCTGATTCAAATCGCAAATGACCATAACTTCCTATTTCATCAACCAAAAAAATTACCTCGCTTATTCCCCCTTCGGTATTGTATGTTATTGAATAAATTTCAATTTTCCAATTAAGATTATTTATATATTTGACATACATTTTATAAAGATCTTCTGCAAAAAGTGCTGCTTCGGTTCCTCCAACTCCTTGTCTAATTTCAATTATAGTTTTTTGGTCATCATTTTTAAGCGGTTTAATTGTTAAAATTTTGAGTTTTTTAGCTAAGTTAGATATGTTAGACATTATTTGCTCGTTTTCTTCTTCTGCTAGAGACCTGTATTCATCATCTTGCATCAATTTTTTATTTTCTTCTATTTGTGAAAAAAGAGTTTCTAGTTTTGTACAAATTTCTAAAATCTCTTTAATTTTGTTGTATTTTTTAATTGTTTTTATGGATTCATCAGATCCTGATGATAAAAAAACATTATCTTGGAGCTTTTTTGTTATCTCTTCAAATTCTCTTTCAAGAGATTTTAAATCAATATTAAAATGATTGAGTATATCTGAATAACTAGAATATTCCATTTGAATTTATTGCGATACGCTTTTGAGCATATCTTTCAAGGTTACTTGTCCGGTAGTGTTTACAGTTTTTCTTGTTCTCATAGCTCTTTTTTGTTTTTTGGATCTTACTTTTTGAGCAAGACTCTGAGCTTTTTGTTGTTTTTCTTTAAACTTTTCAACAAGATTATCAGTATCTACAAGTGTTTCTTGACCTGTATAAAAAGGATGATTACCAGACCAGATTTCAACATTTAACTCTTCTAGAGTTGAACCCACATGCATTACAACCTGACCATTAACAACAACTTTTGCTTTTTTGTGCCACTTTGGATGAATTCCTTTTTTCATATTTTTTCTATAACATATCAACAATACGATCAATTATATCATAACCATGATAAATGTAAAGGAAAATTTTTTTTAATATTGTTAAATTTTGTTTGTCTTTACCAATGTTAAATTACTTGATAAAATTAAAATGTTTAAATTTTAGTCTATTGGTATGAAAATAAAACGTGGAAAAGGCGGAAGTGTAGAATTCGCCGGTAAAAAAGTTGTTGCTTTAGCAATGTGGGATGATATAGAGAAAGCATTAATTGTGAAAGTCACCTACAATGAAAAAGAAGTAATAATTTCTTCCCCCGGTGAATATGAATACTCTGGACTTGGAATAGTTGCGATTGAAGCAACTAGTGATAAATACTCCGGTAAAATAAATCTTGCTAGAATAAGTGTAGATGGAGTGAGTGCATTATTTGTGCCACAAGATTTTTCCGTATCCAAGGAAGTGAAAGATTTGATGGGAGTCTGCAATATTTTGGTGGTTAGTAATATTAATCCTGCAAATTTAAAAACTTTAGTTGATAATTTCAATTCAGAGTTTGTAGTCATTGATGCTCAGAATAATTTAGAAGAGTATTCTAAAGTTCTAAAAAAACAATTTGGGGTTGATAATTTAGTTTCAGAAAGTGTAATATCCTTAGAAGAAAAAGATTTTGATACTGAAGAAGATACTCCAATTACTTTTGTTCAATTAGCTTAATTTATGATTGAAAGAATGCCTCCACACAACTTAGAAGCAGAACAGGCTGTGTTGGGCGCCGTTTTAATAGATAATGAAGTTCTTATTAAAGTGGTGGATCAGCTAGATGAAAAACATTTTTATGAACCCAGAAACAGAATCATATTCGAGCAAATAAGAGATTTATTTTCCAAAAATTTGGCTGTTGATGTTTTGACTCTATCTGCTTCTCTCAAAAAGAAAAAGAAATTTGAGCAAGTTGGTGGAAGTAAATACATTGGTGATTTGGCTGCAATAGTTCCTACATCGGCTAACATTGATGATTACATCAAAATTATTAAAGAAAATGCTCACAGGAGAAGTTTGATATCTTATGCATCAAAGCTAGATGAATTGGCACGACAAGAAGAAAGAGATATAGAAGACATTTTGGATGAATTAGAATCTGATTTATTAGCAATTACACAATCTAGCATTAAAACAGACTTTTTGGATTCTGAGACTTTACTTGAGATGCAAATGAAACTTGCGGATGAATATGCCAAAAATCCTAATGCTTTGAGAGGGCATAGTACTGGTCTGAAGTCAGTTGATCATTTATTGGGAGGCTTGCACAAATCTGATTTAATAATTTTGGCAGCTCGTCCGAGTGTAGGAAAAAGTGCTTTTGCTTTTGATATTGCAAGGCATGTTGCTGTGAATGAAAAGAAAAATGTAGCGATTTTTAGTTTGGAGATGCCGGCTGTTCAGGTTATTACAAGAATGTTGGCACAACAGATTGAGGTGAGTTTGTGGAAACTTAGAATGGGTGGACTCAAAGATTATGAATTTAAAAAGTATAACATGGGAGTTGCAAAACTTGCTGATGCGGGAATTTATATTGATGATTCAGCAGGGCTCAATATTATGCAACTTAGAAGCAAAGCACGAAAGTTAATGCTTGAAAAAAAATTAGATCTTATAGTGATTGACTATTTGCAACTTATGCAAGGTCACTCAAGAATTGAAAATAGAACTCAAGAAATTGGTGAAATATCAAGATCATTAAAAATTTTGGCTAGAGAATTGAATATTCCAATAATTGCATTATCACAGCTAAACCGAGCTGTAGAAAATAGAGGAGAAAGAATTCCTCAACTGTCTGATTTGAGAGAATCAGGTTCTATAGAGCAAGATGCAGATATAGTAATTTTTTTGAGTAGAGACATAATGTCAGATGAGCAAGAGGATGATTCAGAAAAGAGAGTTGATGTACTTATTGCAAAACACAGGAATGGACCAACAGGTAGGGTTGTGATAAAATTCAAAGGAGAATTTCAGAAATTCTACGATAACGAATAATGCCGGAGTGGTGGAATTGGTAGACACGTCGGACTCAAAATCCGATGAAGGTTAAACTTCGTGTGGGTTCGAGTCCCACCTCCGGTACCAGTATTTATAAAAATTTGATTGTAAATTATTTGTTTTGGTGCTGTTTTTTAATTTAAAGTTCAGTCTTTTTGGTTAATAATATTTTTCGAATACTTCATATCAAACTAAAGTTTAAGTTGATTTAATATTTCACTAATTTTTTTTATTTAAAAGATTTTGTAGAATTTTTAAAGTCTTAGCTTCGAGATAATTGAACCTAAATTTATAATTTTTATTTTTTATATTTTTAAGGTAATATTTTTTTATAGAAAATTTAGCTCGTGTGATTAGAGTAATTGTTTTTCAATTTTAAACTTATTAATAAACAAAGAACCTAAATCCATAAAAAGAACTTCTAAATTTTAAAATCGAAAATAATAATGTAGTATGCTATAACTTAAGAGTTAATTTAATAGAAAAATAGTTTATTTCATTGTAAAATTCGTTGATTATATATTTTCAAATGATTAATTTAATTCTTCAAATAGCAGAGTCTGAGATAAATTATAGAAGCCTACTTCTTTATATTTTTGTATATTTGGGTGTTTTGTGGTTTATGTTTTCAGCTTGGGTTTTTGTTGATGCTCAAAAAAAATTTAAAAACCCATTTCTTTCTTTATTTTTTGCAATTATAGTTTTTTTACTAAATTTTCCTGCATTAATTTTTTATTTGATAGTAAGACCTGAGAATGAAAACGAAGTATTGGTTTTGGACTCCGCTAGCAATAATAATTCTGGTATCAATATACCAATAATAAATTTAAAAAATGGAGAAGAGACAGTTTTGACATTTGAAGTTAAGCTCAATCAACAAGCTTTAAAACCAAACTTGGTTGTTAATGTTGATGTAGATGATAGCTTAGATGCACAAAGTGAAGTGGTAGCTGAACAAAATATTGAAAATATTTCACAGAATGAAATTAACCAAAAAGCAAATGTTAATATTCAAAAATATTTTGAAAAATTCATTTTAAAATCTAAAGCGGTATTTTCCAATATTCAAAACTATGCTCAAAAAATTGAGAAGGTTGATAATTCTGATAACAATGATTCAAAACAAAGTTTACAGCAAACTGATTCTAAAGCTTCCAAGGTAAAACAAAATATCAAATCTAAGAAATCTCAAAAGAGAAAATCAAGAAGTAAAAGGCGATGAGAAAACAGGCCTCTAAATCAAAACTTAAAAATATAAGCATATTTTACCAAAAATATTCGCCCATATTGAAGCTAAAAAAGTGGAGGAGAAACAAATTGATTGAGAAAAAAAGTAATTCTAAAAAAAATGTTGTTTCTAGATTTAAAAATAGATTTAGATATTCTGTTTCTATAGCTATAATAGCTATGTTAGCTATATTAGCTATTTATTATCATCTTAATACTTACTTTAAAATCAAGCCTATACCTTTCGAAAATCAAAAAACTCAATCTAGTTTTACTTTTCCTTATTACAACGTTGTTTTTTTATGGTTTGATGAAGAAAATGAAAAATATTTTGCGGATGGAGTGGTCGTGGTTTCGATTAACGCTAGTGATGAAACAGTTAAGATCCTTGGGATAAACTCAGATTTTATAATCAACTATCAACCTTTAAAACAAAGTTTTACCTCTAAAAACTCTTATATAATCAAATCAATACTCAAGATAGCTTAATTAAATATATTAGGGAGTTAGAAAGTTTTACAGGTTTGAGAATTGATAGATATGTAATAATTACAAAATCAAATGCCAAAAATTTAATTGCTCAAAATTTATTAGAAGTGAAACATTGATGTGGAGGTGGAAGTTAATGGAAAAGTCTTTTACAAAAGGATCAAAACTTAATGCAAATGATGCTTTAGAATATATTTTTGAAGTGAAAAGTGGATCTGATAGAAATAAAATAATTACAAACATTACTACAAATTTTCTGAGTAGTAAAAAAGGGCTTTTGGATTTATATTTTTTATTTTGGGATGCTCCAGAGTTAACTCGAAATTTGTACACTGACATGAACCGTGATGAATTTTTTACTTTTTTTGATTTGCTCAGAGGAAAAAGGGAAAGTAAACCTTTATTGTTAGGTGATAATGTGGGAATTCCAGCATCAACAGGGCTGGAAGATGGTATTGCTAAAAACTCGATAGCTTTTGAAGAAGCTTTGCGAGAATATTTGCAAAGCCTTTCAATATTGACGGAACAAGCTCAAGTTGAGATTTACAATGCTACAAAAGAAAGTGGTATCGCTGGAAATTTATCAAAACAAATCTCATCTTATGGAGTTAACGTGGTTAAAGTAGGAAATTTTTCTGAGGAGCGTTTTTATACTCAAATATTACTTTTTTCAGAAGATGAAAGTGTTTTTCCAAATACCCTTTCGATAATTAGTAAAGCGGTTAAACTTGCTGACTTTGAATTTGAAATTAGAGATCCAGAGGAATCTGGAAATTTTACTGGTGATATTGTTATAATTTTGGGACAAGATTATGTTGATAGTTTATAATTTTTAATTTTGTAGAAAATGGCAGGGCATTCCAAATGGGCAAATATTAAGCATACAAAAAGTTTAATGGATAAAAAGAGAGGTAAACTTTTTAGTAAATTATCTCGTGATATCTCTGTAGCTGTGAAATTGTCGGGTAGTGAAAATAGCGCACTTGCAAAACTTGCAATTGAAAAAGCTAAAGCTGCCAATATGCCAAAAGACAAAATTATGGTGGCAATTGACAGAGGTTTAGGAAGAGGTAAAGACACGGAAGTTTTGTATGAGAATACTTATGAAGCGTATGCTCCAGGCAATGTTGCATGTTTAATTGATACTCAAACTGATAACCCCAATAGAACATTGACTGAGATTAAAACCATTGTTAATAAATCAGGTGGAAAATTTTTGTCTTCGGGCTCAGTAAGTTGGATGTTTGATGAGGTTGGTAGAATAATAGTTGATGCATCAAAATTGAAAGATACTGAAGCATTCACTTTAAGTATTATGGAAGCTGAGGGATTGCTAGATGTTTCAATTCAGAATGATCAGGTTGAAATAATCACTGAAAAAGAAAAACTTAATTCTATTCAAGAGTTAATTTTAAATAATTATCCAGAGACCGAATTTAAAGAGGTTGAAATAATCAAAAAACCCAAAAAAGAAAATGTGTTAATTCGGACAGAGATTTGTCCGAATTCTTGTCCGAATTATTAGATCATGATGATGTAGTATCCGTTTGGACTAATCATGTATGAACAAATTATTTTAGGTGTTGATGTAGGTTTTGCAATTACTGGATGGGCGATACTAGAGTCATCCTCAAAAATTAATCTTCTTGATTATGGCGCAATAACTACTAAATCAAAGCTATCTATAGATGAGATTGGTTAAATTATTTATTCGATGGAATTGTTGAAGTAATAAATACTTATAAACCTACAGACATGGCTGTTGAGTCGATTTTTTATTTTAAAAACCAAAAAACTGTTATAGATGTGGGCCAGGCTAGAGGAGTAATATTATTAGCTGGATGTCAGAATAACTTGAATATATCTCACTACACTCCGCTTCAGGTTAAAATGTCAATAACGGGATATGGTAGAGCATCAAAAGAGCAAATGCAACAAATGGTTAAATCTATCTTTGGTTTAAAAGAAATTCCCAAGCCGGATGATGTGGCAGATGCAATCGCTGTTGCTTATTGTCATAGTTCATCAAGTAAATTTTATTCCAATTTGAATACCAAAACATAATTATTTTTTAGTGTTATAATGATTTAATGATAAAGTTATTAAGCGGGCGAGTAGTCTCTCAAAAAAATGGAGCAACGATAATCCAAACCAATGATGGGGTAGGTTGGGATGTAAAAACTGGTAGTATTGTTTTGGAAGTAGGTCAGCAGGCTGAACTTTATATTTTTACACAATTTAGAGAATACGAAATATCATTGTGGGGCTTTTTGAGTTTGAATGATTTAGAAATGTTTGAACTTTTGATTTCTGTAAATGGAGTCGGAGCAAGGATTGCGCATAGTATGGTAACTGAATTGGGGAGAGATCTGATAATCAAAGCAATTAGTTTAAATGATGCAAATTCTCTTAAAATATCGGGTGTTGGTCTTAAGACTGCTCAAAAAATAATTTTTGCTCTTAAAGAAAAAATTACTGATCAAGATTTTGCGGTAGATGAAAGTCAATTAAATTTAAATCAAAATTTCAAAGAAGCACTTGATGCCCTAGAGGGCTTGGGGTATAACAAAGTTCAAGTTAGTAAAATTTTAAAGGACATATAACGGAGAGTTTTCTAATTTGAGTACTGAAGAGTTGGTTAAGCTAGCTTTAAAAAACTTAAAATAATATTTTTTAAAAATTTTAAAATTGAACAGTAGATTTGTTTCATCTTCTCTGAAAAATGAAAACGAGGAGAGATTTGAGCAATCTCTTAGGCCTAAAACTTTTGATGAAGTTATTGGTCGAGAAGCTGAAAAACAAAGTTTAAGCATAATGATTGAATCTGCCAAAAAAAGAGGAAAAGCTCTAGATCATATTATGTTTCATGGCCCACCTGGGTTGGGAAAAACAACTTTATCTTACGTAGTTGCGTCCGAAATGAACGTACCAATACATATTACAAGTGGCTCGGCTATTGAAAAAACAGGAGATTTGGCGGCCATTTTGACATCACTTGAACCCAATTCAATTTTATTTATTGATGAAATACATAGACTTAAAAGAACAATTGAGGAGATTCTTTATCCGGCAATGGAAGATAATGTTTTGGACATTGTTATTGGTAAGGGTCCAAGCGCAAAAACTCTACGTTTAGAGCTTAATCAATTTACAATCATCGGTGCAACCACGAAACTTTCAATGATTAGCGCGCCGCTTAGAGATAGATTTGGAATGCATTTTAGACTAGATTTTTATTCTGACGATGAGTTGACCTTACTGGTACAGCAAAAAGCAAGGTTACTTGGTATAGAGATTGACGATGAAGCTTCTCTTAAAATTGCTCAAAGGAGTAGAATGACAGCGCGAATAGCTATTAGAATTTTGAAAAGAGTTTTTGATTTGGCGGTGGTGAAAGGTGAGAAAATAATTAATCCTTATCTTGTTGAAGAAACACTTTCTATGATGGGAGTTGATGAAAACGGTTTAGATGAATTGGATAGAGCAATACTAAGATCTATTTTGAAAAATTTTAACAATCGCCCTGTTGGTTTGAATACACTAGCAGCGTCTTTATCAGAAGAGCCAGAAACTATAGAATTGGTTTATGAACCTTTTTTAATTAAAAAAGGGTTTGATACAAAGAACTATGAGGGGTAGAATTGCTACAGATTTAGCTCAAAAACTTTATGGAGATAAATTGTAAAATTTTATATTTAAATGAAATTTAATTTTAAAAAACTAACAGTTAGACAAAAAGTAACAATATCTTCTTTTTTTTATCTTTGCTTATTTTTTTCTTGATTAGTCCACTGGGTAGGTATTTTGGTAAGTTTAGTAACTCCACCAAAGACTGTAAAAAATATTTTTATATTATCAAAAAATAATGAAATAGAAATTAGTTATCTCTCAAAATAAAGAAGTTGATTTCAGTGCATACATAATTACATTAAAAAGAGAAGGAACTGTTGAAAAAGAAATTATAACTCAAGAAACAAGAGTTCTTATTTCGGACATTTCGGACAGTGTAGAGTATGATCTGGAGATAAAAAGTAAAGATAAATTTGGGCTTGAATCTAGTACTGTTGCTACTAAAGTTACGCCTAGTTTTGACTTGATTCTCAAACATTAAATTCTTTTGATAGAAATGATACTTTTGATTTTTACTTGATAGTAATGTTTTGATTGTGGTTGTTGTTGGTTCTATATTTTCATTCTGGATAGTTGGATTTAATCAAAATAAACAGTTGCTTTTACTATAATTTTATTTCCTATGTGCTTGAATGCCTATTTTACTTTTTATTAAGTTCTGTCAGTTTTTATATTAATCACATATTGATAATAAGTTTTATTTTTCAATTTGTCTAGTGTAGGGTTGTTTTTGTATTTTATTTTTTGTTTTTGACTATGAATATTTTGTTTAATGCTCACTTTAGATCAATACCCTTGAACAAGCTGCAAAAGCGTCTCAATTTATTTTTATATTGATATCAACATATATTTTGTTAATTTATGCTTTTGGTTCAAATGTTAATTTTATTTTTAAAATAGGTTGAGTTTCTCTAATGATATTTTATTTTTCATATGTTTCAATGTGGACTTTGAAAGAATCTCAACAGAGCAAATACAATTAGAAGCTTGGTGATGGTTATGATTATGGTAATGTCTGTGGTTGATATTTTCTATTTGGCCAGTTAATTATATTTATGCAATGCTTATCAAGCGCAATTATTTTTTATATTATGTTGAGTATTAGCTTGGAAGTTAGGACTTTTTAGGTAGGTATGTGTGGCTGGAATACGGAATCTTAGTTTTACTAACTACTTTCTACTTTTATTTACAGTAGTTGGGGATAATGGAAGTTTATAATGTTAATATTCATAGTTTAATTAATTTAATAAATAGAAGATTTAATAACCACTTTCATAATTACTAGAGTAGTGTAGCTTAATTTCTATTTGATTTTACTTTATAAGTTTTTTTAATTTCAAATTAATTCTTTTCGATTTTTTAAATAATTAAAAATATTCTAAAAAAATCGTAAGAGTAGTATATCAATTGTGGATAACTGTAAGTATAGTTACTGAGTATAATGTATCTTATATTTAGTAAAATGGTGGAAAAACAGAATAGTAATATGCAACTAATTTAATTATTTTTTTTCTTCATATTTTATAATTCTTTTTATATTAATAACGTTGTTAATTTTTTAACTTCAACTTTTTTTTTAGCGACTTTTAACTTTTATCTTTTATTCTTTTATTCTCTAATTTTAACTTTTAATTTTTTTTTGTTTTTACTATGTTTCATAAAGGATTTAAAACTAATTTTGACTAATTTTTAATCTTGAAGTTTTGAACTTGAAAATCTTTATTATTTTTAGATGAGTAAAATATCAGTTTTAAAAAAACAGGCCTTAAATCGCATCTGAGCGCTTCGTTTGTGGATAGTTTTACTAGCAATGGTTTTAGGGCTTTATGTAAAATAATTGCTAATTTACTAAATTTAAATTTGTTAGTTTTTTTTTATATTTTATCTTTAACTAAAAACTTTAAACAATTGCAACGGTTGCGACAACATCATCATCTTTAACTCTCATTAATCGAACACCTGAAGTTTGTCGGCCTTGAATTGGTAAATCATCAGTTGCGATCCTCACAGCCTGACCTTTTGCGCTTAAAATCAAAAGTTCTTTGTGAGGATGATCTAGTATTCTTGCAACCACAAGTTTGCCAGTTTTATTGTTAATTTTTGCTGCAAAAATACCTGAACCGCCTCGGTTTTGAATTGTGTAATTATTCAGGGTCGTTAATTTACCAAAACCTTTTTCGCTTACTGTAAGCATAAAATCTTCATTTTTTCTAACTATATCCATTGATATAACTTCGTCATCTTTTTTTAATCTAATACCTCTAACACCTCGTGCGGTTCTACCTGTTTCACGCACATCTGTTTCACGGAAATGTATAGATTTGGCATTTCGGGTAACAATAATAACATGATCATTACCAGTGCTTGGTTTAACCCAAACTAATTCATCATTATCATCTAGGGAAATTGCAATTAAACCATTAGATCTAATATTATCAAAATGACTTAACTCTGTTTTCTTAACAACTCCAAATTTTGTTGCCATAATCAAGTATTTGTATTCTATGCCTTGTTTCTCAGATAAAGTTTCACCTTCTTGGCTGATATCTTCATCAATGATTCCTCCTTCCTTAGACCGTGTTAAAATACTTGTTATCAATTCATCTTGCTCAATATTAATCAAATTAATAACAGGTATGCCTTTGGCTGTTCTTGAATATTCAGGAATTTCATGAACTTTCAACGAATAGACTTTTCCTTTGTTGGAGAAAAATAAAATTTCATCATGAGTAGAGCATGTAAAAACATGTCTAACTTCATCGTTTTCTTTTGTAGTCATTGCTTTTTTCCCTACTCCACCCCTTTTTTGGGCTGAAAGCGCATCATGTTTTACTCTTTTTATATACCCATTTTTGCTTATAGTTACGATTGTTTCTTCATTTGGAATTAGATCTTCTTCACTAATTTCGCCTACTCCACCCTTTACGAATTTTGTTTTTCTTTCATCACCAAATTTATTTTTAATTTCTTCAAACTCATTTTTAATTACATTTAAAATTTTGTCTGGTGAAGATAATAATTCTAGTGTCTCTTTAATTGATTTCAAAACTTGTTTATATTCTTCCTCAATCTTCTGTCTTTCAAGAGCTGCTAGTTTTCGAAGTTGCATATCAAGGATTGCTTGAGCTTGAATTTCAGTGAGCTTAAACTTAGTTATAAGAGCTAACTTTGCGGTTTCTGCATCTTTTGAGCTTCTAATTGTTTGAATTATCTCATCAATGTTATCAAGAGCAATCATTAAACCTTCTAGAATATGTTCTCTTTCTCTTAGTTTTCCTAATTCAAATTCATTTCTTCTAATTACTATTTCTTGGCGATGAGATATGAAAAGTTGCAAAATTTGTTTAATATTTAGAAGCTTGGGATCTCCATCAACCAAAGCTAGCATATTGGCATTAAATGTTTTTTGGAGTTCAGTGAACTTATAAAGTTGATTTTGTACAGTTTTTGGTTTTGCTTCTCTTTTTAATTCTATGACTATCCTAATTCCCTCACGACTATTTGATTCATCCCTTAAGTCTGAAATCCCATCAATTTTTTTATCTTTATAGAGCATTGCTATTTTGGCAATTAAATTTGCTTTGTTGACTTGATAAGGCAAATCTGTAATGATTATACGCATTCGGCCATTTTTATGTTCTTCAATTTTGGATGTACCTCTCATCACTACGCGTCCTTTTCCTGTTTCATAAACTTTCATTATTTCTTTTTGATCATAAATTGTCCCGCCCGTTGGAAAATCTGGACCTTTTATTTCGGACATTATTTCGGACACTGACAAACTTGTCTCAAATTTGTGGAATCTATTTTTTGGTAAATTCTCAATATCAGAAACCGTTTTTACTGCATTAGAATAATCAACTTTTTCGATATCAACAAAATCCCATTCGTTGCCAGCTTCAATCATTTTAATTAAAGCATTCATTACTTCAGTTAAATTGTGAGGTGGAATTTTGGTAGCCATACCAACTGCAATTCCTTCTGATCCATTCAATAATAATGTAGGCAAAACAGTAGGCAATACAACAGGCTCTTCTTCGTTTCCATCATAGTTTGGTATAAAATCAACAGTTTTTTTATCTAATTCTTCAAGCATTTTGGCCCCGTATTTATCTAACCTTGCTTCTATATATCTCATTGCTGCTGGTGGATCACCGTCTATAGATCCGTAGTTACCTTGCCCATCAATTAGGGTATATCTCATGTTGAAATCTTGTCCCATTCTGACCAATGCATCAGAAATTGAAGCATCTCCATGAGGGTGATACTTACCCATTACTTCTCCAACGATTCTTGCAACTTTTTTATATTGAGAAGAAGGGCCTATATTCATCCTGTGCATGGTGTAAAGAATTCTTCTTTGCACAGGTTTTAATCCATCACGAACATCTGGAAGTGCTCTTGATACAATTACGCTCATCGCATAATTGATATAGCTTTTCTTAAGCTCATTTACAATATCTTCTCCAACTGAAGCTTTTTTATTTAATTTGGTTTCTTCTTCAATCATTTTATTTTATTTTAAATTAAGTCTAAAAATTAAATGTCTAAATCTGCTTCTCGGCTATTTGCCTGAATGAATTTCTTTCTTGGTGGGACGTTACTTCCCATTAAAATATCAAACATTTTGTCTGCTTCTTCAGCATCTTCAATAACAACTTGTTTTAAAGTTCTTGTCTCAGGGTTCATCGTGGTTTCCCAAAGTTGTTCTGCATTCATTTCTCCAAGACCCTTAAATCTTTGAATATTTGGCTTTTTATTTTTATTTTCAGTTAATAACTTTTGAAGTTGCTCATCATCTTTAACCCAATAAGATTCATTTGCTCCAAAGGTTACTTTGTAAAGTGGTGGCTGTGCAATGTACAAATATCCATTTTCAATTATTGGTTTTAGATATCTGTAAAACATTGTAAGCATAAGAGTGTTGATGTGAGCACCGTCAACATCTGCATCTGCCATTAAAACAATAGTATTGTATCTTAACTTTTTAATATCAAACATATCACCAACACCGCATCCAAGCGCTTTGATTAAATTTGCCATCTCTTCGTTGCTCAAAACTTTATCTAGTCTGTATTTTTCGGCATTTATAGGTTTTCCTCGCAAAGGAAACACAGCTTGTATATGTCTATCTCTACCCTGCTTTGCGGGACCGCCAGCAGAATCTCCCTCCACAATGTAAAGCTCCGATATAGAAGGATCTTTTGATGAACAATCTGCAAGTTTTCCAGGTAGTCCTCCTCCTTCCAATGCACCTTTCCTAACTACTGCTTCCCGAGCCGCTTTGGCTGCTGTTCTGGCTCTATTTGCTAAAATAACTCTAGATAAAATTGATTTTGCATCTTGAGGATGCTCAACTAAAAAAGTCATTAATTTTTCTTCAACTAATTTTCTTACAGCTTGTGTAACCTCTGGATTGTTGAGTTTTCCTTTTGTTTGCCCTTCAAATTGAGCTTCAGATACTTTGACTGATACCGCTGCTGTTAAGACCTTCTCTCACATCATCACCCAAAATACTCAAGGATTTATCTTTTTCAGTACCGTGTTCATAAATGTAGTTGTTTATCGTTTTTGTTAAAGCTGTTCTAAGTCCAGTCAAGTGTGTGCCCCCATCTGCTGTAAAAACATTGTTGGCGAAAGGATATTCTCTAGTTTGTAAATCGTCGGTATATTGAAGCGCTACTTCAATTTCTACTCCATCTATTTGTCCTTGAGTATGAAAAATTTCTTTATGAATTGGCTTTAAGTGTTTGTTTATATGCCTAACATAAGATTTTAATCCTCCTTCAAAGAAAAATGCGTATTTAAAGTTTCCTTTCCTTTTGTCTACAAATTCAAATTTTATCCCACCATTCAAATAAGCATGTTGCCTTAAGCGATCTAGAATTTTTTTTGAATCAAACTCTACAGTTTCAAAGATTTTTGAATCAGGCTTAAAAGTCACGGAAGTACCTCTTAGTTCAGTTTTTCCTAATGTAACAACTTCCGTTTGAGGCACGCCTTCTTTATACTCTTGTTTATAAATTTGGCCATTTTTGTAAACCTCTATAAACGCATATTCACTCAAAGCATTTACAACAGATAAACCTACCCCATGTAATCCAGAGCTAACTTTGTAACTATCTTTGTCAAATTTACCACCAGCATGTAGCACAGTAGCTGCAAGCTCTAAAGCGCTTTTTTTCTCTGTGGGGTGAATATCAACAGGAATTCCTCTTCCATCGTCATAAACTGTTACCGATCCATCTTCATTGATTGTTACTTTGATTGCAGTGGCAAAGCCTGCCAAAGCTTCGTCAATTCCATTATCGACTATCTCCCAAATCATGTGATGGAGTCCTGTTTTATCGGTTCCACCAATGTACATAGCTGGACGTTTACGAACCGCTTCTAGTCCCTTTAATACTGTAATGCTTGACGCGCTGTAATCTTTTGTATTCTTTGTATCCATAGCTTAACGTGAAGATTTTACCAAATAAATGAAAAATAGTCCAATTAATGATTTATAATTTTTTAGATTTTCTTTCTTGAAATTTATGAAAAATAGCCATTTCCAGCTCTCCGATCACAGGAATGCTGTAAGTAACAATGGCTGTTATAAGGATGGCAATAACACTTATTAAAACGTCTACCACCTCAGCAGATCGCCCTGATATTTCAATCTGAATTACTTCTTCCATTATAGAGATCAAAGTTGACGCAAAAATAGCTATTATTGTTACCAATGTTTCGATTATTAATACAAATTCTGAGTCTTCAATTTTTTCTTTTTTGGATCTCCAAGCTGACAATCGTGATACAGTGCTTTTGAGGCTTATGATTATTGATCTAAAAATGAAAATAAACAACATTGAATAAAGTATCATTCTAAACAAAACTTTAATTATCTGGTCAAGCATTTCATTACTTTCATTGGCTTCTAAGTTTGGCACGGTTGCTAACCAGAAAAGTAAAGCAATAAAAATGAAGGTGGAGCCCCAAGCATATAGTAAAAACGCAAGTTTTTTCATAAATCGATAATTTAAAAATAATCAACTACATTATACATAATAATTCTTTATCTTCAAAATTTTTTAAATTTTGGTGTTTTTAAAATTATTTTCAATAAGAATGTTTAGATTATCAAAAACTAAATTTGATTGAACTGACGAGTTTATGGCTTTTTGTAAAAAAATTAATTCTCTGAGAATTTTAGGTTTGTTTATTTTTTTTATAGCAAAGTTACTTAAATCTTCTAAAAATTTTACTTGTTCAATTTTGTCTAAGTTAGCTAACTTTTGAAATTCGATACTTCTTTCAAAATAACTTTTTTTCAGAAAATCTTCAAAATCGACATTTAGATTATTTTTGTAGGTAGGCATAATCACTATTCTACATCTCGATTTTATAGTTTCAATTATTGCATCTAAATTTTTTGTTACAAGACAAATTAGGGTGTTTTGAGTGGGCTCTTCAATAATTTTTAACAGAGAATTTTGTATTATTTCGCTTAAATTTTGAGAATTTTGTATGAGTAAAACTTTAACTCCTTTTTCTGTTTTTTTACTACTCCACTCTAACAAATAGTCTAGATCTTCTATTTTTAAGGTTTGTCCGTCAAATACCAAGTTAAATTCTTGGTTAGCAATTTGGATATTATTAAATTCTTTTTTAATAATTTCATAAATTTCATTTGGTGTTACTTGAAATGAATTTTGGATTAATAGCGATTGGTAAATCATAATTAAGTTGTCTAAATTATCTTACTTTTTTAACTTTAAGTTTATTTCTAAATATTGTATATTATTTAAAACTATAAAATTGTAGCATATGGACTCAAAAAACAATGTATCAAATTCAAATAATGATGATTCTCTAAATAGTAGTTTGGGAGTTGTACAGTCATCTAATGACGATGCCCTTCCAAATTCAAATCTTTCTGATTCCCAAAGCGATTTAGTTTCTTTATCAAAAAACTTTCTACAACAAAAAACAAAAAAAACAGATTCAAACCAAAAATCTGCTATCGGAGTCAAAGGCATATCAAATATTTTAGATGCTGTTTTAAGTAAAGGTTTAATAGATATAGATCAGTACAATAGTATAAAATTTGAATCCGTAAACACTGGCAAAACAATTGAAAAGATTTTGCTTGAGCAGAATATTGTAGATGAAAAGGAGTTAGCAAGAATTAACGCTGAGATGAGAGGATTTAGTTTTGCTGACTTGCTAAACATGAATATTGACTCAGATACCATCAATTTGCTTCCTCAATCAATAGCTAGAGCGAACAAGGCGGTTGTTTTTGAATCTCTACCCAACAAAGTTAAGGTGGCAATGAAAGATCCGCTTGATTTGCAAAAAATTCAGTATTTAGAATCTATTTTGAAAAAAAGAATAGAGCCTTTTTATGCATCAGAAAGCGATATTAAGCGAATCATTGATACTCGTTATGGTGCTGAAATAAATAAAGAGGTTACAGAGGCGTTAGAAGATATTGGGGAATATGATTTAAACAAAGCTAAAAAGGAGGCAGAAAATTCTGATGGACAAGATGCACCAATAATTCGATTGGTAAATATGATTTTAGATTATGGGATTAAAAATAAAGCTTCAGATATACACATTGAACCAAGAGAAACTAAAGTGGCTGTAAGGTTCAGAATAAGAGGAATTTTAACTGAAAAATTAACCATTCCAAAAAAGTTACATCCAGCAGTTGTGGCAAGGATAAAAATTTTGTCAAATTTAAAAATTGATGAGCACAGAATACCTCAAGATGGAAGATTCCCAGTTAAAAATAATGATGTATCAATTGATGTGAGAGTTTCAGTGATGCCAAGTTTATATGGTGAAAAAATAGTTTTAAGATTGCTCGAAAAATCTTCCGGAATCATGAAATTAGAAGAAACAGGCATTCGTGGAATTAGTTACACCAGACTTAAGGAGGCGTTGAAAAAAACACAAGGATTGATCTTGGTAACAGGACCAACTGGAAGTGGAAAGACGCAGACTGTTGCAAGCTGTTTAGACATTATAAATTCCCCTGAAGTTAATATTATCACTCTTGAAGATCCCGTTGAAATTAGAATTGAAGGCATTAATCAAACTCAAGTGAATCCAGAAGTCGGCCTTACTTTTGCTACTGGGTTGAGATCAATTTTGAGGCAGGACCCAGATATCATATTTGTTGGAGAAATTCGTGATGGTGAAACAGCGGCTCTTGCAGTGCAAGCAGCTCTAGTTGGAAGATTAGTACTTTCAACATTGCACACAAATAGCGCGGCTGGAGTCTTTCCTAGGCTTTTAGATATGGGGGTTGAAGTTTTTTTATTAACATCTACAATAAATGTAGCGTTGGGTCAACGTCTTGTTCGTACTCTTTGTGAAGAATGTAAAGAACCATACAAGGCACCTGATAATATTTTAAAAATTTTACATTCTGAGTTAGATGTATTGGGGAATTTGACAGTTTACGATGAAGCAAAGCATGTGAAGGCGCATTTCGATAAAAACACAAATGACGTAACATTATACAAACCTGTAGGATGTCCGAAATGTAACGATACTGGCTTTAATGGCCGAATTGGTATTTTTGAATGTCTGGAAATGTCCGAAAGTATTAAAAAAGCAGTTGTACAAAAAAGATCAATAAGCGAAATTCAAGATATAGCTGTGAAGGAAGGAATGATAACAATGGCACAAGATGGGTTTATAAGAGTATTGGAAGGAGTTACAACTATAGAAGAAGTATTAAGAGTTAAAAATGAATAATGAATGATAATTTAAACACACAAAATTTACAACAAAATAATCAAAATTTAGGGAATGATAGCTTACCAGTTGAGCAAAAATTTGATAATGGAGTGAGGCAAATTCAAAATACTGATCAAATGGCTTCAAATAATATGAATGTCCAAAACTTGGTTCCTAAAGAGATGGGATTATTTGATATATTAAAGCAGGCAATTTTACAAGAGGCCTCAGATATTCATCTTTCAAGTGGTTACCGAGCGATTCTTAGAGTTGATGGAAAATTAAAAACTTTATTTTCTCAAGTTTTAACGTCTGATCAGATTAGAAATTTTGTAATTGAGATTCTTGGTAACAAAAGAGTTAACTTAGATACAATTGAGCAGCTCGATTTAAGTTATGAGTTTCAACAAAATAGATTTAGAGTAAATATTTTTAAAGAATTAGGAGAGTTTTCTGTGGTCATGAGGTTAATTCCAAAGACTATTCAGACTATAGAAGAGTTAGATTTACCTGATTCATTAAAACAAATAACCAATCTATCTCAAGGTTTAGTATTAGTAACTGGTCCTACCGGAAGTGGAAAATCAACTACAATAGCTTCACTAATAAACATGATCAATCTAACTCAGCCTAGGCATATTATTACACTTGAGGATCCAGTCGAATACATTTTTCCAAAAGGTATGGGATTGGTAGATCAAAGAGAATTTGGTATTGATTTTTCAAAATGGACTGATGCAATTAGGTCAACACTCAGGCAAGACCCTGATGTCGTATTGGTTGGTGAAATGAGAGATTTTGAAACCATAGCTTCGACAATTACTTTAGCAGAAACTGGCCACTTGGTGTTTGCTACTCTACACACTAATTCTTCGGCGCAAGCAGTAGATAGAATAATTGATGTTTTTCCGTCAAGCCAACAAACTCAAATCAGGGCGCAACTTGCAAATGTAATTGAAGCGGTTGTATCTCAGAGATTGGTTCCTATTCAAGGAGGAGGTAGAAAACCTGCAGTTGAAATATTATTTGCAACTAGTGCAGTTAGAAATGCCATAAGAGAGGCTAAAACTCATCAGATAGATAATTTAATTCAAACAAGTCAAAACTTAGGAATGATGACCATGGAACAATCATTAGTTAATATGGTCAGAAGAGGATATATAAGCGTAGAACAAGCAGAAAGAATAAGTTTGAAACCAGACCAAATTAAGTTGTTACTTCAAAGTTCATGAATTTTAAGTATGTTGCAATAAATTCTGAAGGAAAAAGAATTGAAGGAAATCGCGAAGCTGACAGTCGTGAAGATGTTGTAAATTTCTTACTTAATCAGGATTTAACAATTGTTTCAATAAGTGAAAATATAAATTTAGATTTTAAAAAAATTTTAAGTTCTGATATTGGAGGACTACCTTTGGCAGAAAAATTAGTATTAGTAAAACAGTTGTCTACAATGATTTCTGCGGGTATTCCACTACTTCAGGCTTTAGACATCTTGGTACAACAAACAGAAAAGGAGGCACTTAAAGAAAAATTACAAAAAGTATATGAAGGTGTTGAATCTGGTCAAACACTGTCCAAATCTTTTGCTAAGGTTGGCGGAATTTTTTCTGAAGTTCAACTGAGTTTAATATCTGCTGGAGAACAATCAGGAAATCTTGCAGAGATGCTATTAAAAGTTACAGATGATCTAGAAGAGAGTAAAAATTTAAGAGGAAAAATTGTTGGGGCATTGATTTATCCGGCAATTATTTTGACAGTGTTGGTTGTGGTTGTGGTTGTAATGATTGTCTTTATGGTTCCTCAAATTGAAGCTTTATACGAAAGTTTGAATAGAGATGATTTAGAGTTACCTATAACCACCAGGTTTTTTATTTTTATTAGCAACTTTTTTAGAAATCCATTTGGTTTAATTATATTTTTAATATCTATGTTTGGGCTTTATCTGGGCTTTAGAGCTTATGCATCTACTCCTGGTGGTAGGTTAAATGTAGATAGATTTAAACTCAAAATACCTGTTTTTGGAAAATTAATTATAAAAGCTGAATTAACTCAATTTACAAGAGTTTTATCTATGTTATTACAAAGTGGAATTCCGATAATAGAATCAATTAAGATAACTGCTGAGGCACTTGGTAACGAAGCGTTCAAGCAAACAGTTAAAGCTTCTGTTGATGGCGTAAAAAAAGGAGAATCACTTTCTGTATCACTGGCAAAGAATAATAAGTATAACGTTTTGCCGCTTATTTTGTTGAAAATGATAGCGACAGGTGAAGAATCAGGCAAACTAGATAAAGTTTTGGAAGATATAAGTAGATTCTATAACGCAGAAGTTAAACAGACCACTGATAATTTAACTAAACTTTTAGAACCATTTATTCTATTGTTTGCTGGGGTTATGGTTGCTTTTTTAGCTTTGTCTATATATTTGCCAATATATCAAATTATGAATGCAGTTCAATGATTCGGACATTCGGACAAGGGTAAGTTTTTTGTTTAGTTTTAGATATAGTTTGAAAATGTATTGACAAAAAATAAAAAAATTGAGAAATTGATATAGTCATATTAATTTATTTGTTAATTCAAAAATATGAAAAATAAAAAAGCGTTTACGCTACTTGAACTGATGGTAGCAATGGGAATTATTGCGATTCTTGCTGCTATCAGTGTAGTAGGTATTTCTGTTGTGCAAAGATCTCTTAGAAATACGGAAAGGAGAAAGGTCTTAGAGAATATTAATCTCTCTATAGCTGAGTATTTTGGAACTTATGGGGAATATCCAGCACTGGGAGCAGGTGGATTGCAATTCTTCACAGACAGAGTTGAATTAGAAGGTAATGTGATTGTAGAGTTGAATGGAGCTACTCAGGCAACTAATGGTACCGATACAACATCTGGAGCAACAGCATATTGTTATACTCAAATCAATGGTGGTGGATCATATTCTTTAGGAGTTGATTTGGAAGGATCAAATTGGGGATTCCAGCTAGGAGACCCATTGCAAGCTGATTGCGCTACACAAAATGTATTGTAAAAGGTGTAAAAATAGTTATTTATGAAAAATTTATTGAAGAAAAATTTAGGCCGTAAGCCTAAATTTTTCTTTGTCGACAAAACCAAAAAAGCTTTCACCATGATTGAAATAGTGGTGGGCTTAGCTGTGATTACGGTTTTAGTTGCTCTAGGTGTAACAGGAATTTCAATTTTACAAAAAAATAGTCGCGATTCAATGCGAAAAGAAAAGTTACTTGAAGTTGCAACTTTGGTTGAAAATTACTTCCGTGAGAATTTGACATATCCTAGTTCTCAAAGCCTTGTTTTTAGTGGCAATCAAATTTTACTTGAAGGTGATATAGTATCAGATATAAAAGGTCATTTACAAGTTGGGGATGTAACTACATCTTCGCAAACTAGATATTACTATCAAGCTACTTCAAGTGGTTATGCCTTGTGTGCAGTTTTAGAAAATAATAAAGTTTATTCAGCGGGAAAAATTGAGTGTCCGGATCCTTCAATGTGGTAGCTTGACATGCTATTCTTAAGTATGGAAAATTTATTAATTTTGTTAGGTTTCTTGTTAGGAGGCATAGGTGCAAAGTTGAGTGCGTTTTATATTGCATCAAATCTAAATCTCAAAAATTTTAAAAACGTAGAAAGTAAGAGAAATTTTTACATTTTTTTTCCTTTAAGTTCTTTTTTCTTAAAAAATAATTTTTTGAAAAAGGAAATTTTTCCAATTTTATTTCTTGAACTTTTTGGAATGGTTTTAGGTGGAGCTTTTGTTGTCTCCATCTTGAAATATATTTCAACATTACAATTAAATTTTGCAGGAGAGGTTTTTATGGTTTCAATTTTTTTAGTTGTAACTTTTACTCTATTGTTTTTATCTGTTTTTGATATATTGACTTTAAGTGTGCCTACCAATTTGGTTAAAAGTTTATATATTTTTACGATATTGATTAATTTATTCATAGCTTTATTAAAACTTCTATCACTAAGATTTGGTTGGGGTATGTTTGTAGAAAATGTTCCGTTGGGCGGATTTGATAACTTAATATGCGCCTTATTATTATCTTTGTTAGTTTGGTTACTTTCAAAGTTAACCAAAGAATCTGCAATGGGGATGGGTGATGTCGATATCGCTGGAATTGTAGGAATAATGCTGGGATGGCCAAATATTATTGCAGGATTTATGTATACCTTGTATGTTGGTGGCTTTGTTGGGATAATATACATGATATTTTTAAAAAAATTTAGAGACACGCTAGTTCCATTTGTTCCGATTATCACTTTAGGGTTTGTATTGAGTTTGGGGTTTTATAAAATTGTTACAGATTTATTTTTGTATGGTGTATATTAAAAAAGCTTTTTCATTGTTAGAAATAATTGTAGTTTTGGGGATTACCGCTGCAGTTATGAGCGGTGGGGTTTTGGCGTTGATCAGGTTTCAAGATTCAGCTGAATTTAATAGATATTTTTCTGATACTGTTTCTTTGATTAAGACAACTCAAAATCGCTCATACAATGGTGTTTTAAGTCAGACCAAATCGCTAGCTCTTGGTGGAAATGCGCTAGAATCAGTACCAGAATACTATGCAATTATCATTGATGAGAATGATGATTCGATTGGTCTTTATTATTGTGATGAAACATTGACTGGTATTTTATCGTGTTTTCGAGAACAAGAAATTTTAGTAATTGATTTTCCAAGTGATATTCAAGTTAGTAGTACTGGGTGTAGTGGTGTTGGGTTTAAAACTTTAAATCCAGATATAATTTTAATAAATTCTAATGGGACTTTTACAACCAACGGAGTGTGTGAAATCACCTTGACACATACTAACCTAAATCGAAATAATACTTTAGAATTTAATGCAGATAACAATGTTTTTGAACTTAATTAAATTAAAAATAAAGAATCAAAAATTGAAGAAAGCATCAAGTCTGGTCGAGGTTTTAATCATTTTGAGCATTATCTCAACTACTGTAATTGCATCAACAACAATTGCAGTTAATTCTCAAAAGTCTCTCATACGCAATGAAAGAGAGGAGGTAGTTAATGCAAGCATAATTGCGGGGTTAGAAATTGTTAAAAGTCCTACCAATGTTTTAGTTTTGGGTGATCCAATTAATCCTGGCTCTTCTAAAGTGTATAGATTAACAAAACAAACAAATCCTGACAGGTATGTGTTAGAGGAAAGATCTGAAGAATTACAAAACTGTACAAATAATAGCCCTTTTCAAGTATCCATTGATAATTTGGGGCAAGAAGTAAATTTTCCGTTATGTTTGAGCGTTACAATTACTAGACAACAGGGACAAGAAAGTTACTTGGTTACCGTCAAAGCAGTTTATCAAAATGCTAGCACACAAGATACAAAGACTTTAATTGGTTATAGAAATGATGAATTTACTTTTATTTAAAACAAAAAAAGGCTACTCCTTAGTTGAGGTGGTCGTTAGCTTAGCAATAATTGCTATTATTATAACTATATTGTTTAACACTGTTTTGATAACTATTAGAATTAGTTATAAAAATTTTGCAAGAAGTTTAATCCGTGAAGAGTTGTCCGAAATATCAACTTTGATATCAAGGGATGTCCGAAATGCTGACCAAATTCTATCGTGTACTGGTAGCGCTTGTGAGATGGTCAGAGATGGTGTTATTATTCGTTGGACTCTTTGCGATTCTGTTTCTGTTTGTAGACAAGAGTCTCAAGATGGTATAAATTATGTTAATTTGTATCAAACTTTAGATTTTATAATTATAAATTTATTAAATTTTGAGAATGGTTTTGGTGTTGATGAAAATTTAGCCCAGAGAAATATAGTTTTTACTATGGTAGCTGAGCATTCAAATCCAGATTTAAGTATTTCAAATGTTATAAGACAACAAAGTGTATCAACTAGAAACTTTAGCCGCTAAAAAAAATGCTCAAATAATGTTAATTACCTTAATGGTTTTAGTTATTTTGGGGGTAATTATAAGTGGAATTGTAATTATTTTACAAAGTGATACCAGTCAAACTGTATCAAATGAAAAATACGAACAGTTGTATAATAATGCCGAAGAGAACTTGAAAAAAATCGCTAAAGATTACGCTGCTTACACAGTATCTTTATCTTCAATTCCCACTAATTTTACGGAATGTGTAGAACAAATTGCTGGCATAAAATATCAATGTCAATTCAATGATTCACAATTTACCACCATTTCCGTTTCAAACACTACCCAAATAGAAGAGTCTAAGGTGGTTAGTGATTATGAAATTAAAAAAGATGAAATGTTTACAATTAATTTAAATAATTATAAAAATGAAATTATTTTTAAATGGGATCGTGACTCTGCAATTGAGTTAGGTTTATTATTTCAAGATTCTGCGGGACAATATAGAATAGTTAAAGATGTTTTTGATCCCACAAATTTATTTAGCAGTGGGACCGTTAATCCACATTCATTTAATTTTAGTCCAATAAGCGGAGAGGATCCTAATAAAAGTTTTTCTATCGATTTATCTAGCGTATCTAGTGTAGGTTCGACAGACAATTTATTGTATCTTACTGTAACACCAAGAATGAGAGATACTTTTGGGAGTATTAGAATAAATATTGAACCCCTTGATCCTTCAACTTTTCCATATCAGGTACGAATTATTACTTCTTCCTCACTTGATCAAAATGATGGACAAAGCCCAGTTGTAAAACTACAAACTCAAATACCGCTCACTCCGCAAATAGATTCAATATTTGACTACTCTCTTTTGTCAAATGGAGATATAGGTTTATAGAAATTGTAATTATTAAAATTTTAAATTATCATTAAATAGTTTATATTAAAATTTGTTTATGGCACAGTTACCAGATTTTTTCGGACTAGATTTAGGACATAATTCCTTTAAGATGATTGATTTAAAGCTTAAAAATAATAAGGCAGAGCTTGAAAATTTACATGTAGCAAAAGCGCAGGAATTAGATTGGAATAATATGGACGCGTCTACCATCAAAAAGGTTTCTGAAATTTTAAGTAGTGAAATTAAAAAATCAAAAATTAAGGCTAAAAATTGTGTTTTATCTCTTCCAGAATCTTCAGTATTTTCTCGATTAATTAGGCTTCCAAAAGTCAAAGATGATGAAGTTTCAGAATCAATTCAGTGGGCTATCAAGCCTTTAATACCTGTAGATATAAATGATGTAAATATTTCTTTTTTGGAAATTGACACTGTGAATGAAGACAAGCAGGAATTTATAAATTGGTATGTAGTAGCTGCACCTAAAAAATTAGTTGAAAAGATTGTTGATACAATTGAGGGGGCTGGATTGAGGCTTTTGGCAATTGAGACTGAAGCCCTAGCCATAACGCGATCGGTTTACTTTAATCATTCTCCAAAAAGCGATGTGATAATAATAGATTTTGGTGCTAAAAGTACTAATGTCATACTCTCTAGAAATGGAGTTGTTATGTTTGCTCAAACAATTAATACAGGATCAGACGATTTGACAAAAGTAATAGCTTCTGATTACGGTATTGATATTGAAATTGCAGAAAAATATAAAAACTCGTTTGGTATTGATAAAACTTTAGGGGAGGGAAAAATTGCAAGTTCAATTGAACCTGTAATGAATGTAATGATAAGTGAAATTTCTCGGGCTTTGACTTATTTTCGCGAAAGAATAAGCGATAAACCAGCAAATGAAATATACCTAACTGGAGGAGGTGCGAGTTTGCCTGGATTAGAGTCATATGTCACAAGTAAAATTGGTCTTCAGGCAAAGCTTGTTAATCCGTTTTTAAATATAGATTTGAAAAATAAAAAGCTTGAAAACATGAATATAAATAGCTTTAGTGTTGCAGTTGGATTAGCTTTAAAAACTAGTTAGTATGAGTAATAAAGGGAAGCAATTATTTAAATTTAACTTAATACCTCCAAAATCAAAACAAGAGCAGGAGGTTTTAGCTGAACGAGATAACTCCCTACTATATTCAGTCTTTTTAATTTTCTTTGTTTCTTTTGTGTACTTTTTAATGACTGTTGTCGATACCTTTGTGATAATTCCTCGTATACAAAATTTGGATAAAAGTATAGCGCAACAAACAAGTCAAATTAAAACATATGATTTTGTTAGAGAATTGAAAGGCGAATTATTTGTTAAAGCTCAGGTTTTGGAACCACTATTGGAACTAGATATTGAAGCAATTGAGTTGTTAAGGAATTCAGATTTAATTTTAACTGAAGTTTCAAATGCTCAAATTGTAGCTTATGAAAGAGAACCTGATGGTACCTTTGTTATTACCGTGATAGTTGATAGCTATGAAGATTCAAAAAAAATACTTGATAATGCATTAAACAATTCGAACCTTGATGAAGTTTTTTTAAGGCAGGCGCGATATCAAGATAATAATGCGACTGTAAGAGTAACTTTGGCATTTGTTATAAAATCTGATCTAAAATGAACGATTTTATTGTAAAACCAAAAACTAAAAAACAACAACAACGAGAAGAGATTATTAAAAATTTGAAGCTTTTTGTTTTACCTTTGTTTACATTTTTGGTATTCATTGCAATATTATTTTTCTTTGTCATACCAAAGTTACAGATTTTGTTTGAACATGCGGAAGAGATAAATATAAAAAATCAAGAAATTAAGAAAAATAATGAAGAATTGGCGGATTTAGATTCCGTTTTTCAGCAAGTGCCAGTTATTGAAAACCAACTTTCTGAAGTTGAAGAAATAGCAAGTTCAGGAGATACTAAAATTGTTGAGTATAGAAACAGAGTTGTAAAGCTTGCCCAAGATAATGGTTTGGTGGTTAAATCTGAACGATTGAACGAAGTTGTTGAGGCAAGAATACCGGATGATTTAAGTCAAACTAATTTTATATCAAGGTTGGGCTTACAAGAAGTTCCAGCATTTTTTGAATTTAGAGGTTCTTTAAATAACTTAAAAGAGTTTTTAACAGAATTAGATACTCTACCCGACTTTGTAATAATAAAAGAACTTGACTTTAATATTGCTAATGCCAGTGAAGTTAATTTTAGAGATCAGGAATGGGCTTTGGAAATTCAGCTTGTAAAATATCAATTTAGAGTGAAAGATGAAGAGTTAAAAGATCTCTACAGAAACATACCAATCAATGTTCAAATTAATGATAGAATCATTGAATATTTAACAAATAGAAGTTAGATAGAAAAAATTATGATTGTGAGTTAGCGTTTTCTGAAGCTTCTACTTCCTCTGTTTTTTGTTCTTGAACATCATTAGTTTCACTTTTCTGCTTTCGTTCTTGAGATTTTTTCCCTGGTTCTTTTTTGAAAGTTTTAGTTGGTAGAGGCTCGATCAATCCTTTTTTAGCTAACATTCTATGTACAGTATCTGAAGGTTTTGCGCCCACAGATAGCCAATATTTAATCCTATCTTCTTTTAAAAGAATTTCTTTAGTGTGAGGATTGTAGCTTCCTAGATACTCAATTGCTTTAGAGTCTCTAGCATATCTGCTATCAATAGCAACAATTCTATAAGTTGCATAATTCTTTCTTCCTGTTCTTGTTAATCTAATTGCTACCATATTTTTGTAATTAAACTTTATTATTCTATCAGAAAAAACAAATTAAAACAATATTAATCATTAAAAAATTTTTTATATAAATCATCCCAATTGTTTAGAGCTTTGGTTGCTGCGTCTTGTTCTGCCTCTTGCTTACTTTTTCCTTTTCCTGTAGCAAAAATATAATCACCAATTTTGACAGCCATTTCAAAAACTTTGTTGTGATCAGGTCCGCTTGCTGATACTAGTTCATACGTTGGTGTAATTTTTGTAACTTCCTGAGAAAGTTCTTGTAATTTGGATTTTGAATCAATATCAAGTCTTTTATTAATAATTTTTTCAATTTTATAGCAAATATTTTTAATTATGAAGGTTTGGCAGGCTTTATACCCTTGATCTAAGTATAGAGCTCCTATCACTGCTTCTAGAGTGTTGGCTAAAATGTATGGTCGCTCTCTGCCACCTGTAGCCTCTTCTCCATTGCTCATGTATATAAATTTGCCAATTCCTAATCGTTTGGCTTCTTCAGCTAAACTTTCTGTTTTAACTAAAGCTGCTCTGAAGCTTGTTAAATCTCCTTCCGGATAGCTAGGATAATTTAAATATAAAAATTCAGTAGTGACTAACTCAAGCACAGCATCTCCCAAAAACTCTAGTCTTTCATTACTTTCAAAATTATTGTTTGCTTCGTTTATTATTGATTTGTGAACTAATGCTGTGTGAAACAAATCCTCTGTTTTTGGATTTATTTCTAATTTTTCAAAAAATTTTTTTAAATCATTTTTTTTCATATAAATTAGCTAACTTTTCTTTTAGTTCTTGTGAATCTAAAATTGAACCTAAAACACCGTTTACAAAAGCACCATTTTCTTTGGATCCCATTTCTTTTGCAAGTTCAATTGCTTCATCTATTACAACCTTTTCGGGGTTTCTTCTTTCTATAAACCCTTCATAAATGGCCATTCTTAATATGTTCAAATCCACAGGATTGATAAGTTCTATAGGCCATGAGGGCGCTAATTTTTGAATTATTGGATCAATTTCTTTAATGTATTTAAGAGTTCCTTCTACAAGCGCTTCATATAAACTCGTATTAAACTTTGTTTCTTCCAGTTCTGCTAGGATTGAATTAGGTTCCAAAGGGACCATGTGATCAATGACATCTGAAAATTTAGGGGCTTGAGTAACATAAAAAAGATACTGCACTGCTAGCAGTCTTGCAAGATGTCTAGGATCTTTAATTTTTTGTAAATTATTCATTAGAACTTAATTATTAATCACTTTCACCCCTTTATGTTCTGGATTTAGTTTGGTAACTCTATGCGGAGGTACTTTAACATTATTTTTAGCTTTAATTAAAAATGTCCCTCCGTATTTTCTTAATTTTTTAAACTTTTTAAGTAATTTATCATATCGATCAGCTCCTCTTGTAGATTTTCTTTTGCTGGAGCTTCTTCTGTGTTTCATTGTTGCTGCCATGAGTTTTCCATTAAAATTTTATACCTCAAATTTTAGCATTGTTTTTAAAATTAGTCTAATAAATTTTTATTTTGATAAAAGAAGCGATGGGCGAATTTCGCCCATCGCTTCTTTTTCTCTAGGTCCTACCCCCAACATCCTAGATTTACTACTTTATATCAAATGAGTTTTGCTTATTCATTGTATTATGACGCAAATTTTTTAATTTTTTTTTAGAAAGTAAATTTTGTTACTTCCCAAAGTTTTTTCAAGTATTAAAAAATATTTTGTTTGATTTAAAGATTGCGAGCTTGGCCATTTTAAAATAATTATGCCGTTAGTGTTTAAAATTTCATCAACTTCATCAAGCACTAAGGAGTTTAGATTATTAAAAGGTGGGTCAATGAAAACAATATCAAATTTTTCACTACAATTTTTTATGAATTTTTTAAATGATGATTTGACTACTCTAAAACTATCTTGTTGTAGTTTTAATTTTTGCGCATTTTGTAAAATAATATTGGTCGCTTCACTATCATTATCAACAAAAACACAAAAGTTAGCGCCTCTGCTCAATGCTTCAAAGCCGAAACTACCTGAACCCGCAAAAAGATCCAAAACTTGTGCATTTTTTATTAACTCACCAAGTGTGTCAAATATAGAAGTTTTAATTCTATCGGTTACTGGTCTTGCATTTTGTGGAACTTTAAGTTTTTGGTTTTTAAACTTTCCGGAAATGATTCTTGGATTCATGAACAAAAAATAATATGCGATATGATTATTCCCGCTGATGTTGCTACGTTTAAAGATTCTTTTTGCCCTTGCATGGGAATATGTACCGTTCCTAAAGAATTTGTTAAAAAACTTAAAGATACACCTGTAATTTCATGTCCGAATACTATTCCCAATTTGTCCGGATATTTAAATTTATGAAATGGCACAGAATTTTTTGTAATTTCTGCTGTAATAATTGGTATATTGAGGGATTGAAGTTTATTTATACAATCTTCATTTTGTTTAAAATATTCCCACTCTACCCATTCTGTTGCGCCTAGAGCTGTTTTTTGAAGTTTTTTGTGTGGTGGGTATGGAGTTATGCCAGTAAGAAAAATTTTTTTTACTCCTAAGCCTTCGCATGTTCTAAAAATAGCCCCTACATTCAGCGCTGATCGAATGTTGTCTAAAATTACAAAAATGTCTTTCATTATATTATTAGAGTATTAAAATAGTAATCAAACCAATAAAAATCATATATAGGCCGAAAATTCTCAAATTGGCATGCTTTAGAAAATTTATTAAAAATTCAATAGCTAGGTAGCCTGAAACAAATGAAATTATAACTGCACTTAGTATGATGTCAAAATCTACAGCACTGATACTTTTATAATCAGTTAGTATTTTCCAAAATATGCCACCGCCAATTGATGGTATGCTAAGTAAAAATGCAAAATCAACGGCATCTTTAGTATTTAGTCCAACCATTTTGGAGCTAACAATACTCATTCCAGACCGTGATATTCCGTAAAACAAGGCCAAACTTTGACCGATACCAACAATGAATGCTCTTTTAAATCCTAAGTTTTTGAGAGAAGTTTTCTTTGAGGGATAAAAAAATGGCGCAAAAATATAGGTAATACCCAACGCTACAAAGGAAAAAGACAGTATCAATACTACTTCAAATGATTCCTTTTCATAAAAATTTTCAACAAATGAATCAAATAAAACGCCAACTACGCTCACCGGGATTGAAGCGATAATTAAAAGTTTAATAATTTTTAAGTTCTCTTCCTCTTTTCTTTTTAGTTTTGATTTCAAAATAAATTTTTTAACGCTTATCAAAAATTTCATTATTTTTTTTTGATAATAAATGATTACAGCTATAAAAGTTCCTAAGTGAAGAAAAAGATTGATTGTGTTGGCACTTTCTTTTTCTATGTTCAGAAGTTTATAAACAAGCAACACATGACCGCTGCTGGAGACCGGGATAAACTCTGTTGCACCCTGAACAATTGCTAATATCGCTACGTCTAAAAAATTCATTGTAAATTATTAAAATAAATTAATTTCCTTAATACCTTGATTATATAACATTTTGGCAATTTTTTTGCTTTTTTTGATAGTTTCTAAATTATTAAGTTGTGCTATTTTTAAATTTGGAATTCCAGTTTGAAGAGTGCCATAAATTTCACCAGGACCACGATTTTCTAGGTCAAATTGAGCTATTTTCATACCGTCAGAATTTTTAGCAAAAAATTCAATTCGTGATAGTTGCTTTGGATTTAAATTGTCAGCTGTAAATAAAAAACAGTAACTTTGCTTATCACCTCGGCCTACCCTACCTCTAATTTGATGAAGTTGAGCGAGCCCAAATCGTTCGGCATTTTGTATCACCATAATTGTTGCATTTGGCACATCTATTCCAACCTCAATAACAGAAGTTGCAACGAGTATATCGATTTTATTGTCTTTGAAATTTTTCATGATTTCTTGTTTTTCTTTTTCTTTCATTTTTCCGTGTAAAAGTCCAACTTTAAATTGTTTAAGATTCATTGTTTAAAAAATTGAAAACTTCTTTGCTTGATTTGGCATTTAATTTTTCACTTTCTTCTACTAGCGGACAAACCCAGTACGCTTGAGCTTTGTTTTGTGTAATTTCCTTTGTTGAGCCAATTGAGTAAATCCATTAGCTTGTTTGTGTGGTGTGATGAAAGTTTTAATGGGCTTTCTGTTTGTAGGTTTTGATTTGATTTCTATTACGCTTACGTCTCCAAACATGGTCTGGGCAATGGTGCGAGGAATTGGGGTTGCGCTCATGTTTATGAAATGCGGGAATTCTTTTTTGTTAAGTATAGATGTAAAAGGAGATAAAAGATCTTCTCTTTGATTTACTCCAAATCTATGTTGTTCATCGACGATTACTAGTCCTGGTTTGTTAATTAAATTTTGCTTTCTAGCAAGAACAGCTGTTGTACCAATTAAAATATCAGCTTGTTGTTGTTTTTTGGTTTTGCCAGTAACGAGGTTAATTGACAAATTAAAATTTTTTAAAAATGTTTGAAAATTTTTGTACTGTTGTTCTGCAAGAATTGTGGTTGGAGCCAAAAAAATTACTTGATATCCGCTTAAAATTACTGGTATAGAAATTGCAATACTCACAATTGTTTTTCCACTTCCCACATCACCTTGAATCAATGCGTTAATTATATCTTTTTGCATCATTTGAGAGTTGAGATTTTGTATTGCTTCCATTTGATCTTTAGTTAGTTTAAATGGAAGTTCGTTTATTAATTTTTCTTGTTCCATAAAACTTTTGGGATTAATTTCAATAGCTTTATGTTTTTTAAATTTTGCTCTGTTATTTTCTAGTTTAAGTTGGATTTGTATTAGCTCAATTAGACTAAGTAAGTTTATACTTTCTTCTAAAGCATCATAGTTTTCTGGAAAATGAATATTTTTCAATGCTTTCTTGATGTACTCTTGAGTTATTTCTATGGCTTCAAAATCTCTAGGCATTTCAACTGAAGAAATATTTTCAACCAAAAATTTCATTCTATTTCTAAACCACTTTTCACTAATACCTGAAGTGAGTGAGTATTTTGGAGTGATTCTTGCGGTATGAACTAAATCCTTCTCAGGTTTGAGAGCTTCAATGGTTGTTGGATACAAAACGAACTTAGATTTATTTTTTGTAAACTTTCCAATAATCATGTATTCGGTTTCAGGGTTTATAAAATTAAGCAGATAAGGCTGGTTAAACCATATGCATTCTAGTTTTCCAGATTTATCATAAGCAATACCTTTTTGAATGCTTTTTTGAGATTTTAAGCGGATATTTTTAATATCTTCAAAAAAAACTTTTAATTGAATTTTTGTATCAAGTTTAGTATCGTCAAGGAGTACTTGCTGAATCGTTAAAATTTCTGTTGAATCTTCATATTTTCTTGGAAAATACGTAAGTAAATCCTTTACTGTAAAGATATTTAACTTGTTTAGTTTTTTTGAATAGTACTCACTGATGTAAGGTAGAGATGATATTTTATCTTGAAGATGCATAATTAACCTAGAATCACATCAATTATTATGATTAAGGGAGTTAAAACTAAGCTTACAAGTATCATAAATGTAATAAAAAGCGATACTAATTTTTTCAGTCTTGATTTTGTAAAAATTTTCATGAGTTATTTTATAACACTTTTTAAATCAAAGCAATTTTAGAAAAAGTTCAAAATATTTATACATGTTGAACAAAATTATTACACATTCAATGTTAAAAACAACATGCTTTTTATTCACATGTTGTTTTTAACCTATTTCTAATTGAATAACTTGTTTAGTATTGCTTTTCCCTTGCTAGCGCTACTACTAAGTTCATTCCTTGGAAGTCTGAACCATTTGTATCTTCAATGAATTTATCATTACTTTCAAAATTTTCGTTAATAACAATCTCAACAAATCCAAAACCTTTTGATCTGGGTGGTCTATCCTGATCTCCAAATTTATTTCTTTCTTTGATTATGTTAACTTTTTCTACAGTGTAGCCAAAGCTTTCAAAGTGTTCCCTGAGTTCTGCTTCAGAGGCGCTAAATTTAATTTTTGCAACAAAGAATTTAACTGTGTCTGTTGCGACTAAAACGGTATCTGTACTCATATGTACAAAATAAAAAATAAAATTCATTTACTGGTAAACCAATAAATACTAATTTACAAATGAAGGCTCATGAACTGGAAGTAATTCACAGGAAGAGATAATTCACTTGAACACATTAATTCTATCAAATTAAATCTCTAGTGTCAAACTTTTATTTTGTTTTGTAACCTTTGGCTTGAAGTTTGAAAAAACGCGCATATGTTCCATTTTTTTTCATTAGCTGATCGTGACTTCCTTCTTCTATAATTTTACCTTCATCTATTACAATTATTCTATCGGCATTTTTAACTGTAGAAAATCGGTGAGATATTATTATTACCGTTTTGTTTTTGATAAATTGATAAATGTTATTAAATATTTGATACTCTGCTTCGGCATCAATTGATGCTGTAGGTTCATCAAGTATCAAAAGATAAGGATCTCTAAAGAAAAATCTAGCTAGGGCAATTTTTTGCCATTGACCAGTGGAAGGTCTTATTCCTCCTGTATATCTTTCGCTAAGCGTTTGGTCAAATTTTTTTGGATACTTTGCAATAAATTCGTATGCATCTGCATCTTTGCTTGCTTTAATTACTTTATTTTTGACTTCTTCATCATTCTCGTTGCCTTCAGGTTTTCCGATAAAAATATTTTCAAAAGCTGTTAGATCGGGATAGGTGTTGTAATCTTGAAATAAACCTCCTATTTTTTTGTACCAGCTTTCAATTTTCAAATCATTTATGTTTATCCCATCAATTAAAATTTCACCACTTGTAACTTGGTAAAATCTAGTGATTAGCTTCATCAAGGTGGTTTTTCCTGCCCCATTTTTTCCAACGATAGCTAATTTTTCGCCGGGATTTATTGTTAGATTAAAGTTTTCATATACATACTTATCTGAGCCTGGATATTTAAAACTTACATTTTTGAACTCAATTTTTGGAGCATGGTTACCTTTGAGTGTGATTGTTCCATCTTTTTGTATTGGCTCTCTATTCAAAAAGCTCTTTATTTCCTCAATTCTAACGTATCCTTCATTAATATTTGATAAGGCAAAAACTATTTGATTAATAGTACCACCAAACCGAGTCAGTAAAGAAAAATAAAATGTAACTAGTCCTATAGTGATGGTTTGTTCGAGTGCTTGGTTGACAATTATCAAAAGCCCTATACCAACTAGCACTCTATCAACTGTCGCTACGAAAGCAGTAGATAAAAACCACTTAAATCTTATTTTTCCTATTTGATGCAAGTATGAATTATAGAAATTTACAAAAATTTGTTTTAAAAAATTAAATGAATTTGTGATGTAAATTTCTTTGAGTGTTACAGGGTTAGCAATATTATTAAAAGATCCCCAAGCTTTTCTTTCATCACTTGTTACTTCTTTGTCTAACTTCCAAATTTGTTGTATATGTTTTTTGTGAATATAAAATTTTGGAAGCATCATTAATATACTTAGTACAATAAACCATGGGATAATGTTAATTAGTGATGGAATAATTAAAGTTAAGTATACTAGGGCATTCAGGATGTATGTGATGTTCCAAACAAAAGAATTAAAAACACTATAATTATCTTTAAACCTTTGAACTTCATCAGCAATTTGAGGGTTTTCAAGCGCCTCTACTCCCAAAGATATTAATTTTTTGTATAATAAAATACTTGCAGCATATTGAATTTTGATTTTTAAATGATTAGAAATTAAAGACTCTGCCCAACTTAGAAGAGAAGATAATAAATTAAATACAACAATTATTCCGAGTAACATAAAAATATTGTTGGTGTCTTGAGTAGTTCCGTTAGTATACTGAACTAATCTATCAATAATTTGGGCGATTAAAAAAACATTTATCCATTCTGCACTTCCTAATACGATAGATATTAAAAATTTTAAAGATACTAAAAGAGGAGACATGGAAAGTACGACTTTTGTACTCCAAAAAAGTGTGGCTAGGAAGTGTGTGATGTTTTTTAAGAAATTTTTTATCATAGTGAGAAACTCCGTTAATTTTAACATGTAAGAACACTATTAGCAAAATAATGAATGAATTTAGTAATTAGATTGATTAAAAAATGTAAATTATTACATTTGAAATTAAAATATAGTATAATTAAAAACAACTTGGAGAGATGGCAGAGTGGTCGAATGCGGCGGTCTTGAAAACCGTTAGGCGCGCAAGCGTCTCCTGGGTTCGAATCCCAGTCTCTCCGCCAGATAGACTATAAAATATTAAAGATAAGAAGGTTAAGGTATTTTATATCTTGAGAATAATTATGAATAACCCTGAAATAACATTTAATCCCAGCAGTTCTAGTGATGAAGCTTGGCAAAGTGATTTGTTAAATAGGGTAAGGAAAATGAATTTAGTAGAGCAAGAGGAGCTTCGAAAATTAGGTTTCGAAGTTGATAAAGAAGGAAATTTAATTGTTCCACTACCTCGAAAAAGAAATGTATTGGATAAATTAAAAGAGATTGCTTATAGTAGGATAAAATCTATAGGAGAAAATTTTTTTCCAGAAGAAGTTGATCAGGGTAGGCGAACTGTTTTAAAAGTGATGGCTGCTACTACTGCTGCTGTTATTTTACCTGTTGAAGCTAATGATTCAACTGAATTACCTGATTCACCTGAAACACCTCGATCAGTTCGCGATAATGTTGAAAATCAAGAAGAAATTATAATTAAATCGGCTTTTGAACGAATGGAATCAGGAGAAGATTTAGCCACTATTGTGTTGGCTGATGAAATAGCTTTATATCCAAATGCTCCAAATCCAGCTAATAGAGATAATGTTACTGTTCCCGAGACTAATGAACAACTTTTTGAACCAGGGGAGCAGAAGGGATTTGTCGATAAACCATATTTCTTGGTTATTCATACTACGGGTTTTGATCCTGAAAGTGCAAGAGCTCATAATATAGTTGGTTATCTTATGCGAAACCGTATTATGACGCAATTTGTCGTTGGTAAAGTTGGAAATACAGGAAATGAAGTTAAATCGATTCAGTGTGTACCTTTATTAAAAGATGCAGTAAATATAAATGGTACAACCTCAGGTAGCATAAATAATCCAGTTGAAGCAAGTCTTCAGTTGTGGGGATCATTAAACGTAGAAGTGGCGGGCTTGCCAGATAAGGTCAATGATGAAATATTTAAAAAAACTATAGAACTGTGTATCAATTCAATGACATTTTATAACCTTAAGATATCTCAAATTATCGGGCATAATGAAGTGCCCAATAACGGTAAAGTTGATCCTGGTACAGATGTAATGAAAAAAATACGTACTGAAATATATCTGAGGCTATTAAAAAAGAAAATGTTTCATCTCATAGATATTTTTGAAGAAGCTGACGTTGATCAATATTTTGTGGAAGAAAGTAATGGTGTAACATTTCGTAATGGAAGAGTAATGTGTTGGAAACGTGGGGAATTCTGCAATTGGTCAGAAATAGAAGAATTCTTAAAAACAAACCCAGCAATTGCAACTCAGTTTGAAAGATACAAAGAAGGAAAAATAAAACTTGAAATTGTTGAAAAAATAACTGAATCTCTTTTAGATGAATGTTATTTAGGACTACCCCCTTTTGAAGAATGGGTTTACCTACCTTATAAACCTTTAGCAGACCAAAAATATATTGACTATCAATATAGAACTCTTACTGCCCAATTAATCAAAATCGTTTATGAGTGGTTAAGCGGTAAACCTTTAGAAGGATCGCGTTTGCCTTTTAGTTATGAGACCACGAGACTAATAGCTGATATATTGCAAGAAAAAGAAGTTTTTACATCTCAAAACGTTGACGATAATAATTTGAGTTCAATTAGTCGTGCTAATAGTACTCAAAGGCCAACTGATCAACATATACAAGGATTAAAAAGTCTTAGAGAAAGTTATAAGAATAAAATCGGTAATGGTGTAGATCCTTTCATACAAGCGCTAGACAATTTTTTGAATAGTAACAATAGAAACAATTGAAGATAAAAAACATTTTAAACATCATCAATGATTCAAATTACAGCTTTTCTATTTTTGAATAAGCTAACCTTGAATTTTACTCTAGTTTACTAGGTATCTGCCCATTTCTACAGGTAGGTTCCCAAGCAGATTAATGTATCTCTGCTGGGCTTAGTTTATTCCTCTTTTGTTGATTTCCCCGTCAATTCTCGATTTTGAATTGATAAAGCAAAGTATTTTTAGGTTTTGTAGATATTTCAAAAATGATTCAGTACATGGTTTAACTTATTAAACACTTTTTAATCTCCATTAAGTTTGTTCTAAACAATTCGATATCGCTTTTTAAAACCCCATAGATACTTCCATGGTATCCAATAGCTGGAATGCAGTAGTTAAATGCTTTGGTCACTCCGTTGTTTTGGAAATTCTGAGGTTCCAAGCTTGGCAGGGTTCTGCTGGAGATGAAAGATTTAAATATAGTCATTTTGCCTAACTTTGCACGGAGGTCCTCGTGAAGTATATGGCTTCCACCTCTAAAAACTATCATTGGTCCTTTATTAACGTTTGGTAGTACATCCTCTTCATCAAATTGTTGATGAACTGGACAGTAATCAAGTATACAGCAGTACTCCACAGGATACTCATAGCCTAAGCTGTTGGCTCCATGATCTTGCATTTCTTCATCGTTGTGAAAAGCAATCATTGCGTCATTAAGAAAATCAGGATTTTGCCTTAACTCCTCAAGTATGACGAATATTGATATTACATTATCAATTCCACTTGCAAAGACTGCTTTATTTGTTTCCCAATAGTCTTTTTTGAATGATCCTATGTCCCCTTCTGTTATTCCTAGTTCTCTTGTCTCTTGTTCTGAAGTTGTGCCAAAGAATGCAAATAATTCTGAGAATTTTTCTATATTTTCTGATTTGAGATAGCTTTTGTGAAAAATTCCCCCATATACTATGTCTTTCCCTGTTTTTACATAAATTGGCGTGTGATCCATTCTATTTGCAAATACCCAGCCTATGGGTAGTATGTTGCAGGTTCCATCGGAGTTGATTTTTGTGATTTGGAATCCAACTTGATCTATATGAGCTGCAAACATTATTTTTGCCTTGTTTGGATCTCCTGCTATGACAGTACCAAATGAGTTAGTGAAATTGGGTATGTTTAGCTTGTCCAGCTCTTCAGAAATGAAGCTAGACATATTTTTTGTATCTCCTGTGACAGAATGAATCTGGGTTAGTTGTTTGAGTAAATCTGTGTTCATGGTTTTATTTTAACAAGTAAATAATATTAGCATATTTAGCTCTCTTCAAAAGGTTTGAAAACATTCAACAGTATCTCTATGTATGATAAATATGAATGTAATCGTTGCAATATAAACCTTATCTGCTCTAGTATTGTTTTCGTTTTAATATTTTGACTTTTTGTTTGTTTATCCATGGAAGCATTCCTAATTTCATTAACTAAATCTCCTACTTGATTATTAATGTCTGATAAATACCCACTGATTATTTCTTTCCACTTTAGTATACAACTTGTTAGGTCTGAGCTATTATCTTGAATAGCTTTTATTTCTGTTAATATTTCTGTTGAAATCTTTTCTATCAGTTCGCCTGGAATCTGTTTAAGTTGATCGTTAAAATCCTCATCTTTCAATGAGGCAAGAATGTCCTCCCTGATCTGATTAAATTTGTCTCGGAATTCACTGGCTATAAAATTTGAAATCTTTTCTATCAGTTCGCCTGGAATCTGTTTAAGTTGATCGTTAAAATCCCCATCTTTCAATGAGGCAAGAATGACCTTCCTGATCTGATTTAATTTGTCTAGGAATTCACTATCTTTAGTTGCTAAACCTAAATCAGCATATTTGGCATCCCAAAATGCTCTTGGGTCAGGCAATTCTATCACAAAGTACCCCCCATACCTAGAAAAGAAAACAACACCCATTCCATTGCCGTAGCCCATAGATTGGGATCCCTTTATTATATTTGCTAGCAATCTTAACCTAGGAGTAGTAATTGTATCATCAAAAACGCTATTTAAAGCCAACCAACTCGGTATTGCTAGCCCAATTGTACCATTAGAATCCCCTTTTGTCGGGTCAGTCTCTCGGTGAACAGCCCATATCCTTGTGTTTGGAGAGTAAAAGTATGCGTCTAAAGCGTTCGGATTATTTACTCCAAGATTTCCTAGTGCTAAGTGGGGTCCATTTTTTTCATAATTATCCAAAAATACCAAAACTGGTAGATCTCTACCCATCAAATTTAAAAGAGCATAATATCCTTTTCCTGAAATACCTCCATAAGTCCAATCACCAAGTTTGCTATCCAAAAAATTACGAAGGTTACCATACTTTGAATTTATTAGTTCTAGTACGCTAGAAAGTCTTGCAAGTTCTTCATCAATCTTTGCGTTCAGTTTATCATCAGATAGCCGGTTTTTTGAATTTTTCTCATTGTTTTTGGCTGTTAGTCTAGAACTGATGATTGGCCTCAAAACTGAATTTTCATCATTTATAATTTCTGTATGTATAATTTCTTCGAAAATATCCAGATCTGTATCAAAAATGGGTACATCACGACCTTGAGCATCTATCATATTAAATAATGATATACGTTCATCTTTGTTTGTCCTTACATCTGAATACATTGAGCTCATGCATTCGCTATATTCACGTATAGTTAAATCCTCTTTTATACCTCTCAAAGCTTCAGACAAATTGCAAGTTATTATTATTGGCATTTGCTCGACACCATAGAGCTTGTATCCTAGCATTAGTTGTGAAAAAGATTGAAATGCGCATATTAAGTCGGACAAACTTTCGCCTTTGAGTTTATCTATCAATGCTATCAAGTTTTGTCTGAGATCATTATTAAGTTCTATTTGGTTAAATATGTTTGTAAATATTTGAGCTAGTTCTTCGGTGATTTTGATCTCACTTCCAGTATTATTAGGTTTTATGTGTTGGGAAAGTTCCGTAAGAAATGCCTCTAGAGATGCTTCGTCCAAACGAAAACTAAAAGCTTCCATAAGTGCATTTAATACAGAGTGTCCATTGTCTTCAATAAAGTATACACCTGTGATTGTCTTGCCTGCTCCTTGAGCTAGATCGGAAGAATTTTTTACAAATCCTATAGTATTCAATAGCTCTTTACCATTATTCTCAGTCCCACTAGTGCCGTAGATAGCTAGAGCATGTGGGTTTAGGTGGGTACCATACCTCTGTGCAAATATTTTTTCTTCTTCATTAGAAATTGCTGCACGAAAAACCTCAAGCGCAGCTTGGTGACCCGGTGATGCGTGCTCGACAGACCCCAAATACTCAGGGGTCCAACTCATGCCGGTATGCTTAAATATAGGATGCTCGGGATCTTGTAGATTTGGATTAAAATGATTTTGGGCACGCTTTGGCATTTCAGGTAGTGATGATGAAATGACATCATTCCCCATAGACACTGGATTTTGTGGGTTACCTAAATCATGTTCTATTCTTTTTGCAGTTCTTGTTATTGGTGATTGTTCAGTGTCACGTTGTGCGGGGTTTTTGGATTGACCGCCAACCATATCATACATTGGTACCATGGTTTAATTCTAAAAAATAAAAAATCTCCGTTTGGGAGAATTACAAATAAATTAAATTTAAGTTTCTTGAGTTTTGCCTACTCACCAAACCCACCCTTTCAAGAGGGTGAGAAGATACCCTTCGACACATTTGATCATTATTCTTTGTTAACATTATATCTAATTATGAACAAAAATGCAAGGATTTTCAAAAAAAAACTTTGCATATGTGAAATAAAAATAGTATTCTTAAATTAGGAATTTAGCTAAGATTCTTCAAAATATTCGTTGAAAATGTTATTTTTTAAGACTGTTAGAAACTCATCTTGTAGAAAAAATTTGTTCTGATCGAAAAAGTATTAGTAACACCAACAAATGAACCTGATTACAAAGCAATAAAAAATATATCACCGAAAAACAAAGGGATATGTACGGGACATATGATTGCCAAGAAGCAATAATAGAAATATAAAGAGTAGAATCAACACACTTAAACATTCAAAAGAACAACAAAGAAAAAAACTTTGACAGAGATAATTACAGAACAAGAATGAGAATGCCATTTGAAGGAAGATTTTCGTGCATGAACAAATGTTCGTATATTTAAATTCAGGCTTAAAATAATTTTGATGCTATAATTTTTCAATGAAGGAGGCTGTCGTTATTTTTCCCACTACAATTTTTGAAAAAAATGAACTGATAAATAAATCTAGAAAAATTTTTATCTGGGAAAACAAAAGATATTTCACTGATTTTAAATTTCACAAAAAGAAATTGATTTTTCATAGGGCTACTTTGAGGGCTTACTACGACTATCTGAAAAATGAAGGCTATAATGTAAGTTACATTAATTTCTATGAAGAATTTCAAAATAAAGATTATAAACTATTGGCCTATAGAGTTTATGACCAAAAGCTTGAAAATGAATTAAAACAAAAAATACAATTTTATGATTCACCAGCCTTTTGGGGAGGTAAACTTAAAAAATCTAAAAAATATTTTTTACACACCTTTTACATAGCTCAACGCAAAAGACTGAATATTTTAATCCAAGAAGGTAAACCTATTGGTGGTAAATGGAGTTTTGATGATGAAAACAGAAAAAAACTTCCTCCAAATCACAAAGTTCCTAAAGTAAAATTTTTTGGAAATAATAGGTATGTTACTGAAGCTCAAAATTATGTTCAAAAACATTTTTTAAATAATCCGGGAAATTCTGAAAACTTTTTTTATCCAGTAACTTTTGGTGAGGCATATTCTTGGTTAGAAGATTTTATTGAAAACCGTTTTAAATTGTTTGGAGATTTTGAAGATGCTATAGGACAAAATGAAGATTTTATTTATCACTCTGTACTTTCACCATTGTTAAATGTGGGCTTGATTACTCCAAAGTTTTTGATTGATAAAGTTTTAAATACCGATGTTCCGATTAACTCTAAAGAAGGTTTTATCAGGCAAATTATTGGATGGAGAGAATTCATTCTTCAAATTTATCTTTTGGAAGGAGAAAAACAAAGAAAATCAAATTATTTTGAAAATTACAAAAAAATCCCAGAAAATTTTTATATTGGTAACACAAATATTCCTCCAGTTGATAATATTATCAAAAAAGTAATTAAAAATGCTTATAACCATCACATAGAGAGATTAATGATTTTGAGTAATTTTATGCTTTTAAATGAATTTGATCCAAATGAAGTTTACAAGTGGTTTATGGAAATGTATGTTGACTCTTACGATTGGGTGATGGTCCCGAATGTATATGGAATGGGGCAATATGCCGATGGTGGCTTGATGTCGACTAAACCTTACATAAGCTCATCAAGGTATATTTTAAAAATGAGTGATTTTGATAAAGGCGAATGGTCTGAAAAATGGGATAAGCTTTTCTGGGACTTTTTAATAAAACACAGAGAAAAACTAGAAAAAAATTCCAGAATGAGAGTTTTGTATAGACATGTAGATAGAAAAAATTCTTAATTTTTTAATTTAAGATCTTAACAAAGGTTCAAGGCAAGTTAATAAACTTTTCAGTTCAGGGAATTTTTCATTGGGTCTATCTTCATTCGTTTTTGATTCTGAAATAGCTTTCATAATTTTAACATTTATAACCTGAACTAAGTTTATGACTATTTCTAATAAATTATTTAAATATTCCTCATCAATTTGTTGGTCATGAAAGTAGCCTTGAATAAAAGTATAAAAGTAAGTTTTAATCGAATTGTTTGAGTAATATTTGATAGCTATTTGTGCATCATTACTGTTAATTTGATATTCTAGCAGTAGTCTGAGAATATGAGATAGTATTAGTAATACATTGATAATATCATGAGCTTTGTGTGAAATAATATTATTGTTTTGATTCAGATTGTATACAATATTTGTTAAGTATAAATCATGTAATAAAATTTTAGGAAACTCATTATTGTTATATTTTTCTTTTATTTCAGAAATATCAAATTTAAGGTAATCTTCCTCTATACTGATATTTCCAGTATGCGATATAGCTCCAAAGATTTTATTATCATGTAGTGTTCTTAATGTTCTACCTAGAATGTACCACAAAGTTTCATGTTTATAATTGACTTCACTAACCCTTCTTATTTGCTCAGGTATTTTAAGTATAAGTAAACCATATTGAACCTTATCATCATCTGTAAACATTTTTTCATCTGTAAAAAGTTTAATAGGTACCTTACATCCAATATTGGCTTTTTGCAATTCAGTACAATTTGAAACTAATTTAGTACTTTGAAATTCTATCCTGGCATCATCAATTCTATATCCTCCTTCTAATGTATTAGGTTGGTTTAATACAATATCCCATAAATTAATATCAAAGTAGTATTGGTTAAAACCTTCACCTGTATGTAAATTACCTTCTGGAATATTAAAATTTAATAAAAGTTGATTATCTACATTTTCAATAAACATTCTGATTCCTTTAATTTGGAATATATTTCCTTTTTGTGTTGTTGCTATAATTGATCTTCCTTCAATTTGGATTTCAGTGACATAGTCATTATCAAGCTCTAGTAGCTGTGTTATTTGTTCTAGTAGCCTAACATTTTCTATTCCTTGATTTTCAAAGTTTTCAAATCCTGTATACATTTTTTAAAATAAAATTAATTAACCTGTAATTATAGCTTATTATTGTTAATTAAAGCATAAAAAAGAAAAGATGGCGCTAAATCGCGCCATCTTTTCTTTGTAACTTCATTTTATTGATTAGTGTATAGATAGCTTCTTTGGTTTATAACTCTCTGCCTTTGGTAGTTTGATTTCAAGCACACCATCTTTGAATGATGCTTCAGCTTTTTCAGAATCTACTGGAGTTGGTAGGTTAAATGTTTGCTCAAAGTATGAACTCATGCTTCTGTAAAAATACTTTCTACCCTTCTCTTCTTTCTTTTCCTCATTTTTTTCTCCAGCAGTAATTCTAACTACATCGGCATCAATTTCAACATTGATTTTATCTTTTTTAATTCCTGGGAGAGCCATTTTGATAAAATAGCTATCCCCTTCTTCCCAAACATCAGCAGATGTATCAATGTTGCTTATTTCAAGATCGCCTAATACATCAAAAAACGGATTTGTTAATTCATCAAAAATGCTTTTTAGGGTAATTGGAAAATAATCTTTTCTTACGGTTGGATTGTTTCTTCTTGTTACCTTCATAAGCAAAAGATAACATATAAAATCTACTATTATCACTCTACATTAAAGAGTGCTAACTTGTCAAGTATTTTTCCTAAAATTTTTTGAAAATAAGGTTAAATACGAGAGATTAAAAAATATTAAAAGACTTTATTTCTTTTTTATGAAACTATTTTGAGATAAAGTTCGTTTTAAAAAAGATTTTTAAAACAAACCTTCGAATTATCAATATAAATATAATTGTTTGTAGTTAGCTCAAATCTAGCTTTAATTATTTTCCTTTTATATATTTAAGTTCTACCAGATCTAATACGCCTACAGTTAGATTCTCTACATCTGCAAAGACTTTTAGTGTGTAAGTAACTGTTTCTTTATCTAGAGCTTTACCAACTTTACCAAGTAATTTTAAAGCTCCTCCCATATCTTCAAGATCTTGATTGCTGGTTATCGCCATGTCAAAAAATTCACCCGTATCAAATTTGTAAATTGTAGGGTTGTTTGGATCAATTTCAAGCTGAACTTCTTCTTCTTTCGCACCAAGAGTTTTCTTTTTAAGTGTTTTCACCCCATCTTTTTCTTTGCTTGTTTCCATAACAAGTTCATATTTTATCTTATTGACTTTGACTGGTTCCTTTGAAGTAAAAGTAAGTGTACCGGAAAATGAAGTTGTGTCACTGGAAATTGTATTGCCATTATCAAGCTCTACTTTAAGTTTTACGCTCCCCATCCCTAATATTTGTTTAATATTTTTGATGAGCTTTTTAAAAAATTCTATAAAAAAAAATTATAAAAAATAATACATTACAATTTAGCATTTTAAAACAAATTATGGAATATCAAAAAAAAATCATTTAGTGTATTTTTCTTATAAAATTAGCCTTTTATGTTTTTAAAATAACCAAAATTCTTTGAGCATAGAATAATCACAATTATGTAAAAAATAGGTGATTGAAAAAAATATAATAAAATGATTTAATGATATAATTGCTGTGAAAAAATATGAAAACTAAAAGAACAAGTCTAAACAAAACAAAAAGAAAATCATCAACTAAAAAAATTAAACAGAGTTCAAGCATCAAAGTTGATAGGTTGGCCATAGCGAAAGCTAGTAAAATGTCAAAGGCAAAGGTTAGATCAAAATCAAAATTGTTTAGTCCGACTTTAAGAAAAAAACTTAAAAAAGCTTTTTTCGTAACCTTGGGAGTATTGTTGATTTTTTTGACGGTAGTTTTGCTTTGGGGGTTTAGCTATCTACAATCACTAAATGATGAATTACCTACTCCAGACGCTGTCTTTCCAAAAGATTTAAGGTTTGCATCAGAAATTTATGATAGATATGAAATTGAAGGGGACGGTGAACTGTTAGCGAGAATAATAAATGAAGATGTCAATAGTGATCCAGTTGATATTACTCAAATTCCGTATCATGTTAGATTTGCATTTGTTGCTGCTGAGGATGAAGCGTTTTATGAGCATAATGGATTTGATCCCGCTGCAATCATTAGGTGTGCTATAGGATATCTTCGTAATCCTGAAAATACATGTGGAGGAAGTACAATTACCCAGCAGTTGGTAAAAATTACAAGTTTAAGTCCAGAAAGAAAAATTGAAAGAAAGATTAAAGAATTATTACTAGCAACAAAAGTTGAGCAAGCAAGCACTAAAGATGAAATTTTACAAATGTATCTTCAAGTTACCAATTTTGGCTCAAACGTATATGGAATCAATACAGCTTCAGAATTTTACTTTAGAAAAGATCCAAAAGACTTAACACTTGCTGAAGCAGCAATTTTGGCATCTATTATTCAAAATCCTGCATACTACTCTCCTACCAAGGGATTACCTGATCCTGAAACTGCTCAAAAAAGAGTAAAAGAAAGGCAAGAATACGTTCTTAACCAATTAGAGCAAAATATGGATAGATTTAACGAAATTGCTCGAAAATTATCCAATGATCCAGAAATGGATGATGTTCTAACACAAGAGATGATAGATGAAGCTCGTACTCAAGAATTAGTATACGCTGAACCTATAGCTAATAATTTGAAGGCTGGTCATTTTGTAGATTATGTAATAAACGAGCTAACATCTAAAAATTACAAAAATGGCGAAGAACCTTTTACTCGTGAAGAGCTTGGATCTGGTGGTTATAAAATTATTACTACTCTTGATTATAGAATACAAAGAATCGCAGAGGATTATGTTAAAAGATATGGAGATGAATATTATTATTGGAATGTAAATAATGCAGCGCTTGTATTGACGAAACCTGGAACAGGTGAAGTAATAGCAATGGCTGGATCCAAAAATTATTATGGAGAAAGTCAAGGTTGTGATGAATTTGGCGCAAATTGTTTATTTAATCCTCAGGTGAATATTATTACTGCAAGGCATTCTCCTGGATCTACTAACAAACCTATAGGATACTATTTGGCTTATGAGCAGGGTTCTCTTTTCCCGGGAGACTTTTTACCAGATATACCAATACAAGTACCTGGTTATGGCGCAAGAGGACCATCTAACTTTGATTATAGATACTATGGTATAAACTATACAGCTGAGGATGCTTTAAGAGCTTCACGAAATTTACCAGCTCTGCAGGTTATTCAGATGGTAGGTTACAAAAAATATTTAGAAACAGTTAGAAATTGGGGTTATACAACTTATGACCAACCAGATGAAACTTATGGTGCATCCATAATTTTAGGTGGTGCTGACGTTACTCCAATTGAACATGCTCAAGGATTTGGAGTGTTTGCTAATGGTGGAGATTTAGTAAAGATTGATCCGATTTTGAGGATTGAAGATAAGGATGGAAACGTTATTTATGAAGCTAGTCCTCAAAAAGTTAAGGTTGCAGATGAAAAGGCGGTTTGGTTACTTAATCAAACAATTAAAAACAATAGCGGTTTCTCATGGGATGGGCGAGAGGTGGCAGGAAAGTCAGGTACTAGTGAAGAAAACAAAGATGTTTGGTTTGTAGGATATTCTCCAGATTTTGTTGCTTTGGGTTGGGCAGGTAATAATAACAATGCTCCGATGGATAGAAATAATGTTTTTGGCGTGACAGTTGTTTTGCCTTGGCTTAAGAATTTTATGCGTGATATTGGTGAATCACCATTATTTGCAGCTAAAACGCCATTTAAGCAACCTGGTTTTGTGTATGAAGGCGGTGGTGATTGTAACGAAGATGGTGAATGTTTGGGGTTAAGAAGAAGTTGGTTAATTGTTGATAAAGAATATCAAAGAAGAATCAAGCAAGTGAAGGTACAAGTATGTACTGATCAACCTGATAAACTTGCAAGACCAGTAGATATAGCGCTGGGTTTTGCAGAAGAAAAAGTTTTTACATATTATGTTAGCCCAGTGCCTGAGTGGCAAAATTTTGTTGACTCGTATATGCGCCAGAAGCATTCTGAAAATCCAGCAGAAAATCCTTTGAATGGTGGACCTGAAGAATACTGTGATGTAGATAGGTCTGGTGGTTCTGACGATCCAATTTTGAATATTACTGCACCGATTAATGGTGATACCGTTACAAATAGCATAACTATATCTGGCGGTGTTTACTCTGATAATTCAGATATTGTGAGTGTAAAGGTATATTTTGCGAATCAATTACTTGGAACCATCGCTTCAGGTTTTGAAAATTTAAATCAAACTTATGATATTTCTTCACTAAATTTAGAAAATGGAACATATACTTTTGTTATTGATGCTATAGATGCTAACGGCAATTCTAGTCAATATTCGATTGATTTAGTAAAAGGTTCAGTTACAACATCTAATCTGACTTTTGTTACAGAACCTCCTTCTAGTTTAACTTATGGTGTAACAGTAAATCCAGTAACTCATACAATTACGGTAAACTATGCTGGAACTAAAACAATTAGTAGTGTGGAACTATATCAAATCAAAAATGGTACTGATATTACTTTGCTAGGAACAATGACAAACGCTGGCTCAGGCAATTACACATATAGTTGGGGTGCTAGTGTACCTAACCAAACTGCAACTTATGAATTTTACGCTATTGTATACGTCAATGGCGGATTCTTGAAATCTCCTAATAGTAATCAAGTTTCTGTTAACTAAAGAAATTCACAATAAAGTTAAAAGTTTTAACTTTTAGAAATGTAAATATTTTATCGAATCGCTTTTTGAAACGTTTATACTTTGGTGATCATTTAACTATTCTACTCTACTGTTTTTATAAAAAACTTCTCTAAATTTTAAAAAAAGGTTTAGAGTTTTTATAAAAAATAAAAAAACTTTTGGGTAATGGAAAATTATTTGGTAACTTCTTTCACAATCTGATCAAAAGTCTCAGGTCTGGAAACTGCCAATTCAGAAAGAACTTTTCTATCAAGCGCAATATTTTTAGCTTTAAGATTTGCTACAAAATCTTTGTATGCAACACCACGCTGCGAAAGTGCACTTGAAATTGTTTTAATCCATTCTGATCGAAGTTGTGATTTCCTTCTTCTTCTGTGCGCAAAACTATACTGTCCAGCATGAAGCGTAGCCTCTATTGCTCTTCTGTAAAGTTTACTGTAGGTTAGTCTATAACCTTTCACTCTTTTTAAAACCTTTTTATGGCTTTTTCTTTTGGAGTGACCTCTTTTAATTCTCATAATCTCTAATTAATAGCTATTCCTTTTAATTTTTCTTTTTAATTCCTAATAATTCTTTCACTCTTTTTTGTTCTGGTTTTGATAATTCTAATTTATCCTTATCAACTCTTCTTTTTGAACTTCTTTTATTCTTTTTGTGGGCATTATTTTTTAATCTTTGAACTACCCTTGTTACTACTCCAGAACCAGTAACTTTAAATCTTTTGGCTGTAGATTTATGCACTTTCTTTTTAATTTTAGTTTTTTTAGCTTTACTCATGATTTTTTCTTAACATTAATTACTAAATTATATCCTTCTTTTCGCACTTCCGATATTTCTTCAACCTTATCTTTCATCATTTCTCTAAGTCTTTCCATTGTAGCATACATTTGCTCTCTTGGCACTCTTCTAGTAGATTTAATTGTTAATTTAGCTGTATTACCTTTTGATACAAATTCAATAACCCTTTTTAGTTTGTTTTCCATGTCGTTATCTGCAATGTTAGGTTTGAACCACCACTCTTTATTTTTGACTTGGTGACCTTTAGCATTTTTAGCTTTTTTGGTTTGCTCGTACTTAAATTTTGACCAGTCTATGATTTTAGCTACAGGCGGATCAATATCTGGCGATACAAGAACCAAGTCTAAACCAACCTCTCTTGCTTTTGCTAAAGCTTCTGCTTTTGAAAGTACACCTAGATTTTCACCATTTTGATCTATTACTCTCATTTTCTCGGCACGAATATGATTATTTCTATCGTACCATTTTATTTGAATAGATTTTTTCTTTGGCGATTTTCTAACTCTCCTGATCTTTTTACACTTAAAAATTAACAATGATATACTAACATATTTTTAAAATATTGACAATGGATTTTACCCTATTTTTAGGTTTTCACTCAAAAAAGATGTTAAGTTTTCATAATCCATTAATCCAACCTCCCTACCTTCAAACCTCACAGAAACTGAATTGTTTGTAACCTCTTTGTTACCAATCACAAGTATGACAGGAATTTTTCTTTCTTCAGCATTTCTGATTTTATTTTGTATACTTTTAGATCTTAAATCTACTTCCACATTATATCCTTGTTTTGCAATTTTTTTACTAAAATTGCTGGCGAATTCATTTTGTTTAGATTTTATTGGTATACAAATAATATGAGTTTCTTTAATTGTAGTTGGTAAATTTCCATTGTTTTCTTCGAGTAAGTAAGCAATGATTCTTAGAGGTACCACTTCAATCTCAGTTACAAAAAGATTTTTATTTTCATTTTTCTCATCTACATAAGTAGGTGTATTTTGTGTGAAAGTTCTTAAGGATGCCAGTTGCCACTTTCTATCAAAAGAATCTAGCACAAAAAATACAGTTTCCACGACACCATTAGTTTTGGTAAGCACTTGGTTGTGAGACACAACATTACTTTTCAAAACACTAGAAATGACTTTAACTTTACCATCATCTAAATTATCACTTAAAATGTCGGCAGACACATCAATTAGAAGTTTTTTCCTGAATATATCAACAATTTCTTCTATTTGAATTCCCAATTCACTCATTCCTTCCGTATCGGTGAACATCGAAATAATTGTTTGTACTAAAGTTTCAATTTTTTCTTTTTTAATTTCAAAAAAATTGGTTGAGTCGTAATTAAAAATTAAAGGAAATTCTTTGTAACCATGATTTTTAGATTTGTAATTTTCGAATAGAATTTTTCTAAATTCGTAATTATTTTTTCCTTGAGGAAAGAGTGTTTGGTTTAAAATGTTATCTTTCAAGCTTCTCAAAAATAATTTTTTGAGACTCTTTATTGAATTTGCACCAAGAGGTGAAAAGTATATTGAGTTTTCGTATTCAAAAAATAAATTAGATGATAAGCCTATTGTTTTGTAGTTTTTGTTTTTGACAATTTCTAGCTTTTTTTTATAATCTTGTGCCTCATTAAGATTTCGAAATACCATTCCATAGACTCTTTGCAATTCTGGTCTGTTAGGATCATCTCTCCAAAAAGATTGCTCTACTTTGTTTACTACAATTATCCCAATTTCTTCAGTTGATGATACATGCGGTCCTCTGCACAAATCTGTAAATTCTTCTCCTAGTTTGTAAAAGCTTACTTCAGGCTCATCAATTTGTTTAACTAATTCTGCTTTGTAAATCTGGCCGTTTTGAAGTAAAAAATTCAAAGCGCTATCTTTATCGAGTGTTATTTGTGTAAATTTATGATTTTCTTTAATTATTTCGTTAGCAACTGCTTCAATATTTTTTAAATCTTCTTCTGTAATTTTTTTATCAATATCGATATCGTAATAAAATCCTTCACTGGTTACTGGTCCTATTCCAAATTTTACTTCAGGAAAAACTCTTTTTATTGCTGCCGCCATAACGTGAGCCGCAGAGTGTTTGACTGTATCAGAAATTTTGGTCATAACATTTTCTCTATCTTAGAGAAATATAAAATTTAATACACATGAGCACTACAGGATTCGAACCTGTGACCTTTCCCACGTCAAGGGAACGCTCTAACCAGCTGAGCTAAGTGCTCTTTTGCACCTTCTTTTTTTCTATTACGCTGTCGATAATTCCATATTCTACTGCCTGTAGAGCTGTCATGTGATAGTCTCTGTCAATATCTTTTAATACTTTTTCTTTCTTCTGCCCAGTTGATTCCACTAACATATCTACCAATTTATCTTTGAGCCTTAAAATTTCTTTAGCTGTAATTTCAATGTCTGATGCTTGACCTTCAACTCCTCCTAGTGGTTGATGAATTAAAATCAAACTGTTTGGCAAAGCAAACCTTTTGCCTTTTGTGCCTTGAGACAAAATCATAGCTCCCATTGAAGCAGCTTTACCTACCGCAATGGTAACAATATCAGGTTTTATATAATTCATTGTGTCAATTATTGAAAGACCGTCATATACAGAACCTCCAGGACTATTGATGTACATGGTTATATCTTTTTTAGGATCTTCTTTTTCTAAAAAGAGAAGTTGAGCAATCACTGCATTTGCAACCCCCTCATCAATCGCCGTGCCCAAAAAAATTATTCTATCTTTGAGTAGTCTAGAATAAAGATCATAAGCTCTTTCTCCATCTCTGGTTCTTTCAATTACGTTTGGTATTAAATATGCCATTTATTTTTTTTAATAACTACTTAATCATTATAGTAGTAATTATTTTAATTTTCAACAGAACCGATTAGCTTATCAGGTAAAAAACAAAAATCCCCGTTGGGATTTTTGTTTTTTACCTCGTTTGTTGGAATATTATACACATTTTCAAATTTGTTTGTCAAAGGGGTTTATACAAAGTGTTTTAATTTCTTTATGTTAAAGCTTAAAAGCACTTGAAATTTTGTATACAATTTTTAATCACCATATAAATCTATCACCTATTTTAATTCCATTCTTTTCTGTCCAAAAAGCATTTACTTCAAGTGTGTATTTTGCCGGTTTTTCTGATGAGTAAATTTCTGTAGTTTGGTTTGGCATGGTGTTAGTGTGAATTTTAACAACTTTTTTATCTGCATCTAAAAATATAATATCTAGTGGAATATAAGTATTTTTCATCCAAAAGTTTAGAGTTTGTTCTTTTTCAAACACAAAAAGCATGCCAGCATCTTCAGGTAGATAATCTCTAAACATCAAACCTCGCTGCCTTTCTGTGTTATCATCAGCTATTTCTACAAAAATTTTTTTACCGTTCGGTGCGATTATTTCAATATTTTCTGAAGGTATTGCGTTTAATTGAATGTCTTGATTTGCTTCGTTGTTATTTAAAAAGTTTTCACCTACACCTAACGCGATTAAAACAGCAAAAAAAACAGAAATTACTGTAGCAATAGCGCTAATTAAAAGTATAATCGGAGATTTGAGGTTTTGTAAAATTTTGTTTTTAATATTATTCATTAAATTATTCGTTTAAAAAATTTATCTATATCTTCTTTCGTTAGTTTGTAGTAAGTTGGTCGTCCATGTGGGCAATTTTTGGGGTATTTAAGGCTAAACAAATCGTTAATGAGCTTATTCATTTCGTCTATAGATAATTTTTGTCCAGCTCTAATTGATCCGTGGCATGCTGTTTTTGCCCAAACTACATACTGTTCTTGTGTTAATTTTACACTAGTTTCAAACTCGTAACTACTAAATTTTGAATCAAGATCATCTGATTCTTCGTTTATTATCTCATCAAAGAATTCGTTTAAATTTATATTTTCTAAGTCTTCAGGGATTTCCATAATTTGTAAGGATTTTTGTCCAAATCTTTCAAATTTAAATCCTATCTGAATTAAATCATTTTCAATCTTTTTAATATTATCTTTACCGCTAGTAGTTAACTCGACAATTGCGGGAATTAATAGAGGTTTTGATTTAGGTTTTTGAATTTTTCGTAGCAATTTTTCAAAAATGATTTTTTCGTGAGCTGCATGCTGATCAACTATAATTAAGTTTGAATTTTGTTCAAACAGTATGTATGTTCCAAAAATTTGCATAGGGTTTTTGTTCCATGAAAAGGAAATCTCAACTTCATTTTTGCTACTATTAATTCCTTCATCTGATAATAATTGCTGAGTAAATTCAAGTGCTTTTTTGACTTCATAATTTTTGTTTCTTTGGCTTCCGATATTAAATTTAATTTTATTACTCTGCTCTGTTTTTTGTAAGGGTAAGTAATGCCTTGGTGGATTAGTAGTTTTTAAATCTGGTTCATTTGAAAAGTTATTTTCTTCTCCTAAAAAATCTTTGAGTAATTCTTGCTTGGACTCTTTCTCAAGTGTTTTTTTGACGCTCAGAAAAACAGACTTGAAAATGGAACCTGGATCATCAAAACGAACTTCAAGCTTTCGTGGGTGCACATTAACATCAACTTGATTTGAATCAAGTGTTAAAAACAAAATATATTGTGGCTTTAAATCTTTATGCAAGAAACCTGAGTATGCTTTTTGGATTGCTGATGAAATAGTTTTGTTAGTTACAAATCTTTTGTTGATAAAAATATATTGAACTGGATTTGTTTTTTTTCCAAGTTTTGAATTACCCAAAAAACCATTTAATTTGATTGAATTACTGTGAGCAGTTAAGTTATATGAGTTTTCTAAAAATTCTCTACCTAAAATATCTTTTATTCTGTTCTCAATTGAAGTTTTTTCTAGATTATAAAGTTGTTTATTATTGTGGTAAAGCTCAAAATGTATTTCAGGATTTGCAAGAGATGCATGAATGAAAACTTGGATAATGTGTCTAAGTTCAGTTTGATTAGATTTTAGAAATTTTTTTCTTGCAGGAACTGTAGCAAATAAATTAAAAACTTGAATTCTTGTGCCGTTATTGTAACCTTCTGGAGAAGCTTCTGAGATGGTTGTTGGGGTTACCACCACCGCTTTTGGGTTACTATCGGGTGTTTTAGATTGTAAAATAATCTTTTCAGCAACTGAACGAATGCTAGCCATTGCTTCACCTCTAAAACCAAATGAATTAATTTTAAGTAGGTCAGAAGATTTTTTAATTTTAGAAGTTGCGTGTTGTTCAAACACTAAATCAATATCATCACTCTCTATTCCTATTCCATCATCAATAATTTCAATCAAATCTAGCCCATAGTTTTCAATATAAACTTTAATATGAGTTGCATTGGCATCAATGCTATTTTCTAAAATTTCCTTAACTACGGACGCTGGTCTTTCAACAACTTCACCGGCAGCAATAAGGTTTATTACATGTGGAGGTAGTTTGTTAATTTTTCCCATAAAAATTTAAAACTTTTACAAATCTCTTTATTTAAATTCGCCAAGTAAAAATATTTCTAATTTAAGATTTAATCCTAACTTTTCTAATGCTCTTTTTTTTATCTCTTCTATCACTGCTAAGTATTCTTGCGCTGTAGCTTTACCTTTGTTTTCAATAAAATTATGGTGTTTTTCTGATATCCAAGCATCACCAATGTGGAACCCTTTCATATTTAAAACATGTTCTACCACATACCCAACACTTACCGTAGGCCAACCTCTTTTCTCTTTTTCTTTTACGCTTATATTTTGAAAAACACAACCTATTGAATTACTTGGTTGATGCAACGCTTTTCTCTTGGTCCACTCTTGAGCTACGTAAATGGCTCTTTTTTTATCACCTTTTCTTAAATTAAAAGTAGCATCTAAAATTATTTCTTTTGTATCATGAAAAATTGAATAATCATATTTTGCCTTAAGTTCATTTTGTTTATATATCTTAATTTGATTTTTTGAATCCAGCACCTTTACTTCATCAATTATCTCATGAATAAAATGAGTACCACCATGAATGTTATTAAAAATTGCACCACCGATAGTTCCAGGAATTCTTCCATACCATTGTAAACCAGTTAATCCTTGATATACTAAATGATTGATCGCAAATGGTAAATCTACACCACTTTCCATAACTACTTTTACTATAGGTCTGTCATTTTCATCGTAATCTAAATCTTGAAATTCATACATTTTCCTTGCGCCCTCTTTTTCTGTTGCGCTATTCCATCTAATTTCAGATTTATATGATTTTTCCCATTGGTTTATTAAATTTTCATTGTTTTCACTTTTTTCAACTATTTCTTTTTGACCTATAGTAATTTTTTTAGCTTGATTTCGTATAACTAACCCTCTGATTCCTAAATCACCCACCAAAACATTTGAACCCCAACCAAGCATTGTGATTGGTACGTTTTCTTTTCGAGCGTGAATTATTGCATCTATTAATTCTTCATTAGTTCGTGGTTCGTAAAAAATATCCGCAGGTCCACCAATTCTTAAAGTTGTATGTTTACTCAATGGTTCATTAAGCTTTATAAATTTTGGGTTTAATTTTGAAATTAGTTTCTGATATTTCATAATCTATTTAACTTTTTCTATTTGTGCTCCAAGTGTTAAATAAGTTTCAACTAATTCAGGATAACGTCTGCTCAATTGATCTGTTTCGTCAATTAAGGTTGAAACGCCACTTGCACCAAGTGCCGCTACAAATAAAGCTTTGGCTGAAGCGATAATATTCGGAGCTTTGATTACTGTACCTTCTAATTTGCTTGGCCCAAAAGTTATCACTCTGTGAGGATCTGCCATTACAACATTTGCTTTAAGTTTTGCTAGCTCTTCTATGAAGTAAAAGCCGTACTCGTAAAATGAATTATGAAATATTAAACTTCCCTCTGCAAAACATGCAGCGACTACTAGTGATTGTATAGCATCAGGAGGAAATTGTGGCCAATGTAGCGCCATAATTTGAAATAAATCTCCTCTAACAGTTTTGTGAGCTTTTAATTTTTGATTTTTAGGAATTATAAGTTTATCTCCTTCGTAGTAAGAGTTAAGATTTATTTTTTCAAAGGCAGATCTAATATTTGTCATGTGTTCTGGAATTGCGTTATTTATAGTGAGCTCGCTTCCAGTGACAGCAGCTATTGCCATATATTCTGCGATATCTAAATGATCACTTATCACATTCCACTCTGTTCCCTTAAGTTTATCTACACCATTTATCACTAATTTGTTAGAGCCAATGCCTTTAATTTTAGCTCCCATGCTAACCAACATGTTACATAAATCTTGAGTGTGAGGTTCACAAGCAGCATTGTAAATTTCTGTAACTCCAGGCGTTAGTACAGCCAAATTAATTAAATTTTCTGTTCCTGTAACACTTGGAAACCAAGACCAAACTTTTGCGCCTTTTAATTTTTTTGCCTCTAAAAAATAACCTTTTTCTCTTCTGTAAACAGCACCAAGTTGCACCATATTATCAATAAAAGCATCCAGTGGCCTTGAACCTAATTTACACCCCCCCGGTATAGGCATTTCAGCTTTTCCAAATCGATGAAGAAGTGGCGCCATAAACATTACAGAAGCCTTTGCTTTTTGGGATAAATCCTCATCGATTTTATAAGTATTAATACCTTTAGCTACTATTTTCACAGATGTTCCATTGTTAAAATACGTAACCTTACCGCCGAGAGTTTTTACAATTTTAAGCATTATTCTTACATCAGAACTTTTAGGAACATTGTGTATGATTACTGGTTCATCAGTCAATAAACTAGCTGGAATTAATTTTAAAATTGAATTTTTATTTGGAACTGGAGTAACCTCACCATTTAGTTCTATGCCTCCTTGAATTTTATATACAGCCATTGATTAAATTTAAAATATTTTAATAATTATACCTTAAAATTAAAAATTACTCTAAAATTTCGAAAGGGGTAGTTAGATAATAACGTTAAAGTATTTAGTATTCTAAAATTAAGAAAACCATTTTGCAGTTTTGGCTTTCTATGAGGATAACCAGGCCAGCAGCAAGGTCTATTTGCGCTTGTTGATTTTTTTTCTAAAATCAATAAAAGATACAAAAATACACTCATCTTGTTTGGATGATTTTCACTTCCATGTAAGAGGTTTTATAAATATAGTTTAAATTATCTTTTTTCTGTATACTTTCCAGATTGTATTGTTCAGTAGATAGTATTTCAAACTTAAATTTCCATAATTGTCATTTTCTAACTTCTGTCAATAAGTTTAATCAGGAACTTTTTGTAGTAAAAATTCTCTACAGTAAATCCTGGGTGGTTTAGACCAATCTATTTCACCATCAGGTTTGCGCTCATGTAAAATAAAACATCCATATCCATATTGCCTTAACCCTATTCTACTGATCACGATCACATTATTTTTTAATTTTAATAGTTCTTTAACATATTTGTGATGCTTACGGGTTGCGTACATATTTTCATATATTCCATACTTTATACCAAAGTTACATGTGTACACACTAACATGTTTGCCATCCTCACATGCTTTGACATTTAGAATGGGTTCAACTGGTACATACTTGAATCCTGCCCTTTTCCAATTATCTACTGCTTGATATACTCTTAACCAAGAAATAAATTCTTCATTTGATATGACTCTTCTATTACTTTTGTTGTCTAGCTCTTCAGTAATAATTGGGGGCTTTTTCTCTGCTTTTGATATTTCTTTTATTTCTGATTTTTCAAGGTTTTCTATTAGTTTTAATACATCTTTTTCGATTGGTTTTCTATTTTTTTCTGGCAGATACTCAAAATTCCAAGCAAACCCAGGCGCAGCTTCTTTTGGTGCCATATCAATAAGTAGTCTAGCTACCTGTAATTGATTCCCTTCATGTAAAGATGGGAGTCTAAAAGCGACCTCGTAAGCGGTTCCTTTTGGGTTTACACCCATAAGTAACTTAATGACTGCTAATTGATTTTTTTCTGACAAGTCCCGAAGTTGCCAAGCCACATTGCGAAGAAATTCGTCATTAATTGCTTTGGGAGCTTTTTCTATAAGTGAAGTAATAATTTCTATTTGAGTATCTTCTGGTAAACATGCTAAATGGCCAGCGAGGTTCTCAGCAGACTCTTGAGGTGCTTTTTCAACAAGTAGTTTAGCAATATCTCCCCTAATATCTTCAGATATATCATCAATTTTGTCAGATAACGGGCCTGCCGTTGGATTTATATATTCATCCTTATGTAACATGTACAAAATTTCATTTTTGATTTCTTGGGGTAATTCTTCAAATTCGCAAATTTCCCGAGCAAGTTCAGGTGCCGCTTCTTTTGGTGCTATATCGAGCAGTAAATTAAAGATATGTATCATTTGCTTTTCAGAAATAAACTCGCCGACATAAAAAAGTTTTTTAGCAAGTTCAGGTGCAGCTTCTTTTGGTGCTTTCTCTAGAATTAATTTTAATATTTCCATTTGAGCTTTTTCTGGTAAATATATGGCCTGATTTGCAAGCCCTGGTGCAGCTTCTTTAGGAGCTTTTTCTATAAGCTTTTTTGCGAAGTCTGCTCTAACTTCTTCTGGAAGGTCATTAATACCCCAGGCAAGTTTAGGTGCAGCTTCTTTTGGTGCTATATCGAGAAGCTTGTTTGCAAAGTCTACTCTTGTTTCTTTTGGAAGATAAGAAACACTCCAGGCAATTTCAGGTACCGCTTTTTTGAGGGCTACATCAAACAGTAAATTAACAATTTGTTTTCTATTTTCGTATGGAAAAGATTCTATGGAGCTAGCGATTACTGGAGCCGCTTCTTTGGGGGCATTCTCTAGGAACCAAGGTAATGCTTCTCTTTTAACCTCTGATGGGAGGTACTTAAAATTTTCATATTCAGCTATTGCAGAAGTCACTTTTTTTAAATTTTTCTCCTTTATATGTTTTAAGAGCATTTTACAGATTTTTGTAAAAACTGCTGGTTCAAGAAGGCGATACAAATCTGAAATAAAGTTAGCAAGTTTAACCCCAGCTTCCTCTGGAGCGATATCTAAAATCTCTTGGGTTTTTTCGAAATAATCTCCTTGTTGACTACATAGTGATAACATCGCATCAGTTATTTTAAAGTTTATTGGATCATTTTCGATAATGTTCTGGTATTGCCTTTCTAAATTTTCAACTATTTTTTGAAACTCATCCTGGGACCATTTAGGTGCACCTGGCAAATGATACATTTCATAGTTTGCTATCATGTTGCGTGCCGTTTCACTTAAACTTGAATTAATTGAGGAAGTATTTTGTGACATATTTTGATAAAGATAAAATAAAAATTTTGGTTATTCTACAACATACTCAATGCATCTAACTCTACGCCTCCTTTAATTTTGTATACAGCAATTGATTAAATTTAAAATATTTTAATAATTATACCTTAAAATTTAAAATTACTCTAAAATTTTGAAAGGGGTAGTTAGATAATAACGTTAAAGTATTTAGTATTCTAAAATTAAGAAAACCTTTTTTTCATTTTGGATTTCTGTGAGAACAACTAGGCCAGCAATAAGATGTTTTTGCACCTGTAGATATTTCTTTTTCTAAAAGGTTTAAACGTTTATTTCTAGTAGTTCCTTTTTAGCAGCGCTTAACCAACATATCCATTCATTGCGAGCTAATTGTGTGAGTTTACCCCAGACATCATTTTAAATAGTATTTTTTGAGCATATTATCAAGATCAAGCGGCACTGCATGAAAATAGTTTTGTATACTTTTATAATTTTTATTCATTATTTTTTAATTAGGGAAGTTCTAATAATTTAAGAAGCGGTTTTTATTTTTTGGAAAAATACAATTACCTGAAAAGATATCTAAAAAAAGCAAATAAAAAAAACTAATTTTTAATCTTGGTGCCGAGGGGCGGACTCGAACCGCCGACACCACGATTTTCAGTCGTGTGCTCTACCAACTGAGCTACCTCAGCACTACGCTTGATTATACACCGTTTTTTTCAACTTTGCGAATTTTTTTTTGTTTGTATTAAAAATTGTTTAGAATTATAGTAATTTTTTTTAAAGTGTTGTACAATTAATTAGTTTACATTTTAATTGAAATTTATGGAAGAATCAAAAACTACTTCAAACCAAGATATGAAGACTGAAAAAGTTAAATCAAATGGAAAAAGTAAGGTCTGGTTGATTGCAGGTTTGTTATTTGTGATTTTTTTATGTTGTTGTTTGTGTGTGGGAGTTTTGGGTTATATGTTGTTTCAATCTGAAGATTTTAAAGAGGGATATTGTGAATCACTAGAAGAGGATGATGCATTGGATAATGATTTGTTAGGTTTGTGTGATGATTGGGAACCATCTTACGAAAAAGAAGATACCAAGGTTAGTTCAAATGACAGCGATAAAAAAGCTGACGTTGTAGACAACAATACAGACACTAAAAAAGATGAATCTAACGACAAGAAGCAAAATAATGATAGTGCTTATGTTATTTATGATGGTTATTACTTTTCATTCGAATATCCAAGATATTGGAAACAAAGCACATCTTCTACAGATTGGTCAACAGTTGAGTTTACATCTGAAGAAGGAGTTGTAATTAGTTTAAAATCAATTTATGATAATGAGTATTCAAAGAATTTGTCAGGTTGTAGTGAATATGAAGAGTCAATTTTTAGTGGTTTGACTAGTGTGTATGATAATGTTGAGTCTGAATCTGTTTTATTTACAACTACGGAGAATGGATATGCCGCTTGTTATTTAAAAGGTTATCTTGTTGATGGACCTATTACTACAGTTTTAGAGCAATATTTAGTATTTGATCCTTTGATTGATACTTTTGCTTTAGAATTTGGAATTAAATACGATTCTAGAGATTCTGGCATGGGTAGTTACTTGCAACATGCTGTTGATACATTAACGTTTGAATAAATTTTAAAAAGCAAGAAATATAACTGAACCTAACATATTGATTTAATTTAAAAGTGTTGTTACAATTTGTTGTTTGCTTGGGCGCCTAGCTCAACTGGCTAGAGCATCCCGTTTACACCGGGAAGGTTATAGGTTCGAGTCCTATGGCGCCCACCAAAAAATCTGTGTTTGTCGTTTTCGTTTTTTTTATTCAAAATATTCCCATACTTTGCTTGTGATTTTATTGTTTGGAATCTCTTTTAAATCTTTTCCTAAATTTTATAAAAAGCTATAATAAACCGTGAGTAATGAAAAAATTAAACAAAAGGCAAAAAAGGTTAATGCGTTGTTAAAAAAAGAATACCCTATAGTTAAAACTCCTTTGCACCACAAAAATGCCTGGGAACTTTTAATTGCAGTTATATTGTCAGCTCAAACTTTAGATGAAACGGTAAACAAAGTTACTCCAAGGCTTTTTAAGTTATACAATTCATGTTATGAATTAGCTGGGGCTAATTTGGCTGAAGTAGAAGAAGTTATAAAAGGCGTAAATTATTATAAAACCAAAGCCAAAAATATTATCAAGACATCTCAAAAGCTAGTAGAAAATTTTGATGGTAAAGTACCAAATAAAATTGAAGAATTAACAACTCTTCCTGGTGTTGGTAGAAAAACTGCCAATGTTATAATAAACGAGTGGTTTTGTAGGCATGATCAGAAAGTTTTACCTCAGGGATTTGTTGTTGATACTCATGTAGCTAGGGTTTCAAAGCGTTTAGGTTTTACTAAGCATTCTGATCCTACTTAAAATTGAGCAAGATTTAATGAATTTGTTTGATCAGATCTGATTGGCCTGAGTTGAGTTTGAGATTGATTTTTCACGGGAGATATAGGTGTACCGCTCGTCAACATTTATGTTGTGAGCATGATAGATTGGAGTAAACTTTGTCAATGTTTATGTTAACATTATGGAATTTAATTTAGTTTCTGAGTATAAACCTGCTGGTGATCAACCACGAGCGATTGATACGCTTTCTAATGGTTTGCTTGCTGGGAATCAAGCACCAAACGCTTGGTTGGTGCGACCGGAACTGGTAAAACTTTTACAATGGCAAATATCATACAAAATCTTGGGAAACCTGCTTTAATTCTTTCTCACAACAAAACTTTAGCTGCTCAATTGTTTGCTGAATTTAAAAAATTTTTTCCTTACAATGCTGTTGAGTATTTTGTGAGTTACTACGATTATTATCAGCCTGAGGCTTATGTTCCCTCAAGAGATTTGTATATTGAGAAAGATGCCGATATAAACGACACAATTGAGCGGTACAGGTCTTCAGCTAGCCAGTCGCTTTTGACAAGAAAGGATGTGATTGTAATTTCAACCGTTAGTTGTATCTATGGGCTAGGGAATCCTGCAGATTATTTAGAATTAAGTTTTGAATTTAATGTTGGGGAAAGTTATAAACGCGATAATATTTTAGCGCGACTAACAGATATGCAGTATGAAAGAAACCAACTTGATTTCATGCCTGGGAGTTTTAGAGCCATTGGTGAGATTATTGATATTTATTTAACAAATGCAAATGATGAAGCTGTAAGGTTAGAGTTTTTTGGTGATGAATTGGAATCTATAAAGATAATTAATCCTCTAACAGGCGAGTTTGTAAAAAATTTAAATTCAGTTATTATTTTTCCTGCCAAACACTATGTAAGTCCACATCATAAACTAATGGAAACGATTGAAACAATAAGAGAAGATATGAAAAAAGAAGTTCAGCAATTTTTGGATAAAGGAAAGGTGGTGGAAGCAACGAGACTTAAGCAAAGGGTTGAATATGATTTGGAAATGATTGCTGAAACAGGTTTTGTAAAAGGCATTGAAAATTATTCTAGATACATTGACAGAAGACCACCCGGAAGTGCGCCATCATGTTTAATTGATTATTTTCCTCATGATTACATTATGTTTATTGATGAATCACATATAACTGTTCCGCAAATTGGAGGAATGTACAATGGCGATCGCGCACGGAAACAGAGCTTGGTAGATTATGGTTTTAGGATGAAAGCAGCGCTAGATAATCGACCTTTGAAATTTGAAGAATTTGAACAAAAATTAAACCAAGTTATTTACACCACGGCAACGCCAAGGGATTATGAAATTCAGAAAAGCATGAATGCAACAGAAGAAATTAGGGAAAAAAGCCCTCAAATATTCAGTGGAAAAATGTTAGAATATTAGAATGAAAATCAAGATTAGAAATATTTCACAAAAGGAATGGTGATGGGTCTTGCTGAGGTTATCCCTGGAGTGAGTGGGTCAACCATGGCTTTGGTGATGGGTATTTATGATGATTTCATCAATCTACTCTACTCTTTTTCAAAGTTGGCGCAAAATTGTGTTGAGTTTTTGTTTCGAAAGAAAAGATTTTTTTGATCTTAAACAAGAGTTGACTGAACTATCTAGAATGGGGTTTTGCTATACCTTTGTTTTTCGGCATGATTGTGTCAATTTTATCTTTTGCCAATATTTTAAACTATTTCATTGATAAATCACCGGGTTACGTGCTTGCTTTTTTCTTTGGATTGGTGGTCGCATCGGTGTCAATTCCACTTCAGAGAGTTGGTAAGACCCAACATTTTGAAAGTTCTTTTGTTCTTGCTTCTCTCTTGCTTTTTTCTATTTTTTGCTTGGAGTTGATCCTATTGAGTTAAACGGTAAGCCAAATTTAGTTTATGTATTTTGTTGGGGGTATGCTTGCCATTTGCGCAATGAGTTTGCCTGGAATTAGCGGTTCTTTTATTTTGCTATTGTTGGGTTTGTATGAATACATTATTTCTATAATTAAAGATTTGTCTCATTTTAAGTTTAACTTCAGTGATTTTACTAGGTTGGTTGTTCTTTCTTTTGGTGTGGTGGCTGGATTTGTATTGTTTGTGAGAATACTAAAATGGTTGCTTTCAAAATACGAGGGCGAATTGATGGCTTTTCTTGCAGGCTTGATGTTGGCATCGCTAAGAATTTTGTGGCCATTTATCGATAATTCACAGGAAGTTTCGAGAGTTTGGATGCTTATCCCAAGGTGATGTTAGAGTTAAGTAACACTGAACACCTTGTACACGGTTGCAATTATTGTAGCAAGTGCTGTAGCCGTCTTAGTAATCAAAAAGATTTCTGATAAAATTTAAGAGGTCACACCAAGGAAGCTTTGAGTCGCCTCAGGTTTGAGCCTATGTTTTCTTGTTTTAAAATTTTGAACTTTTTATTATTCTCTCCCAAAACTCCTGTTGTTTCAACATGCGGTCCTCCGCAAAACTCTTTTGAGAAACGCCTCATCTAAACTATTACCTATAAAATAAATGGTTACTTTGTCGGGATATTTTTGTCCAAACTCCATTTCTGCACCAATTTTTTGTGCTTCGCCTGAGAGGCATTTCTACTCTCTTCACTGGTAAATTTTCTGTGATCTTTTGATTGACAATATCTTCAATTTTTTTGATTTCCTCTTCTGTAATTTTTTTTGAATAGTTAAAATCTATTCTTAATCTTTCAGAAGTTATGTTGCTACCTCTCTGGTGAATATTTTCGTCTAACACAAGCTGTAATGCTCTCAAAAGCAAGTGGTGAGCTGTGTGAAGCTTGGTTGTTTCGTGCGAGTGATCTGCCAAGCCTCCAGTAAATTTTTTTTGAGCGCCGGCACGAGATTGTTCTTTATGTTGTTCTAGCAACGTTTTAAAACCAACTATGTCTACTATAAATCCTATTTCTTTTGATAATTCTTGTGTCATTTCTACTGGAAATCCATAAGTTTCATAAAGATGGAAAGCTTCTTCACCTTTTAAGAAATTTCTATGAGGATTTTCGGATTTTTTGATATCAGTAACGATTTTGTAAAATTGCTTAATACCATTGTCTAGAGTTTTTCTAAATTTTATTTCTTCTTTATCTATTTCATCAATTATAAACATCTCCTTTTCTTTAAGATGAGGATAAGCATCTTTCATTTTTTCAATTACTAGGCTTGCCAAATCCTTGGTGAAATTTTTTTCTATTCCAAGAATTTTTGCATGTCTTATCATCCTTCTGATTAAGCGCCTCAAAATATACCCTTGATCTTTGTTAGATGGCGCAATTCCATCGGCAAGAATAAAAGTTGATGCTCTTGCATGATCAGCTATAATCCTGAATGCTTTCGTATATTTACTTCTGTTCTTCGTTGTGATCGTATTTGTGGCCTGATATATTTTCTATTGCGTTGATGTAGTCAATAAATAAATCAGTTTCGTAAACTGAGCGCTTGTTTTGAACTGTAGCGACAATTCTGTCTAGCCCTCCTCCATAATCAATGTTTTTTTGCTCCATAGGCTTCCATTTTCCATCCTCAAATCTGTATTCCATAAAGACACTGTTTCCAATTTCTAAGTATCTTCCTGAATCATCATTAATGTGCAGTTTTTCTCCAGTATCATTTAATACTGTTTGCATATCATAAAAAATTTCTGAGCACGGTCCACCCAATTCTCCATTAACCTCGGGCCCTCTCTGCCACCAATTGTCTTTTTTACCATAAGGAAATATTCTAAATTGCCAATTTTGACTTGATTCACCCTGTTGAGGAACATTTGTAATATCTTCACTAAATTTCGCTTCTATTCCATATTTTTTAAATGCCTTTATCCATGCGTCAATGGCTTCATCATCGCGAGGTATATTATCATCTCCTCCCCAGACGCTAGCAAAAATTCTTTGGGGATCAAGTCCGAACTTTTCTACATAAAGCTCCATTTTCCAAAGTATTTGTTCAGTTTTTGAAAAAGCGCCCAAAGACCAGTTACCGATCATTTCAAAAAAAGTTAAGTGATTGTAGTCGCCAACATCTTCAATATCATTTGTTCTTAGACATCTTTGTACATTACACAATCTTTTTCCCAAAGGATGAGGCTGTCCAGCTAGATATGGCACAAGTGGAAACATGCCTGAATTTACAAAAAGTAAAGTTGGATCATTATTTGGGACAAGGGATACATTCGGGATAATTTTTGCATTTCTTGGAGAACTTGTCCAAAATTTCAAAAATTCATTTCTTATTTCATCGGATGTTTTCATGAACAAATTATATCAAAATTACAAGGTAATTTAAATTTATTATTTTTGTTGCAACATCAAATTGATTGTTTTCTTTTGAACAATGATAGCTAGTAATCCTATCAAAGTTAGGATTTGAATATAGATATAGTAATAAATGCTTATAGGAGTTATGTTGTAATAACTACTTACTGGAAAAAAAGTACCTAAAAGAATAGCCAAAATGGTTATAACCCATGAAGTTTTTAGTAGTTTAGGTTGGAGTTTAGATAAAACTAACCTTAAAAACAAGAAAAGTACAAAACTTCCAATGTATGTTGTTAGGGCTGTTAAAATAAATCTATCGCTACCGATGGGATGTTTGATGATTGGTAAGAATGTAAACAATGCTGAACCTACCACCCCAACTCCATACATCAGAATTAAAACTGGTAATTTAGTTAATTTTCTACTTTCCCAAAATGTTATTGCAACAAACAATAAACTAAAAGCCATATAGCACATTGTAAGTGCGGTGTTAAAATCAGTATTTTCCACCTCATTTGGCAGATCGTTCAGTTTTAAAATAACATAAAAAAAAGAAATCAATGTACCTAAAACAATGCTTGATGGCACTGATGACAAAAAAACATCGTGCATAAATTTTCCAGAATTTACAACTGCTTCTCTAGTAAAACTTACAATGTAACTTGGGACTGAAGATGCAAAAAAACCAAAAAGAAGAGTTGAGGTTGGGAAAATAGGTAGTGGTTCTCTGTAAACAAAACTTACAAACATCACTAGCACCATGGTGATAATGGATTTAGCTAGAAATATTTTGCTTGCAAATCTCAAATTGAATATTATGTTATTTCCTTCAAAGAAAATCTCAGGAATTTTTCTATAATCATTTTTGAGTAAAACAATATCTGCTATCTCTCGGGTTATTTTAGATCCACTCTCCATAGCTATACCAACATCCGCTTTTTTCATTCCCAACACATCATTTACACCGTCACCAACCATTGCAACTTTGAGTCCTTTTTCTTTAAGCTGTTTTATGATCGATAATTTATCTTCTGGTCTTGCTCGCGCAAATACTTGTTTTTCTAGAGCTAATTCTTCAACTGATAATCTCGTTTGACTTAAATCAACTACTTTATCTGTTGAGATGCCTATTTTTTCAACTATAGATTGAACAGAGCTTAAACTATCTCCAGAGATTACTTTTAACTCAATATTTTGTTTTTGTATTTTTTTAATGATTTCTCTGATGCCTGGGTTTAAACTTTCTTCAAATGCAAAAATCATTACCTGATCCGTGGATTTAAATTCATTTAGTTTTGCGTGTTCATTAAACTGAAAATACAACCCTAATAAAATTCTCAATCCTTTTGATTCATAATTTGCTAAAACTTTTTTTACCTCTTCTCTTGTTTTGGGTGAGATCCATTTTTCTAAAACATTTGGAGCGCCAAAAATTATTCTTTTATATCGTTCACCAATTTCAGCTTGGATTAAGCTAAATTTGTTTTTTGATGTGAATGGTATTTGTTCAAAATTGTGATAATCTTCACTCTCATATGAAGAAAAAATTTGTTCTAGAATTTCTTGCGTCTTATTTTTTCCAAAAATTTCGTGCGATACTGAAATGTAAAATTTACCTATTTCTTCTTCACCTACATTGAAAAAATTTTTATCAAACAGTTTCATTTCATTCGTGGTAATTGTACCTGTTTTATCCATACATAAAACATTAATCTTGGCCAACTCATCAATTGCTCCTTTTTTTTGAATTAAAATTCCTTTTCGTGATAATTTAGTTACAGAAAGTGAGTATGTTAAAGTAAACAGAAAAATTAATGATTGAGGAATAATTAAAGCAAGAATTGATGTTACAGCTAAAACTTTTTGTTGATTGGAGAAATCTCCCGAGTTTGAAAGGATAAAATTTGTTACAGCTGAAACAAACCCCATGAGGGCTAAAAGAAGTGCTATAAAATTTCCTATTTTTTCAAGCTCACTTCTTGTTTGTTTAAAGCTTGTAGCTTCTGTCCCAAGTCTGTTAAGATAATTTTGTTTTCCAACATTTTGAACTTGATAGATTATTTCTCCGGTTACCACAAAACTTCCAGACAAAACTTCATCTCCAACTTTTTTTATAATGTAATCAGATTCTCCAGTTAACATTGACTCATCAATTTGAAGTAGTTTTTCATAAACTACTACTCCATCAGCAATAATTCCTTCACCTTCTCTAGCAAGAATTAGGTCATCTATCACAATTTCGCTTGCTGGTATTTCTTTAATTTTACCATCCCTGATAACTTTTGCTGTCCTCTGAAATTCTTTTTTTAGTTCTTCAAGTCTTTTTTTGACTCTGATTTGATCCCAAACTCCGAAAGCAGAATTAATTATCACAAAACTAGCAAAAACTAAAACTTCCTTCCAAAGCGAAAAAATAGCAAGAGCAGTAATTACGCTGATTAAGATTAGGTTGATAAAATTAAAGTAGTTTCTTCTAATTATAGTTAATGTAGAAGGAGAATAAGAATCTATAATTTCGTTAGATAGTCCAAGTTTTTTTTGCTTACTAACATCATTTTCACTTAAACCTTTGAGATTATACCTATTGATCATAAAAAAATAATTACCTTTTAATCATATCAAATATATCAAGATTTCCAAATTTCTTCTTCAAAATTAGTTTTAAAATTTACGTATCTTGCAAATACAAACAACCAGTCCGAAAGTCTATTTAAATACGCTCTAATTTCAGGAATATTTTTTTTGAATGTTGGAGTTAATAATTTTTCATCAAGTAAGTCAAGTTCGAGAGTGTATGAAACGAATCTTCTTTCAGCTTTCCTACATATTGCTCTACATACGTGAAGTCTTGATCCGAGTTTGTTGCCTCCTGGCAGAATAAAATTTTTAAGAGTTGGAAGATTAGAATCCATTTCATCAATTGATTTTTCAATTTTTTTTGTAAGTTCATTCAAATTTATTTCTAGCTCTGCCCCAACAACTATAGCACCAATTGAAAATATACTACTTTGAACACACATCAATAATTCATCAAATTTTAAAAATTCTTTGAAATTTTCTTTCAAAATTTCTCTTACAACTCCTAAGAAAGCATTAAATTCGTCAAGAGTTCCAATCAATTCTATAGTGTCACTTGCTTTGGATATTCTCCCCTTCACAACCGATGTTTTGCCATCATCTCCTGTTTTGGTGTATATTTTCATAAATTTTAAGTAAAAATATAGACAACTTAAATAATTTTTATTAGTATGTTGTTAGGTTAATGATACTACAAAAAATTTTTTTTACAATGAAATATTTAAAGTTAACAAAAAAAATATTCACTACAGTTTTGGTTTTTGGCATTTTTGGATTGGTTTTGCCTTCTATTTGGAGTGTAAATGCTATAGTAGATGTGCCTTTAGAGACTTACTCGAATACGCAGACAGAGGTAATTAAACCTACACCATCAATGAATGGTTTGTTTTGTTTTGTTCCTGCTGAAGTTAATCAAGCACTCTATGGATGTCCTATAGTTACAAGTTGTGGTTTCTTTAGTGATTTAATGTCTGTTGGTGAGACTGTTCTTTCTGGTACTACCTTTTTTAACACAGCATGTGATGCAACTAATGGAGATTCACAATTTAATCCTAATTCAGGAATTGGTTTAAATCACGTGGCATTAAATGGTATTGATACTTTGTTAAACTTAAGACCTGTAAGTGGTGTAGATTATATTAACCAGAATGTTTATGCATTATCAAAGTTGGGTAACGTGAGCGCACAAGATGGTGGTAGGGTGCTTCCATATTATCCTGGACTTGGTTATCAGTTACAGGCACCAATGCAAGCTTTTTGGGGCTGGTCCGTTAATATAGTTTATGGTTTTTTGATAGTTTTGATAATTGTTGTAGCACTTGCAATAAGTTTCAGGCAAAGATTAGGCGGTAGCGCTGTTGTTACTTTACAAAATTCTATCCCAAATATTGCTCTTGCTATGATTTTAGTACCACTCAGTTTTGCAATTACTGGTTTGTTTATTGATGCTATAACTGTCGGTTCGAATGTTGTTCATGGTTTTCTATTGGGACCTGGATCACCAGGTAGGGTTGTTATAGAAGGCGATGAAAACGATCGGCCCTTTAGTAGGGATCTATATCCAGATGATCCTGATTTACAGTTGTTACAAGGAAGTATTGGAAACCCATTGGAATTATCTATTGAGGGTGGTACGGTTGGAGATGCTGCTTTTGATATTATTATTGGAGATAAAGGCACCACGAGGGATGCAATTGATAAAGGTTTGTTAATTTTTTCTCCACTTTTTCCATTTGCAGCTATAACTATACTACTACAAGGTATATCTCAAATTCCAGTTGTTGGTGAAAGAACTACTTCTAGTATTTCTGAGTTGTTTGGTTTTGGCAGTGAGATTCCGCAGTTTGCAGCTTCGTGGTGGATAGGCCAATTTTTCACTTTATTTATGAATATAATATTCTTTTTCACAGGTTTACGAATTTTATGGTTATTATTAAAAAAGTTTTTTGTTTTGATGATATCGCCTGTATTTTCTCCTTTTGTGTTTGCAACTATAGCAATTCCTGGAGTAGGTATGAAAAATGTTTATTCTTTTTTGAAATCACTAGGTGCTGTTTCAATATTTTATATTGTTGCTTATTCTATGATTTTGTTGGCAAATATTATTGGTAATATAAAATTTGTACAAAGCATAGAGCAACAATTTCAAGTTTCAGGTTATGTACCTCCATTACTAGGATTTAGTGGCAAATTTATTGAATTATCGGAAAAAATAATTAGTAGTGAAGGTACTGAAACTGGAGTCAATGCTTTAGTTTACTTGGTTATGTCTAGTGTTGCGGTTGTCATCTATTTATCTATTCCAAAAACTCTAAGAGATATTGATAGAAGATTGGGAACAGATAGATCTATGTTAATGCCTATTTTGCAAGATACTATTCAGAGCGCAAGAGATTCTCTTGGAATTGGTAGAGAGTTAGGGTTATATGGTGCCAACTTAGCTGCGAGCGCCTACAATAGGTTTGCAGGTGTGGAAGCAGGGCAACCTGGAAGTGCGCAATACAGGTTTAGAAGATTTTTTTCTAACTCTTTGAATAGGTTAGATTCTCAATCAAATGATCCAAATAGGAGTTTTTTGGGTAGAGTTGCATCTAGGTATGATAGGTTTGTAACAGGTCAAGTTGCTAGAGCTTTAGGTGTAACACCGCAAGGTTTTGATGAGCAAGGAAGGAGGTTGCCTGCTTCATTTAAGGTTCAATTTGTTCCAACTAAGTATGTAAATGAGTTTGGAATTATAACTTTTCCAAACTCATTCATTCAAGAAATATGTCAAGCAGCTACAGATGTTGGATCTAATAAATGGTCAATTGAGGGTTTTGTGATAATGAAGATAACTGCTGAAAATGCTGAGTTACCTTTTACATTTGATACAAATTCTGTTAGTATTCAAGAAGCAGTTAAAGCACCTGATGGTGCAACAGACATACCATCAGGTAAAACGGATACTCAAAGGTTGTATAAAGAGAAAGTAGATATATTTGGTGTGAGTAAAGCAACTAAAGGGGCTTTGTCCATTCAGCTGTCACCTAGATCTGCTCCTATGCCAACTGATGGTAAATCTGCAGGTATATTGTTTGATTTGGTTATAAACGATGTAAGGAAATTGTTTGGATGGGATGGTCAAAAAATTGTAAAAGGGGACGCTATTATTTCAACTGTTTCCTCTGTCGTTATGTCGGACAAGATTTTCTTTGTTTTTAGGGATGGTGCTGCAGGACCAGTAAGGTTGCAATTGGGCGCAACACCTGATTAAGGAAGTTTACTTATTTAGCTCCAGCTCCTCTTAACCTATTAATCAATCCCACGACACTAGTTGGGTTCCTTTTGTCTCCAAAAAGAGCTTCAAAAAAGGTCCCTCCTAACGCACTTGTAAATTTACCGACATTGCTATGAACTGGATTAAAAAGTGGCCTGGGCTTACTACCTTGTTCGAGTATATCCTTTATTGTTCTTGTATCTCCAAAAAAACTTGCAAAAAGACGAATTGGAAAAAGTTTTCTATTTTTTGTATACAAATAATTAACAGGTTTGTTTTTTCCTAGAGTTTGATACATATTACCTTCTATGTATGTTTGTGACTCCAAGCGACTGCATGTTTTAAAAATTTTTTCAAAATACCTTATTTTTCTGTTTGGAATAGGGCGATTAAATTTTTTTGTAACAAGAAAACTATGAAAATCAGGATCTTTTGATTTTATTTTTTCAAGGAGCTCTATACGTCCTTGTATACTTTGTAGTTGCCTTTCTATAGGTAAAATTTGATTTAAGAGTGATTTTGGTAAACCATATTCTTTTCGGAGCTCTTGTAAGACCCTTCTTCTTGCTTGCTGTTTAGACATAGCATTATTTGTTCCTAGTGTTTCAATTACTCTTTTTTCAAAAAAATTTTTTAAAGATTCTAAATCATTAGCTCTTTGTGCCTGATCGGTAGGGGTGGTAGTCGTTTGCTGTCCATTTGTAACATTTGGATTGTTTGTTTCAGTTGATGATGAGAGTTCTTGTAATTTTTGATTAAGTCTTCCTATAAATTTATTTATAACATTTTCAACATCACTTGATTGAAGGGATTGTAATTCAGTAACTTCTATTCCAAGGGTTTGCCCGATCGGTTCAATAATCTCTTTAATGGTTGTAGTCAGCTTTTCGATATTTAGGTTAGCATTTGACTGTAGTTCTAATAGAAGTGCTTCCAATTCACTTAAAGCTTTATTCAAACTGTTTAAATTTTCATTTGTATTTTCTATTGGCTCGTTCGGTTGGGGTGGAATTGCTGATACCATTTTAATTTACTAACATAAGAATTAATAAAACATGCCTGTAATTGTACTAATTTTATCAATTTTTAGTAATAATTAAAAATTTTTTATCAATTATATTTTTGTATTGTAAAATTTACCTTATAAGACTAAGTATTGAATAGTAAATTATTATTGATATAATTGTTTAATAATTAATCAATATATTTCAAAAGATGTGAACAAATTAACTGAAATTTCTAATAGGTTTCGAGATAAAAAACTTAATGAGGTAACTAAAAAGTTAGCTAGAAAAGGTTTAGCTTCTGTTACTGGAGGGTCGTCTGAGCTTATTCTAAAACTTAGAAATTTTGCAAAAAAACACAAAACTTTATCAATTACCATAGGATTATTTGCTTTTTTATTACCTTTATTACCCTTGTGTTTGCTTTTATTTTTACCCCTTTTGTATGGTAATTTGCTTGATTTAGGGTATAGATTTGTAAAAGATAAATTACAAAGTATAATAAAAGATACTTTTTTAGACAGTATTTTTGGTGCTACATCAGATTTACCAACCTTTGCAGAAAATATTGAAAATGGCCGTTATTCCTGTATTGGTGATACTTATTTATTAGATACTCTTACGGGTGAAATTGTGAGTTTGTATGATATGTCACAGGAGCTTCAGGTAAATTTGACTTGTTTGCAACCTTTAGAGGTATATTTGGATCTGAAGTCGCAACAAAATATTAAAAATAGGTTTTTAGACAAATAATTTTAAGTAGTTTTTTTTGACAAATTTATTTAGTAGAAAAACTAAGTGGAAATATTAATGGATGCTTACAAAATATCATAAAGATTCTTGAGATCAATGATAGTTATAAAAATAACAGATGTGGTATAAACTTTAATTTTAAAAATTAAGTTAAACTAAATTTTGAGGTTTAAGTATTTTTATTTTCAAAACTTTGAGGCTCATTGTAGGTCGGGGGCGTATAATAATTTGTAGTTATTGTAGTATCTGTAGCTGGTATTTGATATTGTTCCGTAATTATTTCACTTTCAGTAGTTTTAATTTCTTCTTCTAATTCATCGGTGTCTCTTCTCCAAAGTGCGTACAGAAACCAAGGCACAAAAAGCAATACCAAAGAACTAAAACAAATTAATAAAACTATAAATATTGAGTTTGGATTAATTTCTCGATTAAATAAAATTAAGCTTTCGTGTTTGTTTTGAGATTCTTCTCTCTCAAGAGGAGTTGGATCAACGCGAAACTGCCAATCAAAACTATTTGCTGCACCGCTTGTGTCACCTATTTCAACTTTTACATTGTGTAGACCTTCTTTTGCTAAATCTGTTGTAATGATACATCTAAACTCACTTTCGATCACTTCACAATTTTCCGAAATATCTTTTCCATCAAAATAAACTCTGAGGCTTTTCTCATCGATGGATGAGTTTTGTGACGGTACTAATTTACCTTCAATTGTTTTTACCTCGGTAACAGTTGAATCTATTTCTGGTTTTACATTTAAAATCAAAGGAATGCTTGTTATTGTTTCATTTTGGTTTACCACAAACTTAGGAGAAACCTTACTTATTGCTATGCCATTATCAAACTGTACTTTAATTCGTAAGTAGTAAACTCCTTCACTCAAACTACTTACATCCCAACTAAATTTCCTTTCATTATTTTCAAGCTCAGCAATTTGAAAAAAGGTTTCTAAATTTGAACTATACTCAAGTATTTGTGATTTAGTTTGAGAATCTGGGCTTATTTCCCATACTATCTCTAGTAAATTATTTTCAATAATTTGGTCAGATTTTGGAGACAAAAATTCTAGAGAAATCTCAGCTTCTTTCATAGATTCACCATTATCTTGCTCTTCGTTTGGTTGATTGCTGTTAGAATTGTTTTGGCTTTGGTTAGATCCTAAAGATTCACTCACTTGAGTGTCTAAATTTTTTACGGTCAGTTTAAATTGTTGTTCAACTTCTCCACTTAATCCGTCATCAATTGAAATTATAACAGTGTAAGTGAGTTCACCTTGAGAAATTGTTGGCGTTTGAATTTTTAAGTTTGAACCGTTTAGTGTAACAAAGCTAGGAGCTTGCTTTATTCGAAAACTAATAGTATCACCATCAGCATCAAAACCTTCTAGTTTAAAAGTAAATTGCTCATTTTCATTCAAAATTAAATCATTCGGAAATTTTGTGAATGTTGGTAGTTCGTTTTGATTAGTGATTGTAACAATTCTGGAGTTACAAACACTGTAGTAATTTTCGTTTTGGAGTTGTAAGCAAATTCTTAAACAATAATCTCCATCATTTAAATTGTTTGTGAGTGTTGAATTTGTATTCCATGTTACAGTGTAGGGATCAGTTTGGCTAGATTGTCCAGTTGATGCGCTAGTTATACTTCCAAAATTTTGTGTGCAATTTTGTGAATCTAGAATTTCAGCCACAAAGGGGATGTTTTCGTTGTCATCATCATACATTATCCAAGAAACGTTTACTTCTCCTTTTAATTTTTTGTTGGGTGCAGGTTCAATAACTTTAAAAACATCATTCACATCAGCTAGGGTGTTTGCTGTCGTATTTGTTTTAAAAAGTAAAAAAACTAGGCCAAGCGCTATAAAGCCAGTTAAAAAAATTTTGTTAAAATTCATGCCTGATTATAGCAGTTTTTACTACAAATTTGCAGATCAATCTAATTCTCCTGCACTATCTATCAAAATTTGAACATCGTTTTCGGCAGAAGATATTGCGCTCGAACTTGCATTCTTATCAATTAATTCTTTGAAAATTTCCTTAACTTGCAAACCCTTTACTTGACGCCAAGTTTTCGCATGCGGCAAAGATTCATTGTAAATTTTTAAGTAACTATCACTTTCAAGTTCATTTGACATATCAAGCCTTGGGTAAAGAATTCCAAAGTCATACCCGTAGAAATTTTTGATGTTATCACTAAGTTTTTTTAACTGCTGAGGCTCACTCATCCAGCTTAAGAAATCCCAAGCAACAGTTGAGTACGGTCTTGAGTTTGATACTACTACCCCCCAGTAGTCCGTCCAATTAATTACAGGTTCATCTTGTCCTTGCAGTTGAGGAACTTGAGATATGCCAATATCCAAGCCTAAATCGTACTGTTTATTGTAAAAAAGTATGTCTCGCAATCTCCAACTTGGAGCATAAATCATTGCAGTTTTGCCTTCTAAGAAAGTTTTAGCATCGTTATCAAGGTTTGGACTCCAAGTTTGAAATTCATTTGTAGTAAAACTTTTATAAAAAATTATAGCATCAAGCGCATCTGGATCAGTTGAAAAAGTTGCATTACCATTTACATCTGTAAATTCTACCCCATTTTGTGCAAACAAAGTAAAAAGTAGTTGTGTTGGAAAGCTTACATTTTGAGAAGTTCCAGCAGCGAAACCAGCTTGAGTGATGATGTCACCATTTTTTTTGGTTAGATTTACTGCCACATTTCTAAATTCAGCCCATCCTGTTGGTGGAGCACTAATAGCGCTTTGTTGTAAAAGATCTTTGTTATAAATGATTGCAAAAGTGTCCATCCAAAGAGGAACCCCAATCACTTGACCGTTTGGTGCAAAATCGCTTACCACTGCTGGATAAAATTTACTTTGAAAAGTCTGCAAATTTTCTGTCGTGCTAATTCTTACATATGGCACATAATCAGCGGCCCAAGAGTTGTGAACCATAAACATATCTGGAATCTCAACGCTATTTCCAGATGATATAACCCTATTCAATTCGCTATTGTATTGTTGCTCAGCGTTCTCAAATTTCCCACCGGGCCACTTATTGACATATTCAATTGTTACATTAGGCTTGATTGATTTATAATCGTCAAGCAGCGGGTTAACTACTTCTTCATCCACAAATACACCCCACCATTGTAGTACAACTGGGTCTGCATTAGCTGAATCAGGGGTTGAATTGTTTGATGAATTATTTGATCCAAGTAGTAAAAATATTAGTAAGATAAAGAGTATTATACCAATTACCACCAAAATTAATACCGCGAAGTTTTTGTTAGATGGAGGTTTAGAGCTTTTTTGCGTTGTTTCTTCGTAACTAAATGAAGGGTTAGCATACCCATAGGTTTGTGTTGTATAAGCATCTGCCATATAGATATACTATCACTATTTTTATAAAGTTTCTAATTTTTTGATTTTTTCTTTTTTGTCTAAAATTTAGTTTTAGTTTAAAATGAGTTATGGCTAATTCGTTATATAAAACAACAGCAAATGCTAGAAAAATTTTGTTTGCTTTTTTAGTATTTTCTTTGCTAATTGTTGTTAATGATTTTTACCAAAGTTTGTCAAAAACTCAAACAGATTTTGGTTTGAATTCTCAAAGAAGGTTTTATATGTCTACTAAGTTTTTTGATTTTTTAGATGATATTCCACCAGTTCCTGATATTCCAGGTATTCCTCGTGATACAAATGATTCTCTAACTTATTCTGTTGAAGGAGTTTTTTCCGAATTTCCTGATATTTCTTATGTTTATACAATTGAAGAGCCAGCTGAAAAACTTCTCACATTTCAAAATGCACAAAATATTGCAAGTGAGCTTGGATTTAACTCAGAAAATTTTTCTGAAAGTGGCCAGTCTCAGGTTGTGTGGTCTAAAGATAATGGCGCTACAACTTTAACATTCGATAGGGTTTTACAGACATGGAATATGAAAACCGATTTGACAAACAATCCTCGATTTAATCCTGTTCAAAAAATTGTACAAAATCGTTTGAATAATTTATCTCTCACTTTGCTTAGTCGTATTAGGTTAAATGGAGGGAAGGGTTTTAATAATGGTTTATCTGAAAATATTTTTTTAAAAAGGGAGGCAAATGGTGATTTGGTTGAAGTTACAGATTCAAATCAAGCACAGCTTATATTGTCAAATGCTTATAGAATACTACCTTTGGCTGATCTGAAACCACAGAGCGAACAGCCGGAACTATTACCTGGTGAAGTAAGACCTCGACCAGTTTCGGCAAAGGTTTATACTTCTGATCCTTTTCGTGGTTCTGCAAATTTTTTAACCAAGGGAAGTGAACCTGAAGATGACATTTACGAATTTTCTTTCATTAATTGGGAGTATGGTGTTGATGTAGGAGCTTATCCAATTATCACTCCACAAGAAGCGTGGAATAATGTTCAGCAAGGTCAGGGAAGTTTGGTGTTTATAAGGCAACAAGGAGATAGTAGAATTGGTGGAAGAGATCCTTTAAATGTGAGAAGGTATGTTTTAGAAGCAGACAAAACAGAAATAGCTTTTTATGAACCTAGTGAGTGGAATGGTTTTGTTACTCCAGTTTATATATTTAGAGGAAGAGCTGAACTAGAGAACGGAAGGCAAGCAAGTTTTATATTTTATATTGATGCTCTTAAAAGATTATGAAAAAATTACTAATAAGTCTAACAGTTTTAATGATTTTTTTTCAATTTATAAATTTTAATTCATACGCGTCGGGTTCATCAGACGCTGCTTGTAGTGATCCTGAGGTTAGAATAGGTAGAATAGCATTTTTAACTGCTCTTGCAACTGAAATAATTAATAACCCGGGTATTGTGACTTATCTTAAGGAAGCAGTAGATAACCAATATGATGGTAATAGCTCTAATGATTATTTTACTGGGCATTCACTAGATTATCAAGGAACTTTTTGTGAGGATAATGGTAAAGTATACTTGTTATGTACAGCAATGGATGGAAAGGTTTGTGTAAATAGATATTGGCATTTGTCAAGAGAAGAAGCTGATAACTTAGCAAAATCTGAAAATGATAGTACTTACGATGATGAAAAAGGACCTAGATTTGCAAATACTTTAATTCCTGAAGAACAATATGATAATGAACTTTATCGTTGTGGTCAATTTTTAGAAAGTGACTTAAACTATGAACAACAAGATTTAGTTTATAGTGAATATAATTTGTTTTATGTTCTGCGCAATCTTTATTTAGATTTTTTTTCTTCAATAAGCGTCACTGATGATGATCGTGATCAAGTTGATAGAAGTATTGCAGATATTTATGACACTTATAACCCTAAAGATATTGATGATCAGTATTTTTTTTCAACGGCACCGTATTCGGATTGGTTTGATATAAATTGGAATAGGCTTTACAGTTGTGTTAATAGTGGGGTAACACAAGGGGACTTTTTCTATATTGATCGTGAAAAAGCAGATTCGGAATATAGACTTATTAATGACAACAATAACAATAATAATAATAGTAACATAATTAGCAGTAAATGTAATGGAATAGATTGTTGTGCAGAAAATGATCAGCAATGTAGAAGTTGTGTAGGAGCTGGAGGAGTATGGACGGCTGTTGGGTGTATAGATCCAAGTCCGGTTGGCGTGTTAACAAGGCTTGTGCAGTTAGGATTGGGAATAATGGGAGGAGTTGCGCTGATTCAAATAATATATGCGGGCATAATGTACCAATCAGGAAATGAAGAGAAAATAAGGAAAGCAAGAGAGCAATTATTGGCAACGCTAACAGGGCTAGCGGTATTGGTGTTTAGCGTATTGATAGTACAAATATTAGGAGTTAATTTACTTGATACAGTACCAGCTGGTTTATTGTAATGTTATAGTATTATGTTTGTGATACAGAAAATATTAGGTAAAATTTTTCATAATTCAATAAATACATTCATATTCGTTTTTGTAGTAACTTTCATCTTTGTGTCGGTTTTTGGTAGTAATATCTCAGCACAAATTTCCAATACGTGTACAATTGTGAATTATATAAACGAAAATGATATTGATTTGTTTAAAGACTTTTCTGTGTGTGATGTTGTTGTTACCAATGAAGAAAATCAGCTGATAGATGTTACACTGCCCGAATGCACTACAATAAAAGATTTACAAAACAATCAGTTTTTTTATTGTCCATATAGGGGAGGTGATGCGATAAGTTTGACTGAAACAGCAAGCTCTCAAGAAATTAGAAATGACTTAGAATCCTGTAAGGAAAAATGGAGAACAGGTCTTTTAAGTTTTGACGGTTTACCAACAATTACAAATTTTTTACAAACGGATTCAGATATAGAAGAGTTGGTAACTTTTTTTCAGACAAATTCGGTAATTGAAATAGCAAATATTTGCTCAGTTAATTCTGAAACAATAGTTGAAGCTGAAGATTGTCCAAGAATAGAAGGTAGTTTTTTCATGAATGATTTAGTTAGCCAAAACACTGTAGAATTATCTCTTACAGATATTTGCTTAAAAAAAACAGGCGTAACTCAAATTGATATACTCTACTCTTATGATTTGTCTTTTAATGATTTTGAGAAAACTGAAAATCCTCAAGGTATTCTTTTAGCACGTTTTACTTTAGATCCAAGTGGTAGCGGAAAAGTGTTAAATTTACCGCTTACATCTGAAATAAATATCAACAATAGCAATCATTTAATTGTATGGGTCAAGGAGGATAAGAGTCTAAATCTAAAATACTCCAAACCGAACTCTAATAATTGTCAAGGAATAGACTGTTGTGCTCCAGGAGATTTTGAATGTAGATGTTTACAAAGTGGAGGAGTATGGACGGCTGTTGGGTGTATAGATCCAAGTCCGGTTGGCGTGTTAACAAGGCTTGTGCAGTTAGGATTGGGAATAATGGGAGGAGTTGCGCTGATTCAAATAATATATGCAGGTATAATGTACCAATCAGGAAATGAAGAGAAAATAAGAAAAGCAAGAGAGCAGTTGTTAGCAACACTAACAGGACTTGCGGTATTGGTATTTAGTGTATTGATAGTGCAGATACTGGGAGTTAATTTACTAGATACGATTCCAGCTGGTTTATTGTAATATGAAATTTATAAAATTTGCACAACTTCTACAATCGCTAGAAAAAACTAAAAGCAGGAATGATATGACTAGTCTTCTGGCTGAATTTTTAGATGGTATAACGGAACAAGAGTTTGTTGTGGTTTACCTTATTCAAGGAAGATTGAAACCTAAGTTTGTAGATTTAGAATTTAATTTATCTCAAAAATTGATTCTCAAAGCTCTAGAAAATTTAGGTGATTCTAATATGCTTTTTAAAGATTTGGGAGATTGTGGTTTGGTGGCCGAAAAGCTTTGTAGTGATGCAAGTGATGATTTAGAAATTGTTGAGGTTTATGAAAAACTTATTGAAATTGCAAACTTGAAGGGAGCGGGATCTCAAGATTCTAAAATTGAAATGTATCTTGAATTGATTAAGAATGTAAAACCTCTGAGTGCAAAATACATTACAAGAGTAATTGTGGGTAATTTGAGATTGGGTTTGAGTGATAAAACTATTTTAGATTCAATTTCTTGGCTTAAAAAAGGTGATAAGTCATTAAGATCAATTTTAGATAGAGCTTACGGCATAAGGTCAGATATTGGAGAAATTACTAAAATTACCTTATTCAATAAAGATTTTGAAAATATTCTAAACTCAATTTCACTAAAGCCTCTAACACCTGTAGCTTCAAAACTCGTTGAAAGAGCAAAAGATACAAAAGAAGTTTGGGAGCGTATGCCAAATTGTTTTGTGCAGCCCAAATTAGACGGATTAAGAGGACAAATTCACTATGATGGGAATGAAAATGTTGAAATATTTAGTAGAAATATGGAAAGGTTAACTTTGCAATTTCCTGAAATTGTTGAGGAAATAAAACAAAATTTTAATAATTCCTTTATCTTGGATTCTGAAATAATAGGTTGGGATGAAGAAAATAAAACTTTTTTACCCTTTCAAGAAACAATTAAACGAAAAAGGAAATATGATATTCAAAACCACCTCAAATCGATTCCTATAAAGGCAATGTGTTTTGATGTTTTGTATTTTGATGGAACTGATCTTACCCAAAAGCCACTAAATGAAAGGATAAATATTTTGTTCAAAAATTTTGGAAGTAAGAGTAGGTTTTTGGAAATTTTAGAAACAAAGCAGATAGCATCACTTGATGAACTAACCACGTATTTTGAAGAAAAAGTGTATAGTGGTTTGGAGGGAATTATCACAAAACAATTTGATTCATTTTATGAACCAGGGACAAGAAATTTTAGCTGGATAAAACTCAAAGCAAACACTGTGTCAAGTTTAGTAGACACGATTGATGTTGTGGTTTTAGGTTATTACTACGGAAAGGGAGCTCGAGCAAAGTTTGGTGTAGGGACCTTGTTGGCAGGAGTTTATGACCCTGATAAAAATGAATATTATTCTTTAGGGAAAGTTGGTAGTGGTTTTACTGACGAAGATTTGAAAAAAATAAAATTTGATTTATGTCAAATTCAGATTTCGGAAAAACCAGATAATTTTATAGTTGATAAAAATATATATCCGGACGTTTGGGTTGAACCTAAAATTATAATGGAAATTGTTGCTGATGAAATTACAAGGAGTAATGTACATACAGCAGGCAAAGGTTTTCGGACAAAAGTAAAAAACGATGATTTTCAAAAAGGTCTATCAATCCGATTTCCAAGGATGAAAATTTGGAATCGCCAAGATAAAGACATTCCTACAACTGTGACTGAACTTGTCCGAATGTACGAATTAAGAAAAGGTTAGTTATAGAATACAAAACTTTGATGAGGTCTCCCTGGTTTAAATTCTTCTGGAACGGTTTGTTTGGTTAATTTATCTGCGCCTGGTCTCAAATATGGATCAAGCACAAAATCTTGCAGGTTGGTACTAAAAAAGATAAAGCCATTTGTTCGAAGCAGGTTTTTTTGTATGGTTCTAATCAATTCTTTGTGATCTCTCTGAACTTGAAAAGTTTTTGATTTGTTTCTTGAAAAACTAGGAGGATCAATTATTATGATATCGTATTGTGTTTCACTTTTTATAGCTAATTCTAAGAACGAATATACATCCATGCTCCAAAATTCATTTGGAGCGAGAGTATTTAAGTTATTTAATACAAAATTTCTCTTACTCCACTCTATATAATTTGATGAGAGATCTACACTTGTTACGGATTTTGCGCCTTTGTCTGCACAGTACACACTAAATGATCCAGTGTAAGAAAAAAGATTAAGCACATCTTTTTTGTTGCAATGTTCAGACACTAGTTCCCGAGATATTCTATGATCAAGAAATAAGCCCACATCTAAATAATCTTCAAAGTTTATTTCAAATTTAAGATCATTTTCTATGCAGTAATATGGTTTTGGAGCTGGCTGACCAGCAATTAGCTCAGTTTTGTTGAGTTTGGTATCAAATCTCCTTTTAAGATAAATTCCTTTGAGAGAATATGTATCAAGCAATTCTTGTGCAAAGTTTAGATAATTTAATTCAACATAAGCTTGAAGCACTCCGTATTCATCGTATTTATCTAGAGCCCACAAAATCTTGTTACTTTCATCTAAGTTTTGTGTTAATCTTTTACAGTTAGTCATTTTTACAAAATAATTTTTTTATTTTATCATTAAGTAGGTTAAGTTTAAATTTTAAAGTTTATTGTTTGAATTATGGAATTGCTAAAAGTTAGGTCTCAAATTCGCTCTATTGTTTTAGCTATTTTGGGAATAATTGCGTTTTTACTTTTTTTAAGAATTTCTTTTGAATTGGTCGAAGCAAATAGACAAAACGGAGTAGTTAGAGCGCTTTTTACGGTAACAGATTATTTAATTAATCCTTTCGAAGGATCAGTTATTTTAGATGATGATAGCGATTTAAAACCTTTTAATTTTGATGCACTATTTGCTTTAGTAACTTATGTTGTGCTTGGTTTTGTATTTATTGATTTTGTGACTGGGTTCTTGCATGAGCGTTTAAAAGATGTTGTTAAAAATATTGTTGATGCATTATTTAAGTTAGTGGAATTTTTGTTAATTTTAAGGATTATTTTTATCTTTTTTGAAATTGGTATACCACGAAGCGCTGCAAGCGGTATTGTAAAATTTATTTATAATATTACAGATTGGAGTGATGTAGTTGATATTAAATTTGTTATTGAAAATTTAGCTTGGAGTAGCATCATAACTCTTGGGATTGTTGCTGTGTTTGATATTTTGAGTGAGCAATTAATTGATGCTTTGTTTGATTATGGCAATAAGGGCGATACTGTGATTACCAAAAAAGTAGTGAAAACAAAGACAATACCACAGCCTACCCAGCAAAACATAACCATAAATGTTCCAGTGCCACCACCGCAGTACACTTCAGGTAATCCTTTTGGTGGTAATGCTAATAAGCCAAAGTAATTTTAAAATAAATTTTTGCTTCTTAATTGGGTATGATATTTTTTAGCAAATCTGTGTGCTTCGTCTCTTATTCTTTGAATTAGGTATAAACTTTCAGAATTTTTAGGTAGAATTATTCTTTGGAATGTAGAATCAATTTTTTTGGGATCTTGGTTGAATTGTTTTTTAATTTTAAATATTTCTTCATTTTTCTTAGCTAAACCAATTATTGGTATTTCATTATCAAGTTTAAAAATTTTTAAAACTTCATAAACTGCAGAAATTTGACCTTTTCCTCCATCAATTATTATTAAATCAGGTTTTTGAGCAAAGCTTTCATCAAATTTCCACTTTTTCATTTTGCTTGCAATTTCAGGGTTTATTTGGCTTAGTTCCACATCACTTTCAATTAATCTTTTAAATCTTCGCGCTAATACTTCTTGCAGCATTAAAAAATCATCAGGATTTTGTTTAGAACGAATCCTAAATTTTCTATAAAATTGTGGAGCTGCCTCTCCATCAATTTGCACTACCATTGAGCCCGTAGCGTTAGTTCCTTGCAGATTGCTAATATCGTAGCATTCAATTCTAAAATTAGGGTGTTTTTTTAATTTGTTAGCTGGAAAGTTGAGTTTTGAGATTAAATCATCAATTGCATTTTTTCTAAGATTTTGTAGATGGTCTTCAACCATTATATCGTCAAAAGTCTCTTCAACGACTGTATTTTTTGTTGCATAATCAATGTCGTTTATCATGTTTCTTATTTCTGCTGCTTTTTCAAATTCTAAATTGCGAGCGTATGTTTTCATTTGTTTTTCTAAATCATTCAAAATTTTATCTTTTTCTCCTTTGAAAAACCTTAAAATATGTTTGTATCTTTGAGTATATTCTTCTTTGGTTTCTAATCCAGCGCAAGCACCTTTACATAATCCAATGTGGTAATAAAAACAAGGTTTTTTCATATTTGTGATCACCTTTTTTGATTTGTCATCTAGTTGATAAGCAATTTTTCTGTGAGAGCAAAAAGGGAAAATTTTTCTTAGTTTTCTTAAAACTCTTTTTACTGGATAAGCATTGGGATATGGACCAAAGTAGATAGCGCCATCGGTTTCTTTTTTGCGAGTAATCGTAATTTTTGGAAAATCTTGATATGTAGAGTTTGCGGTTGGAATTGGTTGATTCTTTTTTCGTATTTTTTCAAACCTCACAAATATGTAGTTTTTATCATCTTTCATCAGCGTGTTATATTTTGGCCTGTATTTTTTAATTAGGTTTGTTTCAAGAATAAGTGCCTCAATTTCAGTATCTACTGTGTAATAATTGATTTTTACAGCCTCATTTAACATCTGTTTAATTTTGTCTGAAAGTTTGTCATAGTTATTAAAATAACTTTGAATTCTATTTTTAAGGATTTTAGCTTTGCCTACATACAAAACTGTATCTTTTTGATCTAAATACAAATAAACTCCTGGTAGCTTGGGAGCATTTTTGACTATTTCTTGAAAATCTTTTGATTTGGTATTCAATATATCCATAATTAAATGATAGCATGGCGCAATTTTTGAACCAAAAGGCAAATTTAATCAATCTGTAAATAATTTTATTTTTGTGCTAGACTTGTGAATAGTAATTTTAAACTTACATGTACTCGGCGATAGATTTTAATTTTTTACTAAGAGACTTACTAAATGCAGCTATGCTATCGTTAGTTTTTAGTTTTTTGATAGCTTTTCCGATCATTCACTTGCTGTATAAGTTTAATATCACTCGGAGAATGGATTATGATTTTACCACTTTGATTGAAAAAAGGAACCTCAAAGTAGGTGTGCCAATAATGGGCGGACTCATAGTCGTAATAAGCGTTGTTGTTTTAAATTTATTTTTCAATCCAGCTAGAGATAATTCTGAAAAAGCTTATGAAAGTTTGCTTTTGATTTTAGGGATATTTGTATTATCAGCATTGCTAGGTGGTTTTGATGACGTTTTAAATATTTATGGAAAAGAAAGAAAGCAAAGGGCTTTGAGCTTGACTTTAAGGCTCATTAAAGTTCATAAAAGTAAATTAACCAGGATAAAATTATTAATTACTCTACCCTGGGAAGTTTACAAAAGGTTTTTTTACATACTTGGATCTAACCCCGGTAGAGGTATTCATGCCCATGAAAAAATTATAGTGCAATCCATTGTAGGTATTGCCTTGGGATCAGGTATATACTTTTATTCATCTCGTCCAAATCCTGGAGAATTTTGGATACCTTTTTTTGATTTTAACTTAGATATTGGCTTCTTGATTATTCCTTTTGCTTGGTTAACTGTTTTGTTAATGACTAATGCTGTTAATTTAGCAGACGGGATGGATGGTTTGGCAGCTGGAGAGTTATTTCCTTCTTTTTTTGGCTTTTTAGTGCTAGCTATCGCAAAGCAGGATTTTAGAATTGCATTTTTGATTGCTACAGTTTTGGGAGCCTTACTTACTTATCTTTATTTCAATGCTCCACCAGCACGTTTTCAAATGGGAGATGTGGGTTCATTATCGCTTGGAACGTTATTGGCAACCGTTGCGTTTATCTTAGCTGAACCGATGATGCTGTTGATAATTTCATTTCCGTTTGCTTTGACATTACTATCTTCACTGATTCAGGGTGTTGGAAGAAGGATCATCGGGAGAAGGATTTTTAGGATGGCACCTATACACTATCATTTGCAATTAACTAGAAAATGGAGTGAAGAAAAAGTTGTGTTTAGGTTAATTTTGTTCTCTATGGCTTGCTCTTTATTTGGATTGTGGGTATATTTTAATCAAGCATTATGAAAAAAATAAAAATAGAAATTAGTCTACAATCGTTTTTTTTACTTTTTCTTGCAATATTTGCTTTGTATATAGCTTACTTGCTTAGAGAAATTTTGTTACTTCTTTTTTTGGCTTTTATTATTAATTCAGGTTTGAGACCGTTGGTAGATAAACTAGAGCAAAAAAATATACCTAGAGTTTTAAGTATCGCAATAATTTATTTTTTTGCAATCAGCGTAATTATTCTTTTGATTTCAATCATTGTTTCTGCATTAATAAATCAAGCTAATGATCTTTTTAGTTCTCTTCCTGTTTTTGTTGAAGATACGCTTGTTGAATTAAGGGAGGATGTGCCTGCAATTAGAGAATATTTGGATAATAATGATATAAATTTAATTGTAAATGATTTACAAAATACCATTAAAGAATTAAATGGTTTAGAAGATATAAATACCAATAATGTGATATCTATTCTTGCATACTTTGTTGAGTTGTTGGCAAGAGAAGGTTTGTCTGTTTTTCAAACTGTTTCTGGAGTATTGTTTTCAATTTTTATAGTCATTGTAACTTCAATTTACATGTTGAGTAAAAAAGAAGATGTTTATGAGGGAATTGTTAAATTGCTTCCGTCGCAAACCTCTAAAAAAGTGACGAGTATTTTAAAAAAGATTGAAACTGGGCTAGGAGAATGGTTAATAGCAATTATCACTGTAATTTTGATAATAGGTTTTCTTGCTTACTTAATAATATCAATACCGAGCCTTTTCTTGAGTATTGATGATTATGAAGTAGCTAGGTTTGCTGTAATTATCGGGCTTGTGTCGGGTTTAATGGAGTTGATACCGCAGATAGGTGCTTTAATTGCTTTTATATTTGCTGTTGGTTTGACCATTATTACAGGTGGTTCGCTTCCAATTGTTATTTATGTTGCAATTATGTTTTTATTGCTTCAACAAGCTGAAGGGTTGATAATCAGCCCAATTGTAATGAAAAAAGTTGTTGATATTGATCCAGTTTTGAGCATTTTTACGGTTTTGGCAGGTTTTAAACTCGGAGGAGCATTTTTAGCGGCGCTAAGTATTCCTTTAATTGTTACATTTCAGATTATAGTAGCAGAGTTATCCAATGAATGGAAAGAACATCAAAAGAGAAAAATGCATCAAAGAGAGGAAGCAGAACAAAAAATTACTAATGAACTGAAAAATGTTTGGAAAAATATTTTTTCTTCTCAATAATTTTTAATAATTTGTTTCACAGTCATTTTTCTGATTTTACCTTGTGAAAATTAACTAATTAGAATTTATATTTTTGTCTTTTTTATTTTCACACAAACTTTCCCACGTTATGCCTGTGAAATTTTATACTTAACTTTGTTAAGTTAATTTTATATTAGCTAGTATGGGTTTTTTTGACTATTTTCACGGGTAAGTTTTATTTATGGGGCAATGAAAAATCATTGCCCCATAAACTAATTTCTTTTACTTAAGTCATCAAGAACACCCGGTTGTGCTACCACAATCTTCACAAACTGAACAGCTACCGTTTTTTCTAACATTTACACTTCCACAGGTTCCACAAATCTCTCCGGTGTATCCTTTACTTTTTGCTTCCTTTAACAAAGTATCTTCATCAAGAGTTCCATCAAAGCTTATTTGTTGTTCTAGCTTCATTTGTACAGGATCAGTAACGATTGGTTTAAAACTTTGCATATTGTCTTCATCATTTTCGTTATCAAAATTTAAAACTTCAGTATGTCCCTTTCCATTGATATGTGGAATTCTGATTCTAAAGTTACTTCCTTCTCTATAAGACTTTTCTACTAGCTCTTCGTTGTGATAGTATTTTGCAGTCTCTTTATCCAAAAACTTTAATGCTAACCATCTTGCTATATAGTCTATTAGTGATTTAGCAATAGGAATTTCTTTATTGCTGGTCATTCCACTTGGTTCAAATTTAGAGTTTGTAAACTTTTCAACCAAAACTTCTAGAGGAACTCCGTACTGCAAATTTAGTGAAAGTGATGTTGCAAAAGCATCCATTATACCTGATAAGGTGCTTCCAGCTTTGGAGATTACCAAGAATATTTCTCCTGGTGTACCATCTTCAAAAAGCCCTACAGTGATATAACCTTCAATTGCGCCTACAGTAAATTTATGAGTGATGCTGTGTCTTTCATCAGGTAATCTTTTTCGCTTAACTGTGCTCTGCTCTTTCATTACAATGGTTTGTACAGCTTTAGAATCAACGTCTTCTGATACTACTTCTTCATCGTTAAAGTTAAATAATTCTGCATAAGAACTTTTATCAGAGCTCGAATTTAGAGGTTGGCTTAATTTTGAACCATCTCTATACAAAGCATTCGCTTTGAGCATGAGCCTCCAACCTTCCCAGTATGCTTGCTCAACATCTTCAAGTGTTGCATCTTCTGGTAGATTAACGGTCTTACTGATAGCTCCAGATATGAATGGTTGCGCTGCAGCCATTTGTTTCAAATGTCCAAGTGTTGCAATATATCTTTCACCTTTTGTTCCACATTTATTTGCGCAATCAAATACCTTTAGATGCTCTGGTTTGATGTGAGGAGCTCCTTCGATTGTCATTGTTCCGCACGCGTACTCGCTTGCAGCTGATATCTCTTCATCGCTAAAACCGATGGCTTTGAGAATATCAAGATTGCTATTATTTAGTTCTTCATCACTTAAGCCTAAAACATCTTTACAGAATTCTTCACCGAGAATCCATTTGTTGAATGCATGCCTTATTTCAAAAGCATTTTTGAGCCCTCCTTCTACAGCCATAATCTCTTTATCTGTAAAACCTTTTGACTTTAGAACTTCATGATTTATAAAAGGAGCGTTTTGAAGTGTAGCATGACCTATTATATATTTGATTATCTCATCAATTTGCTTTTTGCTGTAACCTAATTTTTGTAATGCAGGTTCTACTGATTGATTTACAATCTTGAAATATCCTCCACCTACTAATTTTTTAAATTTAACCAAAGCGAAATCTGGTTCAATTCCTGTAGTATCGCAATCCATAACCAATCCAATTGTTCCTGTAGGTGCAATTACAGAAACTTGAGCATTTCTGTATCCGTACTTTTCACCTAAATCAAGAGCAAAATCCCATGCTTTGCGAGCTTCCTCCAAAAGATATTTGGGAGCAAATTTTGGGTTAATTCCCATTGGTTTTATGGTTAATCCTTCATACTCATTTTCATTAGCGTTGTATGCTGCTCTACGATGATTTCTAATTACTCTCATCATGTGTTCTTTGTTCGCTTCAAATCTTTCAAAACTTCCTCGTACTTTTGCTAACTCTGCAGAAGTTGCGTATGATTCTCCGGTGAGTATTGCCGTAAGTGATCCGGTAATTGCAAAACCTTCTTCACTATCGTAAGGAATACCTTGTCTCATTAAAAGTGATCCAATGTTAGCATATCCGAGTCCGAGAGTTCTGTATTTGTAAGTTAGCTCCGCTATTTCTTTTCCGGGTAAATGTGACATTAAAACTGAAATTTCAAGGACAATTGTCCAAAGTCTTATTGCATGTTTGTATGTTTCAACATCAAATTTTCCAGTTTTGTCATCATAAAATTTTACAAGATTAAGTGATGCAAGATTACAAGCAGTATTATCCAAAAACATATATTCTGAACACGGATTGCTCGCATTTATCTTTCCATCAGCGGGGCAGGTATGCCATTCATTGATTGTTGTGTCAAACTGTACCCCAGGATCTGCAGATTGCCATGCAGCTCTAATAATTTGTTCCCACAGATCTCTTGCTTTAACGGTTTTGTAAACTCCCCCATCTGTCCTATTTCTTAATTTCCACTCTTTGTCTTGTTGAACCGCTTCAAGGAATTCATTAGTTATTCTTACTGAATTATTAGAATTTTGACCACTTACAGTTGAGTAAGCTTCAGATCTAAAATCTGTATCGTATTTTTCAAGAGTAAACTCCTCGCTTGAGACTCCATTTTCAACTAGCATCAAAGCTTGTTTTATGAAGTTTAGTGGAACAAAATTATCGTGTGCTTCTTTAATTAATTTTTTTAATTCTTTATTAGTTTCGGGATTAATTCCTTTTTGTTCAGCTGATTGCATTATTTTCTTAAGATGAAGATAATTTACATGCGATCCACTTACTAGAGCAGCTACCTTTTGTTCTTCTACTACTTTCCAATTTATAAACTCTTCTATCTCTGGGTGATCCATGTCAACACAAACCATTTTAGCGGCTCTTCGAGTAGTACCGCCACTTTTGATTGCTCCTGCTGCTGAGTCAAAAACCTTCAAAAAGCTCATTAGTCCTGATGAAGTTCCTCCACCACTTAACAATTCACCCTTTCCTCTAATTGGTGAAAAATTAGTTCCTGTACCAGATCCGTATTTAAATAATCTTGCTTCTTTTAACACAAGATCAAAAATTCCACCTTCATTTACTAAATCATCTTCAACTGATTGAATGAAACAAGCGTGAAGTTGAGAACGGGTATAAGCATCTTCTGATAATTTAGTTTCACCAGTTAGTTCATCCACATAGTAGTGACCCTGTGGAGCGCCTGTGAGACCGTATGCATAATTTAATCCTGTATTAAACCATTGAGGACTGTTGGGCGCACCAATTTGCATAGTTATCATGTATGCGAGTTCATCTTGAAAAGCATCTGCATCTTCTTTGCTATTGAAGTATCCATACTCTTCTCCCCAGTGTCTCCAAGCACCGGCTAGCCTTGTAGCTACTTGTTTGATTGAATTTTCGCCACCCAAAATTACATTACCTTCTTTATCTTTTCTAAGTTCACCTTTAGAGTTTCTTTGAGGAACTCCCTTTTTTCTGCAATATTTTTGAGCAAGAATGTCTGTAGCCATTTGGCTCCATGAAACAGGAACCTCAACATTTTTCATTTCAAAAACTACTGATCCATCTGGATTCACAATTTTTGAAGATCTGAATTCAAACTCAATACCATCATACCAATTTTCTTTACCTTTAGTAAAAACTCTTTTAATCTTCAAACCTTTTGATCCGATGTTATCCTTTATTCTTTTTGAAACATCGGTTGGGCTGATGTTTTTTTGTGGTGAACTGTCCATTCTAAAAAAAATAAAAAATAAATTAAATTTTAATTATTCAGATAGTCTTTTTAATTCGTTTTCGACATCCTCCAATGTTTGAAATTCTTTGTAAACTGCTGCAAAAAGTAATGCACCAAGTTTATCAATCTTATTTAAATGTTTAAGTACCAAATTTCCAATTTCTTGAGAGCTTACAGATGTTTGATTTTTTTTATTCATTAGTGTTATTTCTATTTCATCAATCATTTGTTCAATTTTTTCATCAGGAATTCCTCTCTTGGCGGTAGCCTTTAGAATTCCGCGCTTTAGTTTTTCTCTGTCAAATTCTTCAATGTTGCCATTACGTTTTAAAACATTAAGTATAACTTTTTCTATTCGCTCGTATGTTGTGAACCTTTTGCCACAATTTTCGCATTCTCTTCTTCTTCGTACGACATTTGTGCTTAAATTATCGCGTTTATCTATTACTCTAGTGTTAGTTTTTTTACAATAAGGACATACCATACTCAACAAATTGTGTTTATGCCATACTTTACACACAACCTATTGTGGTGTCAAGCTATTTTAAAAAATTTCTGAAGTTATTATTTTATCTCAAAAATCTCATATTTTAATTTACTATAGGATAAGTTTAAACAAATTTTTTATAAAAAATTTTTTACATGTTAATATTATCTAACTATGAAAAATTGGATACACATTACTGGGGTTTGTGGTAAAGCAACATCATTAGTTGCCTACATGTTCAAAGATCTTGGTTGGTTTGTAACTGGCTCAGATATTCAATATTTTCCACCAGCAAGCGATTTTTTGGTTAAGAATAAAATTCCGCATGCAGAGGGTTACACTTTTAAACACTTAACCAAAAATTTTTGGCTAAAGCTAGGATATATTCCTCCTAAAGATAATCCTGATATTTGCATGGTTATTAGTACAGTATCTAGAAACAATCCAGAGCTAAAGTATGCCATGGCAAGAAATATAAAAGTTATGCCCATGTCTCAAATTCTTGGAGAGTATTTAGTAAAAAAAGAGTCAATTGTGGTTGTAGGTAGCTCTGGAAAAACAACTACAACAGCTATGTGCGCCTTTGCTCTTTCAAAGTTGGGCTACAATCCGAGCTTTATGATTGGTGCTGATGTTTTAGATTTTGAATATTCAATAAGTAACACTGACTCAATATGGAGTGTGGTTGAGGGTGATGAGTATCACAACATAGATCCTATAATTGAAGGAAAACCTAAATTTATGGAGTATAAGCCAAAGTATATAATTTTAACTAATTTAAACTGGGAACATCAGGATGTTTTTAAAACCTTTGAGAATTATTTGGATGCTTTTGCTGATTTGATTAGACTTTTACCGGAAGATGGTTTGCTAGTTTATAACCAAGACGATGCTAATATTTCAAAACTTTTAACAACAATAAGCGATGAAATAAGACCTAGAATGATATCTTTTGGGGAAGGTGTGAAAAGTAATTATTTTTATAAATATTCAATAGATAATTCCAAAACTAAATTTGTTTTGCATAAAAATAAACAAGAAATTTGTAGGGGTGAGACTACATTGTTGGGTAGCTATAATATTGCGAATATTACCGCCGTTTTTGCTCTGCTTGATTCTTTGGGGCTTAATTTAACTAACTTTTCAGAAATAATTTCAAAGTTTAGAGGTGTGCGAAAAAGACTTGAAATTTTATTTCAAAGTGAAAATTTAGTTGTGATTGATGATTTTGGAGTTGCGCCATCAAGGGCTAAGAGAACTCTTGAAACTATAAAAAAATATTATCCAGATAAAAAAATTGTGGTGGTTTTTGATCCAAACGCTGGTAGCAGAATAAAAGATAAAAGTGTTTTTAAAGAAGTTTATGAAAATTCGTTTCAACATGCAGATTTTTTGTACATACCGGAATTGTCAAATTTTGATGAAAATTTACTGTCAAGAGATAAAATGATTGAATATTTAAAAGAGATGAATTTTAAAGTTTTTGAAACACTTGAATGGCTAGAAGAAATTAAAAGTATAGTAAAAAAAGAACAATGTGTTGTGGTTTTTTTGAGTAGTTATCGTTTAACTAAAATATCGCACGATTTTGCCAAAAAGTTTTTATAATTTGTTTAAACAATTCTGATGTGTTAGAATGATATAGTAATATAATCAAGTTATGTGGGAGCTATTTTTAGTACTTTTTTGGGCATTTATATTTGTTTCACCGGTACTTATTTTTTTGTTGTTACTTAGCTTTTTTACTGTTGAACAGCAGACTGTTGCTATTGTAGAACGTTTTGGAAAATTTTCTAGATTATCTGGGCCTGGACTTCATTTTAAAATCCCGTTGATTGAAAGGATAGCTGGTAGATTGTCTCTTAGAGTACAACAATTAGATGTGGTTGCTGAGACTAAAACAAAAGACAATGTATTTGTTCATATTACAGTTTCTGTTCAATACTTTGTTATTCCAGAAAAAGTATATGAGGCTTTTTATAAACTAGATGATCCAAAAGAACAGATTAATTCTTACGTTTTTGATGTGATTAGGTCTAGGGTTCCTAGAATTAGTATTGACAAATTATTTGAGGAGAAAGAAGAAATAGCACAAGCTATAAAAGTTGAGTTAAATGACACTATGCAGGCTTTTGGTTTTGAGATATTAAATTCATTAGTTACAGACATAAATCCAGATGCGAAAGTGAAAGAAGCAATGAACGAAATAATTGCAGCGGAAAGACTAAAAGTAGCAGCAAAAGAAAAAGCAGAGGCAGCAAAGATTATGAAAGTTAAAGAAGCTGAGGCTGACGCTGAATCCAAAGCTTTGCAAGGTAAAGGTATTGCTGATCAAAGGACTGCAATAGTCAACGGTCTCAAAGAATCTGTGGAAGATTTTCAAAGCGGAATTCCCGGAACATCAGCACAAGATGTTATGAACCTTGTATTGATGACTCAATATTTTGATACCCTACAATCATTAGGGCAAACTTCAAATACAATTCTAATACCCCATTCACCAGGCGGAATGAGTGATTTGATGGAGCAAATGCGTAATGCTTTGATACAATCAGACATGGTTTCAGAAGCCAATAAAAAAAAGATCGATGCTGATTAATTTTTTAAATTAACAAATTGTCTAAAGTAAAGTCTGCTAAAGAGATTCTTCTTGATTATGATATTTTGAAGGGTGATGGAAATCGCCACCCTAAGCATGAGTTTCAGGCTTATGCTTATAGGCTTGCACATGATCTTAATGATTTGGTTAATCTAAAAATTTATATGAGATTAGCTAAAAACGTTGAAAGAACCCTGCTTGAGCAAGCATATGCATATGCAATCGATTCAAAGACAGAAGAAAAAGCTAAAATTTTTTTGTGGAAAGTCAAAGATTTGAGAAAAAAGTTGTCGCAGCTAAAAATCACTAGTTCTTTCGATTATGAAATAATAATTAAGCAAATGACAAAACTTCGTAATGATTTGGCAGAAGATATTGTTAAGAAAAATAATAAAACTTTTTTAGCTCAAGATATTAATCATTTTAGAATTTTGTTATCTGAATTTTTTGATAACAATACCAAAAAGAATAATGTTTTGTTTGTAGGTCTTGATTGTATTGAGTTAGTAAGTCTTTTTAATCATCAAAATTTCCGTATTTTTGGTATAGAATACGCAAGAAATTTAACAAATCTGTTTAAAAAACATTTTAAAATAAAAAATTTCGCCAAACAAAAATTTATAACTAAAGATTTTTTAAAAAATTCTTATAAAAATGAACAGTTTGATTTGGTAGTTTTAAATTCTTATTGGAATTTTGTACCAACTGGAGTTGAAAAAATTTTTTTTAATGAATTAGCTAGAATCTCTAAAAGTAAAATTTTGATGAGTGTTAAATTTGCTAAGGAAACTACACAGACTTGGGATAAGTTTGTTGCTAAGGATACTGAATATTTATATTTTCAAAAAACAAACAGTTTTGATGATTTTAATTCACTACTTCATGTTTTAAATTTACAGGTAATTAAAAATGAACAATGTAATTCTAAATATTTATATTTAATCGAGAAGAAATTATGAATGTAAAGATAAATGATTCATGGAAGAATCTATTGCAAGAAGAGTTTGAAAAACAATATTTTAAAGATTTGGCATCATTTGTAAGAGAAGAATATTCAAAATTTAGAGTTTATCCTCCTGGTAGTAGCATATTCAATGCTTTTGAATTGTGCCCTTTCGATAAAGTTAAAGTTGTAATCTTGGGGCAAGATCCATACCATGGGCCTAATCAGGCACATGGCCTTGCTTTTTCTGTAACTGATGGTGTTAAGATTCCGCCTTCACTTCAAAATATTTTTAAGGAAATTAATCAAGAATTTGGAACCCCCATTCCAAAAAGTGGTAATTTAGAGAGATGGGCAAAGCAAGGCGTTTTTTTGCTGAACTCAATTTTAACTGTACGAGCTGGTCAACCTGGCTCTCACAAAGGAAAAGGTTGGGAAATTTTTACTGATAAAGTTATTGAGATTTTGTCAGAAAATAAAAATAATTTAGTTTTTTTACTTTGGGGTAATTTTGCTCAAAACAAAGCAAGTTTGATTGATTCCAATAGACATTTAATTCTTAAATCACCACATCCATCCCCATACTCAGCAAATAGGGGTTTTTTTGGAAATAAACATTTTATAAAAACAAATAATTATTTAATTGAAAATAATCTAGAGCCTATCGTTTGGTAAGTAAGATTGAGGAGAAGAGTTTGGGTTATCCCAAACTCTTCTCCTCATTACCTACCTTCAACTTATTCGCCCCCTGTATTCGTTGATATCAAGGTCGACTCTTATGTATTCGAGTATCGAACTAACAGCACCTTTTGATAATTTAATCAAAGGCTTGGTATTCCCAAATTAAGCTGCGAGGGAGCCTCAATAAACTAATTTTAACACAATGCGTATCAATTTGTCAATACTTCTTAGCATCACAACGGTATATATTTAAGGCTTACATTTTGATAAAATAAAAAAATGAATTTTATTAAAAACTTTTCTGGAATAATTGCTTGTTTTGTTGTTGTGATATCAAGCCTAGTTTGTACCACTTTGGCTCCAGATGTAATTGAAGAGAAGGATTATGTATTGAGTTATTTCGGTAAAGAATCTCAAACTCAATTTATTTTCAACTTTAGCTTAATTTTGGCTGGACTATTTTTAATGATATTTTTAAATTATTTGCGAGTAAAACTAGAGATATCGTATAGCAAAGTTGTTTTATTTTCACCAGCGATTTTTTTTATGTTAGTTGGAGTTTTCTCATTGGATGTTAATAGTTTTTTACACACACTTTGCTTTATCGCTTTTATTTTCAGCTGGTTTGTAAATGTTATTTTGATTTCTAAATTTGTAAGAAAAAAAATATATGCAAGTTTTTTGAGTGGAACGAGCTTTAGTGCATATATTATTCTTTCTACTTTGTTTCTGGCTGATGTAAGATTTTGGATATGGGCAGAATTTGTTTTAGGTTCATTTGTTTTATTTCAAATTTTAATACTTACGGATTATGTAATATTTTTGAAAGAAAAAAGATTTTCTTTTAAAAAAGTCCTGAAATATGAAAAAAAATTATTTGGTTGACTCTATTCTTGTCCATGTTTTTATGAAATCCTTTTTTAAAACTCTTCTTTCCCAATAAATCATTAGCCACAACCACAACCTTATTGGATAAAGACTTAAAGACCAAAGTAACTCTTTGAAATTTCTTGCGTACTTAATCGGAAACCAAAAATATTCAAGCTCTTTTTTGAACGATCTAGCTTTAGTTTCTGGTTTAACTACACCAAACTCCCAAAGTTGAACATAACCTCCTGTTGATCTTTTCTTTTGCGCCATGTAATCTTTTAAATTGTTTGCGTATTTGACATAAACAATAGCGTTTGGAGAATATCTAATTTTGCCTCCATTGTTATGAACCACATATGAAATGTAAGCATCGTCAACTAAAGTGTTTTCAGGAAAAATTCCAATTCCAAAATCCACTTTGTGTTTGGGAAGAATATCTAAAAAGTCTTTTCTGATAGCCCATAAATATCCACTGACTGGAAAAAAATTAATTTTAGATACTATTTTTGTACTTTTTCCTTGAGGGTTAGGTGTTAGTTCTATGGTTCTTTTGTGGTGGGCAGCATCTGCTAGTAGATGTCCCAAGTAACTCATTCTTTTGTTTTTAGGTTCCATTGATTTTGGTCTTCCGCTAACGAGTGTGGCATTTTCTGTGATTAGAGTCGTAATTAAATTTTTAACAGCATCTTTTTCCAAAAAAACATCTCCATCAGTAAAAACTAAAATATCTCCAGAAGCTTTTTCAATACATAAATTTAGCGCAGTTGGCTTTCCTTTACCGAACTTTCTTCCAGGATCTTGTATGTATGTGAAATTTTTTATGTTAAGCCTTTTAACAACTTCATATGCGCTATCTTTAGTTTCTTTATCAGGTGCTGCAACAATCAATTCAAAATCTCCAGTATATCCAGAATAGTTCGGGTCGGCGAGAGTCTCAATTGTCTTTTTAATTGTGTCGGCCTCTTTGTAGGCAGTTATTATCAATGATACTTTCATGTTTATAGTTTTGAGTTCGTTAATTTTAACATTTTACTTTTAAATTTTCTAATTGCTGATTTAAAAATATTTCTTTGGTGTGAGATAATCATTCATGTCGGAATTTTTGATAACACACATTGGCTGGAGCAAAAAAGGTCAAAAATATTTGCCAGTTCTAGAGTGGTTTAGATTAGACAACCATGAATTTCAAAAGGTTGAGCTGGATAAGTTTAAAAATTTTGATTTTACAAAGCAATCTTCCAAAAAATTTTGTATTGGATACTATGATGAGTTAGAGGGAAAGAAACCTTGCCCAAGGTTAAAACTTATTGATGAAAAGTATGAAAGGTGTTTTGAGTGTGAAGAAAAAAATCAATTAAAAAGTATTCTTTTTTTTGGTAAAACTCCAACAACTCAAGGTTTAAAAAATTATTTTAATTCAGAGCATTTAGTATACTTGGCATATTTTGAGCCTAATATTTTAAAAGTAGGTACTGTTAATATCAAAAGATCAGAGTTAAGACTCTTAGAGCAAGATGCGCAGGCGTATGTTTTTATTGCTCGAACCCCGAATGCTGAAAGCGCTTGGAAACTTGAAAAATACTTATCAAAAAGATTTGGTTTAACTACAGCTGTTCAATCAAAAACTAAGTTTTCAACCATTACTCTGAAGCCTAACCTTGACAAAATAAAAACACTCTTAAATCAAAAAACAAATGAGATTGAAAAGAACATAGATGAAAATTATTTTGAATTTTTGCTTACATCAAAGAATATAAATTCATTTTTTCAAAATGATATAATCTTTTACCCTGAGACTCTTCCGAAGAAGATGACGAAAGCTTCAAAAATAAAAGGAGTTTTTAAGGGGTTACGTGGAAATTACTTAATTTTAGAATCTGAGCAAAACTATTTTGCTTATTCAAAAAAAGATTTAGTTGGTTATAGAATAAGTTATGTTTAATGGAAATACAGTCTTAAAAAATAAAAGACAAATTTATGGAAATGTTTGGGAGTATCAATTGGAACTTGATCAAACTCTTGAGTTTGTGCCCGGGCAATTTGTAAGTATAGAGGTTGATAAAATGATCAGGCGGTCTTATTCGATTTTATCAGTTGAAGAAAATTTATTAACCCTTGTGATAGATTTGTCTCCTGGAGGTCCAGGCTCTAAGTTTTTTGCGCAGATAAAACCTGGGCAAAATGTCAAAATTATGGGGCCTCTAGGCAGGTTTACTTTATCAAATGTCAATATTGAAAAAGTTTTTATTGCAACAGGCACGGGGATTGTGCCGTTTGTTCCAATGATTAAATATTTACTTAAAAATCAATTTCCACATAAAATTTCACTTTTTTTTGGAACTAAATTTTTAGAAGAAAATAAAAATTACCACTACTTAAATTTTGAAGAAGCAAATTATGAAAATTTTGAAGTTTATCGATGTATTACAAGAGATAAATTTATAGAGGATGATCATACTTTTTTAGGCAGAGTTACTGAAGTTTTACCAAGACTAATTACAAACTGGGAAAATAAAGAATTTTATATTTGCGGAGTAAATGTGATGATTGATGATGTAGTTGATATTTTAAATAAAAATAACGTTTCTCCTTCTCGAATATTTTTTGAAAAGTACGGCTAATCTAGCAAAAAATCTATATCTAATTTTTGGAGCTCTTGCGCCATTCGTTCAAGTAATCTTTCCATTTTGTGTTCATCATTTAGTTTAATTTTGCCAACGCCGATTTGTGAAGCTGCAAGAATTGTGTTAGCTATCAAAATACTATACAGAGATTCAAGAATGCTTGCAAAAATATCTATATTTTCATCTCTAATAATTTCAGATTCTAGTTCTGGGCTTAATTCTGCCATTTTTGTAATACCACTTTTGTTCGCCAAAGCATTTTGAAGAAGTTTTTCTATGGTTGGTTTAATTTCAAATTCATTATTATCTTGACTTATATCTGGATACTTCTCAACTTTTGATATATCAGCTGCGCTTTTGGCTATCTCAAGCAAGTTATCCATTAAAATCATTTTATCTTTAATTTTTTTGAGTACATCGTCAATTAAATCTAACCTTTTGGCAACATCCACAATGATTTCATATAGATCTACTTCTTCTATTGTAAGTTGTCTGCTCATGTCTTCTGCAGGGTGAAATGTTATTGTAGGTTTAAAGTTAATAATATTTAATGCTATGTATGGGTAAATATTTTGTGGCTCTTTCATAACCTATTATACCATCTTTTGCGAAAAATTTTTAATATGCTGTTATAATTACTTGTTGCTATGAAAAAAACTATTAAAACCAATCACGGAGAAATAAAAACACCGGCTTTTATGCCTGATGCAACCTATGGTTCAATTAAGACAGTTTCATTTAATGATGTTAAGAAGGCAGGAATTAAAGAAATTGTTACAACAACGCTACATATTGAACAAAAAGTAGGTAGTATATACATTAAAAAATTTGGAGGCATTCATAAATTTTTTAAATGGGATAGACCAATTTTAACTGATAGCGGCGGATGGCAAGTATTTTCCTTAATTAACTCTCCAAAATCAAACGGGAAAAACAAATTAACAAATGCTGGTTGCACTTTTGTGGATCCGAGTACTGGAAAAACTTCCCTACTCACTCCAGAAAACTCAATTCAAATTCAACTTAATTTAGGTTCTGACATTTTGACAGTACTAGATATTCCGATTGATCCAACTATATCCCTTGAAGAGCGAAAGAAAGCGACAACCTTAAATTCGCTATGGGCACAAAGGGCAAAAAAATACTTTGATCAAAATAAATTGCCTGGTCAGCTTTTGGGCGCAGTTATACAAGGTGGGGATGATTTCGAGCTACGTAAGCAAAGCGCTAAAGATTTAGCTGAGTTAGATTTTGATTTATATAATTTTGGTGGAATTCCTTTGTATTCTGAAGTTTCATGGAAATATGATTATCCCCAAGGACTTTACAGAGAGATGTTACATTTTGTTAAAAGCCTTATTCCAGACGATAAAATATCATACGCAATGGGAGTTGGAATGCCTGATGATATTGCTTATTGTGTGGATATTGGCTGGGATTTGTTTGATACTGTTTTACCAACCAGAAATGCAAGGCATGGTTTTCTTTTTGTATCCGAAGGTCAAGGTGATGCAACTCGTAGTTACAAAAGTCCTTTTGATGATTCAAAGCTTTCTAAAAAAAGTTTTAGTTATGATATTTTGCATCTGCGGAATAAAAGGTATGAGTTTGATGAAAACCCCGTTGATGTTAATTGTACATGTGAGTGTTGTAAAAGTGTTTCGAGAGCTTATTTGAGGTATTTGATTAGAATTAAAGAACCCGCTGGTTTTAGACTTGCAACTATTCACAATTTAACGTTTTATGCTAATTGGGTTAATAAGCTTATGATTTCGATTTCAAATTAAATTTCATTATCGTTGATTTTTTTAAAATGCTTTATAACTCGTTTTCAAAAATTATATCTCCAACTGCACATAAAAATTCAATAATTATATCTATAAAAATGCATAAAATTAATAACTCAATATTTATGTCCTCATTATTCAAACCATTTATATCTAGCAATGAGTATAACTTTTCAGGTATTTTTGTTATAGAATTTAAAATATCTGAAACTTCAGATAGATTACCAATGAATTCATTGTAATAAGCCATAATTCTACCATTTTCATTTAGAGTATTGTTGTGGTTTTTACTTATAGTATTTTGGCTGGTTTCACTTATTTTCTTATAGTTTATAATTTGACTAAATGTATTAACAAGTTCTATAGCATCATCAATACCTATTGCGTTTATAAGGTCTCTTAGGTTTTGAATAAAATTTTCTTTAGTAAGAAACGCATAATTATTCTGTAAAGCACTTAATTTCAAATTGTATCTAATTACTGGCTCTATATTGGTTATATCATCTATATTGTGATTTTTGTATCGTACTAACAACTCGATAAGTATACGATTAATTTGAAACATTGCATCAAATGCTTCAGTATTTTGCTGTATATTATTTCTAATTATATCAATATTTTTTTTTACATAATTAATTTGGTCAGAAGGGTTGCCCTTAGATACGAAAAAACTATTATATATATCTTCAGCGATTTCACTTTGAAATTTAAGCAAATTAGGATTGGGATTTTCAATATTGAGTTGACTCATAAATATCTATTAAACAAAATAAATAATTTCAAGAAAAAGTGATGACATTTTATCACATCTGAATAAATTTTTCAAGAAACATTACAAGAGCAACATGAGAGCTTTTTAACACTCGATATCTAAAAAATGAAAATTATGAAATGCCCCAAATTCAAAAAATTAATTTTCCGGCTGAGCAGATAATTCACATAACGTTTCAACTAACGTATCTGTAAAGGTTTTATTATTTGCTAATTCTGCTAGTTTTGGTAATTTAGAGAGTTGTTGTTCTAAAAAAGTTTTATCTAAATTATATACATTTTGAAGCTCAGTAATGCCAGTTAAAACTTTTAAAATAGTTTCTGATACAACATTTTTTGAAGATGAACCAGTAGTGCTAGTTAAAACTTCTAAAATAAATTTTGATAAATCATCTGAAGATGAACCAGAGTTAATATTATCTTTCTATTTTATAATTTTATGATGCAATATAGATAATCTTAGGATTATTGGTTGCATTATGTTAGCTAAAGCTTGTTGAGGATTTTCCTGAAGTATTAGTGAATTTAAAGTATTTGTCTCTGAAGGTTTTGTCTCTAAAGACATAATATGAATAATATAACTTAAAAGTATGTCTAAAAATGCATTAAATACTTCATCACCAACATTTAGTTTTAGTTTTTTTTCTTCTAACTTTTTTCTTAATGCTTCTTTTAAATTCTCTCTGTTCTCTGAACTTAATTTTGTTTGAAAAACATTTAGAATTTTCGTTAACTGAGCTATTGTTAGTGATTCTCCTGTTGTGTCCTGTTTGATTGTTTCTGCCATAAACATAACTTTTTTTTTAAAAAAAAACGTTAAATTGTATCATACAAGCTTACTTTTTACAAGATATTCCAAAAAAAATTTCTTTTTTGGTACAATGAAGCGTGGCGAATTTTTTCAAAAGACCAAAACCTTTAGTTTTAATCTCAATGGATGGTGTTGGTGTGGCTGAACCAGGCCCTGGCAATGCTGTAACTTTAGCCAAAACTTCAAACCTTGATAGGCTATGGTATGAATATCCTCATACTTACCTTGAAGCTGCTTCATTGAGTGTTGGGTTACCTGTTGGTACAGATGGAAATAGTGAAGTTGGACACATGACAATGGGCGCTGGTAAAGTGATTTTTCAAGATTTACCAAGAATTGATAATTCTATCCAAACTGGAGCATTTCAACATAACCCAGTTTTGAAAGAGGCATTTAGATATGCCAAAGATCACAAATCTAATATTCATGTGATGGGGTTGGTTGGAAAAGGAAAAGTTCATTCATCGTTTGAACATCTCAAAGCAATCATTGACATGGCAAGTGCAGAGGATGCAGATTCTAATAGGTTTTTTATCCATGCTTTTACTGATGGTAGAGATTCTGGCGTTAATGACGGATTAGATTTGCTTGATAATTTAGAGATATATTGTAAGCAGAGAAGAATTGGAAGAATAGCATCCATCATAGGAAGAGCTTACGCAATGGATCGTGACGAACGATGGGATAGAACACAAAAGGCTTATAACTTAATTACTGAAGGAATTGGTGAAAAGGTTAAAGATTGGAGAAAAAGATTAAAAGAATTTTACAAAAAAGGTGTGAGTGATGAATACATAGAGCCGTTAGTAATCCTTGACCGGCATGATTCATATTCCAAAGTTGGTGAAAATGATGTTGTGATTTTTTTTAACTTTCGACCTGATCGAGCAATACAACTTACTAAGGCATTTGAAGATAAAAATTTTAGAGGTTTTGATAGATCTTTAATACCAGGGTTATTTTTTGTTGGGTTGACTAGTTATGAAGATAATTTGCCAAGCAAAGTTGCTTTTCCACCTGAAGATATTACAATGCCACTAGGAAAGGTACTCTCACTGAATGGTTTAACTCAGCTTAGAATTGCGGAGTCAGAAAAATTTCCTCATGTTACTTATTTCTTCAATGGTGGTAACGAGGAAGTATTGCCTGGTGAAACTTATGTTGAAATACCTTCCCCGAAAGATGTAGCCACTTACGACTTGAAACCTGAAATGAGCATGGAATGGGTTACAACAGAATTAATTAAAAGATTAGAGACTGGCAAGTTTGATTTTGCTTTAATTAATTTTGCAGGACCAGATATGGTTGGACACACAGGAGTGATTGATGCTACGATAAAATCAATGGAAATTTGTGATCAGCAAATTGGAAGAATTGTTAAGTATGTACTAAATCATGACGGCGCTGTGGTAATTACAGCGGATCACGGTAATGCCGAAGAAATGATAAATACTATCACAGGAGAGCCAGACACAAAACATTCTACAAACCCTGTTCCTTTCTTGGCGGTTAAAAAAGGACTTAAGCCTGTAGAATTGCCAGTGGGAGGTTTGGCTGATGTGGCACCAACAATTTTGGCGATGTTAGGTTTGGAAATACCAGCAGAGATGACAGGCAGAAATTTACTTGAAGGAATATGAATGAGAAAACAAAAATAAAAAATGAAATTTTAAATAAAATTGAAAATGCTTCAAATATTGCAATTTGCGCTCACAGAAATCCAGATTTTGATTGCATATCATCAGCTTTGATTTTTTATTTTTTTATTAAAGAAAATTATAAAAAGTCAGCTACAATTTTTGTAGAAGATGATGTTGATGGTTTAGAATTTTACAGTACTCTGCCAGGTTTTGATAAGGTAAATTTTGTAGATGATTTGGCAAAAAGCATTAGTGCTTATGATCTTTTAATCTTTGTTGATAGCAACGTTTACAAACAATTTACAAGTGATCCATTAGCATTAGAAAATATTTTAAAATCAAAAGAAAATATACTAGTTGATCATCACGATGGGGAAGGTGATCGCTTTAACACAAAATTTGCTTTTCCCGAAAGCCCTTCATGTGCTGGGGTTTTTACTGATTTTTTGTTTGATGAAAATAGTGCTAATTTTGAAATGGCTTTTTGGAGTGTTGTGGGAATAATGTCCGATACTTCAAAACTTTCATATGTTGATAGTACTCAAATTTTTGAAGTTGAGAAATTAACAAGACTTGTTAAGCAATTTCTAATTGATCTTAGGTTGGTAAATAGAATTTTAGACTACAGAACTCGTTTTGATGTGTTGCAAGAGCAAGAGTTATTTAAAAATTTAAGTGTCAGATTCTCCGAAAAATTAAATTGTAATTTTATTTGTTCGTTTTTGAGTGAAGATTTTTACAAAATTGATGCTGGTAAAAAAGGTTTAGCTGAAAGTACTTTTATAAATTTTTATTTATACAATATTGCAAATTGCGAATGGGGTTTTGTGGTGAAGATGAAAGATAGCAAAAATTTTAAAATTTCTTTTAGATCTAGCGGTAGAGGTCCTAATGTAAGACTTTGGACAGAACTGTTTGGAGGTGGTGGACATAATCAAGCTGCTGGTGCATCAATTAAATTTGATAAAAATACCAAGCCTTTGGAGGTTATTGATTATGTTATCCAAAAAATTGAAAATTCTAGTATAAAATAGTAATAAATTGTTATTTTTACAATAATATCTTTTAGTTATTTAAAATGAAAAAATCTTTAATAATTTTGCTGACAATTTTTTTTGTGTGTTGCTGTTTACTAATTTTAGGATTTATTGTTATTTTTACATTAAGCTCTGAAAGATTTAATCTAAAAGGAAAATATCAAGCAGAAACTCCTCATGAAGGAATAGAAATGTTTTTGGCAGATACTCTAATTACTTTTGTTGATAATTTAGATTTTAGTAGTGAGCAAAATCTTGCACGTTCTTTATCAGACAGCAATGCTTTAGGTAATTCCGTAGTAGAAGTTTTTGAAAAAACAAAATTTTTGCAATATCCAGAATTTTCTAAAGAAAATAATTCAATTGAAGCTGTTTTAAATTTTTCAGTAATAAATTCTGATGTAAATGCTAAATTTGATTCTAATTGGATTGTTGAATACGGAGATGAAAAGTTTAATAGAGATAGTTTAAAAGGAAAATTATCAAAAACTGAAGTTGAAAAGATAATTAGAAGTTTTCCGAAACTTCAGGTGACTGGAAATTTAGAAAGTACTGAACTGGATGGAGAAATTGATTTTGACGCAAGATTTATGGAAGGAAAACTTTATGTTAGTTTCGGAGATCAAGCTTTAGAAGTCTTGGAAGTTCCAAGTGATATATTTTCAAATAATTTTGTTAAACTTAATTTAAATGAAACTATTGTAAACTCTACCCTTCAAAATCAAGAAGATTTTTTGACAGAAGAACAAATTGATTTTTTTACTGATGATGAAGATATAACAAAGTTATATCAAAATGAAGCTAAAATAAAGAAAAATTTAAGAAAAATTTTGAGAAATGGAAAAATTTTTAGTGATGTTGAAGAAATTGATTCTAAGTTATTTCCTTTGGCAGTTAATTGCTACAACGGTCAAGTGGATACAACAGAAATGAGACAAAGTTTTGAAAAGTATGGATTAGAGTTAGTAACTCTTCTTACTCCTGATTTAGAAGATCCTATTGAAGCTTTTAACCAAACTTTGGACTCTTTAATTGATGCAGAGAAGTTTTTTGATGAAAATGAAACTTTTATAAATTACTGTGTTGATAAGAATAAAAACTTTTCTGGTTTGGAAGTTACCATTGAAGCAAGTAATTTTGAATTTAAATTAAATTATTTCTTAAAAGATTTAAATTCTAGTAAAAAAATTACTAAACCGCAAGATTATTTTGATATTACAGATTTGGTTTTATCTTCTGATGGCACAGTTAACTTAGGTACTCTATTTAGTGGCAATTTATACAACTTAGAGAATAATCATGACGAACTTACACCTAAGAAAAGTGATGAATTTATTTATAACTCAAACATTGATTGGGATAAGTATTTAAAAGACGTTGATGAAATAATCAAAGAGTTTGAAAACGGAAATATTGACTATGAAGAGTATTTGAAAAGATTTGATGAGCTAAATTTGAAGTATGGTGTTTGATGTGATTTTGAGATATGGTTCATAATATAATAGTTTTACGACTTAAATTTATTTTGATATTGATAACTTAAGTAAAATCTTTTATAGATCCACAAGTTTTTTGGTTTATAGGTGTAATAAAAATTTTAAGTATAAGTTAAATTTAAAGTGGTTTTAAAAAGTTGGGAAGTATGTTATAATGTAATCGGTTTGAATTAGCTCAAGCAACGCTAAAGGAGAATAGCCATGAGCGAGCACGTTAAGAAAACATATCTTCTTGTGATTTTTGTATTGCCAATGATTATACTTATACTACTACTTATTATTGGTGGGGAAGACACCCATGATCACAAAGTAGAGGTGTTTGATCAAATCTATATCCCCTCCATGGTTTTGGAAGTAGATATAGCTTTCTATTGTACTGTTGAAGGTCCTCCTCCAGAGAAAATGGAGAAGGATTGGATAGGTACTGTTCAATTCTTGAATGTTAAAGTTAACAAAGTAAGTAAAGAATTGAACATAGAAGAAACGAATATTTTGGATATTTGGTACAGTGTTGATGTAAACATTGTATCATTTGAACGCATTCAGTTCCCTGATCTAGATCAGGGATCAGAACTCTTCCGCTGTATGCCGGAGGGTTTTGAGTATGATCAGGTTGTACAAGATTTCATGGCGTATCGGGTCATGCGAGATCTTTTGAGATCAGATAATGTTGATCTTGAAAGAATAAGAGATGTGAGCCATAGTGTCATAATTTGGTATATAAAGACCGAACTGAAAAGGCTCGGTCGAATCATAGGGTTGGTGTATAGAGGACAGGTGTTAAATTACAATAAACCAACACCTACTCTATGGTTAAATTAGTATACATGATGAATCCTATGTTTATTTTATCATAGGATTCATCACAAAGTTTTCCTTGCAGAAAAATAGTTTTGTTGATTAAATTAAGATTTTTGCTTAATTTTTTTTAAACAAAAAATTATCAATGGTCAAAAACAAGATGTGATATTTACAATGTTTGTGCACAAACAATTATCATTGATGATTTTATGGTATAATTAAAAGGATTGCGAAAGTACAGACAAGGAGCAATTATGGAGCTGCTGATTGGTTCTTTACAAATTTTGGGAGCATTTCCGATTGCATTCCTGAACATGGTGAACTCAATTTTTATTATCGTCCTTGCAACAATTTTAATATCAGTGGGTTTTATTACAAACACACTGATTTTAATCGATGTAGGTAGTTTGCTGTTTGCTACAGCAATAGCAATTTACTTACTATTTTGGTTACTATATGTAGTAACCAAAGCAAAATAAAAATCATAAGCCCCTTCGGGGGCTTTTTTTCTTTTTTTAATCTTTCATTTATAAAATTTTTTAAATTAAATTTAAAGCTAATTTTTTAATTTTTATTAATTTGTTTTAACTTAAAATGTTTTTATTAATTTCCTAATGATTTTATTGTATAATGAATTTATGGTGTGGTAGCCAAGTGGTTTAAGGCGAGGGTCTGCAAAACCCTTATGCGCGGGTTCGAATCCCGCTCACACCTTTTAATTTTTCTGATCCCAAAGAAAACCTGTGTTGGTGATATACAAATTGTAGGTTTGTGGAGTGTTTAATACAAATTGACCGGGAACTGATAGCTGGGTTGTATCAATGAAAAAATTGTAAATTTTAGATTTAAAGGAATCTTTTGATAAATTTTCACTCAAATCTTTCCATGTTGCATCAATTCCACCGTTTAGATCGTAGTTTGAGAATTGCATTTGAATTTCATTTTTGTTAATTTCTTTTTCATTATCAATGTTGTACCTTCCGAATATTTTGGCAACTTTATAAATCGTTTTAAAATCAAGCAAAATTAAATTGTCTTTAAATTTTATAATTGGACCACCAATGTGAATGCTATCGCCGTACACTTTAAACTCTTGTTCACTTGCCTCCTCTACCCTAGTTTCATCTTTAAAAAAAATTCTTGCTAGAGCTGATTGATTTTTGATAGGTTTATATTTTACTATTGCAAATTCTCCATTTTCATCTTGTCTCAATTCTGAGATACTAACTTCAGCAACTAAAGTTTTATCAGTGAAAACCTGATAAGTACGAAGCCAAATGCCTACAAAGCTTGTTGCAGAAATTAACAAACAAGCAAACAAAAAAAGACTTAGCAAAATTAAAGATAGAATTATTTTATTTAAAGTTTTCATTGTTTAATTATAACTATCAAATGGCACAATTACAAATTTATGATAAAATTTTATATGCAAAAATTATCAAAAAAAGAAATTAAAAAAATTTTTAAACATGAGCAAAGAAGCAAATTAATTCATGTGGTTGCAGAAAATATTCAATATGCCAAAAATGTAGCGAGTATATTTAGAATATGCGATGCTGGAGGAGTTTCAAGACTATATTTAACAGGAATATCGCATACGCCACCATTTGGTAAAGAATTGCGGAAAGTATCTCGAAATAAAGAAAAAAGTGTTGAGTGGCATTATTTTGAAAGCTCTGTGAAATTACTTTCTAGTCTCAAAAGTCAAGGTTTTAAAATAATTGCTATTGAACTTTGTAGAGAGTCTTTTCCTATTCAAGAATTAAGAGACAAAATCAAACCTTTTGATAAAATTTGTCTGGTTGTAGGTAATGAAGTTTATGGAGTTACTAGTCGTACTTTGGACGTTTGCGACATGGCAACAGTCATTCCAATGTATGGCAAAGGCGCAAGCCTCAATGTAACTAGTAGCTTAGCAATAGCGCTTTTCAACTCCTAAAATTACTTTAAAATGGCAAATCATCAGGATCTATAGAATCATCTACAGAATCATCATTATTCGATGTTGCCTTGGTATCAGAGCTAGATTCTGCTTTGTTTTCATCAGATCCACCTTCGTATCTTGCCACCAAAATCACATCGTCAGCATTTACCTCTGTTTTGTATTGCTTTTGACCTTCACTGTTTTCCCAGCTTCTAGTTTGTAGTCTTCCTTCAATGTAAACTCTGGTGCCTTTTTTTATTCTTTGCGCAAGAGCTTCTGCATTTCTCCAAACCACAATGTTGTGGTAAGTAACTTCGTTTTCCCATTCATCATTTTTTTTGTAACTTCTGTTGGTTGCTATTCCAAAGTTTAAAACAGCGCTTCCGCTAGGTGTAAATCTCAAATCAGGCTCATTGGTTACATTCCCCATTAAAATTACTTTGTTGACGTCTCCGAACATGCTCATTTTTTAAAATTAATAAATATTTACTTATTATAGTTTTTTTTGATTAAAATGTAAAACTTAAAAATTCTAAAAAAATTTAAATGTTATAATCAAAATATGAGTTTAATTCTTCCAAAAAATTACAAAGGTGTTGTCAAACAAGTGATTAGACCAACTGGGCTTTTGGATCCATTGGTTGAGGTCAGGCCAACCATGCCTGAAACTTTTGACAAACTTAAATTATCTTTACGAGAAAATGGATATGAAGACATGCCCACCTACAAAAAAACAACATGGTTAAAACCACAAATTCCTGATTTAATCGAAGAAATTGAAAAAACGATTGCTCAAAAGGAAAGAGTTTTGGTTACAACGCTTACCAAAAGAATGGCTGAAGAATTATCTGATTATTTGATTGAAAAAAATATCAAAAGCAAATATCTCCATTCTGACATTGACACTGTGGAAAGAGTAGAAATCTTGCGAGATTTAAGAAAGGGAGTGTATGATGTGGTGGTTGGAATTAATCTCCTTAGAGAAGGTTTAGATTTGCCAGAGGTATCTTTGGTAGCTATACTCGATGCCGATAAGGAAGGGTTTTTGCGTTCTGATACTTCATTAATTCAAATTATTGGAAGAGCAGCAAGGCATCACAATGGCAGGGTAATTATGTATGCCGATTCTATAACTAAGTCAATGAAAAGAGCAATTGATGAAACTCGCTTCAGGCGACAAATTCAAGAAAAATACAACCAAAAACATGGCATAACTCCACAAACTATTAAAAAATCAATTGACGATATGCTAGTAAGAATAGATCAGGATCAAAATGATGAATCTCAAAATGCTATAGAAAAAAGAGCTGAAAGTTTTAAAGCAATGACACCAAAAGAACGAAAGAAATTTATTAAAGAAGTAAAAACTCAGATGGAAATATATGCCGATATGCTCGAATTCGAGAAAGCTGCAGAACTAAGAGATTTACTTTTAGAATTACAAAAATGAAAATTAATATTTCAAAAAAGAAACCCAAAGTTTTTGTTGCGCTATCAGGAGGAGTAGATTCATCTGTTGCTATGCTACTTCTCTTAAAAAATGGTTATCAGGTGGAAGGAGTTTTTATGAAAAACTGGAGTGGAGATGATTTTGGAATTCAAACAGAATGCCCATGGGAAAAGGATCAAAAAGATGCTGAGGAAGTTTGCAAATTTTTAGGTGTTCCGTTTAGGTCTTTTAATTTTGAAAAACAGTATAGACAAAGTGTTGTTGATTATTTTTTCTCTGAATATGAAAAAGGTAGAACTCCAAATCCGGATATCATGTGCAACAAAGAAATTAAATTTAAACTATTTTTGGATAAAGCTATTGAAAATGGGGCTGATTTAATCGCCACAGGGCATTACGCAAGAATAAAAAGGGTTGGAGATAAATTTAAACTTTTGAGTGGAGTTGATCCAAACAAAAATCAAGTTTATTTTTTGTATACCCTAAATCAAGAGCAGCTTTCACGGACTCTCTTTCCAATTGGAGAACTAACTAAACAAGAAGTAAGAAAAATTGCATTTGAGATAGGTCTTCCAAACGCCAATAAACCAGATAGTCAAGGTATTTGTTTTATTGGAAAAATTAATGTTTTAGAATTTTTGCTAGCAAAAATTCATCAGAAAAAAGGATTAATAATTGATATTGAAACGGGTGAAGTTTTAGGAGAGCATAAAGGTGTGTATTTTTATACAATTGGACAAGGTGCAAAAGTTCCTGGACAATCAGAAAAATATTTTTTTTGTAAAAAAGATTTAGAAAAAAATATTATGTATGCTTGCAAAGGAAGTGATAATTCTAACCTTTTTTCAAAAATTTTAACAACTGAAAACATACATTGGATTGGTGGTATAGCTCCAAACTTAGATCAAATAACCGGTGGAAGCATTCGTTACAGACAAGAACCTCAAAAAATTAAAAAAATAGAAAAATATAAAAATGGTTTAAAAGTTGAATTCTTAAACCCTCAAAAGGCTATAGCAAGCGGTCAAAGTTTGGTTTTGTTCAAAAATGATGAATGTTTAGGTGGTGGCATTATTGCTTGATTTAATTTAAAATGTTTTTATGAAAATAAATAGGTTTGGATCAGCTAAACTTTTTACATGGGATAAAGATTATTTTCTCAAATTAATAACTGATGAAAAAAATCCTCTAGTTACTGATCCGGTTTTGATTTCAGCTTTTAAAAATATTGATAGAGCTGATTTTGTTCCAGTTCAATTAAAACATCTAGCTTACTATGATCAAGATATTGATGTTGGTTATGGTGAGAAAATGATTCGAGCAATTTTTATTGCTCAAATGCTAAGTCTTTTAAAACCTCAACTAGGTGGAAAATACTTGGATATTGGTACAGGAACAGGATATGTAGCAACGCTTCTGGGATATATAGCGGGTAAGCAAGGCCAAGTTTATACTATTGAGAGAGTTCAATGGTTTTGGGAACAAGCAAGATCAAATGCAAAAAAATATCCAGATATTCAAAATATTACATTTTTGTACAGGGATGGTTTGGATGGGTTGCCTAACAAAGCGCCTTTTGATGGCATTAGGGTTGGTTTTGCAATTGATGATGTATCTCAACTCCGAAAACAACTTAAACATGGTGGGAGACTAGTTTACCCTACTTCTGATTACTCTTTAAGAGTTTTGGTTCGTAAAGGAGTGTATGAATATGAAGAAGAAGTTCTACCTGGAATTGTTATTGAAAAAGGAAAGGTTGGTGTTGCTTAAGATTCCCTTGTTACTGTTCCATTAATTGTGATTTCAGAATTCAAAGAGTTTTGTCTAATCATTAACAAAAGTAGCATTGATCCTATTTTAAAATACTCAAATTTACTAACTATTTGATTAAGTTTTTCAACATGACTTTTGCTAAAATAATTGGACTCTTCCAACCAATTTATTATTTCATTTGTTTCTAAAGAGTTTGTTTGAATTAGTTTTAAACATAGCATTAATGTTTGAATTATTCTTCCATTAAAATCTGTAAAAGGGTGAATATTGATAAATTCCATGTACAATTTTGCAAAATTTGGCGAATTGCTTAGAAAATTTTCTGCAAATTTGTCTATGGCTAGTAGTAACTCTCTTTTATCTTTAGATAAAATCCTTGGCCCAATTTTAGCATTTCCTAAGTATACATCATGATTTCTAAATCCTATATTGGGATTATCAGATTTAACATTTTGTAAAAATTTTTCTAAAATTTCAGAATTTAGAGGTATGGTTGAACTAAAAATTAAGTATAAATCTATTATCAAGTTTTTAAGTTTTTCTTTTTTTATAGATTTTTCTTCTAAACTTAAAATTTCTCTTAGTTTATCGTAGCAATATTGTATGGCAACTTTTTCATTACCAACTTCATAATCAAAATATTCTTGTGTAGTTTGAAAAACAATTGTTAGAAAAATTTGTTCAGCATGAATACGAATATAATTTAAATCAAATTGATCTAGAATGACTGGTTTTAAAATTTCAGGTATTACATTTATATTTCCTGTTTTTCGATATAATTCTATAATAAAATCGCAAAAATTTAAAATCAAATTTATGTGATGTTCATTGCTAAAATCTCTATGTAAAAGACTTTCAAATTTCTCTCTAAAAAATTGGTATATCCTACAAATATCTGCCTCACTCAAAACTTCACCTTTTAATACTCTTGTATATAAATCGTTTAATTCTGCATTATCGGTAGCTTCTATAGTTTCGATTGACATTTGTAAAACAATTTAAAGCATTTTAATTTCTGCTTCTACAAATTCATCGAGTTCACCATCCAAAACCATTTCAACTTGTGAAGTTTCAACACCTGTTCTTAAGTCTTTTACTAATTTGTATGGCTGTAAAATGTAGTTTCTAATTTGATTTCCCCACTGTGCTTTTTTGTGTTCACCCTGCAATTTTGAAAGAGTTTCTTTTCTTTTTTGTTCTTCAAGTTCATAAAGCTTTGCTTTTAAAATTCTCTCTGCTTCTTTGCGATTTTGCGATTGAGTTTTATGGATTGAACATTCAACTACAATGTTGGTAGGTTTGTGTACAAGTCTTACTTTGGTGGCAACTTTATTAACATTTTGACCACCCGCTCCACTGCTCCTAACAGCTGAAAATTCAATATCTTCTTCTTTGATCTCAATATCAATGTCTTCTTCAATCAATGGTAAAACTTCAACATTTGCAAAGGATGTCTGTCTGAGACCCGCTGAATTAAAAGGAGAGTTTCTAACTAATCTGTGTGTGCCTTTTTCGTGTTTAATCGTTCCGTAAACATACCTGCCTTCAACTATCATTGTTACACTTTGTATACCTGCTTCATTGCCATCAATTTTTTCAATTACAGTAATTTTCCAACCTTTTGTATTAAAAAATCTTGTATACATTCTAAATAGCATTTCTGTCCAATCGTTTGCTTCAGTTCCTCCTTGCCCCGCATAGATTTTAACAATTGCATTTCCTTCATCAAATTTTCCAGACATAAAAGTCGATAATTCTAGTTTAGAGAGAGTTTTATCTAGCTTAAGTATGTTATCATTTACAAATTTTTGCATTTCAGAATCAGATTCTGACATCTTAGCAAACTCCATAGTTTCGTTAATTTCATTTTCTAAATTTTTTATAAGTTCGATTTCATTCTTGTATTCTCCAAGTTTTTGCATAGTTTTTTGAGCGGTTTCTTGATCATTCCAGAAATCAGGGCTTTGCGTAGATTTTTCTAACTCAGCAACTTTTTTTGTAAGTTTTACAATATCTTTTTTTTGTGTGATTTGACCAAGCCTTTCTTTTAACTCTGTAATTTTTTGTTCAAAATCAATCTCATTCATATCTAGTTTTTTAAAACAGCTAAGAACGCTTCTTTTGGAATTTCAACATTTCCGATCATTTTCATTTTTTTCTTACCTTGCTTTTGCTTTTCTAGTAGTTTTTTCTTTCTTGTAACATCTCCTCCATAAAGTTTTGCTGTTACATCTTTTCTGTATGCTTGTATTGTTTCTCGGGCAATTACTTCACCGCCAATTGCTGCTTGAATAGGCACTTTGAATTGTTGTCTTGGAATTATTTCTGATAATTTTTCTACCATGTTTTTGGCTCTTACTCGCGCAGAATTTCTGTGTGTTAAAAAAGATAGAGCTTCAACAGGTTCATAGTTAACTAAAATTGTAACTTTAACAATATCACCAACTCTATATTCTAAAAAGTTATAATCCATTGAAGCGTAACCATGAGTGATTGACTTTAATTTATCAAAAAAATTCACAATAATTTCAACTGTGGGAATTTCATAAATAATCAAAGCATGCTTGTTTTCTTTTTGAGTCTTGGTTAAAAAATTCATACTTTTATAAATACCTCTGTTTTCTTGAGCTAGTTCCATTACTGGTCCAATGTATTCCTCTGGTGTCAAAATTTCCATTCTTACCCAAGGTTCATAAATTTCACTGTATAGACTTCCATCAGGAAACTCTGCCGCAGTTCTTATTGTAGCTATGTTAGTTTCTTTGTCTATGTTAGCTATATTGATATTTGGTACTTTTGAGTAATCTTTCGTAGTTAATTTTATTTTAAATTCAACAGTTGGTACGGTGCTTATTAAATCAATTCCGTACTCTCTTTCAAGCCTTTCTTGAGTAATTTCCAAGTGAAGTAAACCTAAAAATCCACAAACAAATCCACTCCCTAATGCTTGAGAATATTCTTTTTGATAAGTTAGTGCGGCATCATTGAGAGCCAATTTTTTAATGGCATTTGCAAATTCTTCATACTCGCTTGCTTCAATTGGGTATAAACTTGCAAAAACCATCGGTTTGGGAGCTTTATAACCTTCAAGTGGTGTTACGTTTGAAGTTAAAACATTTTCATGTAAACAAATAACAGTATCACCCGTGTGTATATCATTTATGTTTTTTAATCCAGTTGCTATATACCCTACTTCACCCTCTAAAATTTTTTTACTAGAAACCATTTTGGGCATGAGGTATCCTATTTCTAGCGGTTCAACATTTTTTTTGGTTCCTAAGAAATATAGCTTATCGGTGGAATTTATAGTTCCACTTACAATTTTTACTAAAGCTACAACACCTTTGTAATCATGATAAAAGGCATCAAAAACTAGTGCTTTGGTGATATGTTTTTCTTCATCGGGAGTTGATAAATAAATCAGTGAATTATTTTTGTTTGGGGCAGGTATTCTATCAATTATTGCGTCCAAAATCTCTTGAGCTCCAATTCCTGTTTTACCAGATGCCAAAATAAATTCATCTTCTCTAAATCCAAAAGTCTCTATCATTTCATTTTTTACTTTATCGACTTCTGCATTAGGTAGGTCAACTTTGTTTATAACAGGAATTAGTTTAAGATCATATTCTAGAGCTTTGTAGACTGTTGAAAGTGTTTGCGCTTGAATTCCTTGACTTGCATCAACCACAATTAGTGCCCCTTCGCAAGCTGCTACACTTCGTGATACTTCATAGCTAAAATCAACATGCCCGGGAGTATCAATTAAATTTAAAATATGATCTTTCCATTTTAGTCTAGCTGTTTGAAGTTTAATAGTGATTCCTCTTTCTTTTTCTAGATCTAGTGTATCTAGCATTCTATCTTGAAGTTCTCTCTCACTTATCAATCCTGAGGTTTCCATTAATCTATCGGCTAGCGTTGATTTGCCGTGATCAATGTGAGCAATGATGCAAAAGTTTCTAGTTTTTGATGTATCCATGCTTAGATTATAACAAAAATTTATTTTTATTATCTTTTTTGGTAAAATATATTAGATGGACACACGAAAAACAAACCGGAGAGAACAGCTAGTGCCGGAATTAACTCGTAGAGAATTTTTAATGCTTTTTTTTTCGTACCTTTTGTTTTTGTTTGGTATAAAAGCTACTTCTCTCATTACAGAAAACGAAGATCAAACAAACGAAGAAGCTCCACCTTTAATGAGCAAACCCCGGGATACAGTTGAACTAAACTTGCAACTAGCAATAGAACATTATTTAAATTATTTGCCTTCACCTTCAATTATCCCTACATTACCGAATAGTACTAGTGTCTATTCAAATTCAAATGTAGCTAATATAAAACCATATCAAGTAATTGAAGTTCCACCTTTAGCTATTGTTATGGATCCAAGAACAGATGAAAACTCTGGATTTTCTGAAGAAAATATAGAGCAAATAAAGAGCTTATTATTGCAGAATTTCCCTGAACTCGAACTTTCACATACATTGATAATTGATCTAACAATGTTTGAAGATATTGATTTATTTCTTGAACAGGGAACTAATCAATTTTTAAATAACGGAGATTTTAAAATTATTGAAGGGGTTAATCAAGATCCACCCTATCAATATTTTAAAATTGTACCAATGAATTTTACACGAGAACAATAATGTACTTTTCAAAAAAAATGATATACAATTAGATATGATTACTTTTGCATTAATTGGAATTTTTGTTTTGCTTATATCTCTTTTGCTGTTTGTAGCTTTGCTATTTTTCAAAATTCAAAGTTCTAGTGATGAAAAAGAAATCAAATTTTTACGGGAACAACTTCACCAGTTAAGTAATGCTCAAGCCGAAAAAATTGAAAGGACTAGGCAAGATTTAGATAAATTACTAAAAGAACAAAACCAGATACTTACTCAACAACTTAAAGATTCTCAAATTTCTCTTCAGAAACAATTAGCCCTAACTCAAAAAGACCGTGAAGAAACTAACAAACTTACTTCTCAAATATTAAAAGAAGTAACTGAAAAAATGTCTAAACTTGAAGCAACAAACAAAAATATAATGAGTTTTGCGGAACAGCTTCAAAGTCTTGAAAATATTCTTAAAAACCCAAAGCAAAGAGGAATTTTAGGAGAATATTTTTTGGAAACTATCTTAAAAAACGTTTTGCCTCCTGGATCATTTCAAATGCAATATAAATTTAGAGATGGAACTTTAGTTGATGCTGCAATATTTGTTAAAGATAAGATTATTCCGGTCGATTCAAAATTTTCTCTTGAAAATTACAATAAAATTGTGGAAACCCCAGAGGGAGCTGAAAGAGAAAAACTTGAAAAAGAATTTAAAAATGATTTGAAAAAAAGAATTGATGAAACTGCAAAGTATATTCGACCAAGTGAAGGAACTATGGAATTTGCTTTTATGTTCATACCATCTGAAGGAATTTATTATGATTTGCTTGTAAATCAAATTGGTTCAATTAAATTGAATACTAGGGACTTAATTGAGTACGCTTTTACAGAAAAAAGAGTAATAATAGTTTCCCCTACAAACTTTTTGGCATACTTGCAAACAGTGCTTCAAGGTTTGAGAGCGTTGCAGATAGAAGAATCAGCTAAAGAAATTATGGAAAATGTAAGAAAATTAAAGAATCATCTTCAGGCTTTTGATGAGAATTTTTCAAAGTTAGGTAAAAATTTAAACACAACAGTAAATTTTTATAACAAATCATATAAAGAGCTCGGAAAAATTGATAAAGATATTGTCAAAATTACGGGGGAAACAATGGTTATAAATTCTGAAAATATAGATGATGCACCAAATATTTAAATATGGAATTTTCTAGTTTAAAAAAAATGTGGTTTGATAGCCTTGAGAATGAATCTTTAAAAATGGTTGCAGTCTCAGGCATGGATGGAACAGGTAAAGGTACTTTAGTTAATTTGATTCCTGAATTTTCACAAAAAATCAATAGAGAAAGAGAGCCTTTTGAAGATAATGCGGATGTTTTGATTGTTCAGTTTCCAAATTATGAAACACATTATGGTAAGATTATACTTGAACTTCTGAAGCGTGGCGCACACAATTACGTTACAAGAGAAGAAATGATGGCTTTATTCGCGCTCAATCGTCTTGAAATGTTAGGAAATATTTTAGTTTCAAGTTATGCAACTTTAAGTTTGGGAAGATCTTTAAGAGTTCTTTTTGATAGATTTACAACTTGTAACTTGGTAACTATTGGCGCTTGGATCGCTAACGCAGGTTATGGAGCGGAAATACTCGATTTGAAAAACAAACAATCAAGGTTACAAATTAGAGATTTTATACTAGATTTAGAGCAATTTCTTTATGAAACATTGAAACTTGATCAAGCTGAGATATTTGTACCCATGGTGCCACCGAAAGTATCGATAGAAGCAATTCAAAAAGATAATTCCCGAGAACTTATGGATACTTACGAAATTTTAGAAGTTCAGGAAGTTGTTAATCAGTTGTATCAAATTTTTGCGATGGAACAAATTTTTCCATTCAAAATTATTGAGCAACAAACTAAAGATAAACGACTTGATCCTGTAAGTGTTGCCAAGTTAATTAAAATTCAAAGCTGTTCTAAACAAAATGATAAGAGTAAAAAAATAGCTTTAAAGAAAGAAAGCACAATTTTTGAAGAAGTTGAAAATGCAATGAGAGAATTACTACAAAATTTCAATGATCTTGAAACCAAGATCTCAAAACTTTCAATTTAATGCCGAATATACCATGCTTGAGATTTCTTTAATGTTATATTTCCCAGTTGTCCAATCAATATTTTCGTCGATTATTGCTATGGCATAGTCTGTTTTTTCTCCAAAGACTATTGCAACATCATTAAAATTAATTAAATCATATGTCCAGTGATAGCCAAGTTTATTTACAAAATCTACATTTGGTGGAACCCCAAGACCTACCCCTTCTCTATTAAATTGAGTAGCATTTCTCATTAAATCAAAAAAATAACTTTTGGATTCTTCATTCAAAGTTTTATTATAGTAAACATCGGACATAACTTTGACAAAATTACTTGCAGTTGATTGATATGGATCCAAAAATAATGGGTTAACTCCAAGTTCTTCTATGGTTCGAGGGTTTACACCTTCGTATGAATCGCCAAGCATGTGAACTAAGTGATACCAAGCTGTATTGCTACTTAACATAATCAACTCTTCTAAATATTTTCTGATGGTAACTGGAGTGCCTTCAGGCAAACTTCCAATGGCGTCAAAGTTAGAATGTTTATATTTTGCTTGTACTGGATAAGTTGTGTCTAGAGTATATTTGCCTGCTTCAATATCTCTAAGTACAAGAATTGCGACCGTAATTTTGGCAGAGCTCGCAGGAGGAAATATTTGAGTTTCGTTAAGTCCCAAACTTTCATGTCGCTTGAGGTCATAAATCATAATTCCGTATTGATTTTGCTGGTCTCCCAAAAAATTTCTAATATCGTTCTCAAGTTTTGTCCAATCTACTGGTGGAAGAGTTGTTTTGATTTCTAAAACTAGTTTTTGGTTTGAATTTTGCAATGGAATATCAATAAACTTTGATCCATAATTTTCTTTTATTCCATTGATTTCAATTTGATCTTGCTTGATTTTTATAAAATCAGAATATTGATTTGTATACGTAGAACTTATTTTAATGTTATCTAATACTAAATTGTGAGTTTCGCCAACTTTTACTTCAATGTTTTTAATAATGGGTTGTTCAGAGGGAGAGAAAGTATATTTTGATTTTTCAAAACTATATTCCCATACAGATTCTTCTGATTTTGAATTTGTTGGTAATAAAAAATTGTTTACATAAAAATACCCACCTGCTCCTAATATTGCACCCAAAAGTAAACTTAATATAACTTTCATATTTTTAGAGTATCATAAACTTATTTTTTTTCAAATCGTTGAGAACCGAGAAAGCTCTCTCAATTTCATCATCTTTAATTATGAATGTTAACTCTTCAAAAGTTGATACTATTTCAATTATATTAATTCCACGCCAAGCAAGTTGATTAAGGGCGTGAGATATTATTCCAGGTTGATCTAGGTGACCGTTTTGAAGTTTAATTGTAATAGCCGTAAGGTTTTCAATATGATTTTCTAACGATTCATTAGAAAGTGCTTTTTCAATTTTACTTTCTAAACTATTACTTCCAATTATTGTTGTTTGCCAGCTTCCTCGTATAAAATTAAAAAAATCTTTTGGGTTAATCGATGCTTGAAGATTTAGTAACTTTTTATGCAATGTGTTTGAATTACTATAGGTCATTTCAAATAAATTGTTTCTTACTGATATCTCACCATAATATTTTGAAAAATCTTTATCATAAATTTTATCTTGTTGTTTTTGTCTTGATGCGTAACGTTTTAGCGCCATAACAACTGATGCGTTTGAAACTTTTTTAAGTGAAATTTGCTCTATATCAGGCTTAATTTTTCTTGCTAGTGATGAAAGGTTTATTAAATCATTTTGGATTGCTTTTTTGAGAAATGGTGATGAATCAACAATTTCAGTTACAATTTTTGATATTGGAATCATGTTAAATTTTTAACAAATATTTTCTTAATAATAACAAAATTTTAATTTTTTTTGTATATTTAAAATTTTGTTGTATGATTTTCACAATCTTAATTTAACTTTATGGAAAGTTTAAATAAAAATTCTGTAAATAATCCTTTGGAATTAGGAGAACTGCAAAGGCTTAGAGAGGAATTTGAAAGTGAGTTTAAAAACATAGTTCAAAACTTATTTGAATATTTGCAAAATCAAAATATCAACACAATTATACTTGAAGGTCCTCCATGGTACTTAATTCCAAAACATGTTTTAATCATGAATCGGACCGAAGGTTTTTTTTAGGATATGTTTTGATGAATATGATTTATTTGACTGCGCGTAAAAATAACATAGAGGTAATTATCTACCACATGGTAGATGATGTTAATAACAGGGATACCGATAGCAAAACAATAGAAGAAGCTATAAAGCGAAATTATACTGCTTTAACCATGATATCTGAACTTGAAGTAATGAAAGCAATTGAAGATCAGAAGTTTTTTTTGGAAAGTCAATTTGTTCAAAATTCAACAGATCAATGTTCAGTACTTGATTCAAGGTTTCAATCTAGGAAGTTTATTGATTTTTTTCAAAATTCTTCTGATGTTGCAAGTCATTCTTTTGCGGTAATTGTCATTCATCCTGATACATTTACACATCAACAAAAGTCAATGTTAGAAATATTACCTAAAACTTTAGTAAATCAATTGCAAAGTACCAACATTAATACATCAAAAAAGCAGGTTAGAACACAAATTAGTAAAGTATATCTACATTTGTGGATAGATGAGAATTGGTGTGTTTGCGTCACAAGCCCTAGCTATGCCCCTAATGGTCAAATTTGTTTTAACGATATTAACGAACAATAAATTTATGAAAATTTATGATTGTAACGGTAACATTATTGGCATCTATACCGATGATATAGAAAATATGCCTAAAGATAAGCTGAAGAAGTTAGTTCAATTTTTTAGAGCAAAAAATATAGATACAGTAATGTTTGTAAAAAACATTGATATACAAAACAATGTTGTTACAACTAAAATTTTTGAACCGAATGCCGGAGAACTAGGTGGATGGTCAACAATGTGTGGTAATGGAGTTAGAGCTCTTACAAGCTATTACAGAGATTTTGTAAAGAATGTTGATGAAATTATTATTAATACTGATGCTGGATTTTTAAAAGTTATTGTAAAAGATGGAAAGTTCAAAGTAAAAATGGGCAGACTTTATGTTGGAATTAATAAATGTACAAAATATTTGAGTTTTAAATTAAAAAATTGGGATTTTATAGAAAATCTGCTAAAAATTGAAAAAATTAGATTTACAAATATTGAAATTGGATTTACTAGTACAAATGAAAAAGATCCTGATGGGGAACCACATTTGTGTGTAGAGATTCCAAGTGTAAACTTAGTTACTCTGAAACAAATTGCGTTACAAGTTGGGCAAAAAATTACTAATAACTTTGAAATATTTCCTCTGGGAGTAAATGTAAATTTTTACAGTAGTTCAAAAAATGTAGTTTTGTTAGTAACACACGAAAGAAATTTAGGTTTTGATCCAAACAAATGTATAACTCAGTCATGCGGTACTGGATCAACTGTTGTAGGTGGGCTTGTTATGTACAAAAATAACTTTCCTAAAATAATTGTAAGGTCGCAAGGTGGTGATTTGGTTATAAGTCGTGAACAAGAAGATGAGCTTTACATGGCAGGTGATGCCAAGTTAATAGACAGTTTATAAAAAACTTTTTTAGAAAATATAAATGTAAAATGTTAATTTAGGGTTGTTTTTTATTTTCAAATTTTACGATATTTTCTTTTACAGATCTTTAGAAAAAATGTAATCATTTCTCAGAATTATTTATAAATATAATAATTGTTGTGGAATTCATTAATATCAGTGTAAAAAATTACACGAGGAAACGTTGTTTTTAATAATATTTTCTTCAAATTTTTAGAGAAGCTATTACTTTCAATTTCATTCAAATCAATCTCACTTAACTCTTGATTAACTTTGTAGCTAATCCAATCTTCATTTTTTTGAGATTTTTTATGCATTTCATTTTGATGTTGCCATTTCTGGCGGAGAGGAAGGGATTCGAACCCTCGCTACGGTAAAACCGTACTACGGGTTTAGCAAACCCGCCCCTTCGACCACTTGGGTACCTCTCCACACCTAAATTATACTATTTTCACAAACAAAAACAAGGGATTGCTCCCTTGTTTTTGCGTATTTAGTTTATTGGTTTAGTTTATTCTACAAATTCAAATGTTTTAACAATATTTGCTGCTGTATCAAAACTATCACCTTCTTCACTTGCTGTGATAAATGCAAGTTTGTCTTTGCTGCTATTAACTAAGAAGTATAAAGCTCCAGATATTTTCTTGGAGTCTTGTTCACCATCAAGTGTAACAGCGCAACCTTTAATTCCGTTTATTTCTACACTAGTTATGTTAGTATTAGAAATATCACTTGAACCACCAACTATTTGGTCAACAAATGAATTTAAAGAATCACATTTTCCTTCTGAAATATCATTTACGTTAAAACCATCATCTTGAACATCTGATACATTGTTAAAGCTAAACTGAACTGAGTTTAGATCTTCATTTGAGGGATCATAAACTCTCAAGAAATCTTCGTTAAACATCCAGTTTTGTGGATATTTGAATTTAAAATCATCACCAGCATATTCTTGATAATTTTCTGTTCCTTTAGCTTCACCACTTATATCTGATGAATCATCACCTAGAACAAAAAAGTATACTGCTCCAGCAACTGCTGCTAGTACACAACAGCATAGTAACAAAACTCCGACTAGAGCAACGAGAGTTTTGGTGTTTTTTTTAGGAGATTTGTTCTCTTCCATAAAAATATAAAATAAAAATTAAAATTAAAATATATATGTCATTCTACACAACATTTTACAATAACACAATCTTTTTTATAAATTTCTTAACGCTCTTCTAATTCTTCTTTTAGTCTCAGGTGAAACACAGTTTTTAAGCCAATCCCTCGTTACATTCAAGTTTTTTGTTATTTTGATTTCAACCACATCTCCTGTGTTAAGTTTATAATCCATAGGTACCATTTTCCCATTAACTAAAGCTCCTCTATAACACAAACCAATATTGGTATGAATTCTGAAAGCGAAGTCAAGAGGGGTTGCGCCTTGAGGTAATTTTATAACCAACCCTTTGGGAGTAAATACAAAAATGCTTTCTTTAAAAACTTTAATTTTAAAGTCTTCTTTAGAAACATTATCCTTTTCTTTCCAGCTTGCCAAATCTTTGGTCCATGTAAACTCTTCCCCTTTGCTTTTTTTAAGTTTATACGCAATGTGAGATGCGGGTCCATATTCATTAAATTCGTGCATTTCTTGTGTTCTAATTTGAATTTCAATTAGTGTTTCATTGTATTCTAAAACTGTGTGAATCGATTTATAGCCGTTTTCTTTAGGGTTTGATATATAATCTCGAAAGTCTTCTTTTGAATAAGGAAATTTAGAATGTAATACTCCAAGTGCGATATAGCACTGCTCTACTGTACTTAAAATAATTCTGAAAGCAAAAACATCCTTCAACTCTGTAAATTTATAATCAAACAGAGATTTTCCTTGTAAATATTTGCTTTTTATTTTTCTATAAATACTGTAAATTCCTTTTTCTCTACCATAAAATGCTATAGGATTAATTTGGTATTGTTCTAACAAACTCATCATGTCTTTTTCAAAATTTTCTATGGAAAATTCTTGTGATTTGTATAAGTTGTCTACACTTTTTTCTATAAAATCGTAATAATCAGGTTTTGTTATTTTGAAAGCAGAATCTTCTAGATTTCTCTGCAAGAAACCAAGTCCTAGATACTGCGCAATAGGTGCATAGATGTTTAAGATTTTTTCTGCTGCTATTTGCTGTGTTTCTGCTGGCAAAGAATTAATCGTCATTATATTGTGAAGCTTTTCGCATAATCGAATAATAATTATTCTTAAATCTTCTGAGGTGTTGAAGATGAAGTTTTTAAATTCTTCATTATCGTTTTCTTTAGAATATTTTTTTGAAATTTTTCTGATGTCGGTTAACCCTGAAACTATGTATGCTACTTCTGTGCCAAAAAGTTCATCGATTTGATCTAGTGTCGCTGTTCCTTTATCTATTGAATCGTGTAATAAGGCTGATATGATTGAAGTTTGATCAAGATGTATTTGTGCTACAAAACTTGCTACAGTTAATAAGTGTGTTTCTATACTATCTCCTGAAAGCCTTTTTTGATTTTGGTGGATTTTTTTTGCAAAGTCGTAAGCTTTTGTGATTATAGCCTTATCATAAACTACCTCATTTTGATCAAGCACTTTAAATAGTTCTTCAAGGGTGTTGATCTGTTTTGTATCAAGCTGAGTCATAGTGTATAATTATCTCATTAATTACATATTTTGCAAATGGTTGAGACCGTAAGAATAATCGTAATTTGGGATGGTAAAGTTTTGTTATTAAAGAAAGCTAAAAATTCAAACAATCCTGATATGTTAGAACTCCCTGGAGGTAAAATAGAAGATCAACCTTTGCAATCTGCAATTAGAGAATTAGAAGAAGAAACTTCAATTAGTTTGAGTGAAGATAGTTTAAATAAGCTAAGTTATGAGAAAGTTTATACTTTTGATTATCACGGAGTAAAAACTACTAGAATAGTTTATTACTACTATGCTTTTTTAAATGAAAAGCCAAGTGTAAGTATTAATGGCACAACAGATATTGATGGTAAGCCTGAAGATAAACATCAAAGTTATGAGTGGGTTGATATATCTGAATTACAATACTTACAAACTTTAGCTGAGAATTCAAAAATTGATATCTATTTATTACGAAATTTATCATGAGTATCAAAATAATATCGTGGAATGTGAATGGGTTACGATCTGTGATTAATAAAAAAGTTTTTTATGAATTTGTTGAAAAAGAAAACCCAGATGTTTTGTGTTTGCAAGAAATTAAGGCAAACAGTCAACAGTTAGAAATTAATTTGAAAGGTTATCAACAATTCTGGAATCCTGCTAAAAGGAAAGGTTATTCTGGGACAGCAATATTTTCAAAAGTTTCACCGGTGAATGTTTTTAATAATTTTGTAGAAGATTTTGATTATCCAGCTAATCTAGAAGATGAGTTTGGAAATGTTTTAGAAGAGGGTCGTTTGATTACATTTGAGTTAGAAGACTTTTGGTTGTTAAATGTTTATACTCCCAATTCAAAGCCCGATTTACAAAGATTGAAATTTAGACATGAGGTTTGGGACCCTTTATTTTTGAAATACTTAAAATTTTTGGAAGCTAGTAAGCCAGTTGTAGTTTGTGGAGATTTTAATGTTGCTCATAAAGAAATTGATCTTGCGAGGCCTGATAGCAATCACAAAAGTGCAGGTTTCACCGATGAAGAAAGAGAAGGTTTTGATAAATTTATTAAGAATAATTTTGTAGATACTTTTAGAATTTTTAATAAGGAAGGTGGAAATTACACTTGGTGGAGTAATTTTGCAAAATCACGAGAAAGGAATGTGGGATGGCGAATTGATTATGTTTTGGTTTCAAATTCTCTAAAATCAAGAGTTAAGGAAGCTTTTATTCTTCCTGAGGTGTATGGTTCTGATCATTGCCCTGTAGGAGTAATTATTGATTAGTTTTACAAAATGATACCAGTAAATGTTTTTAGCGGTGAATTAGGAGCAGGAAAAACAACTATCATTTTAAAACTGATAGAGCAAATCCCTTACACCAAAACAGTTTGGTTAAAAAATGAATTTGGCGATGTAAATATTGATTCTGAAATTGCAAAATCAAAGCATATTCTTACTAAAGAAGTGATTAATGGATGCTTATGTTGTGTATTGATTGGAAAATTGGGGGATGCTTTGTTAGAGATTAAAAAAGAATTTAATCCTGAGAGAATCGTAATTGAAACTGCTGGAACAGCTCATCCTTATCCTATCATTAAAAAAATTTCTGAATTAGATTTTTGTTTTTTGGATTCAAATATTAAAGTTGTTGATGCTAAAAATTTTAAGCGAGTAAAGGATGTTTTTTTAGCGAAAAAGCAAGCAAACTTTTTTGATTTGATTGTGGTAAATAAAGCAAATTTAGTTGAAAAATCTCAACTTGAAAAAGTAATTGAAGACTTAAATGAAGTATATTATAAAGTTCCAAAAATTATTTCAAATGATGGTTTTGTTCCAAAAGATTTAGTAATAGATATAAATATTTCTAGTAGTAAGAAGTTAAATCTTGAGAGCATGGATGTTAGCGATTTTCATAATGATATAGAGACATTTTCATTTGTTTTTGAACACGAAACTTTTAATCAAAAAGCTTTAGAAAATTTTTTAATTCAACTTAATAAGACAAAATTTTTTAGAATTAAAGGAATTTTAAATTTTGGGCATTCCTTTAAAATAGTTAATTTTGCTTATGGGGATTTTAAAATTCAAAACATTAAAAATTACGAAGGTAAGTCAAAAATCATTTTTATGGGAGATAAAATCCTTGATCAAAAAAATAAAATTTATAATTTTTTAAAAGAATGTACTAATGAAAAAAAGAAGTTCGCATAATTTAATTTGGATTGATTTAGAATTGACTGGACTGGATATAAAAAAAGATAAAATTTTGGAAATTGCATGCGTGGTTACTGATAGAGATTTGAATTATCTGACTGAAGTTGTCAATTACGTTATTCACTATCCAAAATCTATTTTGAAACAAATGGATCCATGGAGTTTAGAGGTTCATACTAAGTCTGGTTTGATTGATGAAGTTTTAAATTCAAAAACTACGCTTTTGAACGCTCAAAAGCAAATTTTAGAAATAATTATTCCTTTCACTAAACCTGGTCAAAATCTTCTTGCAGGTTCCAGTGTTCACTTTGATAAAATGTTCTTGGCAAAATTTATGCCTGAGCTTGATAACTATTTGAAATGGCAAATTATTGATGTTGCCACTGTTCGGAATTTAGCTTACAGATGGTATAAAATTAAACCTTTTCCTAAGAAAGACTCTCATCGAGCTAAAACAGATATTATTGAGAGTATACAAGAATTGAAATACCTTAAAGAACTTATTTTCAAATAGAAATTTATGAGAAAGTGGACAGTTTGGGAAATAAATTTTTTATTAGAATTTGGGTTTGATCCTTTTGAATTAGCCCAATCTGTTGATGAAAATATTCCTGTTGAATATATTGTAGGTAAAGCTAAGTTTTATGATTATGTTTTTAATGTTTCAACTGACACTTTAATTCCAAGAGTTGAAACAGAAGAAATAATACCTAACACTATAGGGTATACAACCCGTAGAAATCTCAAAAAGTTAAATTTTATAGATATTGGTTGTGGTTGTGGGAATATAGGTATAGCGCTTGCTCTTGAATTGCAAAAATTGAATATTGAATTTAGTGGAACCCTGATAGATATGTCTCCAAAGGCTTTAAAAGTTGCTAAAAATAATTTAAAAAAATTTAATTTAAAGCTAGATTTAAAAAGACAAGATTTAAAAAAATTAAAAATTAAAAGTGATGTTGATATTGTAATTGCAAATTTGCCATATATTCCGACTAGTAGAATATCTACTCTGCCACCTTCTGTCAAAAATTTTGAGCCAATAACAGCTTTGGATGGAGGAGATGATGGGTTGGAATTAGTAAAAATTTTGATCCGCAAAATTATAAACCATGGAAATATTAGTTTTGCAATGTTAGAGGTGGATGATTCTCATGACAAAATTCCTGATGAGTTTATGGATAATTTTAAAACTTTAAGAGATGCAAATGGAAAAGTTAGGTTTTGGTTAATGGAAAAAGGTTAATCTTCGTCTGATACTTCTTTGAGTACTGGCACTAATTTCAACTTTTTCCCATTTCTTTTAATTTCATCTTGAGAGGTTTCAATTAGTTCTACTCGGATTAACTCTTTTAATAACTCTTGTCTTTCTTTGAGTTCATTAATTTTTTCTTTAAGTTTTTTTACTTCTTCGGTGTCTTTAATTTCATCTCTTAATTTTTTGACTTTTTTATTCAATTGTTGCAATTCATCGTAATTGGGATGATCTTCTGTGACTGCTTTTAAATCTCGCCTTAGAGCTTTTATTTGCTCTTTTATATCAAAATATTCACTTGCTTTGTCTTTAGAATCATCCATAATTTTTTAATTAATAAAATATTTTACCAGTTCAGTTTAATACAAAAGATTAAATTTTTAAAGTTTTTGAGTGAAGATTTTTACAAAACATGACTAAAATTAAGATATATTTAAAAAATAAAAAATTGAGGTTTAATAAACTTTGTTTATAGGTTTATGCGATGTAAGTATTTTAGGTTTAATTTATACTTCTACCAAAATATTACCAAAGTTCCTGCCAATGTAAGTGTTAATCCAATTAGCAGTATATTTCCAAATTCTCTACTGCCAAACATTTTGCCGTAAATCATCTTGGCAACAATATTAAAAGCATTGCCAAGAAGTATGCCAGTGATCGCTAAATTTGTTGTAAGGGATTGACTAGCATTAAGGTCAGATATTGCAAATGTAGGTGCATCCATGCCTATTACTCCTGACAGAGCCGTTACAACTAGAAAAATATTATCAATAGAGGTTAACTGTGCCAGTTGTATAAATATTTTAATAGTGATTATTAATATTACAAATTTCATTGCCGGGATTAATGAAAAAGGTTCACTGCTTAGTTCTATTTTTTCCCGAGTTTTAGGTTTAACATAAACAATCAAAATTATCCCTAAAATTAAGCCAATTGTTCCCATTGCTAAGAATGGAGGTAGAATTTCTTTAAATAACTTAAAATTACTAACATAAACAATCATTAAAATTTGAATGAAGCTTACAGAATTAGCAATTAGCGCTGAGCCAGCGTTGATTACAGAAATTTCATGAGTGAGATTATTTTTACTTTGCTGAGCTAAAGATATGATAGTTGATGTTGATGATACAAGACCACCAAATAAACCCTCAGCAAGTAAGCTTCCTTTGGTACCAACAAATTTACTTAATATATAACCCATTAAATTGAAACCTGATATTAGTACTACAACAAGCCAGATATTAAATGGATTAATAATCTCAAATGTTTGAAATTTTAAACTCAAGCTATCAGCATTAAGGTTAAGTAATTCAAAAACTTCACTTAAGGTGTAAGATTTATCAGGTAGAATTGGTAAAATAACAATTCCAATTAACCCAAATTTTGTTAAATCAATAATTTCTTGGTGATTAATTTGTTTTACAAGTTGTCCTAAACCTCTTTTTTGAGATAGGAAAAATGTGAGAATCACTAAAATTGCCAAAATAACAGTTAGATCAAGAATTTGTGAAGTAGCTAAAAATCCAAGTAAAAAGGTTATTATGATGGCTATTTCGGTGGTCATTCCGAAGAGATGTTTCCATTGTACATTTAAAACGTAAGCAGAAAAAACAAGAATAATTAAACTTCCAAAAATCATGTAAACTAAGGGCATTTCGCCCTCCAAAAACAATAAACCTGCAATTGCTCCAATTAGAGAGATTACGGAGTAGGTTCTTACTCCGCCGATTCTTTGTTGCTCATCACTTTGGGCTTTTCTGAAGCCTTTTTCATCTACCTCTCTGGTTTCAGTTTCAAGTCCTAGTATTGCTCCAAAAGCAACTGCCAAAATTATTCTTGTTATAATTTCAAACTGTGTCATTTGTACATAGTCTACTAAATTTTGGCATTAAGTGAAAGAAAGTTTTAGAGAAATTATAAGATTAGTAAGATTTTTAAATGGTTTTTTTAGAAAAATTTTTACTTAAAATTTAAAAAGTCATTTTATGTTAGAATTTTCTAAGATATGAAACAAAAATTAATAGTAATTGGTGGTCCCACTGCTGTGGGCAAAACTGAACTTGCAATTCAAATTGCCAGGAGTTTTAATGGAGAATTAATTAATGCTGATTCACGCCAAATTTATAAATACTTATCAATTGGAACTAACAAAGGCAATTTAGGTTCATCTTCCCAATCGTACAACGAGCAAGAATTAAAAAAGTTATTATCCAAATTAAATACTAAAATTGATGAGTTACCTATCAAAACAATAGAATCTATTCCGATACATTTAGTAGATTTTCTTGATCCTGATCAAGTTTTTAGCGCTTTTGATTATAAAAAATTGGCATACTTTGCAATAGATGAAATAATATCAAGAGATAAACTTCCAATTTTGGTTGGCGGTACAGGGTTGTATATTGATGTTGTTGTAAAAGATTATGTTGAGTTTGACTATAACATTAGCAACGAAGAAAGAGAAATTTTAAAAAATAAATTTAGAAATTTGACAATAAATGAACTTCAAAAATTACTAATCGATAAAGCTGAATTTATTTTTGAACAATTAAATTACAGTGATAAAAAAAATCCAGTAAGGTTGCAAAGAATTCTTGAAAAAATCTATATTTTAGAATTCCACAATAAAGATATTTCAAAAAACATATCTATAATTCTAGGCCAAAAGCGTGAATGCAAGTATGATGTTATTTTTCTATATAAAAATTACCATTGGGAGAGTTTGAAAACTAAAATGAAACAAAGAGTAAAAGAAATGTTTAATCAAGGTTTAATAGATGAAACAAGAAAACTCCTAGATATGGGTTACGGTAAAAATTGTCCTGCATTAAGTTCGGTTGGTTATTCTGAAGTTATAAAATTTTTGGAAGGTAATATGTCAAAAGATATTTGTGAAGAAAAAGTTTACTATTCACATGTAAAATATGCCAGAAAGCAAAGAACATGGTTTGAAGGAAAAGGGAGAGGTTACAATTTAATTAAAGTAGATAGTGCTAATGATGTAAAAAATTTAATTTAAATTTTCTTCGTATAAATTATTGTAAAAGTTTATTAGTTTTTGGGTTAATTCTTCCCATGATTGACTTTGTGCGAATTTAATACCTTGTTTTGAAAGAGTGTCTTTGATTTTAGGATTGTCTAGGATTTCTTCAATTTTTTCAGAATATTTTGATGCTCTGTTATCTTTTATTTTGAAACCTGTTAAATTATTTGTAACAAGCTCACTGGGACCTCCAGCATCGCTAACAACTACTGGACAACCACATGCCATAGCTTCAAGCACAACATTTCCAAATGTCTCTGTATCTGATGTAAACAAGAAACAATCTGCAGAAGCGTAAAATTTGGGTAATTGTTTGTGTGGTAATTTCCCTAGAAAAAAAGCTTTTGGCATATGTTTTTGAAGTTTATTTTTATGTGGTCCGTCACCAATTATTATAAAGTTTACATCATCTCTTTTGGTTTCTAAATGATTATATATTTCAATTAATTTTTGCAATCCTTTGTACCATACAAGTCGACCAACAAAGAGTATGTTTTTGTTATGGTTTTTGGTGATATTTATATAAAGATTGAGATCTTTTTGGTTTGGATTAAAAACATTTGTATCTATTCCCCTTCTCCAAGTACTTATTAAATTAGGTTTAATTCCGTAATTAATTAATTCATTTTTTATAATTTCGGTTGGAACAAGCACAATATTTGTTTTATTATAAAAATTTTTTAAATATTTGACTAAAACCTTAAACGCTATAGGGTACATAAAACTATTTCTATGAAAGTAGTATTTCAGGTAGCTTAAAAAATGCGTATGATAAATTGTTAAAGTTGGGATTTTATTTTTATTAGCATATTTAAGAGCGTATGGTCCTGAAAAAAAGGGAGTGGTTATGTGTATGATATCAGGATTAAAATTATTTAGTTCTTTTTTTAATTTTAAACTCAAACTTGGCAATGCTATGGGGTAATCTTTGTAAAATGGTAATTTAGTTGAGGGGATTTTTAAACTTCTAAATTGAAAAGATTTTTTATCAGTTGGTGGTTTTGCGCTTATCAAAAGAACGTCAAAATTTTCTCTTGGGAGTTTATTAAAAACTGTATAAAGTGTCATAGAAACTCCATCAAAACTCTCAGATGACATTCCGTCCGAAAAAAGGGCAATTTTTATTTTTTTCTGTCCTGTTTTCACTCAACTAAAATTTAGGATTTTATCTTTTTGTAAACGTCTTCTATGGTTTCAGTTACTTGATATTTTCTAAGCTCTTGCCAAATATTTAAAGATTCTTTTTTGTATCTGGGCACTACATGAAAGTGAAGATGCTCAATTTCTTGATTTGCTTCTCTTCCGTTTGAAGAAACTATATTAATACCATCTGCTCCTAGTTTATCTTTAAGCAATATTGCTACTTCTTTGGCAAGTACAATAACATCACCTAAAATATTTTCTGGAGTATCGAAAATGTTTCTATATGGATACTTAGGTACAACCAAACTATGTCCTTCAGTTACAGGATTAATATCTAAAAATGCAAAAGCGTTTTCATTTTCACCCAATTTAAAACATGGAATTTCACCTTTTACTATTTTGGTAAATACTGTTTCTCTCATAAATAATAAAAGATTTAAAATTAATTCATGTTATTAAAAGTATCAATTAGTAATTGAATATGCATTTCTAACATTTCATCAAAATTTTTGTTGAGCATTTCTGCCATTTTTTGTACACCAAAGTTGATATCATCTCTATTGATTTTGGCTGCAAATGACTTATTTTTCATTTGTTTAATTACTTTTGATACTTGCATATTTTTAAACTTTTCTGGTCTCATTAAAGCGTATGCATAGATCAAACCTGATAATTCATCAGTCGCAATTAAAGCTGCATCTAGTAAATTTCGTGGATTTGGCCCTTTACCAACATAGTGAGCTTTTACTGCTTGAATTAATGCATCTGGATAACCTCTTTCTTTAAACCATTCAATAGCCATATCAGGGTGTTGATCTGGATGTAAGAAATAGTCAACATCATGGAGCAATCCAGTAATAAACCATAATTCAGAATTTTCATCAAGTTTTTTCGCCCATGCCTCAAGAGCTTTGGCAACCATTAGTGCATGAGTTTTTTGATATTCATCAGATACTTTCTCATTAAGAAAGTCTATTGCCTCTTGACGACTTGGAAGCCCCTCAAGATTTTCATTATTAGTACTAAAATTTTTTTCAGCTTCAAATTTAATATGTGGATAGATTTTTTTTGTAGTTTCATCAATGTAATATTTCAACTGAGGAAAAGGAACACCTTCTTTTGCTGTAACATTTTCAAAGAACCAAAAAACTCTTTCTGACAAACCAAAACCTACAGCTGGAGGCATGCCGTATTCAAGCATTTCAACGAAATCAATATCAAGCATATGAGCTTCATCGTCACCCGATTCTCTCAATTCTTGTTGTTCTAAAAATCTCTCAAGTTGATCAATTGGATCGTTTAATTCTCCAAAAGCATTTGCTAGTTCGCTGCCAGCTATTACAGGGTGAAATCTTTGTGTTAACTCTTTATTTTCTGGATCTGATTTTGCCAAAGGAGATAAAAATTTAGGTACATTAACCAAAAATGCTGGCCCTCCAATGGTTTTTCTTATCAACTTCCAAAGATTATCCACAGCTCTGTTGCGGTTTACATTATCTCCTAACTCTACTCCGTTATCTTTTAGAATTTGTAACATTTTGTCAACACTATCTTCAAAAACATCAACATCAAATGTATCTTTAATCACTTTTACAAAATCTATCTCTTCCCACTCGGAGTTTAAGTCCACATTAAAACCTTTAATGTTAAACTTTGTAGTTCCGTAAACTTTTTGCAAAACATACCTATACATCTCTTTGGTTAACTCCATTCCATCTCGAGCGTCTGCATAAGCCCAATAAAACTCCATTGCAATATGTTCAGGCAAGTGTTCATCACTAAATCCTTCGTTTCTAAATCTTGGCCCAATATCGTAAACTTTTTCATATCCTGCTCCTAACAGACGTTTGAGAGGAAGTTCATGAGATATTCTTAAATAAAAATCTTGATCTAGAGCGTCATAATGTGTAACGAATGGTTTTGCATCTGCTCCTCCAGTAACATGCTCTAAAACTGGAATATTAATTTCAATAAAGCCTTTACTATTCAAAAATTCACGAATTGCATTCCAGAATTCACTTCTTCTCACAAATCTCTCTCTTATTTCAGGATGAAGTTGCATATCAAGGTATCGTCTTCTATATCTTTCCTCTTTATCTTCCAAGTTGGTAGGTAATGGTCTGATGGCTTTGGTAAGCATTCTTAATTTGTGCACCAAAACAGAAATTTCACCACTTTTGGTTTTAGTTATGATTCCTTCAGCTTCGACAATGTCTCCAACATCTATCAAATCAAGATCTTCAAAACCTATGCTTTGTTTTTCTGTATCGGTAGGTAAAAGCTCATCTGATTTAATGTACAACTGAATTTCACCAAAAAAGTCTCTCAAATCATAAAACACAATTTTACCATGTGATCTTTTACTCCAGACTCTACCGGCAACACATACATTTTTACCTTTGAGCTCTTCAAAAGAATTTAGAATTTGCTGAGTCGTATGGGTTCTGAATGATTTTGGAGGAAAAGGATCAATACCTAACTTTCTTAACTTGTTTAATTTTTCAATTCGTAACTTACGTTGACCAATGAGATCTGAAGATTCTGAAGCACTCATTTTAAATTTTATTAATATTTATTTTCTGGGTAGTTAGCGTCATTTTACCTAATTTTTCAAACTTTCTCAATAAAAAACGAAAATTTATGTTTATCTTAAATACAAAAAAACCAGCTAAAATACCCATTAAAATATCAATTGTATAATGTGAATGAGAGATAATTAGAAGTGCCGCAACTAAAAATGACAAGATTAGTTTTAAAAATTTTAAATTAAAATTAAAGGATTTATCAGATAAATACACATAAAATGCATAAGCGGTATGACCAGAAAAATACATTCCTTGGTAAAACAAAACAGTGAGTTCAGGTATTAAACCTTTGTAGGAAGGATCATCTAATTGCGCAAGTGGATTTAAAATTATGAAAAATGAACGAAGCAAGTAAATTAACCCTACTTTTGCAATTAAGTTTGGAAAGTTTTCAAGATCAAATCTAATGCTTGAATATAAAAATAAAAAAATGATTACCTGCATAATTATCTCTGCCAGATTGCCAGCGATTTTAATTTGAGGTAATAATTCTATAAGTAAATCATTTGGTTGATAAGTTTGGCTGTATGTTTCTTTTATAAAAATGCCAGCGATTGGAGTTGCTACTACTCCAGCTAAAAAGATATTTATCGCATAGAAATATTGCGTTTTGTTATGTTTAAGATGAGATTTAAAATCTGTAAAAGTGTATTTTTCTACTACTGTTACATTTTGCTTAACAGGAATTAAAAATTTTAAACTAAAGTTTTTCAAGAAAAATGCTAAAAAGAAACTACTTGCAATGCTTGATGAATAGACTAAATTAAAATTAAAGAAAATTATACTTGAGAAAAAAATAAAAATTAAAATAAAATTTTTAAAGATTTTGTTATGGGTGTGAAAAATTAATAAAAATAAGTGTGTAAAAAAGCTTGATACAAAGCCTAGATTCATAATTGAGAAAAGTAAAGCAATTTTTTCATTGTTAAAATAAAAACTAACTGGTGTTGAGATAAAAAATATTGCCTGTATCCACAAAGTAGCGCCCAGTTGAGCTACCATTTTGCTGCTATATTTTTTTAGCAAAAAAGTTATTAGTATTACAAAATAAATAACATAAACTAACAATAACAAATAAATTTCAAAGTTTTTAAGCACTTGAAAACTAATATATGTAAGCTCTGGTGGAGTTATTAAGTTTGTTTTTTTAAATTTTTCAAAAATTAATATATTTACAAAAAAACCTGTAAATAATATTAAAAATGAAAGTAAATTTTTGTTTGAAATCAAATTTTTTTTCACGATGCTAATTTAGCTCATCAATAACTGAATTATTAAGCCGTTCACCACCAATTAAATTTTCAAAAAGTCTAAAGCCCTCAATTATTGAATTTATATCATTACCTTCAACATTGAGTCTCAAAATAGGTTCCGTATTAGATTTTCTAATGTTTGCACTCCATTTATCGGTGTGGTAGCTTAATCCGTCTACTTTTTCTGGTTTTAAATCTAATGAATTTTCAATCTTTTGCAATGTTTCATCAATATTTTGTACTTTAAAATTGACTTCACCAGACACTGGATAATTTTCGATTAAAAATTTTAGTTTTTCAGCAAAATCAAAACCAAATGAGTACATTTTAAAAAATAGACTCATAGTATAGAATGCACTATCTGCGTAAAAAAAATCTCTGTAAAAAAAATGTGAACTTTGTTCTGCGCCAAAAATAGCATTATATTTTTTTAAGCTTTGTTTGAAATAAGCATGTCCAGAAACACTAACCATAGGCTTTCCTCCTGCTTTAATTACAGTTTCCCTAATTGCTCTGTTAACTCGCGCATCATGAAGAATTATCTCTCCAGGGTAACTTTTTAATAAAAATTCAGCGATCATTGACCCAGTGTAAAGACCGCTTGAAGCATTACCAAATTTATCAAAAAAGAAAACTCTATCTGAATCACCGTCAAGCGCTATCCCTAAATCATACTCTCCGTTTTTAATGGTGTTAGTCAAATCAAGTGTATTTTCTATTTTAAGTGGATCAGGAACATGATTAGGAAAGCTAGAGTCAGGTTCAAAATACATTCTATGCACTTCAAATGGTAAATCTCCAAACACAATATCAAAAAACTTGCCACCAAGCCCATTCCCAGCATCTATAGCAATTTTTAATCGTGGAATTTCAATATTTTTTAAATTGCTTTGAATAAATTCTATAAATGGATCAATAGATTGCACAATTCTTTTGCCCTTTGCGTTTGTTTTTTTGTATTTAGCTTCTCTCATTATTTCAATTATTTCGGACATACCTTTTTCCATAAAAATAGGAGAAACATCACCAAATACCATTTTGCAACCGTTATATTCGCTTGGATTGTGAGATGCTGTTATTGTAACCCCACCATCTACTTTTCCTTGTAAAATTCCAACAGTGAAATACAAAACTTCTGTGGGTATTTCATTTAATTCAATAGCGTTAGTGCCAGAATCAATTAGCCCGTTAATAAAAGCTTCATAAAATTTAACTGATGAATCTCTGAAATCTCTTCCAACTACAATTGTCTTTGCGTTTAGATACGTTGATAAAGCTCGAGCAAGATAGTAATAAAAATTTTCATCTAATACATCCCCTATAATTCCTCTGATGTCGTAGGTTTTAAAAACTTTTTGAAGACTTTGGAGTTTGAATTTCATTTTTCAGAATTAAAATTTAAACTTACATTTATAAATTCTACAAAGAGTGGGTGAGGTTTGTTAGGAGTTGAACGGTACTCAGGATGTCCTTGCGTGCCAACAAAAAATCTATGTTTATCTTTTGGTAATTCAATAAATTCAACAAAAAAGTTATCTAGAGACACACCAGATAAAACTAGTCCTTTACTTTCTAGTAACTCTCTATAATCATTATTAAATTCGAATCTATGTCTGTGTCTTTCTTTCACTACTAAACTTCCATCACTAAGCTTTTTTTCATAAAATTTAGCTTTTACATAAATTTTTGACACAACACTGTTTGGTTTAAGTTTACATTCAAAAGTTCCTAGTCTCATTGAAGTTCCATCACCCTTGATTACTTGATATTTTTGGTCAAAAGGTATTGAGTGAATTATTAAGTTTTTGGAATTGGGGTTAATTTCTTCAGTATCTGCATCAGTGATTTGCGCTACATTTCTTGCAAATTCTATACATGCCAATTGCATGCCATAGCACAAGCCTAGATAAGGAATATTATTTTCTCTTGCGAATTTAATAGCTTTAATTTTACCGGGTACACCCCTAGCTCCCCAGCCAATTGGAACAACTACTCCATCGGTATCAACGAGAAGTTTTTCAATTTCATTCTCATTTTTTTCTGAATTTATAAACTTAAAATCAATAGAAATATTGTTAGCTACAGCTCCATGTTTTAATGCTTCAATGAGCGCATAGTAAGAATCAAACAAATTTGAGTCTCCAGTTCCAAAATATTTTCCAACAATTGAAATTTTAACTTTTTTCAGACTTTTATTAGTTCTAATACTTACAAATTTTTTCCATTCTGAAATATCAATTTTTGGTTTGCTTGGTAGATCAAAATACTCCAAAATTTTTTTATCAAGCTTTTGTGAATGCAAATGAATGGGTACTCTATGGACATCATCTAAATTTTCATTTGAAATTATGTGCTCTTTTGGAATGTGAAATTTAAGAGCAAATTTATATTTTCTTCTATCATCTATTGGAATTTCGCTTCTTACAATTAAAAAATTTGGGAAAATACCCATAGTCATAAGATGCTTAATTCCAAATTGTGCTGGCTTAGTTTTTGGTTCTCCAATGTGGGGCGGAACAGGAACATATGTTACATGAATATTGGCAACTTTTTGTTTGAGTCCTAGTATTCTGGCTGCTTCATAGTACAAACCGTTATTGTTTTCATATTCTCCAACTGTTCCACCTAGTTCAACAACTAAAAAATCGGCTTTAGTTTTTTGATAAGCTTGATCAAATCTTTCAATAATTTCATTTACAATGTGCGGAATGGGTTCTACATCTTCTCCATTGTATTTCATACTTCTTTCCTTTTTAATTACATCAAGGTACAACTGCCCCATTGTCATAAAGTTGGCAAACCCTACTTCTTGATCTAAAAATCTTTCGTAATTGCCCAAATCCATATCTCCCTCAAGACCATCTGCGCACAAAAAAGGATCGCCATGCTCAATTGGGTTAATTGTTCCAAAATCCCAGTTTAAATTGTTTTCACATTTTATTGGGCAAACTTTGTATCCATGTTTTTTAAGAAGGAGAGAGATTGAAGCGGCTGTTACCCCCTTGCCCAAAGCACTTATTACTCCACCAGATACAAAAATGTAGTAAGGTTTTTTACTTTTCAACAAAAAATTTTTAAACAACTAAATAATAATTTTTATTAATTTTTTTGTAAAGTTTTTTTTAATCTTTTTTTAACTTCCTCTATGTCACTGCTCCACTGATGAGTTTGCTCATCCCACCACTCTACCCCTGGAATTTGTAACTTGTATTTTGACTGTTCACTCACAATTGATCCCATGTAAAAATATTTTAACCCAGCGCTCTGAGCCCATAAAATACTTTTTAGTTTCATTCCAAAACCTAGACTTTTCATTTTTTGATGAGCATAATTTAAATCGTAAAAAGGGTAAGAATAATGTACAATTTGAGAGTTAATGTAGCAAATACAATAACCGACCGGTTCTATCACATCGTTAACTTGAGCTATTACAACATGATCAAAATTATTTTTTTCTGGGTTACAGAAAATTGTTCTAATTTTTGAAGCAGAAAATGTACCTTCTCCTCCTTGAAAATTATAAAATTCTTTTGCCATTTTATGAATTTTCCAACTATATTTTGGAAGAGGAAGTTTCTTTATTTCTATTTTTAAATCGTTTGTTTGACGTAATACCCTTTTATTTTTTGATTTAGGTGAAAACTTTTCAAGGTCAACCCTTATTGATCTTGTTTGTTGCATAATTCCCTTATCTATTCTGGTGAATACATAACCTGAGTTGTAAAGCTTGTTGATATTTTCTTCACTAAAATCTGTAACTCTAATTTCTGAAAGATTAAGGTAATAACTCATGTTAAGAGTATAGCAAAAAACTGTAATTTATGTTACAATACGACATTTTAATTTTGCATATGAACAATCTTGAGTGTCCATATCATGCAAATAATGAACCAACTGTTGAGCTTAATTGGAGAGTTCTTGGGCCTGTAGACTTTGAAAATTTTACAACTATAGTAACAATAAAAAAAAATTCTGAATTAGTAGAGATAAATATACCGTACAGAGAATTATTTCCAAACTTACCCGACGAAGAGATTTTAAAATTACATTTCTTAGTTCTGTTTAGGATGGTAAATCCTTCAGATTTTTTGAATTTTTTAACAGAAGTAAGTAAATATTCAAATAAAGGTTTAGGTTTTACAACCATTATAGATATATTGGGTTACCAAATGAATCAAGAAGATAAAAATAAATTAAAAAATTTTTTGATTGTTTCTTCAAATCTCAAAATCGGATTACTCGCAGATAAAATATTAAAAAGCAAATCTGACGAAATTTTTAGCTGGGCATTTATTCAGAAAACTGAAGATTTAGATTCAATTCTTCAATATGCAAATGATGTCTTCAGAATGTATTTCAAATTGAGGAATAGTATTTTATCTTTTGCAATACAAATATTACCTGAATATTTGACACAAAATATAACACGTCAAGTTGAAACTTGTATGGATTATATAAAAAGAATAACTTATAGTGAAAGTGGTGAACTTAACGAACTTCTAAATTTTTGCCACGATAATAATCTTGAAATATCTAAAGGAACTTTAATGGAAGAAATAAGAAGTGGTTTAAGTTTTTTAACAGCTATGTGTACAGAATTTATAAATCATATTCATAGCCATAATAATGAAAACCTTGATCCTGTTGAAATGTTTTGTGATATGATTAAAAAAAATTTAGTTTTAACAACCACGTCTGAAATATCCAACCAAACATTAACTATTGTCAAACATTTTAATCTAAAATATTCTGTGCAGAGGTATTCTAAAGTTGATAATAATGCTTTTGTTATCAAACTGAATAATGAGCCAGCCCTTTTTATTTTACGACCAGGCATATGCCCCTTTTTTGTAAATAATTAAATAGTTGTATCATTAATTATTTTCTCCAAATATTCCAACATTTCTTCAAAAAAAGGCCCTTCAATTCCGTGTAAACGCGCGCCTTCTTCTAACGTATCGAATTCAGCAAAAATGCAACTAGCACAGTGAAAGCCAAACTCCTCCAGTAAAATTTGTTCTAGCTTTGGAAACTTTTCAAGAAGTTCGGGGATAGAAATTTGTGGATCAATTTTAATTTTTTTTGACATATTAAATTTTAACATTTTTTTTGAAAGTATTTTTCAGTCTAGTGCTCAAAGTTAGTCCTATTTGTGATTAAAGATTTCAATTTTCCAAGAAATATCGGTTCTAAATAAAAAGTTAAATAGATTTCTAAAAAATTTAGTGGGACTTGTGATTTTAATAAATTGTTAAGAATCGTAGCATAAATAGTTTTTAAAGACGTTAAATTATCAAAATCATATTGAATTAAGTTTTCAATTAATTTTTTTGTATAGGCATCGGTTATCATATTTTCTACTGTTTGAATTATTTCAGAAACATTTAATTCTGTAAGGTTTTTAGTTTCCGCAAAAACACCAGAATTATTTACAGTAATTATTTTTAAATGTAATTGGTAAATGAAGTATAACATTTGAAAATTTTGTAAATCATATCCAACTATGTTTCTTAATTTTTCATATTCTTCATTAAGTTCATGGATTGAATTAAATTTATCAATTAAAAATTGATGAATTAAATTATTTGGGTCAAAATGAGGTACGTCTTTGTAGTTGATTTTTTCAGCCATTTATAGATTATTTGATTATAAAACGTAATTATTAAAAAATCTAAATATGAAAAAGAAAATTTTAAGAAAAATTTATAGACAAAAAAGACTTTTATTGAGAAACAATGAAATTAGAGATAAATCAATAAAGATATTTGAAAATTTGTTTAATTTAGCTCTCATTACAAAAGGTTCAGTTGTGCATGTGTTTATTCCTATCAAAAAATTAAATGAAGTAGATACTTGGATATTTATTAATTATGTTTGGAATTCAAATTTGGATTTGACAATTGTTACATCAAGTGTCAATTATGAAAATTTACAAATTTCTTACTTTAAATTAACTGGGTTTAACATTTTAAGAGAAAATAAATTTGGAATTTTGGAGCCTGTTTCGGGGATACAAATTAGTCCTCAAGACATAAATTTTATAGTTGTGCCTATGTTGATTTGTGATAAGTTGGGTAATAGGGTTGGATATGGAAAAGGAATTTATGACAGAATTCTAGCAGAATGTACAAATGCTAAAAGAGTTGGTATTAATTTTTTTGAACCTATAGATAAGGTGCAAGGGGTTACTCAGTTTGATGTGAAATTGGATTATTGTGTTACACCTCAAAAAGTTTATAAATTTTAGAAAATTTACCTGAAAGACTCTTATTTGTTAAAAAAGTGTTTTTCAAGATTTTGAAGAATAAATTCATAAAATTCACTTAGAAAAGGATTCCATTCCATATACTTCATTTTACTTTTTTTCTTGAGAGATATTATTTCCTTTGGTTTAATTCCTAGTTTGTTTTGATACCTAGTTATGGATTCTTTGGGCTCTAAACTTAACTCCCAAAGGTCGGGAGCCATTTTATCTATAGATTTTGCAAATTTACCGCTATTACTTTTTTGATTTTCAACATCTTCATAAAACGGGTGATAAACTGGATCTAAAAGTTTTAATGCGTGTTCATATTCTTCCTGTGAATCATCGTCACTTTTTAAATATGTGAAAGTATCTCCTGTTACTAATTCGCCAATATCATGAATTGCAAGCATTGTTAGTGTTTTTCCTATATCAACACTTGAATCATCAAGAAATGGGTAAATTTTGGTTGCAATGATCGGTAAGTGCCCTACATGCTCCAATAAACTTTCTCTAATTCTTACAGTCGTCTAAATTTGATGTTTTATTTAACAAAAATTTTTGAGGTTGAATCGTTTGTCTGTATGTGAGAGGAATACCTTTCCTGTAAATAAATTAACTCTTCCAGAAGCTTTTTGTATTTTTTCATTTAAAAGATTATAGCATTAATTTTGGAAAATTTGAAAAATATATTATAATTGTCGAGAGTGGCCCTATCGTCTAGCGGTCTAGGACGCCAGGTTTTCATCCTGGTAACCGGGGTTCGAGTCCCCGTAGGGTCACCATCTGTAAATCAGTCGATTTTTTCTGCCTCTAAATCCTTCAAAACACTGAATATGTAAGCAATCTCAGGGGTTCGATATTTGCCATTTTCCCACATAACACCTTTTGGAATGCAAAGTTCGCGCAAAGTTGCTTATTTCTTGTACTGAAGCTGCGATACTGGGGTCGATATTAGCTAAAAATAGTTCAGCTTGAGTTAATAATACTTCTAGTTTATTCTTATCGATCTTATTTTCGTTCTCAACCAATTGAGCTACTAGTTATCTCGTTTCGTAAGTTTTGCGATCTCCACCTCGTATTCCTCTAGTGTTATTTCACCTCGTCTCTTCATCCTGATGGTTTCGCTCTTTTCGAATTCTAAGGCTTTCTACTTTTTCCTTAGCAAGTCTGTATACCTCTTTTCATAATCAGAATGGTCCTCTTCCCATGCCTTTAGTACTTCGTCTTTAAATATATCTACATACTCTTTAGAAGGTGTGATATTCCCAATAAGTTTTTCAAATTCTTTTTCCATTTTTTGTTTTGGATGAGATTTTTTCTTTGCGTTATACTCTCCTTTATAACAATATAGTATGGATCTTTCTTCTAATCACCCTCTTTCAATGACTCAGGGAGATCAAACATTTGTCTTTTAAGTTTAAATTTACTATGTACTCCTTTGCACCTACTTCTTGTAGTTTATTGAAGAATTCATCTGTATTTATATTTGTAAATCTTCTTTCCATTTCTTTTGCCATTTGAGGTTGATAAAAGTTTGGGATGACTTCTAATTGTCTTTATAAGATTTTTAGAAGTCCTATCTGAGGACACTTAACGATTAACTTTAGAACTGGATTTTACTTAGTTCAGCTAATGTAGCCACTTTTGCGACTTGTCGTAATGCGGACTGATGATCTTCATCATTAGCCGCTGCAGAAGCGTCAGTAACTACGGTAACTTGAAAATCCATATCATGAGCGTCAAGGACGGCAGAGGCAACAGCAAGGTCAGTAGCAACACCAGCAATATATAACTGCGTCACTCCCATCTCACTAAGCTTTCTCGCAAATTCAGGATTACTAAATGCACTCACACGGTGTTTAGGCATATGGATATCGCTATCCTGAGCCGCAACGTCTTCATGCATTTGAGTTGCCCAGGTACCTTCGGTCAAGGCACCGAATTTCTTCGCTGCACCAAATAGTGGAGAAGTTTCTCCTGGCCAGTTAGAGTAATCAGCGTCAAACTGAACTGCTACCCAAATTACTGGGATGCCCATATTTCGTGCTTGCTCTGTTAAAGTCTTCACCTTTGCCAAAGTACCATGACTATTGACAAAATCGGCGTATCCTTTTCCAGAGAGTTTACCATCGGGGTGTACGATTTCGTTGATGAAATCAATACAGACTATTGCTTTTTCCATCTTATGTCTCCTGACTAATATGTTAAGTAAGGCTTAAGAGAAATTCTACGAATTCCTCTTCCGTGTCTAGCAGTGGCTCCGGACTAAACTGTTTCAGATAGCTAGTAGGATGATATCCATATCCAACTGCGCCAACTGGTATAGGCACGTCCCTACAGTATAACACATCACTCACTAAATCTCCAATGTAAATTGCTTCCTAGTGTTGCTGATTTCTTATTGTAAGAAATAAGAGAAAAGATGTTATTGTGTTTGACAGCGATGATCGATTAAAGAAAATTTATCATGAGAAGAGGCAGTTTGTTGTTTATGATCTGGAAATAGGTCTACATAGCAGTACAAATAATCAAGCAGCAAGGAATTTATTTAGCCAGACGTTTGTGTTACAATGAAAATTAAATTTTAATAATTTAAAACATGATCGAGAAAGAAATACGAGGGTTTATTGAAAAAGGTGAATTCGAGTTCACTATTGAGAAATTTACGGCTTTGTTGGGAAGTCCCAAAATATCAAAAAGAGTTTCATTAGCAATTGCAGACTATGATAATTTAACACTAGAGACGAAAATTAGGATTACTAATGGTAAAGTAGAAATTGTACAAAAAGTTGGAGAATTTACTGCAACAGACAGGCAAGAAATTACCATTAAGTTAGAAAATCTCAACAGTAAGGCACTGGTAGACCTTTTTAGGACTTACAAAAACTTTCTAAAAGACAAAAAGAATCCAATGCTAACTCTTATACAGCACGAAAATTATGTATTCAATAATGATAGATTTGAGGTAAAACTTTTTAGGCAATTTGGGAATGATGAGTTTTTCGCATTTGAGGTAGAAGCTTTAATTGAAATGGAAGATTCAGAGTTAGAAAAATTTTGTAAAGAGAATGGACTAATAGTTGATCCTCTATACAATAGCTATGATTCAATTCAAGAAAGAAATTCTAAAGTAAACATTAATTTAGAAGATATTGATCCAAAGGAGCTAGAATCAATTTTAGACAAATACTTAAATTAAATAAGGCAAAAAATTAAAGTAGAAAAATCTCTTTTTCAAGGCAGTTGTTCGTGTATGTTATGACATGACGAATATTTGAGGTAGTATATTTGGTGGAACGGCCATGTTTGGCTTTGAGTTGCATATACTGTAAGTATTTAAGGTATCAGCTTTTTGTGTCCTGTTGGCGTGTAATGCTTACACAAAATTACATCCTATAACTATTGATTTTTGGGATATTAATTGATATAATTTACTAGTATTTGAAATAGTAAAACGGCGGTATTGTATGGCTCGTTTTTGCCTTTCGAATAAAAAACTTGCTCTTTAACAACTTGTGGAAATTACCTCTATTAAGTGGGTAGCTTTGTGGTCATTTCAAGTGACTAGAAAGCTATCCACTTTAGGATAGTTTAGTCAATTTTCGGATAGTTTATCCAATTGGAGGTAATGTGATATGCATAAGAATGCTCCGAGAAAAGACAATCCTTTATGCCTGTTGTTGAGAGCTATTATGATTGGCTCGTCAAGTGAAGCAATTTGGGGTCAGGAAGCCGACGGACAATCGTCCGTAGTTGGTAGCGATACCTTCTTACCCACCAAGATGCTGGGTAACGCAAAGGAAGTCTTGGAAGCCGCTGGCGTTCAGTTCCTCGGCATCGTTGAAGACGACCCGATGTTCCGGTATGTGGTACTGCCCAAAGGCTGGCAGATAGTAGCCACTGATCACCCAATGTGGTCAAACCTTGTCGATAACAAGGGGCGCACGCGTGCTATCATCTTCTTCAAAGCGACGCCCTACGACCGCAGAGCGCACGTCAGTGTTAACCGGCGCTTTGATGTTGGTATCGACTACAAAAAGCTGGACGAGGGTGTTGCGGAAGCTATCGTCACCGATTGCGATAAAGAAATTTTCCGCTCTGTTGGTGTCGAATTTGACCCCGAAGGCGATTATGACCTGCGTTGTGCCGCACAGGACGAAGCAATCACCGTAGCCCGGCAATGGCTTATCATGCGTTACCCGGACTGGGAAAACCCCGCCGCTTACTGGGATTAGGAGCAATCCGAACATCCCGTAAGTATAAAGAGCAAGAACTGACCCTCGGTGACCCCGAGTGTCAGTTCGTATTCCCATTAAAACAATTTGCATATAGGACTTAAATGATATAATTAGTTGTATTTGTTATACCGAATAAGGCTCTTTAACATCTGCTATTAGCAGAGAGCAAGCCAGGCATTAAGCCTCCTCAATTCGAGGAAAAGCGTGGTGATTGGCACAACTCTCTGTTACATCCGGTAATGCTCAAGCCTTAAGGAGGTTACAATGAGCAACAAATTAGAAGAAGAATTAGGAGTAAATGCCACTGTTGAAGATCTAAAACCATTACTTCAAGTTAATGTTCATGCAGAAGATTAAGAAGGGAACGTATTTGAAAATTCTACTTTCATTTATTTCTTTCAGCTTAAAGATAATAACTATAATGCAGGAGATGATGTTAAAAGCATCGTAAAGTTATCAGTTGATGAGCTTTTTGAATTAGGTGATAAGTACGAAGCCTTAACAGAAGACAATTGGTACGAAGGATTGGAAGGAAAACATTCTTAGGGTGATTATGGAAAAGTTTACGGGCCAATTCATAAATTCACTGCACAGAAGATAAAAGAACTAAATTTATAAAGCTTAAAATTATGAGTTAAGACAATCTTTTTTCAATAAATTTACAATGAATTGCAATAAAAACAAGTATTTAAAAATTTTGTATTCAAAAATTTACCTATTTTTTAATTGAGATCTTGGAGGTAAGAAATACGTTTTCTAATTACGATAAATTTATATAATTAGATTAATAACTTCATTTATTAATCGGAATATGAAGCTCAAAAATGGAACCTTTACCTTCCCCTTCACTATCAAATACAAGACGTCCTTTATGCGCATTCATGATAATGTTTATCATGAATAAGCCTAACCCTGTTCCTCCTGGTTGCGGTAAATTTGATTGTGTCCTTTTTCGTTGTTGTATACCTCTATAAAATTTTTGTCCCAAAGATTTTTTATCTTCTTTGGTTAATCCAATACCATCATCCTGAATAGAGATTATTGCATTATCATTTTCTTTTTTGACAGTAACAACAATGTTTGATTTGTGAGTAGTGGGATTAATTCCATACTTTTTTGCGTTGTTAAGTAAACCGTCAATAGCTTCTTGAATTCTATTTTCATCAGCGTTAATAATTAATTCATCAACATTTGTTTTTAATGTTATTTTGTAAATATTTTTGTCAACCATTTTTTGAAAAATTTCTATACTTCTTTTTACTGTTTTAACAACGTCAAATTCAGAATAATTTAAGTGGAAACGTTTATTGCTAATTCTTGTAAATTCTAGCAATCCATTAACTATACTAATTCCTTGATGACCTGATGTTATTAATGCTTTTGTACTTTCACTAATATTTTTCATGATTTTTTTGTCCAAAACTTTAGATTTTAATAGCTTTTGCATATTGTTTTCAATATATTCTGCTTCAAGCAACATACTAGACATTGGAGTTTTAACTTCGTGGGCAAGTACATCCATCATATCTTGTTGCTCTTTTGCTTTAGCGCTAAGTTGAATGTTTAATTTTTGTAATTCTTCTTTTTGTTTTTGCTCGTTAACAATACTTCTTTGTAATAAAAATGCCATGAATACATAGAAAACAAAAATAATACTTTTTAAGATTTGTTCATTAAACGAATCACTTAAAACAAATAAATCAATAATAAGGAGCATCCCAATAACGCTAATTGTCAAAGTTGATAAAAGCACTTTTGTTCCTAAAAATCTGTGTTTAAAAATTGAGTAGGCAATTAAAGTTGTAAGTATTATGGTCGCGTAATCTCCAAAGTAATAATATCTAGTTATATCGAGGAATATAGGTAAGGTAATATTAAAAACAAAATTTAAGCCATAGAAAGTTATCAATCCAAATATGAATGGTTTTATTCTGTTTTTATCTTGTCTTTTTAAATTTTTCTGATGGTTTAAAAATAAAAACACCACTGAACCTATTGATATAACAATACTAATCAAAAAAGGCCACATCATAAATCCATAATTGATAGCTAAGGAGCCATTAACAATTCTTCTACTTTCAATTATCCAATCGGTCGTTAGTGTTATTATTGAAAAACAAAAAGTGATGATAGTGTTAAGTATGGTAAGCCACTTATATTTGTTAGAGACTTTTAATAGTGAAAGAGAAAAATAGTAAATATATATAAAAAACCACGGTGTTACAAACCAAGCTATTTTGAGAAAGGTTACTGATAAACTTGCTGATTCAACTACACGAGCAAGATATGCAAAATTTACCCAACCAAACATGCACAAGCTCATCATGGCAAACAGCCAACTTTCTGTTTTTTTTCTATTATTTAAAACTACTACTAAAACTAGCCATAATGCTATAGTATCAATAAGTATCACAAATAATCTGTGGAAATCTAATAGTTCAGTCATTTAGATAATTAACACTATTAAACCAACTAAACCAATTAATATATACTCAAAACCAACAAGAAGAAACCATTTTAGCTCAGGTTTATTTTTTAGGCCTCTTAGTGCATACATGTAGGTTATAAATGGTACGGATATGGTTAAAGACCAAAGTGGTAATTGATACAAAAATAAAGCTATTAAGATTGGTGCTATACTCAAGAAATTTAAAACATTCAGAATTTTTATTGTTTTATAACTACCTAAAACAACAGGAAATGTTTTAAGTTTGTTTTGTGCATCATCCTTGATGTCTTTAAAATCGAAAAAAATTTGAATATATAAGCTTCTAATAAATACAAATGTTGCTAATAAAGCGATAGGGATTGTAAAAATTGATTGGTTTGAGTATATTAGACCGTAAATTAAAAAGAAGACGTAAAATGTAGCCACAAAAAAGTTTTTGAAACCCAAAACATATCGCGTTATTTTTTTGAATACTAGCGCATATAAACAACCCATGATTAAAAGCACAACACCAAGGATAAAATTTTGATTAGATACATGAAACCAAGACACATAAACAAAAGTAATTACATAAGCGAGACTAATAAATGGAATATATTTGAAGTATGATGATAAATGATCACTTCTTTCTTTGTTGGCTTCTAAATCGCCCCTAAAACCTATGTATCTATCTATCCAAAAAATTGGTTGTACAAATAGGTATATAGATAGAATCAGAGAGAAACTAACCTGCTTTTCCAGAATTAAAAGAAGAGTTAGTGTAAGTAATGCTCCTCCTAACGACATAATATGCCCAGCAAGCAAAAATTCTTTTTTTAAAAACTTTATATATTTGACCATGTTGTTTAGTGATTTCTGTTTGAAATAAAATCAGTTATACCATATAAAAATTGCCACCCTTTATTTTCTTCATTTTTGATTTTTTCTAACTCTTTTTGTGCTAATCCAATATTTTCACTGCATCGTTGCTCTTAGATTTTTCAAGTGCCCCAGATTTCTTTATGATTGATCTTACTTTTTCTAGCTCTTCAATTGAGGAATTTTTATTTCCTATATTTTTTAAAACAAATTCTTTTTCACTATAGCTTGCAGACTTCAAGGTATCCCATATCAAATAAGTTTTTTTACCTTCAATTAAATCTGTGTAAATAGATTTTCCTGTTTTTTCTTCATCTCCAAACAACCCCAAAACATCATCTTGAATTTGAAATGCAAGCCCTGTATATTGAGCAATTTTTCTTAATGATTCTATTGTTTCTTGGCCAGTATTTTGGGATAGAACAATTGCAGCTTCAATTGGTAATTCAAATGAATATGTAACAGTTTTATCTTGTTGCACTTTTTTTATATCTTCTTCTGTAAAATTTTCAATCAGTGAAAGGTTAAAATCTTCAATCTGCCCTACCAAAACTTCTTCAATTTTTTGAGAACACAACCTTATAAGCGCCAATTTATTTTCAATACTTAAATTACTATCAATAATGATTTTGTTAATATATTGATAAGCTATATTTCCAACTAATAAAGCTACCATTTCTCCATATCGCTTTGGGTCGGGATAACCTTTTGATAAAGCTAATTTCTCATAAACTACATGAACTGTTGGTTTGCCTCGTCTTAGTTCTGAAGCGTCAATTATATCATCGTGAATAAGCAGAAACGCTTGAATAAATTCTAAAAAAATTGATAACTCAAAAATATCATTTGATTCGTGGTCATTAAGAAAAACATATGTGTAATAAAAAAGCGCTGGTCTTAATCTTTTACCGCCATTTAAAATAAATTGGGCAATTGAAGAGTTGTAATCAACTGAAAGTTCACTCTCTTGGCCAGAGAAGCCATTTCTAAAATATTGTTCTAAAAAACTATCTAATTTTTTTTTAAATTCTGCTAGCATTTCAATTGCATTACTCATTTTTTATCCTTTAAAATCTCTTGAATTTTTTCAATTAATTCTTTGGCACTCATCGTACCCTTATCAAAGAAGGCTGAAATCCCCAAGGCTTGAACCTTTTCCTTTGTATCGCTTGACGAGTTATTTGTAATAATTATGACATTAGGATTGCCATACTTTTCCTCATTGGATCTGATTTCTTTTAAAACGGCAATACCATCAATGTCAGTCATTAGCACATCAAGTAGTATTACTTTGTGATTATTTTGAGCAATTTTTTCTAAACCCTCTGCCCCACTGTTCACAACTTCTAAATCAATTCCTGCATCTTCTAGATGTCTTCTCAAAGCGTTTGCAATTGCAACTTCATCATCTATTAATAGAACCTTATTTTTCATAGTTTATTGGTTACTGTCTTTATTATCCTCTCTTCCGTTACTTTTTTCAAGTGCATTTATATTAATTAGCATATTTGTATACCAACTCTTGCTAGGATCTTTCATACTTTCAGTTATGAATTTTAAAACCCTACTTTTATCTTGCAGATTCATCACCTGGTTAACTAGTTCAATATTTGAGTTTGATAACTCTTGAACTCGGTTGTTGATATCTTTAAGTTTTTGCAAAATATCAGTGTTGATTTTCTCTTGAATTTTGGCTGCAAGATGCAAAATTTCCCTAACATGATCTAGCAAATTTAGTTCTTCTTTTGATAATTTTTCTAAATCTGTAGAACTATTTATTTCAAATAAAAGCGCTGAAAGCTTAGCAGAAATTTCGGCATATTTTTTAAATCTTTCTTTAACATAATTTATAGCTTCATCCTGTTTAAAATACAATTCACTTACTTTTTCATAAATATCTGTGATATCTGTGCTTAGCGCATCATGCGCTTCCATAATTGCTTTTATAAATTCATCGTTTTTAATTATTGAAACTTTATTTTTCTTATTCATAATTTTTCTTTTACATTTATTCTAGTCCAGCATACGTTAAAAGTATTTTAAAATTTTGAAACAAAAAACTTTTTAACAAGCATGCTCTAACATTCTATTTTTTATAATGACAAAAATCAAGCCAAAATTATAATTTTTTAAAATTTCGTTTTTAAAATTGTTAAATATTTAACAAATTAAAACTATCCAACGCCTAAAATAAATTTAAAATTTCATAGGCGAAAGTTTTTGGATCATCTGTTTCAATAAAACCGCTTCCCACTGCTATTCCATCAAAACCAAGTTTTTTAATGTTTAAGACATCATCATATTTTTTTATTCCACCACCATAAAGCAAAAATTTGGCTGTACTCAAATTTTTAAGCTCATTATATGTTTTTTCATTTATTTTGAGTTTGCTATTTTCATAAACAATTATTTGAGGGTTAAATTTAGAAGCCGTTTTTACCTCATCTAGATTTGTAGTGAAAACAACAGTTTTAAACCCTTTGTCACTTAGAAACTCTAACTTCTTTGTCAAGTTTTTCTCTTTATTTTCAGGGTGATTAACAAAAACGTAGTCAATGTTCATAACATTCAAAATTTCTGTTGTAACCAAACCTGTGCTTTTTTCTGACTGTGTAACATCTATTCTTTGAGAACAAAAATTTAGTTCAGGAAAATTCCTTTTTGCCCAAAACAAGTCAGTGATAGTGGGAGCTACCACCATTGAGCTACTTAGGTTTGGATACTCTACAACTACACTATGTAGAGCCAACAGATATTTATCTAAATTTATTCCGGACGCTTGGGGGTAGGTTTTAAGGTTAAATAACACCATAAAAAAAGTTGTAACAATTAAAACCTTAAAACACTAAGTTTTATATTTGACTCTTAAGTTTATATTGTTTTAGAATCAATGTAAATAATATTTTTTAAGTTTTTGTATGAAAGTTAAAGTTGCAATTAATGGATTTGGAAGAATTGGAAGGCTTACACTTAGAGCTTTGATTGAAAAAAATTTGCTTGGTCATGATTTAGAATTTATTGTAAATGATCTTGTCCCTGCAACAAATCTTGCATATTTACTTCAGTATGATTCTGTTCATGGTAGATTTAGTGGAAAAGTTGAAGTGGATGGTGATAATTTTATTAAAATTCGTTATCAAGATAGAAATTATTTAATAGAAACACTTTCAGAAAAAGTTCTCCCTAAAGATCTTCCCTGGAAAGAAAAAAATGTTGATATTGTAATTGAATCCACAGGCCTGTTTACCAAAAAAGAATTAGCGCAGGGACATCTTGAAGCTGGAGCCAAGAAAGTTATTATCTCTGCTCCATCAAGTGATGATGTTAAAACTGTATTGATAGGGGTAAATAGCGATAGTTATCAAGGTGAAGAATTAGTTTCAAATGCTAGCTGCACAACTAACTGTTTGGGGCCTCTTGTCTACGTTCTTTTAAAGGAAGGTATTGGCTTAGAAGAAGGGTTAATGACTACAATACATGCATACACTGCTTCACAATCTTTAGTTGATGGCCCTACAAGAAAATCACTTAGAGATGGAAGAGCCGGAGCTTTTAATATTATTCCTGCATCAACTGGAGCAGCTAAAGCAATGTCTAGAGTTTTACCAGAACTCGAAGGAAAATTAACAGGAATGGCTTTTAGAGTTCCTGTTATTGATGTATCATGCGTTGACCTTACTTTTAAGCCTCAAAGAAAAACTTCATTAGAAGAAATTAACTCTTTAATTTTGAGAGCAAGTAAAACCTATTTACGAGGAATTTTAGAATATATTGATGAAGATTTGGTTTCTTCTGATTTTATTGGCAATACTCATTCATGTATTTATGATTCTAAAGCAAGCATTGAATTAAACTCTGAATTTTTTAAATTAGTTGCTTGGTATGACAATGAATGGGGATATTCTAACCGAATGGTTGATTTGTTGGATCTGGTAATCAAAAGAAGTAATTAAATTTATTTACTAGCTCTTAAAGCGTTTAAAATTACAAGAATGTCAATTGCTTCTTGAAAAATTGCGCCCTGGGTTGGTTTAAGAAATCCAAACAATGCAAAAATCATTCCTGCTAAACTCAATGTCATGCCTGTAAAAATACTTTGTTTGGCGATAGATAAGGTTTGTTTTGATATTTTAAAAATTTTGCCTAATTTTTCTAAGTTGTTGTCAAGAATTACTACATCTGCAATTTCAGTTGAAGCAGAATTTTCCCCGTGACTAAAAACAATTCCCACATCGGCTAAAGCCAGAGCTGGCGCATCATTGATTCCATCACCTACCATAACGATTACTCCGGAATTTTTTAATTTATCAATTTCAGAAAGTTTGGTTTCTGGTTTGCATTCTGCAGTATAATCAATAGGATAGCTTATTTCTTTCAAAAATGCTGTTGTGTTCTCTTTCGTATCACCTGTTAATAATTTTATTGTTTCTACATTTTGTGATAAATATTCAAGAATTTTTAATATGTTTTTCTTCGGTTTATCTTTAAAATAAATCGTTGCAATTAGTTTATCGTTTTCGAAAAGATCAATACTTCCGTATACCTTACCTTGAGTTATCTTATAATTTTTATTTTTAATTTGCCCCACTATGCCTTCACCTGGAATTTCTTTGATATTTTGCGGAATAATTTGTTTTATTGTTTTTTTTTCACAATATTTAACTATAGCTTTGGCAAAAGGGTGCATTGAATATTGTTCTAAGGAGTAAATTATTTCTAACAAATTTTTTTCATCATAATTTGAAAAGTTTTCAATTTTATAAATTTCTGGCTGTCCCAGAGTTAGTGTTCCAGTTTTATCTAGCAGTAAATTTTTACTTTTTGCAATCTTTTCCAAAGCTTCACCACTTTTTACAATAATATTTTCTTTAGATGCTTTGTTGATACCGCCTAAAAAAGCAATTGGAGTTGCCAGAATCAAAGGGCAAGGTGTAGCGATCACCAAAACTGATAAAAATCTTTCAGTTTCTCCGCTTGATACGAAGTATGCCAAAACAGCTAAAGATAAGGTTAACAAAGTAAAAATAAAACTATACTTGTTTGCAAGTCTAACAAAAGGCGCTTTGGTTTCTTGAGCCATTTGCACAAGTTGAATTATTTTTTTGAATGTTGAATCTTCTGATTTTTTAGTAACTTTTATTTTAATAGTTTCTCCCAAATTGATTACTCCACTGTTGATTAATGATTTTTCAAGTTTTGTAACAGGTAAGCTTTCTCCTGTTAGAGACTGTTCATCTAAAACTGCTATAGAATCTAGCAATATTCCATCAAGAGGCACAACTTCTCCCTTACGAATTAATAATATTTCTCCAATCTCTACATTTTTAATATTCTTTACTGTTATATTTTGACCCTCTATCACTCTAATTTTTGAAGGTATTCTGTTTTTAAGAGATGAAAGCGAGTCAGTTGCTCTTAGCATTGCGTATTTTTCAAGAGCATTTCCTCCTGACAACATTAATACAATTATCAATGCCACAAAAAATTCGCCTGTTATTAAACTTGTAACTATCGCTAATATAGCAATATAATCTAGCGCTAGACTTCTTTTTAAAAATTTCTTTTATCGTATCATTGAAAAGTTGAATGCTTCCTACAATTATGCCAATAATTTGAATTGTATTTATAATATTTTTTTCTGGAAACTTAGTTAATTCCAAAATTGAAGTAGTTAAAATTACAACCAAAATGATAAAAGGAATCACTATGAAATTAAATTTTTTTTTATTCATAATTTATTTTGATTTTATAGACTCTTCTATTGGGGTTTCTTCCAATATATCCCCAATTACTGGCACCTCTTCAACTGAATCGTAAATTGTGCTTAAGAGCCCAAGCACAAGAGTTCCTATTATGGTTGCTCCAAGTCAATGTTGCCACACCATTTACTAGGCCTTTAATAAAGGCTTTTTTTAAGAGAGTTTTGCTTTTCTAAGTTTTGGTTTATTTTTTGTAAAAGTAATTCTGTTTGATTTGTCATTGTTTGATTTTAATATAAATTAAAATATTTATAAATTATTTTTTAAAATAAATTTCTGTTTCGTTTTCGGCATTAGGCGCGCTCACAGTGAATCTCCCGCTTGTGTTTTTACAAATTACGTATCCTGTATCTTCAGATGTACCGGTTTGTGGATCTTTAGGAAGCTCAGTAATGTAACCTTCATCAACTAAGTTTTGAAGGTTTACTTCGTTTTTAGAAATTTTAGCTGTTTGTGGACAGGTCGGAATTTGATCCTCAACTTTACCTAGAGATCCGTTATCATTTACATACAAATTAATTGCGTTTGCCAAATCTGTAACATCAATGAGTCTTTCGGTATTACGTGATTCTGCGAAATTTTTCTGAGGGTTGATGATGAAAAAAAGTATTAGACCTAAAAACAAGACAACAAACAAAATTAACAAAACTTCACTTAGCGAAAAAGCACTTTGTGTTTGAGTTTTGTAATGTCTATATTGATTCATGTTTTATAGTAAAACCGACTTATTAACTCTAAATTTTCTCAAATGTTTTGTCAAGTATTATCAGCGTGGTCAAAATTAGCTGTATTTATGTTATAATCGAAGTATATTCGAATTTTAGCTTTTTATGAAAAAAGATACTCTGCAGTCGAATAAAATTTCCTTTTTAATTCTGTTCTGTAGGTGTTTCATTTTTAGGTTATTTGGTAGTTAAGCCTTTTATTGGTGTAGTTTTAATGGCCTTTATCACTGTTTGGATATTTGAGCCAGTTTTCTTGAAGTTGAAAAGTAAGCTAAAAAATGAGGTTTTGTCACTTTCTCTATCACCTTGATTGTGATGTTGATGAGTATTGGATTACCATTATTGCTTTTGACTCAGGTTGTTTATTCCCAAATTTTGATATTTAGAGACGATGTAACACAGGTTATTAACACCGGACAGCTTAAATAGCGAAGATATTTTAGAAAATATTAACGAAATACTTTTAAAATTACCTGGTGATAATCAACTTTCTGAAGAAGATGTAATTGCTGGTTTGAGCAATGTTATTGCACCAGTGGGTAACACTTTGACACAAAACCTAGGTCAAATAACTCAAACTTCATTTATGCTTCTAACTAAATTGGTTGTTTATGTAACTGTTGTATTAACTCTCTTACCCAACAAACAAAAAATTTTAAAATTTATAAAACAACTTAGTCCCTTTCCAGAAGATTTTGATGATCTCTATATTAAAAGAATAAGCGCAATGACTTTGTCGATGGTAAAGGGAACTTTTGTTATTGCTTTTGTACAAGGGTTATTTTCTGCATTGCTTTTGTATATTTTAAACGTCCCATACGTCGCGTTTTGGAGTTTATTGGTTGTATTTTTTTCAATAATTCCAGTTGGAGCTGGTATAGTTTTGATCCCTATTTCTATTTTTCTTGCTTTAGTTGGAAATATTTATGGTGCAATATTTTTATTTTTGATGAATGCTTTGGTTGTAACTAACATAGATAATGTGTTACGCCCTATGCTTGTAAGCAAGGATGCTAAAGCTAAATTCTACTTTGACTTTGATAGGAGTGCTTGGTGGAATTCAAGCTTTCGGCTTCATGGGGGTTATTTACGGTCCAGTTATTATGATAATACTATCAACCACTATTGAGATATATACGTTAAACATTTTAATACTGAAAAAGAGGTTTAAGTTTTCTGCCTGGATTTTTAGGTTTATTTCCTAAGTCTAATAAAGTGTTAGTTATTTCTTGGCTTGGGATTTCTCTCCAAATTATTGCAAATGGATTTATATTTATTAACTCCATAAATAACTCTATAGACGGCTCAAAATCCATATCAATTATAATTTTTAAATTTTTATTTAATTCATTAATTATAATTTTCAAAATTTCTAGAATTGTTATGTAATCTTTTGTTTCAAGTATTGATTTGTTGAGATGTGTTTGTCCAAGTTTATGTAATGGAATAATTACACCATCAACAGTAGTTTGATCAATTTTATCAACTTCGTAAATTAGTAAAGGGATATAGGTTTCAACAAAAAAGCGAATTTTTGAGTTTTTTCTAATTCCATTTGACGCAAGCTGTTTTTTTATTTTCAATAAATTTTCCAAAGATCGTACTGATGGAAGAATTAAATCTAATGAACCGGAATTCTTTTTGATCTCTTTGAGAGCATTAATTTCTGGGAAAATTGACATTGGGTTTTTCATAATCCGTTCATCGTGAGTGAATGTTATGTTGCTGTCAAGAAGTTTTTTCTCTAAATCACCAATATCTGAGAACTTATAAAAGAAATATTTGTGTTGAGGTTACCTTATAGGCTGTGTTTATGTCGAGTTTTATGGCGTCAATAAATTTACTGGCTTTCACAACTTCATTTGAGTATTTTTCTTCTGGCAGTTCATGACGATCAAGAATAAGTGTAGTGCCATCAAAATAACCTCCATCAAATCTTTCTACATCTGCAATTATTTCGGGTTTCATTGAACTAAAATCTAGAATGTTTTTGATCTTAAAATTTGAAAAATTAATTTTAGTATTTGTATTAGTTATTTGGGCTTCATTTAAAATATTTTCTTTAACTGTAATTTTGGGTTTTACTTCCACCTCTTGTGGTGTTGATTTTGTTTACATCTTCAGTTTGATTTTTTTCAGTTTCATTATCTTTTTCTGTAAACTCTTGTTGTTCAAAATCTGTTAAATATACTTCCCCTGCTTCGATCTCCCATGTCGTTAAATTAAATGGTGAGATCTTCATCTTTGAAGTTTGCAATCTCTAAAATTAAATTATCAGTCAATTTTGGAACTCCTCTGTATTCTTCTTCAAGCTCTATTAGTTTTGTATTTTTTATTAGGATCTTTGAACACCCTAATTGCTAATTTATCTTGAGGAACAATGTACTTTTCTGTAATCTGATTTCCTTCAACAATATACTTATCCGCGCCTGCAATTTCTGGGTGTTGGCAACCAAAAAAAGCACTTATTTCTGTTCTGTCAGCCATAAATTTAGCATTTCCAGAAGCTTCTGGGTTTACTATTTTTTGAATAATTAGAGCAATGCTCAAATTTCCTTGATAAAAGTTTTGTGCTCTCAATAGCAATGCTTCTTTTGAAAATAAAAAACTCCAGCCATGCTTGATTTGTTCAAGTAAATTTTCGAACGAGCTTATGTTCATTTCAAAGTTAGGTGCTTCTTTTGGAATAAACTTCTCAGAAAATATGAACGATGGAATTATTTTGAAATAAACATTTTTATCTTGTTTAATTGAATCAAATGCAACTTTTAGCGGATTTAAAATAATTGACGGGAGGCTAGCTTTGTTTAAAATGTCAGAAATATTTTTACTAGCTTTATCTGTTGATTCAGGGTCGTTGATGTCAACCTTGCAAATTTGATCTACGATTGGATCTACCAAAAGTGATGATTGAACAAAGTGATCAAAAGCTGTTGTAGTTAATATAAAAAATGGGGAAATTTTTGCCTTTTCTGATAGCTTGAAATATTCTAAACCTTTATGTCCCAAAATATTTTGATCTTCAAACTCTTTTTGTTTTTGGGTTATTACGTATGGCGCGTCAAAAAACTTTTTTTTCATTCTCTAAAAAACTAATTACAACAAAGTATGAATATTTAATCACTTGATGTCAATATTTGCAATTTGAGAACATGTGAAATTTGTAGTAAGATTTTTTAGAAATATTATTTTTCAATTTAATTCTATGAGAATTCTGGTTTCTGCCCCTCATTTAACCAAACCCACATTAGAAACTATTGAAAGTATTTCAAAGAAAAGATTTAAATCTATTGATAGACTTTTGAATCACATGAAAGATAAGTCTGGAAATTACCTTGAGATTAGTGTTGATAAGGAAGGTGATGAGTTTAAGGTTGTAGCAAAACTTAATGCATTTAGTTTTTTTGTTGTAACTACAAAACATCGAGATCTAAGGATTGCTATTCGAGATGCTTCAAAAGAACTTAAAGCTGTTGTTAAAAAAGCTAAGAATAATTAATCGCTTATGAAAATTATGCTCAAAACGCATTTTAAAAATTTTGAAAAATTATTATTTATTCTTCACTTATTTGAATTTATTTTTTTATTTTGTTTTTCAATTTTTGTATATTCTTTGCCTCGATTTATTGATAACTTGATACGTTTTTCAGAATCATGGGATATTTTTTATAAATTTTTGTTTCAATTTATGTTAAATTTTTTAAATGAAAGATACATTTTCTTTGGAAACATTGTGATAATTTTTGCTTTTTTGCATTTAATTTCAGCGTTAATTGTGCATGGAAAGTTTTATAAACTAAAGTTAATCAATGCTTTAGCTTCTTTGTTTTTATTTGTGTTCTACCCTATAGGTCCTTTTTTGTTGATTTGGAATTTGTTTTTAATTAATCTCTTTGGGAGAGAGAGTATCGAGTAATAAATTTACAAGTTTATCTGCATGCTGATTTTCGTTTCTAGGAATATGAATAAATTTTATCGTTTCAAATTTTGATTTTAATTCTTCAACTTGATCATAAGAGATCTTTCATTTTTAAATCGTTTACTTTGTATTCTTTGTTAAGTTGCTTTCACAATCAGTTCACTATCTAGGTAACAATTTAAATTTCTAATCATTTTTTTGAGAGCATTTTTTAATCCTAAAATTAATCCTGTATATTCTGCGACGTTATTTGTGCTTTGACCAAGTAGTAAGCCACCAAAATCAATTAATTTGTCATCTTCAAATAAAAAGTAGCCACATGCGCTATCTCCAGGGTTGCCACGACTACCGCCATCTGTAAAAAGTTTAAAATTACTATTCATTTTACTTTTTAATAATTATTCGTTTTTTAAATTTTTAATAAAATGTTCTACTGTACTAACCCAGAATTCTTTATCTGTTTCTGGTCCGCCATACTTTTCAATTATACAATACAAATTGTTATTACATGGTTTTATAAATTCTTGTGAAATTTTACATGTTAGTATGCTCAATGCTTCTTCCCAACTTGAATAAGTAACATTGTTCAGGTAGCCAAATGGATTGTATGTTTTGTACGGTATTCTTCCAAAGCCGGATTCTTTACCTGCAATAGCAAGTATGGTATAAAAATCTCCTCCACATTCCACTGATCTATCATATATCAATTCAAGGTAGGGATCCATTGGTGAATTATATGATTCTAGGGATGCTCTTGCATTGGCTACAGCTCGAACTTTAGTTTGCTCATCTTTGATTTTTCTTAAAATTTCTTGTATTTGAATACTTTCATTTGTTAGGTTTTCTCTTTCATAGATGTCAGACACAGAAATTTTCAGCTTAGAATTATTCTGTTCCATAGGCATTTATAAAGTTTAACTCTATTGTTCTTACAATGAAAAGTCAATAAAAAAGAAATCGTTAATCCCAACTAAAGATGATGTTAAAATTATTTTAAAAACTTTTAAAGTCGGAGATATTCATTTGATAGTTATTAAAATAATGGACTCAAAAATTTTAGCTTAATTCACCAAATACTAATTCTATAGTTTGTTTTTCAGATTTGCTAGTTACCACTATTTGATTTTCAGATAAGGCTTTTGTTCTGTGCGCTATCGCTAACAATCACTCTTAAGTTATACACAGCAGTTAGGCTTTAATTCATTAATTATTATATTGTGTTGAGTCTTGTAAATTGTGTCTATTGGTGTAGCCTGAGTGTAAACTCCATTACTTCCTTCGCCGTACTCAACTTGAGCTGTAGTTGGTTCATCTGTATCAATTGTTACAATCAAGTTGAGCGTTATTACCTTCATCTCCTGTATTTGATTTACCTATCTTTGATTCCTACTATCTCTGGTGGTCTGGTATCGGTTGCAGTTGTAAATGTAAATTCATTTGAGCGAGTAGAATTACCAAACACATCTGTTGCTACTACATACAAAACATATGAGGTTTCAGGTTTTAAACCTGATACTTCTTGTTCATACTCTTGTTGTCTTTCAATATTTGGAATTGTTGAAACAAATTCTCCACCTTCGTTTAGGTTTTTGTAATAAATTGCGCTTATTGTTGGTACATTTGTGTTCCATCTGACTACAACAGTTGGGGATGAAACCTCTTTGATTTCTTCCACCGACAAATCGGTGACTTGAGGAAGAGGTAATGTAGTAAATGCTTGATCAATTAATGTGTCATACTCATATCCGTCTATATCTGTTAAATAGATTCTATACAAGTAGGTGGTTCCACTTTGTAGATTGGTTAATGGAATACTATAACTTGATAAAGTAGTTGATATTGGGAGTGACTGTTCAATTACACCTGGGATATTTAATCTTAATTTAGTTGCATTTGATACATTATTTATGTTGACTATAGCACTACTTGTTGTTAGTGAACTTATACCTACATCCTGAATTTCGGGCGCAGGTTCAGTAACAAATGTTTTCTCGCTAGATACGCCCACATTTCCATCTTCATCAACCCAAAGCGCTCTGTAGTAATAAGTTTTACCAGGATCTAAATTATTCAAAGTTATAAAGTGATTGGTTACTTGATCTGAGTTTGATATTTCTTCATCAAAATACTTTCCACTTTCAACTCCTAGCTGAATTCTGGAATCACTTGTTCTTTCCGTCACCCAATTTATTTTAGCCGTTCTGGTGCCAACCTGTATAACTTCTGGTTCAGTTATTAATTTTGCCGGTTCAGTGTATTTTCCTGTTGGTGTTTTTATCAACATTTCCTGTAGGCGCAGAACAATTATTTGCGCTATCACAAGCAACGATACAGTAATTGTAAGTTACTTGAGATAATCCAGTATCAATGTAGCTTGTTGATGTGCTTGATCCAATTTGAGCAAAGCTTCCAAAATTACTGCTACAAGAAATTTCTGTATTGGTCGATCTGAAAATTCTATAATTTGCAATTCCTGCTCCAACGTCGTTAGGCACATCCCAAGATAAAGCTAATCTCCAATTAGAAGTACTTTTAATTGATATATCAGCTATATCTAAGTTTGTAGGTATTCCAGGAGCATCGCCTGTGTATTCAAAAGTGATGCTTTGATAAGTAGCGTAGTTAATATTTGAAGCTTCATCTCTTGCCACAATGTACATAGTGTTGGTGCCGGGCTGAGTAGCATAAGCACCAGGTCCAATGCTAGTTTCACCTGGGAGTGTAAAGTTACAAGAGCTGCTGGATGGCAATGTATTGACAGAATAACAATATGTCAAACCACTAACCAAACCTGTGAAAGTTGCAGGAGGATCCCAACTAAATTGATATTCATTAACATTGTTTGAAGCAGGAGTTACAGATAGATTTTGCACCTCTGATGGTGCGCTGGTATTAATTTTAATATCTCCTTGCAGTAAACTGCTTGATACATTTCCTGCATTATCTAGAGTTCTAAAATAAATTTTGTTAACCCCCTCATTTAAATTTGGATAGTCATAAGTTGGATCGGTTGTGTAAACTCCATCATCAGCTAGCAAATCTGTTAAGCCCTCACTTCCATTGTGCAAGTCTCCATACCAAGTGCCCGTTTGTCCAATTCGATATTGTAGTCCCGCTACTCCACTAAAACTATCACTTGCGCCATTAGCACCCACTGGCCACGATATAGTAATATCTTTAGTTGATACAAAATTTACTGGCAAATTTATAAATGCTGGATTATCAGGTGGAGTGTTATCGAACTTAAAATTAGTCAAATCTTGATAATCAATACTTGCTCCAGAGAAAATATTTCCTCCATTATCTACAGCTTTTATTGAAATGAAGTAGGTTTTGCCTGAAGTTAAATTAAGGCCTGCTATTGAATTTAAATCTAGTGAATTACCTTGAGCGATGAAAGGACAGAAAGCCTTTGGAACGCCATCGTCAAGTGATTGTAAAAGCCCACCAGTAATTGCTGGATCAAGATTACTTGAAGTTCCATCAGTTTCATCTAAAGCAATACAGTATCCATAAATTCCAGATCCACCAGGATTATCTGTTGCGCTATCCCATGTGACAGTTGGTTTAAAATTAATCCATGAACCTGCTGTAACTCCTGTCAACAGCACATTAGATGCATTGCTTACTGGATTATCAAGATCGTACTCTTGATAAGATATTTCGATTTCATAAACTTCTCCAAATTCCACACCATTGGGATCAAACTCTACTCTGAATTGGATATATTGATCTCCATTATTTACACAATTATTTGATGATATATCGAGTCCATTAGTAACAGCATCACAAGAGCTCCAAGGTTGAGCATTACTCATGTTGCTCACAAAGTCTGATCTAGCTTTGATAGTAAAGGTTCCAGAAGCAATAAAACTAATTTCATTCCATTCAGTAGGGAATGTGGTGTTGAAAATATTTGAGGTTGCATAAGAATTCAATTGGTAAACTTTTTCTTCGGAGTTAATTGTTACACTTACATCTGTGGTTGCGATTTTTCTGGCTCTTACCCAATCCCAGCTGGCAGAATAAGCTTGATTGTAACTATAAAGATCTCCTCTTGCACCTAGTAAGACTTTTGCATTAAGTAATGTTCCCAAAGTGAAATCATAATTGTAAATTATATTATTATTTGCTATATCAAAGATTTGTTGTTTTGAATTACTGCTATTGACAAATACACTACTAATTGCCCAATAACCTGTCTGATTTAATCCTGAAATGGTTAATATCCATCTATTATTCCTTCTCAGATATACTCTGTTTCCTGCACCGTGGAAAAGCATAGATGCTTGAATATTTGTATTAGAGTGTGCACCTATAGGCGTAAAGCCATTGGCGGGTAGTGAATTTACATATATTTTACTTTCAACTACATAAGTGCCGTTTAAAAGTGTTTTAGATAATAAATACCTGTTATTGTTACCTGCTTTCAAATACCCATCCTCAACCAACCAATTGCCTCCACTAGGTGAGCCAACAATAAGAGAATCCCATTTCGATAGGTCAAGAGAGATAGCATTAAAATCGTCAAAAAATAAAAAAGTTGCGTTACCATCAGATGCAGGTAATGCAGATGGGTTACCATAGTACATATAGATTGTATTATCGCCAATATTTAAATTGTCTACTTTCACCCAAAAATCTGTTGATGCTGAATTACATTCATTAAAGCCTTCAGAAATCCAATAAGATAGAGTGTTACCTGACTGGTTAGTAAATCTTACATCTGCACAATTTAGTTGCAATTTTCCACTTGCAATAAGAGCTGACGTATCAACAGGTATTTTGACCTGAAAATCAGTTAATGTAGATGAATTGGGGTTATTTATTGTAATTACTTGTCTATATTTCCAATTAGTATCAAACCAATTTGGATCAGTCATTTGAATTTCTATTTTGTTTGCTGAAGTAGTAACATTATTTATTTCTGATAAAGTATTTGTGTTAGATGTGATAACGCTTGAGCTTATTCCTCCATCCCAAGCATTTTGTATCCATGAATAGATACCAGCTTGAGCACCTCCAAAGTTGGAAAAAAGATAAAAAAGTATAGATATAATAATAAATACAAAAAAATATGTAGCTGGATGTAGTTTTTTGATCAATTTCATATTACCTTATTCTATCATTATCAATCAATTTACCACAACAAAAAAATCAACGCAATTTTATTCGGACAAAATTTTTAAAACTTCTAGCTCATCATTTGAAAGAAATTGCATCATCATTCCACCACCAACTGAAACATGGTTAAATCGTGAAGGTTTTATTTTGAGTTTTTGCATAGCAAGTATTGTATCACCACCTCCAGCAACTTTGTAAGCACCCTTTGGAGTTCCAAGTGCAATAAATTCACCTATTGATTCTGTTCCTTTATTGAAATTTTCAAATTCAAATACACCCATAGGACCATTCCAAAGAACTGTTTGCGCTGATTCTATAATTTCTCTATACATGACAGTTGTTTTAGGGCCAATATCCATGCCAACTAAGTTATCAGGTATGTTTTGGTTTTGTATCTCAATTACTTTTGCTTCTGAATCAAAAGAATCACTAGCTAGGTGATCAATTGGTAATATTATTTCTGTTTTACTATTTTGAGCTTTTGTGAGAATATCTCGAGCTACATCCAAAAGATCATCTTGGGTCTTAGATTTACCAACATTTATATCTTGAGCTTTGAGAAACGTATAAGCCATAGCTCCGCCAAGTAAAATAGTATCAACTTTGTTTAAAAATTTTTCAATAACTGGAATTTTGTCTTCAATTTTGGCACCTCCAAAAATACCAACAAAAGGTGATTTTGATTCCTCTTTCAGTTTGTTCAAATTTTCTACTTCGTTTATTATACTAAAACCTGCATAGCTTTCCATCATTTGAGGAAGATCATAAACGGATGCATGCTTCTTATAGACACCAAAGCAATCATTTACATAAACATCACAAAGCTCAGTTAAAATTTTTAAATACTCCCTTCTTTCATTTTCATTCTTACTTTCTTCGCGAGGATCAAACCGCAAATTTTCAATCATTGTGATTTCGCCTGGATTCATGTATTTAATGGAGTTTGCACATGATTCAAGTTGTGTAAATTTGATCTGGATTCCTAGAAGTTTACCAAGAGCAAACCTTACTGGGAACAAAGATAGTTCATCAACATATTTTCCGTTTGGTCTTCCAAGGTGACCAATTACAACAATTTTACAATTCTGTTTGAGTAAGTATTCATAAGTTGGAATTGAAGCTTTAATTCTTGTATCATCTACAATTTCTCCATACTCATCCAAAGGCACATCTAAATTAGCTCTGACCACTACCGTTTTACCTTTAATATCAGCATCAGTTAATTTCCTAAATTTATACATATTTAATTATATCATTTTTTATGATTATTATCAATCTAAGAGGGTTAGGATTCAGGTAGGTTCTCGAATAAGCTATAATTAATAAGCCAATCTTGATATTCTTTAAGAGCATTAAGTATTCTTTCATACTCTTCTTCAGCTTCTTTTTCATTGCAATTTGTATTAACAAGTCTATCTTCAATAATTTGATTTATTATTTTAATTTTTTGTTCCTCCCAGTTTCGTAAAACTCTTCGAACGCGTTCTTTTTCGTGTTGTATAGTATTGCCTTCTAATCGCTCTTTTCGATTTTGTTTATACTTGGGATCTATATAAGTTATTATAGCACTCAAAATTCTCTCAGCCTTATGCAATATTTCTTTCTAGAAATTCAGCCTCATCAAATCTCTCATTCCCACCCCCATGCTCACAGCTATGATTAAAAGCTTCAGCCATATCTATAATTTGTTTTTAAAAATAAATTCTTTTTTTATATAACTTTGTAATGCCTCTGGAACTTTTATTGAGCCGTCAGATTGTTGGTAGTGTTCAATTATTGCTATCAATATTCTATGTGTAACTGCAGTGTCGTTTAAGGTATGAACAAAACTTAGTTCATTATTTTCATTTTTGTATTTAATATTTAATCTTCTTGATTGATAATCAGTAGTGATGCTGTTTGACATAATTTCCGTAAAACATTTTTGGCTTGGTGTCCAGAATTCAATATCGTATTTTTTGGCTGCTGCGTAGTAACCTAAATCACCAATACACATATTGATTACATGATATGGAATTTTTAATTCTTGAAGTAACCATTCATTTAAACTTAGTAAGTATTCGTGCATTTTTCTACTTTCTTCTAAATCATTTTTACAAATTATATTCATTTCTAGTTTTTCAAATTGGTGAGCTCGTTTAATTCCCCGAACATCTTTACCCCAGCTTCCAGCTTCACTTCGAAAACATGTGCTTCGCGCCATTAGTTTTATTGGTAAATCATCTAAATTCAGTGTTTTATTCATGAATTTTGCAAAATTAGAGGGTTCGGAAGAGCCAACCAAGTACAAATCATTTGAATCTTCAATATTTTTGCTTTCGATTTTGTAAACTTGATCCGCATCACCTGGAAAATGGCTAGAACCATACAATACGCTTTCCCTTACCAATAATGGAGAATACAAAGGAATAAAGCCTTCACTTAGTAACTTTTGCCACATCAGTTGAACTACGGCTTCAAATAGCAATACACCATCACCCGATAAATAATAAAATCTTGAACCAGATGCTTTTGCTCCTGCCTGTAAATCTACAATTTTTAAATTATCTGCAACTTCCCAGTGTGGCAAGGTCTTAAACATTTCATCTTGATGTGACCCTTGATCATTCATGAACTTGCTTGAACCATCACAACCTTCAAGCATAGTTTCATCAAAATAACCAATTTCGGGATTCCAAGCTTTGATTTCAACATTATTCAGTTCACTTACTCCATCAGGAACTTCATCGAGAGGTAAATTTGGTATCCAATCTAAAATTTCTTTCCATTCTTCTTCTATTTGACTTAATTTAGTTTCTAATTCCTCAACTTCAACTTTTACCCTTTTAACTTCATTGATAATTTCAGGAGAAGGTTTACCTTTGAGACCTTTACTTAATTCGTTTCGTTTGTTTCTTTTTTTATTGATTTTTTTGATTAATTCGTTTCTTTGTGTATCCAGTTTTAACCATTTTGAAATATCTGCCCTTTTGGCATCACCTCTTCCTTTTGCAATTAAATCAATATATTTTTGAGGATTATTTCGTAAATCAGTTATATCTATCATATTTAATTTTAGCAAATATTTTATTTTTAATAAAATTTTAGCTTTTTTTATGATAAAATAATACTAGTTTTTACTCACTGTATGCAAAAATTACAAAATTTAGAACAATTTAAAGCATGGGCAAAAGAAGCTGGATTTATTTTTCCTTCATCAGAAATTTACGGAGGGTTTCAAGCAATTTATGATTATGGTCATTATGGGTATTTGTTGAAAGAAAATGTAAAAAATGAGTGGCAAAAAGCTATGTGGCAAGAAAGAAGAGATATTGTGAGTTTGGATTCAGCAATTTTTATGCATCCAACTACTTGGGTAGCTTCGGGTCATGTAGGGGGTTTTTCAGATGTTTTGGTTGAAGACAAAAAAACTCACAAGCGTTATAGGGCTGATCATTTATTGGAAGATTGGGTTAAAAATGATCAAAATTTTAAAAACAAAAAAAATGAATTTATAGATTCCATATCTGATAAAGATGTTAAACAAGCTATAGAAAAGGAAGATTTTGATAAACTTAAACCTGAACAAATTGCTTCTCTAATTGAGCTTTTTGATATAAAAAGTCCTGATGGTCATGAACTAACTTACCCTAGGAATTTTAATTTGCTAGTAAAATCGAACTTAGGCACTACAGATTCATCGTTTAACGAAGATAATGTTACGTATTTAAGAGGGGAGACTTGTCAAGGGATTTACTTAAATTATAAAAATATTGTAGACAACATGAGAGTAAAAATACCTTTTGGTATTGCTCAAGTTGGAAAAGCCTTTAGGAATGAGATTGTTGCTCGTCAATTTATTTTTAGAACTAGAGAATTTGAGCAAATGGAATTGCAATATTTTATTCATCCAGATAGTAATGACGAGACATTTGAAGAGTGGAAGCAAATAAGGTTAGATTGGTACATCAATAAACTAGGAATACCTAAGAGTGAATTAAATTTTAGACCTCATGAAAAGCTTGTTTTTTATGCAAAAGCTGCTGAAGATATAGTTTATAATTTTAAATCTATGGGTAAGTTTGATGAAATTGAGGGAATTCATGCTCGTTCTGACTATGATTTGTCTCAACATCAAAAATTCTCTAAAGTAAAACTAGAATATTTTGATAACGAAAGAAATGAAAGATACATTCCATGGATAGTTGAAGCATCTTGTGGTTTAAATAGAATTGTAATGGCACTTCTTGATAATTCGTGGACCAATGAAACTTTACCAGATGGGACTACTCGAATTGTTTTAAAACTTAAGAAAAGTATTGCGCCAATCAAAGTTGCAGTGCTTCCTCTTTCAAAAAAACCTGATTTAGTTAATATAAGTTTAAAAATTTGGGATACTTTGAAAGAAAACTTTATGGTTGAATATGATGAAAGAGGATCAATTGGTAAAAGATACAGACGTCAAGATGAAATCGGAACTCCATTTTGTGTAACCGTTGATTTTCAAACACTAGAAGATAATAAAGTTACAGTGAGAGATAGAGATACAATGAAGCAGGAGAGAATAAATATCTCAAACATTACAGAGTACATTCAAAAAAATCTTGCTGAATAGTTTTTTATAAAAAAAATAATAATTTTGATTTATTCTTCTGAAGTAAATTTAAATAACTTTATTTTTGTCTCTTTTTCAGTTCCGTCGCTGAAATATTTTACAGTTATTTCGTCACCTATCCTTTTATTTTGGATTATGTTTAGCAAAGTGTTTTCTTCTGTAATTTTTTCACCATCGATTTCTAAAATTATATCGTAAGCTTTCAATCCTGCTTTATCTGCTGGACTACCTTTTACAACTGCTGGTTCATCATTATTTCCTGGCACAAGCAATGCACCGTAATTTACACCAAGATTATTTTTTTCAGCAAATTCTTCAGTAACAATTCTATATCTAACGCCAAGCATTGGTCGTTCAATTGTTCCGAATTCTAAATATCTCTCCAAAACATCTTTTACCAAATCAATAGGAATTGCAAAACCAATGTTTTCAGCATTTTGTGCCACAGCCACATTTACTCCAATAACATTTCCATTTATATCTAAAAGTGGTCCTCCAGAATTTCCTTGATTAATACTTGCATCAGTTTGAATTAAATCATGAATCTGTTCTGTATTAAACCCACTCGCGTCACTTGCAATTATATCTCTACTTAGTCCTGATACTATACCTTTGCTTACAGTATTACTAAATTGCCCAAGCGCATTACCAACAGCAATAACTGTTTGACCAACCTTTAGGTTGCTTGAACTTCCTAAGTTGAGAGCTGGTAAATTTTCAGCATCGATCTTGATGATTGCTATGTCTAGCAGAGTATCGCGCGCAAGAACAGTAGCTTCAAATTTATCTCCATTTTCAAAAATGACTGTATAACTTGCATCCTCTAAATTTACCACATGTCTATTCGTGATAATCAATCCATCTTCACTTACAACAAATCCAGTTCCTGCGCCTACTCTTCTTTCTTCTGTACCGCTTTGTCGTCTGCCTGGTATTCTAAATCCTTCAAAAAATGGATCACCTTCAAAAGGGTTATAATAGTAATTTTCGTATATGGGTACATCTTTAGTTATAATAATGCTAACTACAGATTTACTAGCTTCTTGTGCTACATTAATTATATTTGATTCTTCATCAATTATTTCAACCGGTCTGTTTATGATCGCCTGTGTTGTCTCTCTGCTATTTTCAAATAGTTGAAAATATACAAATGCTCCACCAAAACCAGAGACAGATGAAAAAATAACAATCAAAACGAATGTTAAAAAAAGTGTAATTATTTTTCTCATACTTAAAGTTTAATATTTTTGTTTTTAAGTTTCAAGTTTGGAATATTTTTCTTTTGTTAAAAATAAATTCGTGTTAAATTGTAAAGCATGAAAGTTATGAGTAATTCAACTAAATTTGCACACCTTGGAAAACCTGGAAGCATTTTTTCAAAAGGTTTTGAACGAAGGTTGAAAAAAATATTAGGTTTAGTGGATTTAAAAGATAAGAAGATTTTAGATTTAGGTGCTGGAGAAGGTGTTTGGATGATTCGATTTGCTGAGTTTACCTCTCCTGAAAACATTTATGGAGTTGATTATGATGCTGAATCTTTAAAAAAATTTGAAGCCAATAACAATAAATCAAAAGTTAAAATTTCAACAAATAATTTCAAAATTGGTCCTGCAGAAAGTTTAGATTTTCCTGATAGTTTTTTTGACGTTGTTTTTCAAAACGAAGTTTTGGAGCATGTTGAAAATGATGTTAAAACTATAGAAGAGTGTCTAAGAGTTTTAAAAAATGGTGGACATTTAATAATATTTACCCCTAACACTCTATGGCCTTTTGAGCAGCATGGAATTTTCGTTGGGAAGAAATATATTTGGGGAAATATTCCGTTACTTCCATGGTTACCTAAATTTATTAAGAAAAAATTTGCTCCACATGTTAGAAATTATTCATGTAGAGATTTAAATAAAGTTTTTGAAAAGGCATCCTTAAATACACAAATTAATTATCATGTAGTTTATCATAAACATGTTTTTCCTGGTTTTGATGGGCTAGAAAGAAGATATGGAGCCATTGGTAAAATAATTAAAAAAATTTTTCATAAACTAGAAAAAACTCCATTAGGAATATTCGGAATAAGTCATTTGGTAATTATTGAAAAAGATAGTGAGTAATTGGTACCGAGGACAGGAGTCGAACCTGCAAGCTCTTGCGAGCACTGGTTCCTAAGACCAGCGTGTCTACCAATTCCACCACCTCGGCTCGACTTTATTATACTAAATTTGTTCAGATTTTGCCAATTTATTTTGTTCTGCTATTTTCTTTTCTGACCATGTTATAGCTTTTGCATGCTTTTGTCCTAACATCATTCTCGTAGTTGCGTCTATAAACGGTAAAAATCCATAAGATAAATAAACTACATAGCTCAATGGAATTTCAATGAAAAATAAAAATGCAAATTTTAAAAATGACATATTTTTTGGCCTTTCTGGAAGTAAATATAACTTAACAATAGAAGATGGCACTAAAAATAAAACTGCTAAAGTCATAAAAATTGACACCATTTCACGAGCAGAGACTGAAATAACAAGCTCATTAACTTTTGGATTTATCAATAAAACTATTGGAATTGTAAAAGAAAGTAAAAATGCAACAACCTTGAATAATACGAACTTTTCAAGCAAAATGTAAGTTTTATAAATTTTTTTCCAAATAGAAATTTTCTTATTTTTAAGCATAACTTTGAAGGCTATTGGTATGGTTACAACTCCCCATCCCCACCGGACATATTGTTTGTACTGATCAATATGATTTTTAAAATAATTATCATTGTAAACACCATCAGCATGAAGCGGAGAGAAAAAAACTTCACACCACCATTCACCATTAAAATAATCGAATGGTCTCCAATAAAACGGAGTGTCATCTATTCCTAAGCTTGTATCCCAATAATTTACTGCTTTCATTACTCCCAAATTCATTGTAAACAACGAGTGAGTTTCTCTTTTTCTTTTTTCAACAACTGAAGATGCCAAAACAGGTATGGTGAGACTTATTGACAAAATCCTAATCATAATTGGAATATCCCAGTAATTATTATTAAAAGTATACATTGCTGTTTGATAAAACTTTTTGTTTCTGTCTTTAGCAATTAACCATTTGTGGGTTAAATCTGCGAGATAATTTGGAGAAATTAATATATCGCCATCAGGCGCAGATACCAAGAATTCATTTAGGTCATAACCTTTTTGTTCTAAAATCTCAACAGCTTTTTTGGTGCCCCAAGTTCTATTTGATGCAGCGCCTATTGCTTCACCAGGAATATCGTCTGGATGCACAAAAAACATTAACCTATCACCAAAAAAATCACCAAAATCTCTTTTTAAATATTCCCCCCGTTTTGCATAATCTGGATCTTTTTTAGCTTTGCGAGCTTCGATTGAAACAGATAAAAATAATTTTTCTTTGGGGTAATTTTGATTAATTATTCCATTTATTGTTCTGGTTAAAACATCATAATCCTCTCCGTAATTTGCTATGACAATCAAATGATTAGGAAGAAGCGAATCTTTAGGCAAAGTTTCCGGATCAGGTAGCTTTTCTCTTTCTAGTTTAAGGCATTCTTGTAACCAATCTATTTTTTTTTGCTTGTTATATTTAATCAATCCTACAATTGAACCAATTGAAAAAATTGTGGCTCTATAAACCCAAAAAAGAGCTAAAATAATCATTGCATTGAAAACAATGTATGGAAAAGCAAGACCCATCCAAATGGGAGCGAGCAATAAAATCCAAATTAAAAATCCTGGAAGAATTTCAAAAAATCTTTGTAAAACTGAATCAAATCGGTCAACCCATGAATCTTTTTGCATAGTTTAATCTTAATTTTATTTAAAAATTTTTACAAGTCTGTGTTTTGATTTTGAATATATAAAGCAAACCTTATCGCGAACTTCTGGAATTTCATCTCCACTAGCTATTGCGTTGTTGCATGTTTCACCAACATAAAAAGGTGTTGGATTAACTGCTGTAAAATTTAAATAAATCAGAAAACTTTCTCCTGGCTCAAGATCACCCAAAATAGAGTTTGTAATATCTGCAATGTAAATTTGAGAGTTATTTTGCTCAGTTATAATTTGTGAAATATCGTTAATGGTTAAATTGTTTTTGATAATGTAGCCATTGTTAAATCTAATATAATTTGAATCCCATCTATCCCAAAACTCTACAACATTAAGTGTCGTGTTCCCTGTATTTGTTATAATAATTTCAAAATTTATTTGTTCACCAATAAGATAAGTCCTTCTCATTTAAAATTCTTTTATCTATTGACATTGACGTTTGACTTTCTTCAAACATACAATTTAAATTACAATTTTCATCAACAGCATAATCACACTCTTCGTTACTTTGCCTTATTCCATCACCACAAAACGTGCATGAATATTGTGTTGGAGGTTCATTTGAGCTATTGAGAATGTCTCTACAGTTGGCTACTAGTTGACCTGAAGGTGGAGCGCCCAAAGCAGTACATCGCCTAAAAGTTTGAGAGTTTTCCTCTACCCTTTCACACAGTTCTCCTTCTTCACAAATAGCATTTCCACAAAATGTTGAAGATTGAGCTTGACATGTTGGGCTATCTGGAAACTCAGGATTTACACATACTCCTCTAGTCGTGTCACATACCAAATTGTCTCTACATCCAAAAGTTGCATTGCATTGTTCATAACAGCCTGGGAGATCAACGGATTGTCTACAATACCTATAAATTATTGATGGGTTATCACAACCTGGACATCTTCCCACAACTAGTAAATTTTCTTGTTTAATGCAAAATGGATCACCAGCATGATCCTGCACTTGTGCCGCAGTCTTCCCATCCTTGTGGACAAGCTGGTGGTTCTGCATACGGATTTCCCAAGCATCCATTGTTCCACGACGGTTGCTGATCCCAGTTCATGCACACACAAAACCCACTTGTTACTTCACCGGTTGTGCAATAGGTTGCCTGGGGATATTCACAGTTTAGTGCATGGCAATCCTGTGCAGTTTGGCAAGGCGAACCAACTTGTACTTGAGCATTAAGCTCGTTTTGGTTTAGGGTAGAATTTATTGAACCAATAAAAAGAAAAAAAATTAATAAACTATAAATAATCAATAAAGTCAGCAGAAAATTTCTTCTCATAGTTTTAATGTTATAATTTGAGTGATTATAGCATGATGTAAAAGGTTACAATGAAAAAAGAAGACAGAAACACTTTTTTGACTATAGGTATAATTCTACTGGTGTGTATTATTGCCTTGGTCGCTATTTTGAATATTGTTTGGAATATTATGAAGCCGCTCTTGAATAGCACTACGAATGCAACAACAAGCGAAATTAGAGCAGAAATTATTGAAACAGATTATAATTTTGAGATTGAGGTTGAGAGCGTATCTAACAAAGATAATGATAATGAATTAAATCAAGAACAAGAAAAAAAGGACTACAGAACTATACTAAAATCTTTAAAAACTCTTGCTAAACTTAAACAAGATATCCAATCGGAATCACCTCAAATTACACCAAACATAGAGGAAACTAACCATGAAAGCCCAATTGAACAATTAAATTACAATTTTGAAGTGCCAGAAAATAATCTACCTTCAGAACAAAATGAATTTGAAGATACGAGTTTACAAAACTTGCCTGATGAAATTGTAAATGATGCTATTTTTGCTGAGCAACAATTTCAAGCAGGTACAACTCAGATAAATATGCAGATTAAAATTCCTAAAATTGGTGTGGATGCGCCGGTGGTTCAAGGTTTTGGTGCAAGCGAGCTATTGAAAATAGGTTTCTGGGTTCATCCTGCATCATACAATTTAGGTCAAGGTGAATTTGTGTTGTTGTGCCACAGAAGATATTTTGGTCCAAACCATCCAAAAAGTTGTTGGTATTTAGATAAGTTAGAAATTGGAGACGAGATTAGTTTTGATTTGTTCGGTGAAAAATTAACATATAATGTGGTGGGTACTAATGTTTTTGATTCTAACGATCCGGTTATCTATACTATGTCACCTTACAATGATTACGTAAAAATTGTAACTTGTCATCCATTATATTCTAATGAGCAGCGTTTAGTGGTACTTGCAGAAAGAATTTAAATGTTTCTAATTCTGCTTATATTCAGTAAAAGACCTGTGGCCATTAAAAGTGCTATTACACTACTTCCACCGTAAGATAAAAAAGGTAAGGGAATACCTCCAAAGGGAATTACGCTTAAATTTGCAGCGATATTTAGATATGCTTGTATTGATATCCATGAAGTTATGCCAACTGCAACAAGTGATCCAAATTTATCTGAGCAATTTTTGGCAATATCAACACCAACTTTTGAAAGATACAAAAAGCAACCAATTACTATTAAACTTCCGAATATTCCAAATTCTTCTCCTATTACCGCAAAAATTGAATCAGTATATGCTGCCTCCTGAAGGAACCCATGTTTAGTTCGAGATTCTGTGTAACCCTTGCCAAAAATCCCTCCACTACCTATTGCTATAATCCCACTCCAAGTTTGAAAATTCTGATCTCTGGCGCTTTCATCTGAAGGTTCGCCATTTAAAATTATTTCTAAATATCCTTGAAATCTTTGCGCCCTGTAATCCTCTAGTTGAATTGCGAGTAAACCTACAGAAAATGATAAAATCAGCAATGAAACTATAGCTAATGTGTAAATTTTTTCGTTGAAAGCAACAAAAAATATACTAAAAATAGTTAATACTAAAATTGCTGTTGTGTCTAAATCTCTTTGAGCTAAAACAAGTAAACTTACAATTCCTAATGGAATCAGAAATTTTAGAATAATTTTAACGTGATCTTCTGTTGATGAGCTTTTTTTAATTTCTTTTTCAATGCTAGTAAGCCAAGCGGATGCATAAATTATATATGCTAATTTTATAAATTCAACAATTTGAATCTCAGTTACTCCAACGTCAATCCAACGTACAGCTCCATTTCTTTCAATCACAAATGGCAAGTTGATTTTGAAAACTGCTTCAATTGCAATTATTAAAAGAAAAAACAATCCAATTGATAAAAATAAAAAGGAGTTTTTTTTGAAAAAATTTAGAGGAAATATAAACATAAAAATTGATAGAATGCCTCCCACAAAAATCCAAGCAAGTTGTCGTTTGACAAAGAAAAATGCATCAGAGTTATATTCAACTTTGTTTGCAACTGTGGGCGCACTTGCGCTAAAAATCATCAATAATCCTATAGTTAGCAACAAAGTTACAACTCCTATCAACCTAAAATCTGGAGCTTTTTGTTTTGCTGTTTATTTTTTTTAAAAAAGATGGTTTTGTGCGTGACCTATATATTTTCTTTTCCTTTCTTCATGCCTCTAAGTATACATTAATTTTTAATTGTACATAAACTTGATAAAAATTGATTAAAGAGATAGAATAAGAAAGCTTATTTTAAAACTAAATTTAACGAATGATCAATAAATTTAAAAAAATATTTGACGGAAGCAATAGAATCATTAAATCGGTTGAACCTGATTTTAAAAAATTTCAATCCTTCAAAGAAAAGTCTGAAAATCTCACCAATGATGAAATGAGAGAAAGAATTAATGAGATTAAGAATGAGTTTAAAGAGTTATCCAAAAATGTACCTGAAGAGGCAATGAGATCTCTCAAACAATTTAGAAGAACTAAATCAGACATTCCTTCATATGAACAAAAAATTTTCAATAAAGTTTTGGAAGTAATGCCAGAAGTTTATGCATACATTGATGAAGTTTTTAAGAGAAAATCAGGCCACTCTTTTCACTCGGTTCAGATAAAAGCAGCAATGGTTTTGGCGCAAGGGCAACGATTAGTAGAAATGAAAACTGGTGAAGGTAAAACAAGGACTTTTGTTTTACCTTTGGCTCTTTACTCACTGGTGGGTAGAGGCGCTCATTTAGCAACGGTAAATGATTACCTTTCAAAAGTCGGTGGGGAATATGTTGGACATTTTTTAAGTGAATTAGGTATTTCTGTTGGCATCATAACACCAAATGGATCATATAGATTCATTAGGGATGATGAACTAGAAAAATACAAGGGGAAAGAGGCGCTGGAGCAGAGAAAAAAACAGGCTTTAGAAATTGATAGGATGGAAGGACTTAACTTGCTTGAAGTTCCAAAAAAAGTTGCATATCAAATGGATGTAACTTATGGTACCAATAATGAGTTTGGTTTTGATTACTTGAGAGATAACATGGCGAGCTCAATAGATAAAATGGTTCAGAGAGAGTTGTACTTTTGTGTTATTGATGAAGCAGATTCGATTTTAATTGATGAAGCGAGAACTCCACTAATAATTTCTGGAATACCTCAAGAATCTGATACAGAAAAATACACTACATTTGCCAAAGCAGTTGCCCAACTTGAAGAAGGGAGAGATTATACTGTTGATTTTAAATCATTTTCTGTTTTACTAACAGAAGAAGGAATTAAAAGGTTAGAAGATATTTTGGGTGTTGCAAATTTGTGGGACGACTTTAGCATGGCTTATCATGTTGAAAATGCACTAAAAGCTAAAGCTCTTTACATAAAAGGCGACAAATATTTGGTTAAAAATGGCGAAGTTTTAATAGTTGACGAGTTTACAGGAAGAATTATGAAAGGAAGAAGGTATTCTGAAGGATTGCATCAAGCTATTGAAGCGAAAGAAGGCGTTGAAATTAAACAAGAAACTAAAACATTTGCCACAATTACATTTCAAAATTTCTTTAGATTGTATAAGGTTTTGTGTGGAGGTTCTGGAACTATTATGACGGAACAGGAAGAATTTTATAAAATTTATGGTTTAGAATCTGTAGAAATTCCAACAAATAAACCTGTGATTAGAATAGACCATCCAGATAGAATTTACAAAACAATGGATGCTAAATTTAGAGCTGTAGTAAGGGATGTAATTGAACAAAACAAAATTGGAAGGCCTGTCCTAATTGGTACGGCATCAGTTGAGAAATCAGAATTACTTTCAAAAATGCTTGATGAAGCAGGAGTTAAGCATGAAGTTTTAAATGCAAAGTATCATGAACGAGAATCTAGAATAATTGCAAAAGCGGGAAAAAAGGGAGCTGTAACAGTTGCGACAAACATGGCTGGTAGAGGAACAGATATCGTAGTAGGTGGAGGAGTTAGAGGCGATGATGCTTGGAAAGAAATAATTGAGATGGGTGGGCTTTATGTGATCGGTACCGAACGACATGATTCTCGAAGAATTGATAACCAGCTTAGAGGTAGAACTGGTAGACAAGGTGAACCTGGTGAAACAAGATTCTATGTTTCTTTAGAAGATCAGATAATGAGAGTGTTAGGTGGTGAAATAATGGCTAAGATTTTAAACATGGTTAGAATGGATGATGACCAACCAATTGAATTGAGGATGTTATCTAAGCAAATTGAAAGTGCTCAAAAGAGAATTGAAGGTATGAATTTCGATAGAAGAAAAAATGTTGTTGAATACGATGATGTAATGAATCAACATCGTGAAGTTTTTTATACAATTCGAAGGGATTTTTTGACTTTGGCTGATAATGCTTTAGGCAAATTTAAAATTGGTCAAGATATCATTAATATTAGATCGCTAGAAAATGAAAAACAACGAGAAGATTTAGAAAAGAAAGTTGAGGCTGCAAGAGAGAAACTTACTGAATTTATGATTCAAAAATTAGAAAATGAAGTAAAAAGGCTTATTGATTTAAATTTTAAAAATGGTTCAAGTGATGAAAATTATTCTGAGCTTGTAAATGACCTGCTTAAGTTTATTCCTGAAAAATTATGGATAGAACATCTAAATTTATCAGAAGATAATTTAAAAGATCAAATTTTACATAAACTAAAAGAACTAAAGATTTCTGAACTAGAAAGATTTTTGGTTAACTTTGTTAATGATATTGCAAAATCCAAATTTAGAGAATTTAAAGATGATATTTATTCAATAATTAAAGTTATTACTCTGAGACAATTTGATGTTAAATGGGTAGATCATCTTGAAATCATGAAAGATATTCGTGATGGAGTAAGATTACAACAATATGCGCAAAAGAATCCTCTTGTTGAATACAAAAATAGAGCGTTCGAAGTGTTTAATTCTTTCGTTTTGTCAATAAATTCTGAAACTGCAAAAACTTTTATGAAACTTAGAAGAGTTGATGCAAGAGAATCTTCATTTATACAGAAAATTACTACAAATAGAGAGCAAATAGAAGATGTTGTAACTGGAGATAGAGAAATGGATATATCTAGTTTAGCAAATAAAAATAATTCAGTAATTTCAAATCAAGTTGCTATAAATTCTATCAATAAATCAAATCAACAACATTCCTCAACCAATAAACAAATTAAATCAAAAACTTTTGGTAGGAATGAAAAAGTAAGTGTGAAGTATAGTGATGGCAGAGTTTTAGAAAATGTAAAATTTAAAAAAGTTTCTGATGATCTCGAAAAAGGAATAGCTGAAATAATTTAAAATAATATGTGTGGAATAGTATCTTATAGTGGTCGCAGTAACGCTCTTGAAGTGATACTGAAAGGACTTCAAAAGCTTGAATATCGAGGTTATGACAGTGTTGGAATTTCTTTGATAAGTGGTTCTGAAATTATTACTAACAAGCATGTTGGTAGTGTTTCTGAGTTTTCATCTCAAATTTCAGAAAATTCATTACAAAATTTTAAGTCTTCCTGTGGAATTGGTCATACACGCTGGGCAACTCATGGCAAGGTTGATTTAACAAATACGCATCCTCATTTTTCAAATAATAAAAAAATTGCTGTAGTACACAATGGGATAATTGAAAATTATTTAGAGCTCAAAACACACCTTGAAAAATTAGGTTTTAGTTTTTATAGCGAGACAGACACGGAAGTAATTCCCAATTTAGTTCAAAGTTTTGTAGACACTGGAATGAATTTGATAGAGGCTTTCAAGGAGACATTAAAAATGTTAAAAGGTAGTTTTGCAATAGCAATGGTAACTTCTATTGAACCTAAAAAGATTTTTATCGCAAAATGTAAAAGTCCGCTAGTAATAGGTAAAAATAAAGGTGAATTTTATGTTGCATCAGATGCAAATGCTCTTCTTGAATTTTGCAATAATTTCTTGTTTATGGAAGATGAAACATACGCCATTTTAGAATATGGAAAACAACCTAAACTTTTTAATTTTAGAGGAAATTCAGTTAAAGTAAATTTTAAAAAGTTAAAGTTAACTGCTAAACAAGTGAGTAATAAAAATTATGATGATTACATGCTTAAAGAAATTAATGAGCAGCCAGAAGTAATTAAAAATATTATTTCAGAGTATTTGAGTGATTCAGGTTTTAAGAGTGAATTTTTAAACTTAAATAAAAAAGATTTTAAAAGAATTATAATTTTAGCTTGTGGGAGTTCATACAATGCTGGGTTACTTGGTAAGTATTGGATTGAAAAGTTTGCTCAAATTCCAACAAATGTTGAAATAGCTTCAGAATTTAAACTTAGAAATCCAGTTTTGAAAAAAAGCGATTTAATAATTGCGATATCACAAAGTGGTGAAACAGCAGATACCATTAGCGCAGTTGAGTATGCTAAATCAAAAAAATGTAAAATTGTTGCCATTTGCAATACTCCTGAATCAACTCTTGATAGAATGTCTAATCAAACAATATTTCTTAATGCAGGCCATGAAGTTGGAGTTGCGGCCACAAAAACATTTTTGGCACAAGTCGCAATACTTTTTTTGATTGCAATAAACTTAGCTCACAACAAATTTAAAAAGTTTAAAATAGAAGAATATTTAAGTGAATTTACTAAAATTTCAGATAAAATTCATGAAACTCTTTCCTTCACTTCGCAAATTGAATCTCTATCACAAAAATATGCTCACTTTAAAAATTTTTTCTTTCTTGGAAGAGGGCTTGCTTATCCACTAGCTATTGAAGGAGCCTTAAAATTAAAAGAGATTTCGTACATTCATGCTGAAGGTTTGCCTGTTGGAGAAATGAAACATGGTAGCATTGCTTTGATTGATGAGCTTTTCCCGTCGGTTGTGTTAGCTTTTAAAAATTTTTACTTTGACAAAACTTTAAGTAATGCCCTAGAAATCAAAGCAAGAAATGGAAAAGTAATTTTATTTACAGACGAGCAAATATCATTTGATTCAAAATTTATTGATGATTTTTTGACGCTACCTCAGGTAAAATTTGATATGGAACCGTTTGTTTTTATTGTAATATTACAACTTTTTGCTTATTATGTAGCAAAGAAACTTGGTAGAAATGTTGATAAACCAAGAAATTTAGCTAAATCAGTTACGGTTGAATAATTAAATAATTTTTTATTTTTTAAATTTAGAACATGGGAATCATACATTTTATAGTTTTAGTAATTGTCTCAATGATAGTTTTTACTATAATTGATTTTGTCTGGCTTGGTGTAATTGCAAAATCTTTGTATATCAACGAAATGGGAGAGTTACTTAGAACTCGTGGCGGCAATTCAATTGCTCCAAGGTTAATTCCTGTAATTTTATTTTATATTATGTACAACTGTGGTTTGGTATTTTTTGCAATCATTAAAGGCGGAATTGATTATGATAGTTATTTTTATGCGTTTTTGTTTGGGGCGTTATTTGGTTTTTTTACTTATGGAACATATGAACTTACTAATTGGGCTGTACTTTCCTCATGGAGTGTGAAATTAACATTTATTGATTGGTTTTGGGGAACGTTTTTAAGTGGTACAGTTGGGCTTATAGTCTACATGATTTATGTAAACATTGTATCTAAGTTTTAGATTTAGTTTTATTTGGAAGTTAAGACCCATCCATTTTTAACTGGCTGAGCTTTGTTATTTTGGATTCTGTCAATTAGTTGAGAACTTGGACCGTCATTTTTAATACCAGATAGAATTTTCAAACTTTTATCCCATTCTCCATCTACGTAATATTTGTAGGCTACTTCATACTTTTCAATGTTATTTATTTTATCAAGAGCTTCTTTTTTTGTAATCAAAGAATATAACTTAACACCTTTATTTTTACCTTTCACTATAACTTTATCAATAAAACGAAAAAACAAAACATCATCAATTTTTTTGAAGTCATTAGAATTTTTTAGAATGACAAAACTATCTTTAGGTAGATTATTTATTGTATTTTCGGTAACTAAAATTGTTTGATCGTAAAGTTTTGTTAAACTTTCGACACGAGAAGCCAAATTCACTGAATCGCCAATTACTGTATAGTCCAATTTTTCATTTGATCCAATATTTCCAACATTTGCTTCACCAGTGTTGATACCAATGCCTATTTTAAATTCAGGTAGCCACTCTGGACGAGATTTATTAAAAATTTCAATTGCTTTCACTAAACCAACTGCTGATTTACATGCATTTAAAGCATGATTTGTGTTTTCTATTGGAGCTCCCCAAAAAGCCATAATTGCATCACCGATGTATTTGTCAATAATTCCATTAGTTTTAATAATTTCTTTACTTGCCAAACTTAAATATCTGTTTAGTTCTTGAACTAATTTTTCAGCAGGCAAATTTTCTGTAATTGTTGTAAAACCTCTAATGTCTGAAAAAAGAATTGTTATTGTTGCTTTTTTACCTTGTAATTGAAGATTATCAATATTTTCAAGAATTTCATTGAGAACATCTTTTGAAACATAACTTTTAAAAATATTTTTAACTTTTTGTATCTCGTTATGTTTTTTGTAAAAATTATTTACTGTTGCAAAAAAATATGAAAGAGTGATGCTTAATATTATGTAAAATGTTGGCAAAATAAATCCTAAATCAAAAAATTTAATGCTTAAGAAAAACGAACTAAAAATTAAACTAAAGTATAAGCCTAATCCCAAATGTGGTTTTAATTTATTACCAATTGCAAAACTAACAGTACCTAAAAATAACAATAAAATTAAGCTTGCAATGAAATTCGGCGTTTTCAAAATTTTTTGTGATAAAAGTGTATCAACGATGTTTGCTTGTATTTCTACACCTGGTATTGGTTCATTTCCTATTGGAGTGAAATATTCGTCGTGTAAATTTCTGGCATTTGCACCTATCATTACAATTCTTTCATTAAATAAATCTTTTGGGTATTTTCCATTTAAAACATCAATCATTGATAACGTTAAATAGGTTTTTCGTTTACCTGCAAAGTTGATTAAAATTTTTTGGTTATCTGTTATTTTTGTATCATTAACAAAAACTTCTTTACAATTATTGATTTCTACTTTTTTAATTAACGAGGTAATTTTCAAAGCAAACGATAGTTCACAATTTTGGTTTTTATCTATAATTAATTGTGCTTTCCTTATTACACCGTCCACATCAGGAGGTAAATTGACAAAACCTGCTTGAGTTACTTTATGAAGTTCATCAAATGGTAAAAGTACTTCATTGTTAACTATTTCACTACTTACAACTATTGGATAGCTAGCTTTTTTTACCTCTTGTATGAATATTTGATCTTCTTCTACTTTAGTATCAAAAAATGAAATATCAAAAGCTACAACTTTTGGTGAGGAATTATTTAAAAATTCAAGAAGATTACCGTAATGAGTTCTTGAAAGTGGCCAACCATTTAAATTAGATATGGTTTTCTCGTCAATTGCTATAATTACTATTTCTTCGTTGGCTTTTCCATCAATAAAAAGGTAATCATTCAATTTGACTTGCCAATTTTCGAAGATCCCAAATGAAAATATAAATAAAATTATTGATGATGCTATTACAAAAAACAATAAATTAGATTTATATTTTTTTATTTCATTAAACATTTTTAATAAAGAGGTGAATAAACAAGAACCTCAACGCTATCGTCACTAATATACTCATTATTGTAGTATAAATATGCCTTCACAACTAAAGTGCCAAAATATTTTGGTTCAGAAGATCCATTAACTGTGTATGTAAAACCATCGTTTGTTTTGTTTTCTATTGCATCGAAACAGTTATATTCTGTTGTAAAATCACTACCATTCCAATACAAACCATTTTTACTAATTTCAATTTTTACTTCTGTTAAATTTTCTGTGCCTTGTGGAATGTCAAAAATATTGTAACTTCCAGTAACTTCAAAATCAGTCCAGTAACTATCATCTTCTGGGAATTCAATTTCGATATTACCAGTTGGTTTCTTTGGTATTTCAAAAGTTATAAAATTAGGATCTGAGTTAAGAAACCCCTGAGCTCGCGCAATGGCTGAAATTGTATATGTTGTATTGTACGATAGTTCTAAGTTGTTTATTTCAAAATTACCGCTACCGTCAACTTCCGTCCAGTTTAGAATGTCAGTGTTATTTTCTGATGTGCCAATTGCAAACATATAATTTTGAGCATTTTGGCTACTTAACTTTAACTTTAAACCAGTTACAGAAATATCGGAAATATTTATGTTAGGTTTATTTAATTTTTGTGGAGTTCTAACTGGATTATTAGATTGTGTTTGTTTTGGCTCTTCATTTGGTTTGGTATCTTCTGTAGATGTGTTTTCATCAATTTCTAATTGAGCGTTTTGACAATTTATATTTTTAATTTTTCTTAAAAATTCGATTTTTCTAGAATTATCTGTAAATATATTTTCAGTATAATCAAGCCTTGTTTTCAAGCATTCGTTAAATTCATACCAATTTTTATCAAATTCTTTTGTGGTTAGTTTTTGCTTTAAACTTTCTAACTTATTTTTAAGTTTTTCATCAAAAATATCGCGCCTAAACTTAACACCTTCTCCTTGAGATAAGTCTATCTTTAAATTTGAGCGTTCGTTTTGTTTGTTTTTAAAGTAAACTGAAACACTACTCTCTTCAACAATGACACTAGTTTCATTCTCCACCTTTGTGATAAATTCAGTTCCTCTAACAGTAGCAACAACATCTTCAGTATCAACACTATAGTCATTTTGAATTCCAACCAACTTTTTGACTCTTGACCAAGTTATACCACTTTTTTGTTCTATTACAGTTATGATTGCTTCTGATGTTTTTTCTAAAGTTTTGACAGTGATTGTTGTATTTCCACCAAGAGTGATTGATGATCCATTATCAATTATTAAAACAGCTTTTGAGTTTTCTCCAGTCGTGATAGTGTCACCAATTTTTACGGGAGTTGATTCTTCTACTATAACTTCATTGTTTAAATTGGCTTGTCCATTAACCACGAATAATTCCATTGAGTAGTTTGTGCTTACGTTGTACTCCTGTATTTTGGTTGAAGAGTTATTAAGAAAAAAATATAAAACGGCAGTTAACAAAAAAAACAGCACGAAAGTAACAAAAAAAATTTTCTTTTTATGTTTTTTAAAAAAATTCATTTCTTAAGAAGTTTTAGCTATTATGGAGCGAATGACCGGGCTCGAACCGGCAACCTTTTCCTTGGCAAGGAAACGTTCTACCAATTGAACTACATTCGCACGACTAATTTTATAATTTTAATTATTAAAAATCAACTTTTATTTTAAAATACCAACATATTTTACATGTTTTCAAATGTTTTATTTTGAATAGGCTCTAAAGCTTTAAGCCTCCTAATGCCATTATCTTCTTTTTGTATTAAGTAACCGTTTTTTGTAAAATTTATTCCATTTTCATCAGTTTCTAACCATTCTTGATCTTCGAGTGGTTTAGTTTCGTCATGAACTTTAATTGATGCTCTCTTAACACCTGAAAGCTTTCCATAGTTAGGTGTAGAGTGTATGTAGTTTATTTGTTTGACTTTTCCATTTTTTCTAATTACCTCTTCTACTAGTAAAACATGATGAGCATTTCTTTTTTGAGTTTTTAAACGAATTAAGTCACCTGGTAAAATTTCATTTAATTCAACAGATCTGGAGTTTTCTAGGTTAGTAAGATAATTTGCGCCAATTTTTTCTACTGGTCGTAAATAAAATAAAATTTTTCCAAACAGGGTTTTTTTAATAGGCACTTTAATTTTACTCCAAATATTTCTGCCCGTTTCTAATTTATACCAAAAGTTAATTACATGTGTTACAAATCCAGAACAATCTATACCAATGTTTCTGTCCACTAAAAAATTTCTAATTTCATCATGATTCATTAAATCAAAATTAACTCCTTTAACTTTTTCCCAAATTTTTGCCTCAATTTCTATTTCATCTGGAGAACCTTTACCTAGTAATGCTCGCAGATCTTTTTTCTTTGCAGTATTTATAAAATATGGACAAGTTACCTTTTTATTTCCTAAATTTAACTCAAAGTAACGATTTATAAATTTTTTTACTTCTTTTGGTAATTCTTGGGTCATTTTAATTATCTAACATATAATTTTCTATTTTTTGCAAAGCTTTAAGAATCCATGGTTTAACTTTAAAATTTTCTTGAACAATACTATTTTTGAACTGAAATCTAGCAATTTCTTCAGCTATAGTTTTTTGGCTAAACTTTGGCTTGAATAAAATAACAAAACCACCATTTTGTATTTCATCAATAGAATATCCATCATTTTGAAAAACCAGCGGCATGTCCTTTTCTTCATCTAAAAAAATTATGTTTTTTTTGACATCAACAGGTTTGTTATTTTGCCAAACTAGGGCTGAATTATCACTTTGAAGTCTGTAAATACCTGACTTTAAGCTTTCCTTAACTATACAATCATTTTTTGCTCTCAAAAAAATTTGTGAGCCTTCTAGAGGTGTTAGATCGCTTGGAGCACTATAATCAAAATCTATATCTAAAAAATGAGCAATATCTAAACACATCAGAGGCAGTGTATCATGTTGTAATTCGAGTTTGGTTTGCATTGGTAGGTTTGCTGTCTGCCTAGCATTAATTTCAATTATCCAAACATCATTATTTAAAATAAAATCAACACCAAAAAGACCATAGAATCCAATTTTTCTCATAGCTTCACCTATTTTTTGAATATTTCTAATAATTTCATTTTTGTGATTTTTATAAATTTTATAGCCTAATCCCCAATCGTTTCCGACTGTTGTTGCTTCGTTAGAACATGCTTCAGGAATTCCAGTAATTTGGTATTGAACACCTGATACAAAAACTCCATTATTTGTAATGCACCCGTTTATAGTCATTGGAATTCCATCAATAAACTCCGATATTTTAACTAGTGATCCCTTAAGATTTTTTATTTTTTCGGCAATATTGTCACTTTTATCTAATATAAGTGTACCAACTCCTGTATGCCCTTTGGGAAGTTGTATTACCATTTTTTGTGCAGGGAAACTTTTAATAGAATCAATATCTAGAGTCGTAATTTTAAATTTTGGAAATTTAACTTTGGCAGATTCTAAAAACTTAGTGGCTTTAATTTTATCTTCAAAAATTTTAGAAAAACTTGGATTTGGGTTTAGAACTTTACATTTTTTTTGTACGAGTTTGGAGTAAAGTGTAATTTGGTGATAAAAGGTTTGCACTACATCACCTTCCTTTATTTTAGGATTTTTGGTGAGTAATTCTGTTGTATTCCTTGCATTTTCAAAAACTTGAGCACTTACAGATTGTGCAATATGATCATTTTCTTTGCATACAACTTGGTAATTATTAATTAATTTTTCAAGTCCTAATCCTCTTTCTGCTTCTTTTGATATGTAGTAGAAATTTTTGTTGTTAAGTTTTTTATTGATTTTTTCTATTAAGTTACGAGTTTTTTTATCCATTTTAAACTTTGTAAATTTTTATCTTTTTGGTTTCAAAAATAGGTTTATGATGTTTAAATGAAAAAGAATTAGATATAATCAAACTCCCAGGTTTCATTTCCGAAAAAATTTTTGTTTCTAATTTTTCCATAACTTCTGGGTAAAGATATAAATACGCAATGTCAAAATTTTCAAAACTAACTTTAAAAAAATTCTTGTTAATAAATTTTTGCCTATGTTTAAACCTTGAAAAAATTCTAAATATTTTGGAAATAAATGAGAAAAAAGGGTTAATTTCAATACCATGAGCAATAAATCCTTTGCTGCTTGCCCAGCGTACAATTCTTCCATCTCCTGATCCTACATCAACAAAATTTTTATATTGAGTTGTATCAATGTTAAATTTTTTAATAGCTTCTTCTAAATGTTTGGGGCTTGAAGGATAAAATGGAGCACTAAATATATTACTCCAAAAATAATAAGCTAAAAATAGCAACAAAAGTAATTCACAAAAAATGACGGAAAATAAAAATAAAAAATACATAGTAAATTATAACAAATCTACATACCACTAGCGATAACTATGGAATTTTCAAGATTATGTTCAGCTGTAAATTTTATAGCTCCAGCAATACTTAACAGAGAAGTATAAGAATATTGATTAAATTTATCTTTGAGATTTAAAAGTTCTTTATTGGTTATTACATAAGCTTTTCCATTTGTGGAGTTAATAATTTTTTGAACTTGGTATGATCTTTTCATGCTTTTGTCAGTAATGGAATCGGCTAAACTTTGATTATTGCTAATTGGTTCAGCAGGTAGTAAAGGATGAACACTTTCAGTTTGACAAACAACTATTTGTGGAAACAAATCATGGTTTTTAATTTTCATTGCAATACCTTGCACAGCACCGACCACACCTGCTCCAGAAGATGCAGGGAATACAATTGGAATTTTTTGGTTAATTTTATTTATAAATGCAGCTAACTCAAAGCCTAAAGACCAATAGCCAATTAGAGCATCATCGTCAAAAGATGATGAGATGGGATAAGATTGCTCACTTGATACAAGTTTGGCTCGCAATAATTTTGCTTTATTGGTCTGGTGTAATCTGTGCTTTGTGTTTTGTATTAGTGATTTTATTTTTTGTAATTTTTCTGAGTTTATTGTATTTGATACTATGATATCTAGTGTAAGCTCTGGGTATAATTTTGAATAGTGTAAAAAGCTTATCCCAGCGTTACCGCTAGTTGATAAAACTCCTCGAGTGATTCGCTTGTTTTTTAATTTTGAAATTAAGAATGCTGTCATTCTATCTTTCCATGAATTGGAAGGATTTTGATCTTCTCTTTTTACAAATAGCTTTAGTTTATTGAAAGATATTTCATCAAATGGAGTGTCACCTTCATTCAAGGTGAGATGTTCACCATCTAATTTTTTGGATATTTCTCTATATTGCCAAATACTCATTAATCTGATACCATTTAATATAAATTATTAAAATATTTTAGCATGAATGATTTAAATAATTCTGAAGTTGCTTTATTAAATGATAATAAAACTGAATGTTTGGTATGTGAGAACGAGTTTGAAATTGATTTTAACAATTTGATGATTGAAGGAATTGAAAATTTAGATCAATTGAGAAAATATTTACAAGATAAGCCCACTGCTATCATTTATTACTCTTGTCCTCATTGTTTGATGGAGTATGTATTTAAAATGGTTGGTTCAGGTCTTGGTTTGGAATTACACGAAGAGGAAAAATAAAAAGTACCTAAATTGTAGGTAGAGTTATTTCTAGTTGAAGTAGGATTACTTCTTCATTTATTATCAATACAGCTTCTATTGTGAATGTGGCAATTTGGGCTTTTGCTTCATATGTTTGTTTAATTTGAAAACTAGGTACATCTATTTTTCCATTATCATATGTGGTTATAATCATTAAACACTCTTGATATTCGTTTTGATCATGATCAGAAACTGATATTGTATAGACTAATTCACTTGCATTAGGTTTATTTGTTAATGTACTTTCTCCTAAAATAAAATTGCTAAGATCTATCTCGATATAATTTATCTCAATTTTGAAGTTTTTAAACTCTAAAATTACTTTATTAAATTCATTTTCATTTTGAGACTCTGAAAATTCAATATTGATAGAGGGTGGTGAGCAAAATCCATTTATAGAAAAGGGCTCCCATTTACTGTTTACAATTTGTAAAATTTCATAAAGCTCATTGTTTGGGTCAGGGTTTTCAAACATTAGGTTTTAAAACTTTATTAATTTAGGTCTGCTTTTGGCTTAATGTTTGTAAAAAATTTTACAACAATAAATGAGTTTCGATTATATCATTAAAAACTTTGTCTAGAATATTTATTTCATCTTTATCAAATCTTGAAAGAACATAATCTTTGCCTGGTATATTTTTTCTTAATTCATCATTTCTATTCTCAATACCAATTCTTAGTCTCCAAAAAGCTTTTGATTTAAGTTTATTTTCTATATCAAGTATACCATTATGGCTTTTGGGTCCTTTGCCAAAATTTAGTATAAAGTTTCCAAGCTTTATATCTAAATCATCGTGAATAATTAAAATTTGCTTGAGATCAAATTTATAAAAATTCATAAGAGATGCTACACAATCACCAGATAAATTCATCATAGTGTTTGGTAAAGCTATATATTTATACTCCTCTCTTGTAAAAATTTGTTTGATATAGCATTTGAGTTTTGGGTTAAGTTTGAAATTTTCGTTTCCAACCCATTTTTCAACAAATAAAAACCCAACATTGTGTCTTGTGTGAGTGTATTCAGCTCCAATATTTCCCAAAGCAATGATTAATTTTATATTATTAAAATCAAAGACCATAACAAATTATATCACCTTTAGTTTGCTTGAGTTAGTTTGGATAAAGTTTTAAAATGAATTATGTCTAATGCAAAGTTGAACCCTTACACTCTCCCCTATTTGAGGGAGTTTATAGCGAATCTTCAAAATAATAATTATTCCAAAGAAACAATTGAAAATTATTCTCGCGATTTGAAAATTTTCTCATCATTTTTGTACTATATTGAAACGCCTTTTGAAAAAATTGATAAATTGACAATTAGCGAATATAAAGGTTTTTTGAGAAATCAAAATTATATTCCAATACTACACGCTTACGAAAAGGGACTTGAATTAACTGAAGAGATAATTGAAAAAAGCAAGAATGAAATATCAGAAAAAAAGCGAGCACTTTATTCTGGCCAACTATCAGATAACAGTGTTAATAGAATGCTTTCATCATTGAGATCATATTTAAATTTTTTGGTTGAAATTGACAAACCAACGCCAATTTCACCAACATCAATCAAAATGATAAAAGCTGAAAAAAAAGAAAAACGAGTTGCTGAGTTTGAAGAATTAGTACAGCTCATTGAAGCGCCTGAAGTTTTTGAAACAAAAAAAATTGTTAAAAAAAGAAATAGAGCTATTTTAGAATTGATTTTTTCAACTGGGATGAGAATTTCTGAAGTTGTAAATTTAAACAGAGATCAAATTAAAATTGACGAAAACGGTAATGTAATTGATAATAAAATTTATATTAAAGGAAAAGGAAACAAGCAAAGGTTTGTATACCTTACCGAAAGAGCGATGTTACACTTGAGTGAATATTTGAAAACAAGAACAGATAATTATCCAGCAGTTTTTATTCCAACCAAAGGGACGCGATTTGCAACGGAAAACCCTTACATTGTAAGATTATCACAAAATTATATCCAAATGAAAATAGCTGAATACAGAAAAAAACTAGGGATTATTGTTCCAACTAGTGCACATAGTCTCAGACATGGTTTTGCGACTTATCTAGCAGAACATGGTGCAAATCCCGCGGCTATCCAGAGATTATTAGGGCATTCTAGTTTGCAAACAACATCGCGGTATGTTCATGCATCTGATAAATTTGCAGAAAAAGCTCATAAAGAAAATCATCCTTTAAAAAATTAATTTATTTTTTACTAAAACGAAATGGACATAGTACAAAAATTAATAAAAAAAGAGGAAGAAAGACAACAAAATACGATTGGTCTAATAGCTTCTGAAAATTTTGCTTCTAAAGCTGTAAGAAATGCAGTGAAATCAGTTTTTATGCATAAATATTCTGAAGGTTATCCACATGCTCGATACTATGAAGGTAATGAGGTGGTTGATGAATTAGAAGATCTTTGTAGACAAGAAATCTTAAAACTATTTAATTTATCTAATGATGAATGGCACGTTAATGTTCAGCCTTTATCTGGTTCAATTGCAAATTTAGCTGTTTACAATTCAATTTTAGAACCAGGAGATACTATTTTAAGTATGTTTTTACCAGATGGTGGACATCTAAGTCATGGTTGGAGTTATGGAAATCAAGAAAGCTTTAGTGAAGATTTTAAAAATTTGAGTGAAAGTATTTATTTGGGTGGTAACAGAAAAGTTAGCTTTGTATCCAAAATTTATAATGTAATACAATACAAAACTAATCCAAAAACATTTCTTTTTGATTATGATGAAATTGAAAAGATAGCTTTAAAAGTAAAACCAAAATTAATTATTACTGGAGGTACAGCATATCCAAGAAATATTGATTATGAAAGAATATCAGAGATTGCTAAAAAAGTTGGAGCACTTTATCACGCAGACTGTGCGCCATGAAGCGGGCCTTATAGCTGGTAAAGCAGTTCCTGATCCTTTTCAATTTGCTGATTTTGTTACCTTCACAACTCATAAAACTTTTAGAGGGCCTAGAGGTGCTGTAGCGATGTGCAGAAAAGAATATGCATCCAAACTAGATAGATCTGTTTTCCCAGGACTTCAGGGTGGACCTTTCAATCATAATATTGCTGGTATTCTCCAAGCAACACTCGAAGCCCAGACTTTAGAATTTCAAAATTATGCAAGACAAATAGTTTTAAATGCAAAAGCGTTTGCAAAAGGCTTAATGGATAGAGGGTTTGAAATTGTTACTGGAGGTACAGATAAACATCTACTTTTAATTGATTTGCGTAATTCAGAGATTAAAGGTTCTGAGTTAGCCAAACGTTTAGCAAATGTCAATGTGATAACTAATAAAAATTCTGTACCATGGGAAAGCGGTTCACCAACCAACCCCTCAGGTTTGCGTATAGGTACACCTTTAGTTACAACAAGAGGCATGAAAGAAACTGAAATGGAAACAATAGCTGAAATTATTCATAGAGTTTATAATAACGAAAATCTGGAAGAGGTAAAGGTTATGGTTGAAGAATTATGTAAAAAGTTTCCATTGGATATATAATAAGCTGGTTGTGAGATTCGAACTCACGACCTTCCCTTTACGAGAGGGATGCTCTACCAACTGAGCTAAACCAGCTAACAATTAATTATACTCTAATTTTGTGTTAAACTTAAAATATAATTTATATTTAATTTTATGCAGAATTTTTTATACAACAACAAAATTGTTAATCATTTAATTGCGCTAGAATCACATAAAGTAAACTTGTCTTTGCTTGAGATTTCTAATGACTTTAAAAGTAAAATCTTAAATGAAGTAAAATTAAAAAATATTTTTTTTATTGCATCAATTTTAGGAATTCCACAGTTTACAATTAAGGATGCGCAAAAGTTTTTAAATTCTAAAGGGTTTGTTGCTGAATCTCTTGATTATCAAGTTTTACATAATTCTATTAACGCTTTTGAATTTAATAAATCTGCTCTGGCTGATACTTTTAATCAAACTGATGAAAGTGCCCTACTTCACATAAACAGGTTATTGATTTTGAATTGGAGAGATAACTGGGATGCCAGGTTTCGAAATTTTCATGAAAAAGTTGATGAAACTTTTGATCGTTGGATTTCATTACGAGATACGCAAATTAATGATGATGAAAGAATAAGAAGATATAAAGAACTTTTACAATGGTTTTCAGATGTCAAAAATGATTTTCCATTTTGGATTAAATTTTCTAGATTTGTTTTTGAATCAATTAGACTGGCTCCTTTCATTGCAGGTAATCAGTTAACAACTATTATTGCTTCTGATTTTATTTTGTATAAAAATGGTTACTCAACCAAACTTTACATGAGCACAGCAGAAATGTTTGCATTGAATCAACAAAGAATTATAGAAACTTATCAAGCAGCAGTTATAAATGGTGAATCATATTGGCATGAGAATTTTTTACAAATAGTGTTAGATTATTTTTTGATTTTGCGTAAAAATTTAAATAAATTTTTGGCATCGCAAGAAAAAGCTAAAAGTCAACCATTTCTTGAACTAAACAAACGACAAATTAAGATCTTAAAATATCTCCAGTCTGTTCCAACTATTAAGCGAGAAGATTATTGCCATATGATGGAAGTTTCAACTATGACAGCTTTTAGGGATCTTAATGATTTGGTTGATAAAAAATTGCTCAAAGTTGAGGGTAAAGGTAGAGCAACAAAATACAAACTAGCAACAATGTGATATGACAAGATGTAGCTGGGTTCCGCTTAATAAAAAAATTTATGTTGATTATCATGATTTTGAATGGGGTGTTCCTGTTAAAGATGATACTAAGCTTTTTGAGTTTTTGAGTTTAGAGCTTTCTCAAGCTGGTTTATCATGGTATACGATTCTTTTAAAGAGATCTTTCTATCGAAATGCATTCAAAGGATTTGATATCGATTATGTAAGTACTTTAACTTTTGATGATTTAGATTATATTATTCAGAATTATGATGTTGTGAAAAATAAAAAAAAGCTTTCAGCAATTGTTCAAAATGGTAAAGTTTACAAGAAAATTATTGAAGAAAAAGGTTCATTCTATCAGTACATCTTAGAATTTTTACCTAATAAAAGGCCACTTATTAATTCATGGTCTGACTTGTCTGAAGTGCCTAAATTTACTGGTTTTTCAAAAAAAATATCGCTTGATCTTAAAAAACGTGGAATGTTTTTTGTTGGTCCTACTATAATTTATTCATTTCTTCAAGCAACTGGTTTTGTTAATGATCACTTAGTAGATTGTTTTAGATATACTGAATTAAAAAATTTGTTATAATTGAAGCATGAAAAATTTAAAATTAAAACATGTCAGTTTTTATATTTTTGTTCTTTTTACATTTGCTATTTTTTTGTACTCACTACCTACTATCAATCTAAGCCTCTTTGGTAAAAATTATACCTTGTTTAATTGGGATCTAAATTCAATTTTACATAATAGTTCTCCATTAGGTAACATCAGGATGGGTAGTGGTTTTACCAACAATAATGTTTATGTTGTTGAATATAGTAATTTATCAAGCGATGAATTTAATGAGATAGTCGATATAATTAGACTCAGAGCAAAACTTGCAGGATTTTATCATATTGATATTGATGGGTTTTATAATGAGAATACTTCAAAAATTTTTTTTACAATTCCAAGCTTTGATGATAATCAAAGTATAATTGTTGAATGGTTGACTAAGGCTGGAAAATTTGAATTTTATACACAAAATTCTCAAGGTGAAGAATCTTTTTCGGGGCTTGACTCAAGTGACATTGAAAATGGTTTAAGTTTAAAATTTGATGATGTTTATGGTGAGCATTTAGAATTTAAATTTACTGAGAAAGCTTTTTCTAATTTTAATTTAATTTTAACTCAAGGTAATGTATCGAGCGTTGTTTTAAAAATAGACGGTCAAGATGAATATGCCTTAATTCCGGTAACTCAACAAACATCTCAAGGAGTTCAAATAACAAATAAATTTAAACTTGTTTCAATCACAACAAACGATATCACTAAACAAAATATTACTGCTAATTTAACAAAATCATTATTACTGACTAAAGAGCTAAATTCTCAAAATGAGACTTACACTCCTTTAGGTGAGATTTCTTCTTTTTATAAAGTTGAGAGATTTAGGTATTTTGTAATTACAGCTTTTTTAACTTTGGTTTTGGCTAATTTGCTTAACTTTAAAAATTTTGACAAAAAAAATAAGTTTTTATTTTTAGTTATAACTACCTTTTTAATATCTCTCAATTTAGTATTACTTAAATTAGTAGCAGCTACAGTTTCAATAGTTGGGTTAATTACAATGGTCTTAATTTCTCTGGTATTCATTTTAATCACGAAAGAACTTTTAAAAATTGAATTATCTGAGGATTTTAAAAAATTTTTGCAAAAGATTTTTGTTTTTAATATTTTAATTTTGTATTTAAACTTTTCATTGTTCGGAAGCTTAAGTTATAGTAATGATGCTGTTGGTGTTTTAGTAACTAGTTTTATTGTAATGTTTATATTTTTGTATTTCTTTTATAGTTCAGTTAAATCATTTTTATATGAAAAATAAAATTTACTTTTTTACAACAATTTTACTTTTTACTTTTGTAGTACCTTTATTTTTATTTTTTTATAATTCTGGGCTTAAATATTCTTTATTTGAAAAAATGATAGCTTTAGAAACAAGCAATTTAGACCTCACAGTCAAATCTTACGATAAATTTAAAGATGCTGGTATTTATATCGTTACTGAAGATGATTTTTTAAAATTTAAAGATACTTTTCAAGGTGATTATTATGAATATTACTCTAGTGTAAGCTACAGAAGTGTAGTTACTTTATTGCTAGTTATATTCATGATTTATTTTGCTAATTTGACTCTTCTTTATTTTTTATTTTTTAGAAAAAAAACTCTAAAGTCTTTTGGAGGTTTTGGTATTATTTTATTCGCTTATCTGTTTTATCTAGTTACTTTAACATTTGGTGTTTTATCTTTTACTTCAATGTTTACTTGGATTGATGATTTGTCGATAGGAATTGTTTTGATTAGTGTTTTAGTAAATTTGTTTTTTTACTTAATTTATTTGGGCGAATTCGAAAAATTAATAACCTTCAAAGATTATAACGTTTGGTTTAACAAAACTTATAATTCTTTCAAAAAGTTGATTTTACCATATTTATTTTTTACTGTTGGTTTAACTTATTTAGCTAAGGATGTTCAGCCATTTGTGATTATAAATGCTGGGTTATTTGCTTCATTATTTTTTAACTTTTATGGTTATTTACTGACAACTTTTCAAATTGAAACAGCAGCACAAATTATTAAGATTGCATCACAAAAAAGTTCTAAGACTCAAAATAAGAAATTAAATAAATCTAGATCATCTAGTAAAAAGAAAAAGAGTAAAAAAACTAAGAGATAACTATTCCTTCAAGTGCCCATGGAGTTGCTGATGTAATTTTAACATCCACAAATTTTCCGATTAAACTTTGATCTGACTTAATGCGCACAATTTTGTTATTTGGTGTTCTACCGCTTAAATAGCCTTTCCTATCTTTTCCTTCAATCAAAACTTTTAAAGTTTTATCTATTAATTTTTTATTTTTTTTGTAAGCAACTTTTTTCAAAATTTCATTCAATTCTTCTTTTCTTTGAGCTTTAATTTGAGGAGATATCTTGTCTGGCAGACGAGCTGCAGCTGTACCGCTTCGAGGTGAATATTCAGCAATGTAAATCATATCAAACTCAAGCTCTTTTTGAGCTTTTAGCGTTAACTGAAAATCTTCTTCCGTTTCTCCGATAAATCCAATAATTATATCTGTTGATAGGGCCAAGTTTGGAATTTCTTTTTTCATTAGTTTTACAATTTCTTTAAATTCTTTCATCGTATGTCTTCTGTTCATTCTTTTTAAAACTTTGTCACTCCCAGATTGAAGTGCAAAATGTAAGTATGGCCTTTGATGTCCGTTACCTTTGTTTTCTAAAGCATTGTTTTTTGATGATTGGCCTACAAAACTAATTAGTTCTTTTGTCATATAATTAGGATGAGATGAAATCCATGTTGTCCACCATTCACCGGGAATTTGATCAATAACTTGCAAAAGTTGCAAAAAATCCTTTGGCATTTTTAATTCGTTATCAAAATCGTATTCACTTGAATTTAGCTTTGCTTTAAAAAAATCTCTCCATTTTTCCAAATCTTTTTGATGCAATGGAGTTTCATTCAGACCAGAAATTTTAGTCAAAGCTTCATTATATTCAAACATATCTTTCATTTGTGGATTAATCCATCTGTTTACTGTTTGCCCTAAGAGTGTGATATCTTTGTAGCCATGTTTTACCAAATCAAAAACTTCTCTAATTATCTCACTTGCATCTCTACAAACTTCTTTACCACGAGAATAAGGGACAATACAAAATGTGCAAAAATGATTGCAGCCGGTAGAAATTGGAACGTAAGCTTGAAAAGAACTTTTATATTTAGGTTTAAATGATAAATAATGCTCTGGTTTGTCGTCAAACTTAGTTTTAAAACCTAACCTTTCTCCCAAAGTTGTGAAATCTTTGGTTTCAACAACAATGTCAAGGCCAGGTATTAAGTTTTTAAGTTCATTTTCTCGTGTTAATTTATCTTTTTGTACAGAATTAGCTACATTTTTGCTTTCATCCCAAACTCTCCTTGCCATGCATCCAGTAAGTACTATGGTTGGTTGTATAGGGCTATTTTCTCTAATATTTTTTACAACTCCAATTATTCTATCTTCAGCTTTTTGCCTAACTGAGCATGTGTTGAGAATCACAAGATCTGCATTTTTCCATGTATCTGTTTCTTTTAAACCAAGGTTATTTAAATACTGTGAAAACCTTTCAGAATCAGATAGATTCATCTGACATCCAAAGGTAAGAATGTGGTAAGTTTTTAGTTCATTTTGCATTTAAAAATTATACAATTTTCACAGTTTATTCTCAAACAGTATTTTTTGTGATAGTATTTATTTAGTAAAATTTAAATTTTGAAAAATGAGTAGGCAAAGTAGTGAATTTATCATTCCATTTAGTTTTTTAGTATTTTTAGCTTTAGTTGGTCTTTTGGTATTTGTTTATTTTGCTCAGATCAACGAGTGGTTTAGTCCAACAAAAGAGCTAATTGAAAGTATTGAAACTGATGATATTGTTGCTAGTTACCCTGAAGCTGAGTTTAGTCAATTTACAATGAGTGAGGTGAGTGAGCATAATAGTAATGAAGATTGCTATGTTGTGATTGATGATTTAGTATATGCATTGAGTGTTGATTTTCTTGATGATGATAAAGACGATTTATTTGATGAATTGATATGCGGTCAAGACATAAGTGAGGCTTTTAAAACTCAGGTGGAATATACTTTTGAAGACCTAACAAAATTTTTGATAGGTGAAGTTGTTGATGTTAAGGATAATTGATTTAAAAGATTTTTCCACATTTTTCATAAATTTTAAAATCCCTAGAATTTTTTAAAAAAAGCTTTTTTAACATTAAGTTTAATTTTTAAATCTTTTTTAATTTCAAAGCATAAAAACTTTACGCTATGTAAAGTAATTAAAAAAAAATTTTAATTAAAATAAATTTATAGATTTTTAGAAAAAATTAGTCTGTTGCAAGAGCTAATTGAACAGTAGTTGGTGAGACTTGGTTTACAAGAGTTACTACTTTGCCTTGTTCTGCAATATGTCTTAAATAATCTAACATTTGGCTAAGCGTTACACCAGGCACCCATTCTATTTCAAGTGGCGGGTTGTATGAATATAATATCAAAATAAACTTGTTTCCCTTTTTCTTGATTGAAATTCCTTTTGAAGAAGAAGTGATTATTTTTTGTGTAGCTTGCGGTGTAGTTGATAAACCCATTGATGAAGCCATAGACATAAATACTGAAACCAAATTACTTGATTCACATTCAATTGAACCTATTTGCTCTTTGTTTTTTGATGTAAAAAATTCTAAGATGTTCACGCCTTATGATAACATATTTTTAAGATTTTTTCAAGTATATATTAAAAATTTGTGGTAAAATTTTCAGATGAAAAAGAATTTAATTCCAATATATTTCTTGAGTTTTGTAAACACTATAGGGTTTAGTATTCTATTTCCTGTATTACCCACGATCATAAGAGAGTTCTCAGACTCTGAATTTGTTTATGGAATAGTGTTATCAACTTATCCGCTATTTCAGTTTGTAGCAACACCTGTCTTGGGTGAATTAAGCGATTCGTTAGGTAGACGACCAGTTTTAATAATAAGTCAATTTGGAACTCTTTTGAGTTGGTTTATATTTTTATTTGCATTTGCTGTAAAAGATTTATACTTTTATGGATTGAGTGTTGGTTTAATCGTAATTATTTTTTCAAGAATAGTTGATGGCATAACTGGAGGAAATGTTTCAGTGGCAAATGCATATGTAACAGATGTTGTGCCTCAGGAAGATCGCTCTAGAATTTTTGCAAACTTAGGGTTAATTTTTGGATTAGGATTTATCATAGGACCCTCACTTGGTGGTTTGTCAGCAAGTTTTTCAATTGGTGCGATAGGAACGGTAGTTTTATCAATCATTGTTTCAACTTTTACTCTACTGTGTATCATATTTTTACTGCCAGAATCGCTTATCAATAGAGATGATGATTTAAATATAAAAAAATCAATAATGTCAATTAATATTTTTAAAAAATTTAAAGAAATAAAAGAAAAGTTTATTTATCAAATATTTTTGATTAGATTATTTTTCTCTTTAACTTTTGCAGGCTTTACTCCTTTGTTAGTTTTATTTTTAGAGGACAAATTCAATATGAAACCAAGGGATTTAGGTTTTGTTTTCTTCATTCTTGGTTTATTTATTTTTGTAAATCAAGGAATAGTTTCAAAAAAAATTTCTAAAAAATTTGGAGAATATAAAACTTTTCTATCAGGAGTATTAATAACTATTTCTAGTATTTTTTTATTTTCATTTATCAACTCTTTAATTTTATTTTATATTTTAATGTTTTTAATTTCACTTGGTAATGCTCTCTTTTTTCCAAACTTTAAAACTCTACTTGCTAACAATTCTGATAGTAAAAAATTAGGTCTGGTCAATGGACTTGATGAGTCAATTTTAGCTTTATCCAATGTAATATCACCTATAATCTCAACTTTAATTTATTCAATCTATAAATTTAATTCATTTTGGATTTATACTGTTTGTTTGTTAATGTTGGCAGCTTTAAGTCTTTGGGTATTGGAGAAACGATATATTCCAAACAACTAGAAAACTCATAAAATATTATGTATCATGGTGGTAGTTCAATAGTTAAGATATGGGGATTTTTGATCCAAAACAATTAAGTACACAGGATCATTTAGATATTGAAGATATTAGAGATGATTTGGTGGTTCTCAAAAATGGTCAAGTTTCGCTTGTAATTGAAACATCGTCGTTGAATTTCGATCTGTTGGATACTAAAGAACAAGATGCTAGAATCTATTCTTTTGCGCAATTTTTAAATTCAATTAGATTTCCTATACAAATAGTAATTAGAACTCAAAGAACTGATATAGCAAAATATCAAAAACTGCTTGATAATTATAAAAGTAAAATTAATTCGGAACCACTTTACAACCAAGTTAGCATTTATCAAGAATTTATTGATAATTTAACCGAGTCTACACAAATTTTAGACAAGAGGTTTTATACTGTAATTCCCTCTATGAAACTGCCTGTAGTTAACACTAGCTGGATTAAACAGATTTTTAGCGGAAAAAAACAAATTGTAAATATAAATCAAATTGTTTCAAAAGCAAAGGAAGAGTTGTATCCTAAAAGAGATCATATTATAAATCAGTACTCAAATTTAGGTGTACAAGCCAAACAGCTTACTAATGATGAATTGATAAAATTATATTATTCTGTTTATGAACCTGATAGAAGCGGTCTAGAAGTCTTAGACTTAAAAGAAGAAGACATCAAAGAAGATTTAATTGGAATTTAAAAAATATGAGACTTTTTCCGAAAAAACAAAACAAAACGAACAACAAAAACTTGAATGACAAAGAGCAAGAGATAATTAGCAAAGAGCAAAATGTTGTTAAGAAGTTTGCGCAAGGTTTGATTAGTATCAAAGATATTATTGCGCCTTCAGCTTTAGAAGTTAATTTTAACCATTTAGTTATTGGGAGTAAATATTTTAGATCATATTTTGCTGTTTTGTTTCCTAGAGTTGTTTATCCTAATTGGCTAGGCCCTTTAATAAATTTCGAATATCCTGTAGATATTAGTACATTTTATTATCCTCACGAAACTTCTGAGATTTTGAAAATTCTAAAGCGAAAAATTGCTGAAATGCAAGCAACTATTAACATTGAGTTACAAGCAGGTAGGCAAGCTGATCCACAGATTAAAGTAAGTCTTGATGATGCTTTAAAATTACAAGCTCAACTTGCTTCAGGAAATGAAAGATTTTTTCAATATGCTCTCTATATTACTGTTCATGCTGATACTCTTGATGAGCTTGAAAAAGTTTCAAAAAGTTTGGAATCTACTATGGCAGGTATTGGTGTTATTATTAAAGTAGCAACACTTCAGCAAGAAGAATGTTTTCAATCTACAATTCCATACGCACTAGATAAAATTAGAATGTTTAGGAATTTAGATACAACAGCAATAGCTACAACCTTTCCATTTGTTAGTAGTGAATTGACAATGGAGAAAGGAATATTGTATGGAATAAATATGCACAATAATTCTTTAGTTATCTTTGATCGCTTTTCATTGCCCAATGCAAATTCTGTAGTTTTGGCAACATCTGGAGCAGGTAAATCATACGCTGTGAAGCTTGAAGCTGTAAGATCTTTAATGCTCGGGATTGATATAATTGTGATTGACCCTGAAAAAGAGTTTGATAGATTGTGTAATGCTGTAGGTGGAGAGTACATATCTTTTTCTCAAGATGGATCACAAAAATTAAATCCTTTTGAACTATCTCAGATATATTCAAAAGACGAGGACGAACTAAGGTTTAAACTCCTTTCGCTTCGAGGTTTAATGAAAGTTATGATGGGCGGTTTAACACCTGAAGAAGATGCTATTTTAGATAGGGCCTTAATTTTAACTTATAAAGAAAAAGGAATTACACCTGATCCATCAACTCATAGCAATGAACCGCCGTTACTTGAAGATCTTTATAAAATTTTAAATGCCATGGCAGAAGAAGAGGCTCATAGTATGGCAACGAAACTAGAAAGGTACTTGAAGGGATCAGCTTCAGGAATTTTTGATCAAAGATCCAACGTTGATATTAGAAATTCATTTACTGTTTTTAGTATTAGAGATTTGGCAGATGACTTAAGGCCAATAGCCATGTATATAATGCTTGACTACATTTGGAACAGAATTAAAAGAGACAAAAGAAAAAGATTGTTAATTATTGATGAAGCGTGGATTATGATGCAATATCCAGAAGCAGCGCAATTTGTTTATTCCATAGCTAAAAGAGCTAGAAAATATGCATTAGGACTTACAACAATTACACAAGATGTTAATGATTTCATAGAATCACCGTATGGTAAGGCAATTGTTAATAACTCAAGTATGCAGTTTCTACTTAAACAATCTCCTGCTGCAATTGATCAATTGCAAAAAGTCTTTTATTTGACTGATGGTGAAAAATCATTTTTACTTTCAGCAGGCATTGGTCAAGGTTTGTTTTTTGCAGGAAGCAATCATGTGGCGATTCAGACAATTGCTAGTGAAAATGAGCATAACCTAATTACTACGAATCCAAACGAATTACTTAAACAGTTACAGCAAAGTGAGACTGGAGATCAATTAGATATAACTTCTCAAAGCTAAAAAATAATATTGATAAGAAAGTTCGCTTTTTAGAGTAATTTTTCTATTTCATCACAAATTTTTATTGCTGCATTTGAGGGCACATTAATTTTCTTGTTTTGTTTAACTTTCAGTAGTTTTTCAATATTTTTAAGAATATCATAAGAATTAAAGTTATCATTTTGCTCCATTATAATTGTTATGCCATTTTGCTCTAAAAATTTTGCATTTTTATATTGTTCTTGGTTGGATACCCAAGGTATTGGAACCAAAATTGATTTTTTGTTGAGATAAGCTAATTCGGTGATAGTATTAGCCCCTGCTCTTGCAATCACAATATCTGAAAATTTTAAAGCTTCACTCATTTCTGTAGAATTTAAATAATCGTAAGCTTTATATCTATAAACTTTCTTTTTCTCAAATTCCTTTTGTAAATTTAAAGCTTTTTGGTAATCATTTGTTACTGTAGAATTTCCTGTTTGATGCAAAACATTATATTTTTCTATAAGTTCATCAATAATTGAAAAAATATTTTGATTAATAAAATGAGCTCCTTGATTTCCTCCAGTTATGAAAATTAATGGAACCTTATCTTTAAATTTCGTGATAGTTTTGTTAGATGGAGGTTTTAAAATTTCTTTTCGTAGCGGATTACCAGTAAGAATTGTTTTGTTTTTGGGAAAATATTCAAGTGATTCTTTCCAACTCACAAAAACTCTATCTGCAAATTTTGAAATAATTTTATTTGCAAGTCCTACAACAACGGTTTGTTCATGAGTAACTATTTTAATATTCATCAATTTAGCAATTAATACAATTGGTAAAGCTATATATCCACCAAATGAAACTATTATTTGAGGTTTTTCTTTTTTCAAAATTAATATTGCGTTGATTATACCTACAAATATCAAAAGTAAATTTTTTATTGAAGGAAATAGAGTTTTCAAGCTCCAAACTCTGCTGAGCTTTCCCGCTTTGAGATTGTAAAATTTTATGTTTTTAGAAGTAATAATGTTGTATTCTGCTGAAGGGTTTTTATTACCTGTTTGATTATACTTTGCACCAACCCAAATTATTTTGTTATATCCTCTTGCAATTAATTCATCTAATACTGCTAGAGCTGGAGTTAGGTGACCTCCTGTTATTAAAATTTTAGTTTTGTTCATATCCTAAACTTCTAGTTAAATTTCTTAATAAGCATGCAATTGTAATTGGACCAATACCACCGGGTACTGGTGTTATATAACTAATTTTATTTTCAATTTTTTTATTGACAATGACATCACCATAAACTTTGTCATTAACTTTCTTGCTAGTTACATCAATAACTATTGCGTTTTTTTTAAAGAAAGTATGATCTAGTAATTGTGTTTGACCTGTAGCTGTAACAACTATATCCGCATTCTGTGTTATTTTTTTGATATTTTTAGAAAATTTATTTAAAATTGTAACACTAGCATTACACTTTAGCAAGCAACCCAGAAAGTGGTAAGCCTATCAGATTTGAATTATTTATTATAACAACATTTTTACCAGCAAAAAAATTATTAGTTGAATCAAAACTAGAGCTCTGTAATATTTTTCCAGGTTAAATTTTCATTTGTCGTAAAATTTATTGCTTCAAGTATTGCTTCAACAGTTGCTGGTGGTGCACTAATACTTGATAAGTTGATTAACCATTCCTTGCATATGAGCGCTTAAACCATCTACATCTTTTGAAACTTTTACACTGTTTAGTACTCTAAATTTATCAATATGTTTAAAAAGTGGTATTTGAACCAAGATTCCATCAATTTGTTCATCATTATTCCACTTGCTTATTATATTAATACAATCTTTTGTTTTTGCATTTTGATTCAGTTTTTCTACAATTACATTTACACCGTATTCTATAGCTTTTTCTTTTTTGAGTTCAACATAGTGATGTGCTGATTGATCGTTTGTTGCAAGCAATACAGCTAGTGTCTTACCTTTAAGTTTTGATAAACACCATCTAAAATTTTATTTGAAATTTCATACCCATCAATTAATACCATTTTTGATTTAGCTAAACACGAAATTATAACATAAAGTTTTGATAAAATTTTTTGGTAGTTAAATGTCAAAAGTGTTATAATTAAGATCGTAGCGCGAGTAGCTCAACGGATAGAGCAACTGCCTTCTAAGCAGTAGGTTGTGAGTTCGAATCTCGCCTCGCGCACCATGATGATATAAAAAAATGTTAATTTTGCAGTTTAAATTGTATTTCTTCTAATATACAGTTCAAGATGCTAGTTGCTTCTTCATCATTTTTAAATTTTTCTAGAGTTTCATTAATATATTGAAGAGCTAAGTCATATCTATTCATTTCCATGTAAATATAAATAATATCTATGTGTGCTATGAAATAGTATTTATTTATAGATAATGACTTATTAAGATAGTCTATTGCTTCATTGTATTTTTGTTGATCTTTTAAAATCATGGCTAGCATGTGATAACTTTCTGCTTCATCACCAACTTCTTTTCTACAAAAATTTAATGCTTCATCATAGTTTCCCATTGCAGCATATAACTCTGCAATTTGGGTATATGATATTCCTCTTGGGTTTATTTGTTTAGCATGTTCGAAAGCTTCAATAGCTTTATCGTAATCTTTATTTATTAAATAAATTTTACCTAGCTCAATGTAAGATTTATAATGAAAAGGATTAATTGAAATAGCTTTTTGAAAATTTTCAATTGCGTTATTAATATTAGCTTGATCATTGTAGACGCATCCTAACATAAAGTAAGCGTTAGAATAATTAGGATCAATATTTAGTATAATTTCAAGTAATTTTATTGCAATATTGTATTTTTGTTTTCTATAAAAAATTACTGAGTTATTATTAAGTATTACTAAAAGTAAACCTTCTTCAGGAGAGCGTAAAGTGACATTAGTTCCCCATTCTGGTATATAAAGTGTCTGATTGTTTGATAAATTTGTTTTTATGTCTATTTCTCTTAATAAAGGTAAAGGTCTAAAATTCATATTATTACCATAGGGCGTTAAGTCCATAAGATAAGCTGTACCATCACTTGTAAAGAAAACTATTGCTGCATGATCTTCTGAGTGTATTAGTAAACAATCTATATCTAATTCTTGGAGTAATGATATACCTAATAATGAAGCCCCAACACAGTTTATAGTTTTTTTAATATAAATGTCTGTGGGATTAAACTGTTCTTTTTCATAGTTGTAATTGTTGACAATATATTTTTGAATCATTTGTGCAAATTTATATTCAGCCTCTGAAATAATACTTATATTTCCGCCATTTCTTAAATTTTGTATTTCTAGTTTTCTAGCTTCTATATCGAGAATTTGGTAAAGTGACCTCATTTCTTCATTTGTTGGTAAATACATCAATAAAAACTTCATTCCAAGATTTAAAATTAAAGAATACATAATAAGGGTTGGTTTTTGTGAAAGATTTTGAAGTAATTTTTGGGTTAATTGATTGCTATTGAAAGGGTAGGTTTTATTTCTACTTAAGGTATAAAACCACAACCTAAGATATCTTTTTCTAATATTTGTTAGATTGTGGTTTAAATACTCTTTATTTATTCTTTTATTGTAATTTGTTGATCCTAAAAGATATTTATCAATTTCTTCTAATTCTTCTGAGGATAAATATAAATCTTCAGCGTAAAGCGAATTATTACTAAAGCTTTTACCTTGAAGCAGTCTACCATATTTATATAAATTATTTGCAATATTACTTGCAATTTCATTACCTTCAGTAATTTGATCACTATGTATGTGTATATATATCCCTAAATTTTCTACAAATTTTGCAAATGATAAAATTTTTGATTCATTTTTTTCATTAAGACTTCCAAATGATTTTTTTATTACTTGTTCGATAATTTTTAGTTCTTCGTATCTTAAATCATTTGGTATAGTTAAAACATAGACTTTATCTACATTCTCAAAATTTTCAATATTTAGTGTTATTAAATCATCTGAACTTCTTTCTTTCCTATTAACAAAATTAACAACAATACAATTAATTTCACACCACCACAATAAAATAGTCATAAACTCGTCATCTACTCGCTCCGAATCTATAAACCAACTTTCATGTTTTCGATGATCATAATTTTCCATTTTTTATCATTATTAATAATTTACATGAAAATTAAAAGTTGAATTCAATTATAACATGTTTTAAAAAAATAAAAATAAATAAAAAAACAAATAAATTTGTAGAGAAGTTTAATCCATTAATACAAAATTTAGATTGTAGTATAACTATTTTATTAAGAGATTGAATAATAATTTGATTAAAAATAGTATTTTCATTTTATTTAATAATATAGTATTACTAAGCAAAAAATTTAACACTCTAAAATGACTTTTTTATTAATACGAAATTAAATTTTGTGATGGATTTATGAGTAACTGGATTTTAATATAATTTTCAAATCACTTGCTTTTATAACCAAATTTTTTTGCAATTTCACTCAAAGTTTTTAAATAACTTTCAACTTCACCACCACTTACATTTCTATTTTCATGAATTAGTTTGTTTCGAGCAATGCGAAAATTGTGCAATTTTGATTTTAATTTTTTATCTGAAATTTTATTTATTAATTCAAATGACGTGTAATTTTTACCAAATTCATTTTTAAGAATTGTTTCTAAAGCTATGAAAGCATTGATTAGTGCTCCCTCATTGTCCTTTTCTCTAAATTTTTTAAAGGCAATATTATATTTCGTAGGAAGGGTCTTTTTTTCGTTTTTGTTAAATAAAATTGCAAAAATAAAAAGAGTAACTACTGATACTATTAAAATGAAAATTATGAAGTTATTTTCAAAAAGCATCTACTAAATATAACAATGGTATAATATAACATGAAAAAACTAATTTTTGTTATATTAACCTTTGTTGTTTTATATTCATTCTATCAATTAGAATTCGTAAAAACAGGCAATGATAATTTTTCGGAAACGGAAGTTACAACTAGTTTAGCTCAAACTGAAGAAAATGAGTTTATTTTTGATGATTTTGTTGCTTATTACTTGAAAGATCAAGAAATATATATCGTTAAATTATCTAATTTTCAAAATCTTAATTTGTTGTATGATCCCACAAATACTAAAAGTTTAAAGGAAATTATTGAAAGTAATAACTTAAATTTTGCAATAAATGGTGGATATTTCACTGATGAAAAAAAGCATGTGGGAGGTTTAATAATTAACTCTGATATCATAAACAATTTTGCAAACAATGATCAACTAACTCATGTGGTAGCATTAGATGAGCAACATTTAGAGCTTAGTTTTTATTCATATGAAGATTTTATAAATCTTGATAAAAAAAATTTTAAATTTGCTTTTCAAACAGGACCGATTGTCATTAATAAAGGTATTATTGAATATGATTTTATAAACAATTCTTTAAACGGAAATGAGAAAGCTTTGAGGTCTTTAATAGGTAAAAATAATTCAAATGAATTGATTTTTATTGTCACTCGCAAAGTCTACGATTTGCAAACTTTAGCAGAAATTTTATTTGAAGAAGAAATTTTAGGTAATGAAGTCACACTAATCAATCTTGATGGTGGATCTAGTGTTGCAATGTATTTGAAAAATCTAGAAAAATTTCAAATCAACGAAAATAAAATTCTACCGAATCTTATTACTTTTTAATTTTTAGTTAAAACTATTTTAAATAAACCAAAGAAATTAATAATGAGAGCTAATGAAATTATTAAAACTAATTCGTTTCTATATTCATCTACAAAATTTATCTGCGTTGATGATAATGTTAATGATTGATTTGTTGCTTGATTAGCAAAAACAGTTTTTTGAACACATCTATTTTGTAAGCAAGAATAATTGGTATCGCAGGTTATATTTGACTCAATAGAACAAAATTGATCAAGAGTTGCTACACATCTACCATCAGGGTTAAGACATCTGTTATTTTGACAAGTTAAGCCTGTACTACAATTACTATCTATTATGCAACTTTCACCACAGACTTTAACATTAGTGAGAGAGTTTAAATTTTGGTATTTTGAAATGTAATCTCTAAATTTGCTAACCCTTACAGCTATAGCGCTATTTCCAATCGCACAGTACTTATCTTTTTCACCAGGAAGTTCAAGTACTGCCGATAAAATTCCAACTACTTGATTTGTCCCTGCTTTAAAAATTGGACTTCCACTATCACCAAAGCAAACTCCTCCACTTTCGCCACTGATATAAAGACTATTACCACTGAAGCCTTCTATACATAGTGAATAACTTTTTCTTAACCTAACACCGGGATCAAGCAGAGAATCAATTTCTGTAGAACCATAACCAACAATTTCATAACCACACCCTAGTTCTATATCAGCTATTTGAGCAATTTCAAAGTTTTGTGGACTAAATTTAACAATAGCAATGTCATAATTTCTGTTCTCACCATCCCAGCTAGGATGAATTATTACTTCCTTTACCTCAACATTTTCAGACTCAAGGTATGAAAATTCTTTTTCGCCTACATAAAAATTTTTACCATTTTCCACGCAATGAGCAGCAGTTATTGCAGTTGTATTATCAATAAAAAACAAACCGCAACTTCTTACAGTATTGCTATTTTCATAGGTAACTAAATATCCAGCCGATAAATACCCTTTTTCATCTTTTCCACCATAAATTGCGCTACTATCATCAATTGAGCTGTTTTGTTGAAAATTGAAATATAATAATATTATAACAATCAAAACTATTAAGACTGTTAAAGATAAAAATTCAAAATATTTTTCAACTTTCTTTTTCATATTAACATTCTATAATTTTTATGTTTAAAATGCTATAATTTAGTGTGATTTATGCGCCTGTAGCTCAATTGGATAGAGCGCCGGTCTTCGGAACCGTAGGTTGTAGGTTCGAATCCTACCAGGCGTATTTTGTGTACACAAAAAACAGGGAGGATTAATCCTCCCTGTTTTTTGTTGTGATGCGTAGTTATTTTTTTATTTTTCGACACTATACTTTTTATATCCAACGGCCCCTGCTCCCAAAAATGCTAGTAACAATGCTGGGATTAATAGGTAAAGATAATTGAATCCGTTGTTATCTTTTGCTCTTAAAACTCTAAAGTTTACTTCTTTGTAATCTTTTTCATCAAGGTTTACTTCAACTTTACTTGATTCAACACTCAAATCTTCTTCCAAATCTTCAACTCTAATTTCAATTTCATATTTACCTGCACACAAAGTATCTAGTGACCATTCACCATTAGAGTCTGTAGTCTTGATGGTTTTTAAAGTTCTTTTATTATCACTTACAGAATAAACACTTATTCTAACTCTGTTAATACCTTCGCCCTCATCATATAAGCTATTTTCATTTTCATCAACATAAACATAACCTTTGATTGTAGACATTTCATCTTCAGAACATGTTTCAACACCTAAAACTTCTGCAGTTTCTTGTTGTTCCTCATTCTCTATTGATTCTCCAAGCACTTCGCCATCATTTGTATCAGTATCTGTTGGTGTAGGTGTTGTTGGTGTTATTGGTGTTGGTGATCCTTGAGTTGTTGGTTGAGGATTAACCGTTACTGTTACACTATCACTTGCAGTATCACCATTTACATCTGTTACCGTAACAGTACATGTATAAGTACCTGGAACAGAAGGTAGTGTTACTTGCGGTGTAGTTCCTGAACAATTTCCAAACCAGTTATAAGTTAAAGTACCATCTCCTCCAGTAGCATTTGCAGTTAATGAAACTATTGTACCGCTTTCAACATTGGTTGAAGGGCTAGTGTTAATAGCAACCGATGGAACGTTATTGTACACCTCTATCTCAACATAATCATTATCAATTAGATATGTATTTAATCCCCATTCATTTAATCTACCATAATTATACTCAGCTTGAACCATACATTCGTATGATGTATCAATGTTACTTACTTGAAAATTTGTAACATTATAATCAATTTCTTCACAATCTAATGCCCAATCTATAAAAGTTAAATCATAAAGCGCATTTGATGTTAAATTGAAATTTACTGTATTCAAACCTGAAAGGACAGATGTCCCTGGTGTTACCAAAAGGTCTAATTCAAGATTAATAAAAAAGTTCACTGAATTAAACGAACTATTTCCATCATCATCGTATGCTGTAATTGTAACCATGTAATAACCAGCATTGTAACTAGATGAATCAAGATCAAATACTACCTCATTATTATAATCTAAAACTGAAACTGATTCTCGACTCCATTCAGGTTTATCTGCTGGTGTTAGTGGAACAAAAAATGTTTCTGTACCGATCTCTACAAAGTCAAACATAGCAAGGTATGCATCATATGTCGTTACATCACCACTAAATCTAGCAGAAACTCTAATGTTATCATTCAATACTTCGTTCATAGTTGGAGTTATTATTTCAATTGTTGGCGCAGTTTCATCAACAACCTCAAAATTTACACTATCATAACTTTCTCTTCCTTCATGATCAAAAGCATATACAATTACTGTGTATTGTCCAACAGGAAAGGTCTCAGTATTTAAGTTAAAAATCTCAACATTGGATTTTTGGGAACCAAGGGTAACCATTCCTGAATCCCATTCTGGAAAACGAGGATCTACAAAGAATGCATAACCGTATCCAGGAATATCTGTATAGTAACCGATGTAAGCTTGGTACCTTTCTGTATTGTCTGAGAAATTTGTTTTAACACTTAGTGTACCATCTATTATAGTTCCACTCGTTGGTTCAACTATATCAACAGTAGGAAGCTCATAAGTATTTAAAACTAAAGTATCTGTTCCGCTAAGTGGAGCAACACCCAAATCTGTAAGTTTTCCGTATGTATAAGTTAAGTTTAGCGTACAAGTGTAAGTTTCTAATGCAATATTATTGAGAGTAAAGTTTTTTGTAAGTTGACCTGCGCAATCATCTAACCATGTAAAACCAACTTCATCTTGATATTTTGCATTGGTGTCAAATGAAATATTGATTACATTGTTTCCTCTTTCATAAGGTCCTTCTGGGTCAACTGCTATCTCAAACTCAAGTGTTCTATAAAAATTTACAGAAGTTGTAACTTCATTCCCTAAGGAGTCTTTTGCTATAATTACTACCATGTAGTATCCTGCGTACATGTTGTCAGTAAATAAATTAAAAATTTCAACGTTTGTTTTATCTGTAAGTACTACATTTTCTTTTGACCATTCAGGTTTATCATCAGGAGTTACCGGTGCAAAAAATTCTGATCCAGCGTACTCAAATGTATCATACATGCCTATATAAGCATCATATGAAACAGCTGAGTCTGAGAAATTTGCTGTAACGTTTAGAGTTCCAGAAACATTTGAATTATTTGTTGGCGTTACAATTTGAACATCAAGTGTTTCTCCTAATGATTGAGCAACTACCACAGTTGGCTGCAACATCAAATTAAGAAGTAGCAACAAGCTTACAAAAAGATTTAAAACTCTAAATTTATTCATATAATCAAAATAAAAAATAACAAGTCTTAATATTTTACCATATTTAAAATATTTTTTCAATAGTTTTTATTATTTTTTAGTAACAGAAGAAGCTCTTGACCTTGAGTTTGAAAATAAAAGAGATTTTTTATGATCTTCAATATTAATAAAATCATCAGCAATTTCGATTAAATTTTTGCTTGTTGTTTTTTTAAATGCTATAACTTCAACTAAACATCCTAAAGCTTGTTGCAAGTAATTAACTACAGGCACATAATCTCCATCGCCGGAAGCTAAAATTATTGAATCAACTTTATTTCCTAATCTGATGGCATCCATTGCTATTCCCAAATCCCAATCACCCTTTTTTGCACCTCCTAGAAAAGTTTGTAATTCTTTTTCTTTTACTTCAAAACCTGCTTGGTTGACTGCATCAAAAAATTCTTTTTCTTTTGCATTTTCTTCAGAAGTAATTACGTATGCTATGGCTCTTGTGAGTAATCTGTTTTTTACAGATAATTTGAGAAGATTTTTAAAATTAATTCTTGCTGAATACAAATGTTTGGCCGAATAATACAAATTTTGGACATCAACTAAAACAGCAACTCTTTGATCTTTGTTTCTAACTATCATAAAGAATAAATAAAAAAATAATGTATAATTTAAATTAATTATATCATTGTTATGACTAAAATTGGCTTTATTTTTAAAAAAGAGAATGTAAATTTGGCTAAATGGGAATTGGAGAGAAATTTAGTAAGTTTTGAAGTTGTATCAGAATCAGAAAAATTAGTAATTGCAAAAATATCAGAAATTGATTTTGAAAAAATTGTTAATGCACAAACCTTTCCTTTTGGCGCTATTGATAGAATTGTTCAAATTTATGAACATGCTAGTTTGAATAAATTTATGGACGATATTGCAAGTAATTTTTTTGTTGATAGCATTGAATTTGCTTGGTTAGTTGACAATGTGGAACTGGAAACATGTACTCTATTATCCAAACAAATCCTGAAGCTTGCTAGAAAATATTTTAAGAAAATTGAAACCAACAATATCGCTCGTACACTATCTCTAGGTGATTTACAAAAAAGTGAAAATATAGTTGAAGTAGTTTTTTTAAAAAGAGAAAATGAAATAATTTTAGGACGAACAATTAAATTTCTCAATCCATTTTATTTTAAAGAATTAGATGAGACACGACCTGGTCGAATGTTTACTCATGGCACTTCACCCAAGCTTGCTAAAGTATTAGTAAATTTAATTAAAAATAAAACGGGAACAGTCGTTGATCCATTTTGTGGCACAGGAACTATTCTTTTAGAACTTTTGCGTCAGGGTTATGATGTCATTGGTATTGATAATGACTCTAAAGTATTATCATTAGCAAGAAAAAACATTAAAGATTATTTTAAAAATAATAATTTATGTGAAAAAAGAAACTATACATTAATTAATTCAAAATTTGAAAATGTTGAGTTTAAAGCAACAGCCTCTGTTTTTGAGCCTTACATGGGCCCTTTCTTGAAAAAAATTCCATCTCCAACGGTTGCTAAAGCGATCCTTAAAGAATTAAACTTTTTGTATCAAAAAACATTTCAAAGTTTACATCAAAATTTGGAAGGTGATGGTGAAATTATTTGCATACTACCTAGCATACCATCAAAACTACAAGTTCATGAACTTAACTTTGATTTAATATTTCAAGATAAATTTAAATTATCAAGATCAAAACTAAATTCACAGAATCCCATTGACTATGAGTCAAAAAAAGGAAATAGGATCAAGCGTAAAATTTTTATCCTGGAAAAAATTAATTTTTAAGGAAGCTCACATAACATCTCACATACAGTTGTGCAGATTTCGCCACCTTTAAGTTCACATGTTGATCCACATTCAACAAATTGCCCATTTCTCTCTGAACAATCTTTTTTGTATAAATCTAAATTTTCCATGTTAGGGCCATATGCTACATAGCTTTTTCCATCAATTGAAGTAAAAATTTCGGAATCTATAACTTCAGAATTTGAATTTTTTGATAATTCATCATCATTATTTAATGAGTAGTTATTTATGAACCAAAGTAAACCTAAAGCAAAAACAAAGAACAAAGCAAAAATAACCACAGTAACTAAAACTTTATTGTAACTTTTCATAAAATTTTATGATTTAAAATTTAAAAAATAATAAATTCATGAGTTGGGCGGGATTCGAACCCGCAACCAATCGCTTAAGAGGCGACTGCTCTACCATTGAGCTACCAACCCATTATATTAGTTATTCTAGCAAAAACTATTACGTTCTTAAAGTAGCCGAAAATTTATCTGACAATCTTTTGATAATTTTCGATGTTATTTCTTCCACCTCTTCATCGGTAAGAGTTTTGTTAGGATCTTGAAAAAATACTCTAAGCGTTACACTTTTATAACCTTTTTCAATACCTTTACCTGTGTAAATATCGATAAGTTCTACATTCGTAATTAGCTTTGATACATTTACAACTTCATTTTTCAAATCGTTCCAAAGTAAGTTTTCTTTTACAATGAACGAATAATCTCTTATTGCTGGAGGGAATTTTGAAATGGGTTTGAATGATTTTGTAATTTCTTTTAAAATATTTACTAGTTTTAAAAAATTAATTTCAAGTATACACACGTATTTTTTCAAACCTAACTCTTTCATCACTATATCTGATACAATTCCGATTTTTCCAATTAGTTCATTGTTAATCCAAATATCAGCTGATGCATTTTTTTCAAATGGCAAGTGATCATTTAATTTTAAAATCAAATCATCTAAATTTACATCAAACTTATTCAACAAATACTCTAAATAACCTTTAACTTCTAAAAAAATTTCTTGGGGATTTCTTCCGTTTGTAGCAATTGACAACATTGGGAATTCATCTGGCAAATCATTTTCTTTGGGATGATAAACCATGTTTAATTCAAACAGATTAAGTTTCTCAACATAATCTTCATTATTTTTGAATGTAAAAACCATTGTTGAAATAAGCTCTCTTCTCATGTATTTGTATTCAACACTTAGTGGATTTATTATTTCCAAAACTTCGCTAGGTTCAATGCCCATTATTTCTAAAGCTTTATCACCCACCATTGAGACAGAAAATTGCTCAGTCAAGCCACAACCAACTAAAACATCTCTAACGCTATTTTCCCATTCAATTATTTCATCATCTTCAACATTAGGAATTTCACCATCAAGATTTTTACTTGGAATGTTTTGGTAGCCATAAATTCGTGCTATTTCTTCAACTAAATCATAGTCATGCCAAATATCGTTTCGGAAAAAAGGAACTGTTACTTCCAAAATTTTATTATCATTAATTAAGCATTCAAAACCTAGTTTTTCTAGAATTTCTTTTGATTCTTGAGTGGTGATATTAACACCAAGTAATCGTTCATTCAAATTTGGATTAAAATTAATTTTACGTAGTGTTGTATCAATTGTAGTTACATCAATTAAGTTTGATGCAATTTGAGAATTAGTATTTTGTGTAATTAATTCAGCTACTCTTAAAGATGCAACTTTCGCGCTTATAGGGCTTAAACCTTTTTCAAAATAACTTGCGGCATCGGTATGCAAATCAAGTCTTCTTGCTGTTTTTCTAATTGAATATGGTTCAAAGCTTGCAGCTTCAATCACTACTATTTTTGTGTTTGCATCAACTGCTGTATTAATACCTCCTTTGACACCTGCTATGGCAATTGGTTTTTCTCTATCAGCAATCACCAAGTCGTTTTCATTTAACTCTTTAACATCACCATCAAGAGTTGTAATTTTTTCTCCATTTTTGGCATTTCTAACAATTATTTGTGATCCTGCTATTTTTTCATAATCAAAAACATGTGTCGGGTAACCAAGTTCAATTAGTACATAATTAGATATATCAACTAGTAGATTAATTGAATTATGACCAAGAGCTTCTAATCTTTTACTTAACCAAGTTGGTGATTTTGTAACTTCTACATTATCTATAATAATCGCGCAGTATCTATAACATTTTTCAGTATTTTCTATGTTTATGCTTAGTTCATATTTTTGATTGTTTGGAAAATTTAAGTTTGGTTCAGAAAATAAAAATTTATCACCAGTTATTGCGCTTGCTTCTCTTGCAATTCCAACAACTGACGCCATATCAATTCTGTTTGGAGTTATTTCTATTTCAAAAACATCATCATTTAATAATTCATTTTTTGTAATTTTTTCAACTTGTGGACCATGCAATGGTAAAAGTTTTGCCAACTCTTCAGCTGTTCTTTCAGTTTTTAAAAATTCTTTTAACCACGAAAATGGAATGTTTACATTCATTTCAAAAAATCTAAATTTTAAAATTGTTCTAAAAATCGAATATCTGTTTGATATAAAATTCTTATATCTTCTAAATTAATTCCTCCAATTGATAATTTATTCCTTTCGATTCCCCAACCAAACGCATATCCTGAATATTCGTTTGGGTCTATTCCGCCTGCCCTCAAAACATTAGGATGCACCATCCCAGCTCCTCCAATTTCAAGCCATCCATCTTTTGCCATTTTGTTTTCTTTACCTAACCACACATCTACTTCAAAACTCGGTTCAGTAAATGGAAAGTGATAAGGCCTAATTCTATACTTTGTGTCTGGTCCAATAAATTTTTTAACAAAAAAATCAAGAATTCCTTTTAAATGACCAATATTAATGTTTTTATCAATTACTAAACCTTCGAACTGATAAAAATTCATAAGGTGTCGAACAGACATTTGACGTCTATAAACCCTTGAAATGTTTATCATTCTGATTGGTGGTTTTCTTTTTTCCATTTCTCTCACCTGACCTGATGATGTGTGTGGCGTCAAAATTCTAGCACCATATTTTGAATTAATTGGTTTACTGTCAATGAAAAATGTTTCCCACTCATCCCTCGCAGGGTGATCTTCAGGAAAATTAAGCGCTGTAAAAGCGTAATAATCCCATTCTACTTCAGGATATCTAACTTGATAAAAGCCTAGTTTTTTAAAAATATCTGCAACCTCTCTTATAGTTTGAGTAGTTATATGCATATGTCCTACTGGAACTTTCTTGCCAGGCAGCGTAACATCGAGATTATAATTTTTTGGTTGATTATTTTCACTTTCAAGTTTTTCGAGAAGTTTTTCAATTTTATTTTTAAATTCATTAGCTATTTTACCCGCTTCTTTTCGCTCACTTATGGGAAGAGTCCCAATTAATCTTAACATTGATACAAATTCTGATTTTCTTCCTAAATATTTTATTTTTAACTCATCAACACTCAAAACTTCTTTGTCTTTTTTAAATGTTGAAAATATGTTTGATAATTTTTGCTTAAATTCTTCTAAATTCATTTTTGGGTTTTAAAATTTTTAGAACAAAATAATTATATTAAATTTGTTAGTGATTTTCTAGTTTTATTTCATCATTTAAATCTTCATGCTCACTATGAGGAGCAAAAGCCGTAACTGAAAAAATTAAAATTAGTCCTATCAAAGTAAAAATAAAGTTCAAAATTGCTTTTTTTAATTTTTTTTCCATTTTAATTTCAGGAACTAGATCAGCTAACGCAATGTACATGAAGCTACCTGCGGTAAAAGCTAGCAACAATCCCAATAAATTTTCCGATATGTCAATTAGTAAAATAGAAAACACAACACCAAAAAGTGATAAAAGAGCTGTTAAAAAATTGTAAATTATTGCTTTCATTCTAGAAAACCCAGAATAAATTAAAACACCGAAATCAGAAATTTCTTGAGGAATTTCATGCAAAATTATTGCAATAAGAGCAATAATTCCTATTTCTGTACTAGCTAAAAAGGATGAACCTATCAATAATCCATCAATAAAATTGTGCAATCCATCTGCTAGTAAATTATTAATACCAAGAGTTTTTTTATGATTATGTTCAAAATTATTATGACAGTGATGCCAGAGTAATATTTTTTCAAGCAACAAAAAAGAAACTAAGGCAAAAATTATTGCAAACCATACCAAATTAATTTCATAAAATACTGAACTATTCAAATGTAGTGCTTCTGGAAGCAAATGAAAAAATGCGCTGCCTAGCAAAACACCTGCTGCTGTTGAAACTAAAAAGTTAGTTATATTGTCTAAAATTTTTTTATTGACCGAAAAGAAAACAACTCCCGAAAACGATAGTAAACTAACAATAATAGAACCTAATATACCATTTAAATCCATAATTTTTTAATTAAAACTTGTTGATTTTAGCAAAAATTTTTGTAAAACTGTAGTAGTTTAAGAGGTTAAAAAATAGATATGTTAAATAGACCAATTGTTTCTCTTAAAAATGTTCATAAAATTTTTAAGGTTAAAAGTGCTGATGTTCATATAATTAAAGGAGTTAGTTTAGACATATTTAAAGGTGAGTTTGTTGGTTTAGTGGGACCATCTGGTAGTGGAAAATCAACTTTACTTAATATGATTTTAGGTCTTGAAGAAATCACTAGTGGAGAGGTTGAACTTCTGGGTCAACCGGTTAAACCTGAGTTTGCTGATAGAGTTTCAGAAATAAGAAGACGTAAAATTGGGATAATTTATCAACAACCTATTTGGATTAGGTCATTAACTGTACTTGAAAATGTAGCATTTCCATTGCTACTTGAGGGATTTAATAGAAAAGTTGCTTTAAGAGAAGCAACAGAAGCATTAGCAACAACTGGAATGTTGAAATGGAAAAAATATTACCCTCAAGATTTGTCTGTTGGTCAACAGCAAAGAGTTGCGCTAGCTCGAGCTTTAGTTAATAATCCAGATATTATTTTTGCAGATGAGCCTACTGGTAATTTGGATATAAGGAATAGTGAAGCATTGGTTAAGATGCTTCATAATCTAACTAAAGAAAATAAAACAGTTGTGATGATTACTCATAATTTAGATAATCTTGATGATGTAGATAGGATAGTACAGCTAGTTGATGGTCAAATAGTTGATGATATCAAAGTTAGTGATTTAAATGTTGAACAACTAACAGACGAGCACTTGGCAAAAATATTTTTTGAAAATGAAAAGAAATTTAAACGAAAAACAGAAGAGCTTTCAATCCCAACTACATCAGAAAAAAGCAAACAAAACATAAATTTAGTTAGGTCACTTAAGAATTTTTTTAGTTCTAATTTAAATTTTATACTATCACTAACTTCAATTTTAATGGGTATTTTTTTAAGCTACCTTTTTACTATTTTAGTTCAATTAAAGCTTATTTTTAAGAAAAATGATCTTTCATTTTCAGATGAAGAAAAAAGGTTAAGTAATAAAAATCCTCTCGCTTTTTTGTTTCACCCCAGAGGCTCCATTGATGGAATAACCTATAAACAACTTTTATCAATTAGCATTAAAAACCTACTTGGTAAGAAACTTAGAACTTCTGTTACGGTTGGTGGAATATCTCTAGGAATAGCTTTTACAGTGTTGCTTGTATCTCTTGGTTTTGGAATAGAAAGATTAGTTATATCTAATATTGCATCTTTAAATCAAATTAAACAGATTGATATTTATCCATCAGTTAATACACAACTTGAACTTACTCTTGAAGATTTAGAAACTCTAAAACAAGTTGAACAGATAGAAACTTATTATCCAATTATCAGTCTGGCATCTAAGGTTAGATACTTAGGTTCTGATGTTGATGTAGTTGGTTACGGCGTTACCGATGAGTATTTACAAAATTCCGATTTAAATGTGGTGAGAGGATCATTTTTTAAAAATTCTCCAAATTCAATTATTTTGAACAAAAGTCTTTTAGATATTATTGATCCTAACAACACATTGAATATTGGTGATGAAGTTGAACTTTCAGTTAGATCAACAGCAGATTTGAATACTGACATTATTTCTGATTATGAAAAATTTGTTGTATCCGGAATAATTTTAGATACAGAAAATCCCATAGTTTATTTGCCAATTGAAAATTTTCAAAAACTAGGAATTTCTAATTTTACAGAAGCCAGAATTTCTGTTTATTCAGAAGATGATGTTGAAAACGTAAGAACACTTATTGAAAGCAAAGGTTACGCAACAAGATCAGTTTTGGATACAATAAATGAGATAAGATCCATTTTTAATACTTCAAGAATTGTCTTAGGTGGTGTTGGGATTGTTGGTTTGATTATTGCTGCATTTGGAATGTTTAACACTCTTACTGTTTCACTTTTAGAAAGAACTAGAGAGGTTGCTTTGATGAAAGCAATAGGGATGCTACCACCTGAAGTTAGGGCTTTGTTTTTCACGGAATCTGTGACCATGGGTGTTATGGGTGGTGTTTTGGGTTTGTTTTTATCTTACTTTGCAGGATTTTTAGTGTCACTTTTATATTCTTTTTTATCAACTAGCGAAGGTAGTTTTAATTTTACAGATTTAACATATACACCATTATTCTTTGTTATATTAATTCTTTTAGGTTCGGCTATCATTGGCATTTTAACTGGAATATATCCTTCAAAAAGAGCTGAAAAAATTTCTTCAGTATATGCTTTACGTTACGAATAATGGAAGAAACCAGTTTTTTTGAAAAATTAAAAAATTATCTTTTAATATTAGCAGGTGTTTTATCATTCTTGGGGAGTTTGGCTATTATTGCCTTTTTGATTTTAAACAATTCAAATAAAATTGAAGACATTGAATTGATAAATACTAAAATTGAGAAATTAAATTTAAATTTAAAAGATGATTATGTTTTTTTAAATAAAACTTGGACTTTGACTTCATTTAATGATCTAAACCCAGATTTTTCCATTACAATTAAATTTGAAGAAAACAATAAAGTTAGCGGATTTGGGGGATGTAACGATTATACAGCTAAATTTGAGATTAATGAAGATAGTTTCAACATTTATGAAATAAATAAAACTAAGATGTTTTGTGAAAATGTGAGCGTTGTGGAAAATGCTTTTTTTCAAGTTTTAGAGCTTGTTAATAAAATTGAAGTTTCTGATGATACATTAACTTTATCTTCTCAAAACAATAAGTTAGTTTTCAAAAAAGAAAAATAAAATGCTATAATTTAGTTAGTGGTGGTTATAGCTCAGTTGGTAGAGCGCCAGTTTGTGGCACTGGATGTCGTGGGTTCGAGCCCCACTAACCACCCCAAAGTACCATGGTAACTACTCTTAATACTAATCAAACGGCATACACTCAGAGGACAAAAATTATTCTAAAACACTTAGTATTGTTTAAAAATTTTTTTAGATTGTTACGGTATGCTCTAACATCACAAAACATTCAAGTAAAGGAGTAAAAAAATGGCAAGTAAAAATGCATATGGTCTTAAATATTTTAAGTCCACAAACACATATGACAGATTGTTTTTTCTTAGACATATCTGACATTCTAATGTTTATCTTTATACTGGACATATTTTATCTTATAATTTCAGAAAATATTTAGAAAAGGTGATATAATGAAAAATAAAGATAAGGCATACTTTATCTTATAATTCAAGGAGATATATAGGAGTTAGTATAAAAATGTCAAAATCAACTTTCTATACAATTAGACACGGAAAGATAAACTACACTGAAAAAGACTTGTATTTGATCTATGAGGGTGTTGCTGATGATGAAAAGGTCGAGATGTAAACATAGAAGTAAAAGATGCGAATATTTTATCTATGAGTGAAACATAATGAAATTTACAAAGGCAATTAAGGAGTATTTTAAGCAGAAAGGTGTTGAAATTGAAAGTATTGTGAAGTTAGGTTCAGGCCTCGTTGCAGATGGGTTTTTAGTTACCTACAAATTAGCTGAAGGAAAAAGTGAGATACTTGTCTGTCGAAAATTACGAGGTAGAGGTATGTCACATGACTATTTTTCAGATAGGCTTGGCTATTTACTTTTACAGCACAATATTACGAAAAAACATCCAAGGCATGTGAGGTCAAGAGATGTTGTCATTTATGGAAAGGGAAAAATCCGCTCTTTAGACTCTTTAGATGAGGTGTTTCAGGTTTTAGAATTTGCTGCGGGCGAATCTTTTTTAACAACAATGAATTTGATTGGATATGACTTTGAATCACAAAAGAAGTTTTTGTTGAGCCTGTGTGAATATATGCATGAAGTTCATAGAATAGAACCAGAAGGTAATAAGAAAGACTTGTATTTGAGACATTCTCAAGATTTTATAGGTAGTGAGGTGTTAATGGATATTTTGGATGTCTGGGAGCCAGATACACTACTACCAATAGAATTAAGGGTAAAACTATTCACTGATTTGTTTAAGCTTAGAGAGGAAACTAAATTGTTCTTTGATAGATGCAGAATGATTCATGCTGATTTGCATCCTGATAATGTCAGGGTACACGAAAATGGCAGTATAAGCGTTTTAGATTCGGCTCGTTCAATGTGGGGAGAACCCATTGATGATTTAACAAGTATGCTGGCAAACTTTATTTATTATTCTTTAGTTAAAGACAATACAAGAGAACAATACAAAAAAGCATATGATTTTTTAGTTAGAACATACTTAAATACTAAGGGCACAGACGATGAAAGAATAAATAAAGTCGCAAGATTATTTTTACCCGTAAGACTCTTAATACTTGCTCATCCAATATTTTTCTCAGGTGATAGCCAAGATGTAAAACAGTCTTTGGTTAATGGAGCAATTTCGATTGCAAAAGATGATGAATTTGATTTATTTAACCCTTGGAAGTATTTTAACTTGAATTAAGAAGTAAAAGCAAAGCTACTTGCTCTCAGATTTGTACATGCCATAAAAATTCTAATAGATTTTACCCAGTCACTCCAAAATCCATTTTACCACCACTAAGCTCTAAAGTTTAAAATTCTCCAAAAAATTTAAACAATTTTGTTGCTTTTGAAATTTAAAAAAGATATAATCTTGTTGTTCAGGGTTGGTAGCTCAATGGTAGAGCAGTGGCCTTTTAAGCCATTGGTTGTGGGTTCGAGTCCCACCCAACTCACCAAAATTTTAAATCACCTCAGAGAATACAGCGGAGCATATCCCATTGAAATTGAAAGATTATTGATTTGATTCATAAAATAAATAATTCTACTACCCCATCCTATGCATTCATCTTGCGGTCCACAGAAAACTTTTTCCATTTTTCGCGGGTCAATCATATATTCATTACCGTATTGATTTACTAAAACATCAGTTACCTTAAAAATTGATTCTCTAAAAGAATTAAACCTCGTTCGATATATTCCAGGGCCACCAAATCCCCAACAGTTGTAGTATTGAGCTGAGGTATAGTATCTGCAAAGATCAGTTTCATGTTTAGCAATTGCAGCAACAGTCACACAATCACGAGGGGCTCCATAGTAATCGCAAGCTTCAACAAACAAATGCGCAGTACCAGAAAGGGGCGAATTTTCAAAATATTTTTCTAAAACGACCTCTCGAATATCAACTGATTTGGTACTACTATGAACTCTACTTACCTTCACCTGTGACTGTGTTGATTCTTTGATTGTTTTGTAAACAGCTAGTTTGTAGTTAATTTCATTTTCAGCTTTTGCTTGAGCAGTATATTCAAAATTGTTAAACAAAATTAGCAAACCTAAAAAGTTTAACAGTAAATAAAAAAGTATTCTCATTTTTTCTATTTAAAAATTCTAAAAATTTTGTGATAAAATGATTTTGTTATCTATGAAAGTTTACCAGAAAAAAGCATTAAAACAAATAAGCTTAGCTAGTATTGTAGCGCTTAATTTATTCATTAAAACTAAGGATTTGGTAATATCCCGAATGTTTTGGGGTAGAAGCAATTTTTATAAGAACCTCACATTCTCTATAATTTTTAGCTTAACTATTTTTGTATCTGTAAGTGGCATAGTTGCAAAAATTTCTGGTACGAATTCTATCGATACTCTAGCTTTATCATCTGAAATTACTACTGGTCAGTACGATATTCTGCAACAAGGTGGCAGTATTGAAACTGTCCTTGGCATTGATCCCGAAGTAGGAATCAAATTTGAAAAATACACGGTAAAAGAAGGTGATACGCTTGAATCAATAGCTCAAAATTATGGTGTAAGCATAGATACGATAAGGTGGGCAAATAAAGATACTGTGAGTGCGTTCACTAATGAGATTGAAACTGGCTGGGTTTTATCAATTCCACCTATTGATGGAGTTTTGTATAAAGTAAAAGATGGTGATAATATTCAAAAAATTATACAAATTACTGGTGGAAATGAGTTTGATATTCGTGAGTTTAATGAGTTAGGGGCCAATACCGAACCTAATGAGGGCGATATTTTATTTATTCCAAATGGAAATTTTTATAGACCAGATATTGATGTTGCAGATATTCCTCGAGGAGTATTTATTAATCCACTTAAAGATCCTTCGTGTGCGGGATATGTGGTTACTAGAGGTTTTTTGAGCTATCACAATGGTGTTGATTTAGCAAAATCAACAGGTTGCATTATAAGCGCTGTTGCAAACGGTTATGTTGAATATGCGGGTTGGAGTAATTATGGACAAGGTTACAATGTGGTGATTGATCATGGAGGTGGTATTAAAACACATTATTATCATGGCGATGGAACTTTTTGGGTTCAAGCTGGTCAAAGAGTTCAACAAGGTGATCCAATTATGTACATGGGAACAACAGGAAACTCTACTGGTGTTCATTTGCATTTTTCGCTTTTTAAAGATGGAGTGGCAGTCGATCCCGAACCTTTCGTTCCTTATTAAATTTTGGTAAAATTGTAATAATTTACCGGGTCGTCTAATGGTAGGACATCAGTTTCTGGCACTGAGAATCGGGGTTCGAGTCCCTGCCCGGTAATTTAGTAAGATCCCAAAATTATTGCAATCACACTAGCCAAGACCAACACATATTCAAAAACTATGTAGTAGCTTAAATTTTTCTTTGTAAAATGATATAAAGTTGAAATTATTAAATAAAAAGACAAAGTTAAAATAACTGAAAACTCAAAACCGTTTAGTTCACTTGTTGAAACTAAAATTAAACTTAAAATTGCGTTAAAAACTCCACTCCCTACTCCATAGTAAAATGAAAATAAATGCCTTGGAGAAGTTCGTATTGCAAAAAGTTCAACTACAATTGTGGTCAGCAAGAAAACTGAAAATGTTATAAAAGCTTTTTGAAATTCAAGTTGAAGACTAAAGTTATAAATCACATCTACTAATGCCCAATAAATTACAAATTTTATAAAATCAAATACAAAATTGGTACTCTGTTCAATCTTTGATTTATGTTCAAAAAATGCTTTGATATTCACAAAAAGCAAGAAATTTGTAACAAATGACATAAACAAAATTAATTTCATATGAAGTAAATAAAAGTTGTAGTATCCATAGCCAACAATAGCTAGATACAATAAAATTGGGAGAAAAATTTTGTGAATAATATGAATTAGTTCATATTCTATCAACTTTTTGTCAAGTCTTTCGTTATTAATTAGTACATTTCTTTGCCAAGTGATGTAAATTTCTAGTATAAAAATTCCTAATAGAGCAAGTGAAAAGCCAATAAAATTTTTAATATCACCAAATTTAACCAGTGATTCAATCGCAATGTACGCTCCAAGTGATAACGATACAGCATAAAATAAATTCCAGATGTTTTTTAATAAGTTAACTCGATACATTTTACTAATTTAATTTTATAAATAATAATCTATTTTAATATTTAAAGCTAGAGAATTGAAGTTAAGAAGATTTTTAATTTTTTTGAAAAAAAGGGGTTGACAAAAAAAAATTAATTGTATAATATATAGACTTATAAAAAGAAAGCACCTTACAAATTACAAAACAAATTACAAAACAAAGGAGAAGAAAAGAGATGGATACATATCCAGCATATCCAGCCAACACATCGTTAAGAATCGATAATAAGATAATTTCATTTTCTGAATATGGTTATGTGATCAGGTTATATCCTGCTTCACTTTCCATCAATGAAATAATTATGTCTGCTGTTATGTCTGCAGCTAATGTAGCACGCCTTAATCCGCATAATCTTGTAGAAATCTTAACAAGTGTGCCAAATATTGCAGAATTAGGTAGCCTAATTTGTAGGCTCAACCAAAAAGATACCCATATAAATATAATGGTATCATACAATCAGAGAATAGAAACAAAAAAGGAAAGTCATGTTCAAGCTGCTCTACCTTATAAGTTAGATGGAAGCAGCGATGAAGTAGAGCTAGCAATGGGAATATGGCATTTGATATGCGCTAGTAATCCAGGTTTTTCGAGGTTAGCAGCGTCAAACAACATTAATGAAATGTTTGACCCTAAAAGTAATTATGTTTTTGAGTTGGTGCCAAATACAAATAGTAGCAAAAGATCAACTCAATTTCGCATTGTACTCAGTGCAAAAGATTTGGCGTTATACAAAGCCCAGGCGGCTTCTTCAGTATTGAATTGGCTATTATATCTTCCAGTAGACTATTTACCGATTTCTGCTGGACATGATAGTCATTTCACACTCGTTTTAGACGGCACTGACAAAAATTGCGAGTTAACCATAATTATAAAAAGATTATATCGCATTGAACAAATCTTAGTTGTCGATATTATAGATGGTTCGAAAATTTATGAATTAACAATTCAGGATCCGTCTAATACGACGACTGTAGAACAAATATACCACACTCTGAAGGAGTAACCTCCAGAAGATCAAAGACGCTTTTGTAGGCGTCTTTGATCTAAAATCTTACATAGATTTTCTCTAACTTTTTTCATTCGAAATTTATAAATAATATAAATCTTTGAGAATTTCTAATCATAAAATTATATTCTTTCTAAATTTAAGGAATATCAATTAAATATAGTGATCTCTACAGTTGTTCGTAGGGCAAAGTCGTGATTAACTCGAATTAACTTTAAATTGAAAAATTATATAAATTAACTTTTATACATTAACCGATTTATACATTCAGAAAAATTTATAAAATAATATACATGCTACTTCAAAATAGTATAACAAAATCTATTTATCTTTTAAGAATTACTTAAAAATATGAAGAAATTTAGATATTGCTTGACAAAAAACCATAATATTTGCAAAGAAAAACCCATAAATGGCAGCCGTATTCAAAGCAAAATTGATATTATATGGCAATATTTGAGTAGTTCTCTCGAATTTAGCTCAAATATTTCAATAACTATAGACTTATATTCAAATATCTCTTTAGAAGTAAACCTTATGCTTAAAGATAATATCTATATTATTGGCTTTATTTTATTTAATAATAAAGTTAAAGTTAAAAAAGCAAAGACTGAATTTATAAATCATGAATTCACATTAGAAAATTTTACAAATTTTATTCTTTCAAGCATCGAAAACCTTTTGTGATCAATAACAATTCTCATGTGCTTTAAGGTATTTTATTTATATAATTTTAATTTTGTGTTTTACACAACATTCAACTCTAAATTTTTTTGTGGTCATAAAGATTAATAGAAAATTTTTAATATATCATTGATGAATATTTTTCAATAACTTAATTCTATACATTTTACTAGTTTAATATGTATAAATAATAATCTATTTTAAAATTTAAAGCTAGAAATTTGAAGAGAAGAAAATTTTTATGTTTATTTTAAAAAAAGGTTGACAAACGATGCTAAATGTAATATAACATCGTACATATTCTATTAACAAGAAAGGTTAATGAAAAGAGTACATCTCCAAAAAAAGACACTGAACATGGATTGTTTCAAAAAATGCTCGCAGAGGCTGGAGTTTATTACACGCTTAGGCAGAATAAACTGGAAGAGTTCACCATTCATGGTCAGAATTTTAAATCAAGCCTATCAGTTTGTGTACTACATGAAGAAGGTCTTGGTATCTGTGAAACCTTGGAACGCACATCTTCGATCATGTTTGAGAGTTTTTTACCTCAGCATAAATCCCTGAATGTAATAATTGAAGGGAATCAGCTGCATGAACATTTCAGGGTACATGCAAGTGTTGTCGATCCGATTTCCGTACTTTGGACCCTCGGTTTAAATCGTTATGCTTTACATTTATTCATAGCGAAAGATGGGGTTGTAACGGAAACCCATATACTGTTAGATGCGTTCTCGGACACAGAGATTTACAAAGAACTTCTCGGTTTTATTGAGACTGCTGGCGTAAGCCAAAGCGCAAAAGTATATTGTATCTGTCTAGAAGAGCTAAGCAGGATCTAACTTTATTATGTTGATCCTGTAGCGAAGAACAATAGCGCCCCTTTGGGGCGCTATTGTTCTTTTCTTAATTTTTCAAATCCTTCTAAATTTAACTTAATAAATTTTAACTCTTTGCAATGCTTGCAATTTAGTTTAAAATTATTGCATGAGGTTAGTTTTAAAGCATTATAATTTTGTAAGGATTTTTGTAATTTTAATAGTTACAATTTTCTCAGTATCTTTTAATTTACTAACGAGTAAACAAGTTTTAGCATCTTCTGATATTACTCCTGAAAGTGTTCTTTTAGAGCACAACAAATATCGTACTCAACAAAACCTACCACCTTTAGAACGCAATTCTCTACTTGATTTTTCAGCTCTGCTTAAAGCTAATGAGATGATAAATCTTAATTGCTGGTCTCACTACTGCCCTCCGAATAAAGCGCCATGGGATTTTATGAATGAAGCAGGATATAAATTTGTAATCGCAGGTGAAAATTTGGCTGAAGGTTTTAGCGATGTTAACACACTTATGCAAGCCTGGCTTAATAGTCCTACTCACCGAGACAATATTTTAAGAAACGAATATACTGAAATTGGTATTGCTGTAGTTTATGGAAACTTTAAAGGTAAAGAAAATAATCCCGTAATAGTTGTTCATTTTGGTAAACCTGCATTAAATTCTGTTTCTGCAAATTTAAGCCAAAATATTAAAATAATTCAGCCAAACAATGACGAAGTTTACATGCAAAATTCAGTTGTTGTTAGAGGTCAAGCCCAAAATATCGAAAGTGTTGATTTAACTCTTGATTCAAAGCTTGTTAATTCTCAGAATATTTTAGATGGTTTATTTTTCTTTAATCTTGAAAATTTAGAATCAGGTAAACATCAAATTATCGTTTCTGATTCAAATAATCCCAATTTGAAAGATTCTGTTAGTTTTTATATTGATTCAGTTTTTACAAATCCATCAGAGGTTAATATTAATCAAACTCAAGAAGTGGAGAATAACTTTCAACTATCAGAAGTAAAAAATTCCGTTAACATTGGAATCACTTTAGTATTGATTAGTATTTTTATGTTTGATTTTTTGATATTGAAGTTTACAAATCTCAATACTCAAATTGATCATAATATTAAGCATAGTTCACTTCATTTTGGTATACTTGCTATAGTGCTTTTTATTTTGTTGACAGCCAACTTAGGTGGACATATTACTGATGAATCTTTTATTATTTAAAATCTATGAAAAAAATTTTACTTGAAATTGAAAATAAGAGTTTTAGTTTTTTTATTCCTGCAAATTTTTATGAATTTTTGAGTGTTCTACTACAAAGTTTGTTTTTGGTGTTTTTTCCAGTCCTTATATTTTTAGTTCTTTTCAGTAATGAACAAAATATTGAAAATAATTTATTTAATTTTTTAATTACTTTTGTAAGCATTGGAATTTCAGTTTATTTAGTCAAAAGTATATTATTTGGCAATAATTTAAAAGTTGATCCTCCTGGTTTTATTTTTGTTTTAGTTTTTGCTTTGTGTATTACGTTTTCGTCTTTTGTGTCTTCTTCTTACACTACTAATTCTCAATTATTAACTTTTGGCAGCTCTCAGTCGAGAACATTATCAAGCGTTTTTGCGCTTTGTATTTTGGGTCTATATTTTTTATCAAGTTATAATTTTAAAGATTATTCTTATTTTAAAAAATTTTTAAGTTTAAACGCTCTAACCTATATTATCTTTTTGATTCTTTCAATTTTTATCAATCTTAATGGAATTGAAGCTTTTTTATTACTCTCATCTGCTCATATATTTGCAATAATTGCAATAACTTGTCAAAAAAAGTTAAGAATATTTGGATTATTTTTAACTTTTATCACATTAATCTATTTTTTCTATACCAATTCTCAAAATTTAACAATTCCTAACATTGTAATTCTTTTTGTGGTGCTAATTACTTTGTTATTGCCAATTTCAGTAATTTTCACTTTTAATTATATAGAATTAAACTCATCTAAAAATTCTAATAAAAATTTATCAATTGAAATCCTTAAAAATTCAAATTTACATAAACTATTGTTAGTTTACCTAATTCTTTTGTTCATTTTTATTTATTTGAACTTTACAAGCAACACTTTGGAAGTTTTTTTAACACAGGTTTATGATAAATATTTGGATTATTTCAATTTTCTAAAAATTCTCTGGGATGATGGAGCAACTTCCTTTTTAAAAGAATTATTTTTTGGTGTTAAAAATATAAATTATAATTCAAATAATTTACCATTTATGCTTTTGGTGTTAATAAATCATGGATTGTTTGGATTTGTTGGATTCTTAGCTATTTATTTGTATGGGTTTTATGCTGGTATGAAATCTATGTTTTATGATTTAAATTCTAAAAAAATCGGCTTTATATGGGTTTATGCCTTTGTTATTATTTTTATATCAATTTTTTCGTTTTTAAGTTTTGTTAATATTTTTATGTCCTTACTATGGTGGATATCATTAAGTTTAACTTCTTTTTACCTTTCATCTCATTTAGATGAAACCTATTTAAAAAACAATATTTTTCATGATGAAAACAAAGAAAATAAAAATTTTTCGATAATTATCTTTTCATTAAGAGTTTTTTTAGCTATTATGGTTGTAAGTGTAGCTTTGCTTATATTTACTGAAGTATATTTTTAAAATATGTCAAAATCAAAAAAAATTGCAATATTAATTCTTGGTATTTTAACTCTATTCTTTGGGATAGCATCAATTTACTTGGTATCGCAACTTTCTCAAGAAGACACTGCTCCTGATGATAGTAGCGCACAAGTTTTGCAATGCGGATCGTATGTTTGTGTGAGAGATGGAGTTAATCTTGAAGTTGTAAATCAAGACTGTAACTATACAGGTCCTTATAATTGTAATGATAGAGCACTAAATTATTGTAGGGAAAAATATGGATCAAGAACTACAACTCAACCACTGCAGGGTCCAAACTGTACGCAAACTGGAGGTCCTACTACGGGTGGAGAACCTCCACTAACAGGATCAACTAAAAATAAAAATATTGGTGATGAATGTATACCTAATCAAGACGCTACCAGAACTAGGTGGCTGTGATGGAGACGGCCCTTTAGTGTGTAGTGGAACAGTTGGTTTATATTGTCCTCCTGGTACACCAAATGCAGGTAAATCTGTTTGTATGTGGGGAGGAGAAGGTCAATCATTCCGAACAAGCCTTCTCTGCTGCATGTGGTTCACCAGGAAGTGGTGGAACGCCAAATCCTAAATGTGTAACTTCAAGTGGTATTGCTGTTCCTAACGGTTACATCGAATGCTACACAAATTCCACACTGAAAAAGGGAAGGCAATGTGGTCCTAACGGTTGGATTGAAAATGTAGAAGCTGATGCATGTGGTGCACGTGCTGGAACTGCGATTAACGATACAACAATATTTAAAGGTTGCGGTCCGATTTCTGGTTATACAATCATTCGTCGTGATGAAGGTAATTTACCGGATACTTGTTATAACTGTTATGATTACGAAGACGGTGATGATGATCAAACCAATAACAGAAAGGAATGTTACTTTGAAGGGTCTTCATGTGGTGCAAGGATTGAATGTTATAAACCGACCTTTACGCAAAATCCACCAATCACTGAACCACCTTCAACTGAGCCACCTCCTCCACCACAGTCTGATGCTCAATGTGGCGATTCGTGCACATCAGATAGTGATTGTGTTTCTAGCAACAATGTATGTGATAATGGAGTTTGTAAATTAAACATTTGTGCATCTAACCCAAGTGCTTGTAATCCTGATCTGTGCTCTATTGCGCCTACGAACCAAGTTGGTAGTGTTAGTGGTACTGCGTACTGTGAAGATAATCCAGGCACAAGATATCCAATTGCTAACTCATTCGTAACTCTAACATTAAGCAATGGAAGTCAAACTATTGTTCAAACTGATTCAAATGGTAACTATACATTCAATAACTTAGATAATCCAAACGATACCACAGCGCCATATGTGGTGAGTGTAAGTCACAGTCTTCCACAAGGATCACTTAGTAATGGTCAACCTTTTTCATTACTCAATGGACCAAATGCTGTTAATTGTTCAAATACTTCATTAACTGGATGTTCAGCTGATAGCTGTGGAAACAGTAATGAAACATACAACATGTGTGAGTTGAATGATGGTGAAAATGGAACAAATTTTGATTTTGCTTATACTAATTGTGAACCTATCGCAAATGCTTGCATAGGATTAAATGAAATTGGTCCTGATCCCGTTGATAGTGGTGCAGGGAATATTATGATTTATGTTCTTGAGTATCAATCTGCTCAAGCTACAAATCCTTTCCCTAATATCAGGTTACGTGTTGGTCCTAGCGCTTCACCAGTTGGTCGTGACAGCAACAATCCATCTAGCAACTTAGTTGCGCCAGCAAGTACTAGTTATAATTCTTCAACAGGTATTTGGACATATTATTTTGAATGGGAAGTTGCTGAAACTGACAATAGTGATGTATTAGATGGAAGTTATGATGTTAGAGTTATCACAGATGGTGTAAGTGCGGAAATATCTGATTCATCTTGTATTGAACAAATAGTCGTAACACAAGGAACTGTTCAAGAGCCTGTGTTTAATATTGTTAAGGAAAGTGCTGATATTTGTTTATCTGATGGCAGTGCACAAATTGATTACACCATAAGAGTAACTAACATCGGACCAGTGTCTGGCGTAATTGATTATGTTGAAGATACTTTTGATCCTGATTTAGTTCAATACGGAATCACACCTACAGCAATTTCACCATCATTTGGAGTAGTGAGTGGCAACACAATAAGATGGGAGGGAAGTGTGAGTGACAGAACTTTTGCTTCAAATCAATCACGAACTTACACATACCGTGTTGTAATCCCACAAAATAGGTTAGTTTACTTCACAATGGGTGTTGATAATGAAGTTGAACTATCCTTTACAACAGACGAAACCAACACCTTGACATTTTCACTTAACACACCAGTTCAGTGTACAATACCAGGCATTCCTGATACTTCAATTTCAGACTCACGATTACTGCTTGTTGGTATGATGTTTATAATTGTTGGTTTAATAGTTTATAAAACTGGATTTGGAAGTATGTATATTGAAAAATTAATAAATTCTGGAATCGAAGTAACTGATAAAAAAATTACTAAATTAATGCCGTTTGAGGAAAGACTTCAAAAAGAAGCTAGAAAAAGAAGATAATTGATATTTTTTAAAATAACTAAAATGAAATTTAATTTGAGATATTTATTGATTATAGTGATAATTTTTAACTTTAGTTTTTTACTTTTTCAAGTTAACGCTCAACCAAGTGAGTTGAATGAAATTCCTGAAGCTATACCAGAAGAAATACCAACAAATGATGTTCCATTAGAACAGACGAATACAGTAGCTCAAGATATAGATGAGATCAAGAGGCAACAGTTTATTGATGGAGCAATAGTTGGTGGCGGTTTTGGGATAATTGCTGGTGGCGTAATTGTTTGGTTTTTAAAAGATACTTTTTTTTAATATGTTTCAAACAGTTTTTTTTACAACAATTCGCACCATCGCTATACCTTATGTAGCGTATAGGATTTTATCGTCTGGTTTTGTAGCGGAAAGTAATGCATTATTAATTGTATGCATTGGCTTAACTATTACAGTAGCCCTATCGCTACTTTTTCAAATTTTAAGACTATTTACCAATATCATCTTATTAAAACCCCAAAGTGCATTTCAGCGTTTTGTAACAATATTAATTGAATTAGCTAGTGTTGCTGGTTTTTGGTACTATTACATTGTTAATTTTTCGTAAATGAAAACGGTTTATGTTAGAGATATCAAGAAAAACATGTTTATTGATAGTGAAGCATTTGTAGTTTTAGATTATTCAGAATCTAAAGATAAAAATGGAAATACCTATTACAATATTACATTCGGTGATAAAACAGGGAAAATTCCTGCCAAACTCTGGTCTCAACAATTTGAAACAGCAAATCCCAAACTTCTAAAAACTGGGAAAATTTTATCGGTTACTGCTAAAGTAGATGATTTTCGGGGTTCGTTACAATTAAATGTCCAAGAATTAAAGCTTTTAGATGAAACATCTCTAGATGAATTTATAGAGTCGTCTGAATATGACCCAGATGAAATGATTAAAAAACTCTTCAGCTATGTGAAAAGTATACAAAATGAATCACTTAGAAAAGTAATTACCAATATTTTAAGTGATGAAGAGATAGGAAGAAAATTTAAGTATTGGCCAGCAGGAAATTCTATACATCATGCGTTCAGATCAGGTTTATTACAACATGTTTTAGAAATGTTAGAAATAGCTGAAAGTCTTAAAAATTTCTATACAAGACTTAATTTTGATGTATTAACTGCTGGAATAATTCTACACGATATTGGAAAAATAGAAGAGCTTAGTGGTGGCTTAGTTTCAAATTATACTCTTAAAGGAGGTTTGCTTGGGCATATAGTTTTGGGTGTTAAAATTTTTGATAGATTTGCTGATGAATTAGATGAAAATACTAAAAATCATATTGAACATTTAATTTTATCTCATCATGGTCGATTAGAATACGGTAGTCCAATTTTACCCGCTACTCCAGAAGCAATTGCTTTGCACTATATTGATAATTTATCCTCTAAATTAAGGTCGGCATTCAATGCAGTTGATGAAATTTCTGATGAAGAAGAATTAGGAAGACCTAACTATTTTTTAGAAGGTGCGAGGTTTTGGAAGGGACATAATAGTAATAGTGATGAATCAAATGACAGTGATGATGACCAAATTTCGCTTGTTTAGATTTTAAGCATTACATGCTAAAATCTACTCATGAGATTATTTATTGCTGTTTTTCCACCAAAAGAGTATTTGGAATATTTTAGAAATGTTGCAAGATTGTTTAACAAACAAAAACGAAACTTAAAATTTGTTCCTACTGATCAATTACATATTACTTTAAAATTTCTTGGAAATTCTGTTAGTGAAAATTCTTACAATATTATCAGGGAATCTTTAGTTGAAAATTCACATAGTTTTAAACCTGTAAACATAGAGTTATCTGATATCTCTTTTGGTTTTCCTAAAGAAAGATTTCCCAAAATTTTATTATCAAAAGTTAAATCAACAGAATCATTAGTTGGTTTATCAGATGAAATTCATAATTTAACACAAGCATTGAAACTCAAAGATACTATCAGAAGAAAAAATAGATACGCAAATAATTTTCATGTAACCTTAGCCAGACTAAAAGATAACGCTCAAAAAAGTACAGCCAAAAATATCAAATCCATGACTGAAAACATTAATCTTCAAAAACCTGAGCCAATTGAAATTGATGAGTTTTACATTGTGGAAAGTATTATCAATCAAAAGGGCGTAAGTTATAAAAAGCTTGATAGATTTACTCTTTATCGATAATTTTACTTGTTTTTATAAATCCGTTTTTTAACCTACCATTGGTTGCGTTAGAAAGTAACTTTTTAAAGTTTTCAAATTTTCTTGGTTTGTCTTTTTGTAAAACATTCCTTCTGTAGTTTAATAAATGATGTGATTTATCAACATCATTAACATCAATATTTTTAATTTGTGAAATGTATTCCAAAATATTATCAATTTCTCGTTGAAATTTCTCTACCTCAGCTTCTGTTAATCTTAGTTTAGCTAGCTTTGCAATATGTAAAATTTGCTTCCTTGATATCATACGTAAAATTTAATCTAACTTAACTACCTCTTTCCATTTTGGAATATAAGTATTTGCAATGTCAAGCTCATCTTTCAAATGATTTTTCATGTTAATAGCTCTTTCCTTTTCTGCATGAATCAAAAATACTTTTTTAAGATTATCAGATTTTTTTGGTTCAAGCCAATTTTCATAATCAACAGTATCACCATGCGCTGAAAAACCATGCAGATATTCAATGCGTGCATTAACTGGAATATTTTTTGTACCAATTCTAACCTTTTTAGTTCCTTCAACCAATACTCTTCCCATCGTACCCTCAGCTTGATATCCAACAAATACAACACTATTCTTTTTGTTTTTTAAACCATGAAATAGATGTTCCACAATTCTTCCTCCGTCTGCCATACCGCTTCCTGCAATTATAATTTGACCTTTATGTTTTCTAAGTTTAATTGATTCTTTATATTTTTTAACATAATGTAAGTTTGGAAAGTCAAAAAGTGGTTCATCAGTTTGTTGTAATGATTTCAAATAAATGTTTGTAATTCTTTGAGCTAAAGGACTGTCTAACCAAACATGCACATCTTGATCAAGAGATCCATTTAATTTTGCATGTTTGAAAATTGTTAACAATAACTGAGTTCGTTGTAGGGCAAATGAAGGAATAAATACATTGCCTCCACGCTCTAGTGTCTCATTTACAATATTAAGTAAATCTTGAGTTGAGTCTTCTATTGGTGGATGAAACATTCCTCCATAAAGAGATTCAAGCAAAATATAGTCTGGATTTGACTTATATACCAAATCATATGAATCTATAATTTTTTCTTTAGCTCGTCCAATATCACCCGAAAATAAAATGGTACGCTTACCATCAACATCATCAATTTCAACTTCAACGCTTGCAGCTCCTAAAACATGACCTGCTCTAATAAAAGTTATTTTTATACCTTCAACTGGTTCAAAAGTATCTCTAAAATTTACAGATACAAATTGCGAAATGGTGTCTGAAGCATCTTTTGAGTTATAAATTAATTTTACTTCATCAACAAATTTTCCAAAAGGAATTCCCCTTTTAAAATTATTTTCTTGAATTTTGGCAGAATCAAGTAAAATTTCTGTAGCTAAAGATATAGTACTCGTAGTTGCATAAATTTTACCTGAAAAACCTTCTCTTACTAACTTTGGAAATAATCCACAATGATCTAAATGCGCATGAGTTAGCACAGCAAAATCTACAGATGAAGGATCATAATTAAAATCTTCTAAGTTCCTATATTCAACATCTGGACCTTGAAACATTCCACAGTCAACAATAAATGTACCTCTACTAGATTTAACCAAAAAATTAGAGCCGGTCACCGTCTCAGCTGCTCCTCCAAATTCAATTGTAATCATTCTTATTCTTTAACAAATTAAACATTGTATTATATCACAAAGTATAATATTCTTTAAAAATAAATTTAATGTTAAAATTTAGCGTGATTCCAAAAAAATATCGTCTAGACAAACGTGAAATTAAAACAATTTTTGAAAATGGTAAAAAGATAAAATTGAATGGTTTTAGCATTTATTATCAAAAAACTGACGAGGAATACCAGTGCGCAGTAATAGTATCTACTAAAGTTAGCAAAAAGTCTGTTGTTCGAAATAGAATTAAAAGAATTTTTAAAAACGCTTTTTTTCAATTAGCGAAACATAAAAAAATTGCCCCCGCCAAAATTGTAATAGTTGTAAATAACGATTTTGATTTATCTTTAAAATCAACCGATTTGGAAAAATTAATTAAAATAAAATAAAAATGACAAGTTTTGAAAAAATTTACAATAAACTAAACAAAGAACAAAAAGATGCTGTTGATACATTGCAAGGACCAGTTCTAGTTATTGCCGGGCCAGGAACAGGAAAAACTCAAATGCTGGCAGTCAGAATTGCAAATATTTTAAAGAAAACTGATTCACTTCCAGAAAACATTTTATGTCTTACCTTTACTGAATCAGGAGTTAGAGCTATGAGGGACCGTTTAATTGATTTTATTGGTAAATCAGCGTACAGAGTATCAATTCATACTTTTCACAGCTTTTGTAATGAAATTATACAAAAACATCCAGAATATTTTGATATCGCAAATGCCATTCAAATTGATGATTTAAATCGTTACAAAATATTTGAAGATATAATAGAGGAAATTAAAAATGAAAATATAAATTCAAAAATTTATAAATACGCCAGAAATAATCTTGGAGTACTTATTCGAGAAATACAAAATTTGAAAAAAGAAGGTTTAGGACCTGAAGAGTTAAAAACTAAAATTAACGACTTAGTAATTGAGCTTAAAGCAAGTGATTCTTTTCAAAAAGGAACTCAGAAGTCAAAAAAAGAACTTGAAAAATTAGAAAGAAGTTTAGAGCTAGCTGAAGTATATGCCAAATATCAAGAAATCCTAAAAGATAGAGGTCTTTATGATTATGAAGATATGATTAATTTTGTGATTGATGCTTTTGAAAGAAATGAAGACTTGCTTATGCAATATCAGGAGCAATATTTATACATAAATGTTGATGAATACCAAGATACAAATGGTTCTCAAAATAAACTTCTAGAACTTTTGGGTTCATACGATAGATCGCCAAATATTTTTGTGGTTGGTGACGATGATCAAGCAATTTATAGGTTTCAAGGCGCCAATGTCGAAAACATTTATAAATTTTTCAAACATTTTGAAAATGTACAAACTTTTGTTACCGTGCAAAATTATAGATCTACACAAACAATTTTAAATGCAGCCGATAGTTTAATTTCAAATAATAAAAAAAGGTTAACAAATGAACTTACGCATATTTCAAAAAAATTAAAATCAAACACTAATTTTACAGAAAAACCTATAGATGTTATTGAATTTGATTCTGAGGAATTAGAATACGTTTTTGTGGCAAAAGAGATTTTAAGGCTTAATCAGGAAGAAAAAACGCCTTTTTCTGAAATAGCAGTAATTTATAAAAAACATGAATATGCTAATGAGTTATCACGAATTTTAGATAAGTTTGAAATACCTGTAAGTGTCAAATCAACTTCTAATGTTTGGGATAATGAATATATTCAAAAGTTAATTAAAATTCTAAAAGCATTAACACTTTTTGATGATTTTGAAGATCAATTTATATATGAAATTTTGGAGTTTGATTTTATTAATATAAATCCTGTTTTGGTTTACAAATTAGCAAATTTTATAAAAAAAGAAAAAATATCATTCTTAGAATTTTTTACCGATGAAAATTATCAAAAGACAATTGAAAGTTTAATCACTGAAGAGTTTTTGTCAGACTTACAAAAAGCTCGGAATGTAATATCAAGCCTCATTAAATTTAATGAAAAAAAATTTAATTTAAATTTTGTAAAACTAATTGAAGAAATAATTAACGATTTTAAAATTGTGCAATTTTTGTATGAAAGAGCTGATTTAACATCCCTCAAAGCTCTATCTCGATTCATGGATTTAATATCATTAAACATTAAGCTCAATAAAGATTTTGATATTCAAACATTTTTAAGGGATCTTGAAATAATAGAAAATACTAGTCTTCAAAGCCCAAACATTGATTTTGAGGATAATAATAACTCCGTTACACTAACTACAGCGCATAGTTCAAAGGGTTTGCAGTTTAAATACGTTTTTATAATTAGATCAACCGAACAAGGATGGATTCGTAAAAAAGCTGATTCTTCACTAATTCCGAAAGAAATTCTTCTTGATTTTGATAACTCAATTATTGACCCAGATAACAAAATTGAAGATGATAGAAGACTTTTCTATGTTGCCATGACAAGAGCGAAAGCACACATCTATATAACATATTCAACAACTTACAACGGAATTAATGGAATAGAAGAAAATATTCCCGTGAGATTTATTGATGAAATAGATGAAAAGTTTCTAAATAAACAAAAAATGAAAAATTTTGAAGTAAAATCAGATGATTACTTAAAAATTCTTTCTCCAACAAAAATTAATTTTACTGAACAACAAAAAGAATACATTAAGTCTAAAGTTGATAATTTAACAATAAGTAGCAGCGCCTTAAATCTCTTTATTTCTGATCCAATTGAGTATTTGAAGCAAGAAATTTTAGATTTTCCACAAGTTCCAAACAAACACCTTGCAATGGGTTCAGCTATTCATAAAGCGCTTGAGTTTTTTAACCTATCTGCCAAAAAAGGTAACTTAATCACCCTTGATGATTTTCTGAAAACTTTTGAGTTAACACTTTATAAAAATTTTTACGGTTTCAGTGATTACGAAGTAGTTTTGAATGAAGGCTTAAACAACTTAGAAATGTATTACAAAGAAGAACTGCAAAATGTGCCTTTTGAAGATATTGCAGGAGTTGAATACGATTTTAGCTCTCACAATGTTTATCTAGATATCAAAAATCATAAACCTGTCAAATTAACAGGAAGGATTGATCTAATAATATTTACCAACAAAAACTCAAATGAAGTAAAAATTATTGATTACAAAAATAGTAATCCTAAATCATTGAATGAAATTACTGGCCAAACAAAAAAACGTGATGAATCTGTTTTAAGACAGTTAGCCTTTTATAAACTTGCAACGGATATTGATAATTATTTTAGAGTTGAAAAGAACTTAAGCAAACCAAAATTTGAAGTTTTGACAACAGAAATTAGATATTTAAAACCAAACAAATATAGTAAAAGTAACAAATTTGTAAAAAGACAAGTTGAGATAGAACATTCATATGTTGTTAATTTAAAGAAAATTATAGAAGAAGTTGTTACAAGAATAAAAAATTTAGAATTTCAAGAAGAATATAAACCTATTAGTTTAGTTACTGGTGAGAGAATATGATACTGGATATGAAACTGGTTTGGGCTTGAAAGTAACTTCAAAGCTTACTTCAGTTTTGTTTCCTGCATTATCAATAGCTTCAATGTTAAATTCATTTTGACCTGGTCTCAAAGTAACTTTATGACTAAAAAAAAGCCCTTCACTCAAAAATACTGGTTTAGAATTAATTGTTAACTCAACTTCCTCATCAACCTTACCAAAGATTTCATAAACATCGTCATCTGTTAAAAAAGAATCATTTAACACAAAAATGTTAGGTGGTATTGTATCAAGCTTAAAGTTTAAATTTATGTTCATCATGTTTAGAAACTTTGTCATTTTGACAAAGTTTTGATCATTAATAACTTTTGCAGAAAGATTTTCAACTGTTAATGTTTCAAAATTAAAAACTTCTTGCTCTTTGATTGTAATATCTCCCAATTTAACGTCCGTTAGCGCAATCAAAATTCCTGACATATCTATTATTACTCTAGAATTTGATGGTATCACGATATTATTAAGTTCATTATTGAAACTAAAATCTTTAAAAGTTTCAACATATAAAAAACCCCTACTAAACTGAGATAGTGAAATTCCATCCTTCTCAAGGCTAAAAACTACCTTACCACTTGGAATCAAAAAAATTGTTACGGCATCATTTTGAATTTTGGCATTTTCAAATAATTCTATCTGAAGCGAGTTATTAACTGTATATTTTTTGTCTAGCTCATTATTTAATGAATTAAAAACACTTACTTCGTATAAAAAGTCATTATTTGAAAGAGAAATGCCAGCTGTCAAATAAAGAGCTAAGCTTACAGTTGAACAAAAAACAAAAATAGACGCATAGTAAATATAATTAAGCATAGTTGCAAAAATTTGACTAATTCAATATACTATAATCATTGAAATTAGAAAATACTTTTTAAATTACATTTATGGCAAATCTTAACATAAATCCTAAAAAATTTATGCCTAACTTAATTCATGTTCTTAGTCCATATGTTGATAAAGAATCTGCAGTTGTTAATTCGATTGTTGAAATAAATTCAAAGTCAATAAACAAATATGAACTGATCACCGAAACCGGTCATCTTAAATTAGATAGAGTTGGGTATTCATCCCTTTATTATCCATTTGTTTATGGTGCTATACCTATGACATTAGATGAAGATAATGATCCACTTGATATTATGATCGTGAATGTTACAGAACCTCTAGTGCCAGGTTCAGTTGCAGAAGCTAGAGTGATAGGTATTTTAAAATTTAATGATGGTGGAGAAACTGATGACAAGATTATTGCAGTTTTAAATGATGATAAACGAGTTGATCATATCAACTCAATTGATGATTTAGGTGATCATTTCAAAAAAGAAACAGCTTATTATTGGGAGCATTATAAAGATTTGAAAAAACCAGGCACATGTAAAGTTGAAGGTTTTTTTGATGTTTCTGTAGCGATACAAACTATAGATTCTTGCATCTCAAGATATGATGAAAAAATAAAACCTCAAGTTGAGTAAATTTTTGACAATATTTTAAAAATGTAATAGAATCATTTAGGTTCTACCTAACATTCCTAGAAAAATTTATATGTTATAGGTAGAGCTCTTTATGTCTTCCCAAAAAATTAAAAATTATAATAAAAAATATAAATCTTCTATTCATGATTTAGAGAATGTTCATAACTTTGATACGAAAATTGATATTTTAAAGCAGTTCGTTAAATTTGATTTCATTGAAAAAGAAATAAATTACGACATTGGAGAACTTAGTATTTTTTTAAATAGTCAATGTCTTTTTAAATATTATTATTTATACAACTCTACAGCTTCTAATTTTAACTATTGTCTTAATAAAACTATTGATGAATTAGAAAAGTTATTGAAAAAAGAACAAATTCATCCTAGTTATACTTTTTTATATTTTAATATATCAAAAGAGTTTTTTGGTGATTTAACAACAATCAAACTTGGATTTAAAATGCATGAAGTTTTCCAAGAGTTTAAAAAACAAAAAGGCAATATTAAAATTATTTTTACTCTAAATTTTGAGAATTCAGTTTCACCTTTATTATTAAGCTTTTATGAAAGTTATAATTTGGATGTACATTCTGGTGATACAAACTATGCTTTTGAATTAATAAAATCATCTCACACATCAAATAATTTGGAAACTTATAGAAAATCTGATACTATTTTACATGCAAACTTTGGTTGATAATTTAGAAAATATATTAATTTTTCCCCTAGCTTTAATTTTAGTTTATGAAACTATTTTGTTTGTTTTTGGTATTTTATTAAAAAATAATTCAATTGCTGATGTTGGTTGGGGTTTAGGATTTGTGATTGTTGCTTGGTTTTCATATTTTACACAATCTCCTCAAACTAACTTAGATTTGCTAGTTAATGTTTTAGTATCAATTTGGGGAATAAGACTTTTTTTACATATTGCTTTAAGAAATTTTGGCAAGCCTGAAGATTTTCGATATCAAAATATGAGAGCAAATTGGAAAAAATTTTTTCTATTGAAGTCTTTCCTAATTGTTTTTTTCTTACAAGGTTTTTTGATGTACATAATAAGTTTACCTGTTATTTTTGTAAATGTATTTTCTGAAAACACAGAATTTAGTTACTTCACCTGGGCTGGTTACGCTATATTTTCTACTGGTTTACTATTCGAAACTATTGCTGACTGGCAATTATCAAAATTTGTAAATTTGAAGAAAAAAGGATACTTAGAAAAGGATGCAATTATAACTAATGGCCTATGGAAGTATTCAAGACATCCAAATTATTTTGGTGAAGCTTTGCTTTGGTGGGGAATATATTTTATTGCAATTGAAATACCATTTGCCTGGCTTACTTTACTTGGTCCATTAACAATTAATATTTTGGTTCGATATGTCTCTGGAGTTCCACTGCTTGAGAGAAAATACATGAAAAACCCAAATTTTAGAGAATATGCAAATAAAACAAGTGTTTTTATACCATTACCTCCAAAAAAATAAATCTTTTTCTGTAAAATTAACTGTGCTAAAATCACTTTGTTTAAGAATTTTAAAATGAAGTTATCTCTAGGAATTGTTGGGCTTCCGAATGTTGGTAAATCTACCTTATTTAATGCTTTAACGAAACAAAGTATACCAGCAGAAAATTATCCATTTTGCACAATTGACCCAAATGTTGGAATTGTACCAGTACACGATGAAAGATTATATCAAATAGCGCAAATTGCAAAACCTCAAGAAATTATTCCAGCGGTTGTTGAATTTGTTGATATAGCTGGACTAGTTCGAGGAGCTAGCAAAGGTGAAGGCCTAGGTAACCAATTTTTAGCTAATATTCGTGAAGTTGCTGGTATTATTCATGTAGTTAGAGCTTTTGAAGATACCAACATTTCGCATGTTGAAAATTCTGTAGATCCAATTAGAGATATTGAACTTATCCACACTGAATTGATACTTAAAGATCTTGAGACTATATCAAAAAAAATATCAGAACTTGAAAGTAAAAGCAGATCAGACAAAAAATACATAGAAATACTTAATTATTTTCAAAAATTAAATGAACATTTAAATTCCTTTAATTTAGCAATTGACTATCCATTATCAGACAAAAATGAAATAAATGAAATTAGAAAAAATCTTTTTTTATTAACTGATAAGCCAATAATTTTTGTGGTTAATACTGCTGATCCTAACTCAAATTTAGTTCAAGAGATTAAAAAATTTGTAAAAGATAAAACCGTGTTACCTATGGATATTAAACTTGAAGCAGATTTAGCTATGCTTGATGATCATGCAAAAAAGAGCTTTATGCAAGACTTGGGAATAAGTCAAACTGGCCTGGAAATTTTAACTAAGAAAGCATATGATACTCTGAATTTAATATCTTTTTTTACACAAGGTCCAAAAGAAGTAAGGGCATGGACAATTAAAAGAGGAACTAACGCTCAACTTGCTTCCGGAGTTATCCACACAGATTTTATTAAAAATTTTATTTCTGTTGAAGTTTGTAAATTTAGCGACTTTATTAATTATACAGGGTGGAACAATGCAAAGGAAAATGGAAAGGTTAGGTATCAAGGCAGGGAATATATAGTTGAGGATGGTGATATTATGCTAATTCATCATAATTCATAATGTCTGAATTTTGAAACATTATTTACTGTTCTTTATTAATATTTTCATCATTACGTGGAAGAATATCACTGGCTTCTTCTATTAAGTCAGCACAAACTTCATCTAAAGTATTGCGAAAAGATTCTTCAAGTTCTGTTTCAAAATTAAAAAGATCTAAAATCTTGTCAACTAAAACTTCCATTCTGTTTCCTTCGCTTCTTACAAATGGAGCAAAAAAAGAGTCATCATTAAAGCTAAATCTGCCTGGGTTATTTGCTATAAATATAATAAAAACTATTAGTTTTATTAACTTACTAGAAAAATAATCAGTTTCACTATCTAATTTCAACTCCAAATCTAAACGTTCTTTTGTTTTGCTTATTTTCTTTTTATCAAAAGCATCGAAAAAATTTTGAAACTCATTATCATTAGAGTATACTCTTTCAGACTCCTTAAATAAATCCTCAAATAAATCCTCAAATGAATCATTTAAGCTTGGATTATTTACATTATTTTGCTCTTCAAAATTTGACATATAAATCATTTATAAAAAGTTATGTTATTAGTTAGACTCTACTATTGTATCAAATCAAACATTACTTTTCAACCTTTCTATCTCTTGAGATAGCATTTGAATATATAAAGCATAACCTATAGTATTTATATACCCATGTTGTTCTTTCCCTAACAAATTTCCAGCGCCTCTAATTTCAAGATCTTTGCTTGCTATGTTGTATCCAGAACCCAATTCTTGATTATCAATAATTGTTTGAAGTCTCTCTAAATACTTATTGTTCGTACTTGAATTATAACCCCTACCAGAATAAAAAAGGTAGCAAAAAGCCTCCATATCTCCTCTACCTACTCTCCCTCTGAGTTGATAAAGTTGTGATAAGCCTAATTTTTCAGCTTTATCAATAATAATTGTATTGACATTTTGGTTATCTAGTCCGTTTTCGATAATTGTTGTTGAAAGTAAAAGATCAAACTTTTTTGAATAGAATTCAAACATTACTTTATCTAAAACTTCAGGCTTCATTTGACCATGAGCAACTCTCACTCTCAGTTTTGGTAAAAATTTTTTAAGTTTTTGTTCAATAGCGTAAATTGAATTAATATAATTGTGTACAAAATAAACTTGCCCACCTCTTTCAATTTCAAAATTGATTGCATTAATAATCTTATTCCAATCTTTCTTTATCAAAAAAGTTTTTATACTTTTTCTGTTTGGAGGTGGAGTTGTGATAATTGATAAATCTTGAATTGAACTTAACGCCATGCTTAAAGTTCGAGGAATTGGCGTAGCTGAAACTGAAAGTAAATGTGCTCCTAAATTTAATTTTTTAATTTTTTCTTTTTGCTTAACACCAAATTTTTGCTCTTCATCCACAACAATTAACCCCAAATTTTTAAAATCAACATCATTACTCAAAAGCCTATGTGTGCCTATAACTATATCAATTTCTCCGTTTTTTAACTTATTAATTACTTCTTTATTTTCATAATTATTTTTAAATCTTGATAAAAAATCAACTTTAAACCCAGTATTTTTAAACCTTTCAAAAAATGTTTTATAATGTTGTGCAACTAAAACTGTAGTAGGAGCTAAAATTAGGACTTGTACTCCATCAAAAACTACTCTGTAAGCAATTCTTAATATAACTTCAGTTTTTCCAAAACCTACATCTCCTATCAACAATCTATTCATTGGTCTTGAGGTAGAAATATCTTTTTCACATTCAAAAATAGCTTTTTTCTGATCATCGGTTAAATCAAATTGGAAATTATCCACAAATTTGTTATATTTTTCATCATCAACTATTGATATCGGCTTTGCTTTTGCTAGCTCTCGCTTAGCAAAATGTTCAATTAGCTCCATTGCAATTTTTCTTGTTTCAGCTTTTACTTTCTTTTTTAAATTTTTCCATTTTACTGTACCTAAGGTTGATAATTCAGGCTCTAAATCTGACTGCCCAATATATTTTGAAATTTTAGATAGTTGATGGATAGGTACATAAACTGTATCTCCATGTTTGTACTCTATAACTATATATTCTTGTTGTGAATCATTTACAAATTGTTGTTCCAAACCTTTATACAATCCTACTCCATAATCTTCATGCACAACATAATCATTTATGTTTATTTTACCTTCAAACTTTTCAAGCAACTTCGATATATTTTTATTTTTTATGCCGTAATTTTTATTGAATATGCTTATTGTTCCAAAAGTTTCTCGCTCACTAAGCATTACAATTTTGTTCATTGAATCAATGAAGCCTGCTTGTATATTTATTGGTTTCTTACTCTCAGCAAGCTTGATTGCATCATTTTCTATTTTGTATCTTAAATTAAATTTTTTAAAAAATTTTTGGATTTCTTTTGGGATTTTATCTAAATTTAAATTAGTGTAAATTTTATAATTTTGAGAATTCCATTTTATTAAATCTTTTTGCAACAAATCAATCCTGCCAAAATACAAAGCAGGTAAAGAAACTTTGGCGTCAATATATTCATTTTCAATAATTTGATTTGTAAAAATGATATATTTTAAATCAGTATTATTATCCTGAATTTTAATGTGTGATAAATCAAATTGATCAGGTAATAAAATTAATCTATCTGTCTCTAGTAGTTTTTTAAAGTCAATGTTGTTAAGTAATTCTATAGATTCACATTCTTCACCCCAAAAATTAATTCTAACAGGGTTACTATAACCTTTGAGCCAAGCCGTTATTGTGTCTCCTTTTATTCCATATTCTCCTTCGCTATTAACTACTTCAACATATTTGTAGCTTAAGTTAAAAATGTTTTTTAATTTATTAAACATTAGACTTTTTTTATCAATCACATTAATTTTTTCAAAAACTTTAATTATATCGGCACTGAAATATTCACTATAAACTAGACTCTCATCCTCAATAAAAAGAGGAATTAAATGTAATGGAATTTTTATAATACTAAAATTTTTCACTGGAGAATTTTAAATTATTTTTTTAAGCCATTGACCTGTATAGCTATTTTCACAATTCATCACATCTTCAACACTACCTTCAACTACAATTTCACCTCCTCTATCACCACCTTCCGGACCTAAATCAATTATCCAATCAGCAGTTTTAATTACATCTAAGTTATGTTCAATCACCAAAACTGTGTTACCTTTTGCAACCAAACCATGAAGCACCAAAAGCAATTTCCTTACATCTTCAAAATGCAACCCAGTTGTAGGTTCATCTAAAATATAGAATGTTTTACCTGTTGAACGCTTTGATAGTTCTGTTGCTAGTTTTACTCTTTGCGATTCACCACCTGATAGAGTTGTTGCACCTTGACCTAATCTGATATAACCCAATCCTACATCATTCAATGTTTTTAGCTTAGTTTTAATTTTAGGAATATTTTCAAAAAAGCTTAGTGCTTCATTTACCGTCATATCCAAAACTTCAGAAATGTTTTTTCCTTTATAATCAATTTGTAAAGTCTCTCTGTTGTATCGCTTTCCGTTACACTCATCGCATTTAACGTAAACATCTGGCAAAAATTGCATTGAAATTTGAATAACGCCTGCTCCTTGACATGCTTCACATCTACCTCCTTTTACATTGAAGCTAAACCTTCCCGGTTTGTAACCTCTTGCTCTTGCTTCTTTAGTTTGTGCAAAAATATTCCTAATTTCTGTGAAAATTCCCGTGTAAGTTGCTGGATTTGATCTTGGTGTTCTTCCGATTGGCGATTGATCAATATCTATCACTTTATCAATGTGCTCAATTCCTCGTAATGTTCCAAATTTACCGAGTTGATTTGAATTACCATTTAACTCTTTTGCTAGTGCTTTGTAAAGAATTTCATTTACTAATGTAGATTTTCCAGATCCTGATACTCCTGTAACTGCTACAAATTTACCTAGAGGAAATTCACAATCAAATCCTTTGAGATTATTTTCTTGAACATTTGTAACAATTATTTTGTTGTTGTTTACTTTTCTAAAAGATTTTAAGCCTAATTGCTGTTTAACTTCTTTTTCTATTTCATTTTTTGAAATTTGAAGTTTTTTTGATAAATATTTACCTGTTATTGAATTATCAACTTTTTTAATGCCTTCTACATCTCCTGCGTATACTACTTCACCTCCTTTTTCGCCAGCACCAGGACCTATATCAATAATATAATCAGCTCTATTTATAGTATCTTCATCATGTTCAACAACTATAACAGTGTTACCGATATCTCTTAAATTTTCTAAAGTTCTAATTAATCTTTCATTATCTCTTTGATGCAATCCAATTGAAGGCTCATCAAGCACATACAAAACTCCCGTTAATCCTGTACCTATTTGAGAAGCTAAACGAATTCTTTGAGATTCACCACCTGATAAAGTTTTGGCAGATCTACTAAGCGTTAAATATTCAAGACCAACAGCAAGCAAAAAGTCTAGGCGCGATTCAATTTCTTTAAAAACTTGCTTTCCTATCACGAGTTCTTGATTTGATAATGAATCGTCGTCATTGATTTGTATGCCAAAAAGTTCTTGCATTGTTTGAGAAGTTTGTAACTTCGCCTTTCCTTGTTTTGTTTGTGATACCCAAAGCTTAGCTTGTTTAATAGACATATTAACAACATCCACAATGTTTAAACCATTTATTGTAACACTTAGAGATTCTTTCTTGAGTCTATAGCCATTACATTCTGGGCAAACCTTTTCAAACATATATTGCTCAATTTCGCTCCTTACATACTCAGATTCACTCTCTTGATATCGTCTCATTAAATTTGGAATCACACCTTCATATTTCAAACTAACTTTCTTCTTGTTTCTGTACGAATCTGTATACTCAATTTCAAAAGTTTTATCGGGTAGTCCAAACATCAAAATATCAAAATGTTTTTTACTTAACTCACCAATAGGCTTTTTAAGCGAAAAACCTTCTTTTTTAGCAACATTATGAATTAATTTCATCATGTAAGAATTCTCATTATCTATTATTCTGTTCCATGGATAAATTCCACCTTCCATCACTGTCAATCGTGGATTGTAAACTAGAGACAGATCGATTTCTTTTATAAATCCCAAACCGCCGCACTTACTGCACGCACCATGAGGGGAATTGAATGAAAAAGAATGAGGTTCAATTTCTGGAAAAGATTCACCAGTAGTAGGATCAACTAATTTTTCAGAATAAAAAAGATCCCCATTTTCATTCGTTTTTAAAATAGATTTATAATTTTTAAAATCATTCAAATGAACATATATTTCACCATTGCCATAACTTAAAGCTAGTTCAACAGAATCAGTTAACCTTTTTATAAAATTATCATCATCTTTTGAATCATTATTTAAAACAAGCCTATCAATAATCAAATCAATATTGTGTTTTACATACCTTTCTAAAGTGATATCTTCTTCAAGCGAGTAAATTTGCCCATCCACTCTCACTCTAGCAAAACCTTGAGCTAAAAATCGTGTGAATAGTTCTTCATATGTGCCCTTTCGACTTTTAATAACCGGAGCAATAATCATGATTTTAAGCTTATCAAATTTTAGTTTTTGGGGTAATTCACAAATGCTATCTACAATTTGCTGTACTGTTTGTTTTTGCAATCGCTCACCAGTTTTGTGGCTTCTTGGGTGCCCCACTCTAGCAAATAAAAGTCTTAAATAGTCATAAATTTCTGTTACTGTTCCAACGGTGGATCGTGGATTGTGTCCTGTCGACTTTTGATCAATTGAAATTGCCGGTGAAAGTCCTTCAATCAAATCTACATCAGGTTTATCCATTAAACCTAAAAATTGCCTTGCATAAGACGATAATGACTCTACATACCGTCGTTGTCCTTCTGCATAAATCGTATCAAACGCAAGTGATGACTTACCTGATCCTGATAAACCTGTGATAACTGTTAATTTATTTTTTGAAATATCTACATCTATGTTTTTTAGATTGTGAGTTCGGGCTCCTCTTACTTTGATTTTTTCTATAGCCATAATGTTTTTTTAAACGCTATCCAGTCATTATAACATTCTCTGTTAATATTTTTAAAATTGTATAGCAAAATTTTTTATTAAAATTAAAATATTTTATAAAAAACTTCAAAAAGACTTGAACTTTTTTTGAAAATGATGTAAAATTGCTTAGTGGTAACTCATGTGTATAGAACCATGTGTTGCCCCTTCCCTAAAACCCTTCAAGTTCCTTGAAGGGTTTTTACTTTCTTATGTCAATACTTCACAAAAAAATTAAAATGAGCAATTTAAAACATGTAAAAAAGTATGGTAAAATTTAGTTAATCGTACTTTAGAATCGGTGAAATAGTGCTAGGCGAAAGGCTAAATATAGATCAAGGCAGTAAAAGCCCCCCAACACCTCAACACCCATTCCATTATTCATAATTGATAAGTAATCTATAAAAAATTTGGTAGTATTTTTAGTACTTTTATTGATAACTAAAAAATTTCGAAGTGTATTAGGATATATATTATATACTAATTTTCTTTGCAAACCCTAGAGCTTTTCATTTTAAAGCTCAAACTTTACAGATTAATAAATTTTCACTAAAAAACTTTACATATTTAACAAATATTTTGTGTACCTGTTCAGGTGGGATAATGTTCCATGACTGAACGGCGATTTCCCACCTTTTACTACAAAGTTAATATATTTTTCTAAATTTGAATATTGAAAATGTAAAATTAACTGTCGTGAGCGAACGGCTATTACTCTTTTAATTTTTCGAAAACTCCTTCTATCTATATTTTAAATTATAACAAAATTTAGTTTTTATAAGAAAAATAAAAAAGGCTTGTTTTTTGTTTAGTTTTATTATAAAATGACATAGGATGTTTTTTTCATTTTTGTATCCTTTTTTTATACCCTTCCAGTTCCATCTAGGAAGGGTTTTTTCTTACTAAAATAACTGATTAGTTTAAAGCTAAAATTTCAAGCAAAATTTTAGCCAATAAATGTTGACTTTTTTTAATTTTAATATATAGTATACCTTTCAAACTTGCCGCGGAGTTTCCCGGTTCGCGTTCTCTAAGGCAAGTGAAGTCTATCTATATGGTGGGTAAAGAAAAATCCAGGCCAGCTTTCACCCACCATATTTCTTTGATAAAAAAAACTTATTATAATTTTTTCAATAAATATTTCCATCAGAATCTATCTATACAACATCAAAATTAATTGTAAGATTTAATATTTACTAATAATACAATTTATAGTACAATACTAATGCCGTGAACACACACTCCTAACGGCACATTGAGCTCATTTATCATAAATGAGCTCTTTTACTTTTTTAAAATTTATTTAAGTACGTAATTTTTTGATTTAAATACTCTTATTTAACTTGCATAATTTTTTGTTTTATTGTATCTTTACGATAATTGACACCCTCTTTCTGGCTCCAGAAGCAAACTTCTGGAGCTTTTTCTTTTTGTGGATGATAATTGCAAAATTTAATTAGGTTACTATCATGCAATATGTTAAAATGGAAGTGTTAGAGCTTTTCTCTCAAGCTTTAGCAAAGGAGAATTCTTGACGCCCACTCAAGAATTCTCCAAATTTCCTTCTTGTTTATCTCTTTTGATGGTTAACAATATACGATAAAACTAAAACAGCCATGAGGTTTGAGCACATTTCAATATTTTTTGTAAATAAAAAAATTTGACAAAGTTTATTTAAACGTGTTACAATGCATTAATTACCAGGGGTTTCAGGATGCGACATTACCATTGTCGTCCCTCCTCAAATTGCTCATGAAGCGTGCCCCTGGTCTTTCCTTATATCAACTTAGGTTTTTAGAGTTATTTTAAGCAGATTTTTTCACTGGGTATGTTATTTAAATTAAATATAAATTATTTTTCATTATAGTTTCAAACTTGTAATTATTTTGATTTTTCTTTATAACTATTCCGCTTAGCATGGTCTCATTCGCCATGGCTTTGCAACTCCGCTTACTTGTTGATATACAAAATTTTCTTTAATATCTATATAAGTATCGTCTTTATTTTATTAAATTATTTGTTAACTTAAACAGTTTTTAATACATTGCCAATTGTTAAAAATATTTAATAAAAATTTTTTGACAGTTACAAAGTTTTTTATTTATTGATCAACAAGGAAAGTAATTTATTGTTGAATGTTGAATTAATATTTTAAAAGAATTTAACTATCTTTATATTCACACCCCAAGAATCTACTAATGTTGTTGACACTAAAGTGTGTGTATGGTATAATACTGAGTATGGCCCCCAAATTGGGGCCTGCAGCAGATGAGGCTTCGTGCCTCTTGTGTGTGGTATGATGCACCCTCACAATGTGGAAAACACGGAGCCTCAAAACCAAATCATCTGCTAACTTTTTCTTCGATCTGCTTTCTCCATTGTTTAATTTCATCTTGATTTAAATACTCTCTAGCAGGATCAAGTATTTGATTTAGAGTTTTAGCTACAGCTTTTTTCAAATCAGCAGGGTGAAGTTTTTTTTCAATAAAATCATTCTGTAATGTTTGATAATCAAAATATTCAACATCACCTCCCCATTTTTCAGGTCTTTCTACTTTTAAAGTAAAATTCATAACATTAAAAATCAAATGTTCTACCCAATCTAAAATTGGATTTAATTGCACAACTCCCTCAGGGCAATAAGCTTTATTAATTTTTCTGTTTACCTCGTCTTCTGTATCAGTCATAAAAATAGCGCTATCTGGTTTGCTTTTACTCATCTTAAGGTCAGTTCCAACATTTGCAATTTCTATTTCATTTTGTTCAATCTTTTTCAAAAGTTCTGGATTTGGTGGTGTTAACCCCATCAATAAATGGTGATGAATTGCAATAGGCTTAATTTTTTTATCGTCTAATTTCAAATTATTAAATTTAATTTTATCTGCAACGTCTATTGCAATAACATGAGCTTTTCTCTGATCCATTCCAGCATGCGCAATATTTATATTCATAAAAAAAATATCTGCAACCTGCATTGGTGGATATATAAGCTTCGCAAAATCAACACTCTCACCTTCTTTTCTTCCCATTATTGAAATACTTCTCTGTATACGAGATAGAGTTGTATTTTTACTAACATCAACAACTGTAGCCCAATACATCATGTCCTGTGCTATTTCACTACCTGTTACAAACTCAATTTTATCAACATCAGCACCCACAACCTTTGCACCCGCAATCATATTTGCCTTAAAAAATGGAATACCCACTTCTCTGATAAATTCTAAATCTCCCCCAAGTTTATTATTAATCCATGAATGCCAATCTGCCAAAAAGACTTTACAGTTTACTCCCAACGATTGCAATTCCTTGATTACTGCCATACTCATCACCGCTGATCCAATATGAGGTTTTCCGGAAATCTCAAAACCGATGTAATGATTTATTGATTGATTGTTTTTAATAAGTTTAATTAGTGTCTCTTCTCCGATAATTTCTTCCGTAATTTCTTTTAATCTATTTAGCATATTGAATTTTTAATCTTTGTAATTTTAACTAACATTTTAATATATGTAAACTCTATAAAAAATGTAAAATACTATAGTGTTAGAATTTGAACAATCATTTAAGTTTTATTCAAAAGACATTGAATTAATCAGTGGTGATAGATTATTTAGTGAAATAAATAGATTTGTAAATATAAATTTAAAAATCATTAAAAAAATTTTAGATGTTGAAGAAAATGAAATTTCAATTAGATTGTGGCCTCATCCATGGAGCGCAGTAACTTTTAAAAAACAAACATTTTGCATCTTTTTACCTAAAAATCTCATCAATATAAACCCAAATAAAATTTTCTATTTTACTTCTCAAGAAGAAATATTAATTTTCATTGTATTTATGCTTGCTCATGAACTTTATCATGTACGACAAGTTGTAAAATATCCAAGTTTTTTTGACAGAAACCATTTAGATATAAGCAAAAACTCCTTTTTGCGATTTTACCTTAATCCAACAAATTTCTATAAAACATTTAACGGTAAAATTGAAACCTCAGCAAACCTTTTTGCAATGAAATATATCCAACAAATTCAAGCAAAAAACCTATTCGGCTTATCAATTCCTGCAAGTAAGTTTTTAGAAAGAAAATTTATTCTTAATTTTATTATACTTGCAATTAATCTTGTTGAATTTTGAGGATTATTTTTGTTTTTATTTTAAAAAATATCTTGGAATTGAAATCTTAGTAAATTTATAAAATGTTACGAAAACATTTTTGAAGTTTTAAAGCTAGCGAATACCTGAAACAAATCTAACTTTTAATTTTATTTGCATATTTCGTCCTGGGTCAACGCGATTTATAAGGGCATGGACTCATCAGTCACAGATCCAATATGAGATATTTTAAGAGTGAATACAGTCATGGAGCCATAAGCCAAGCTAGGCATCAAAAAGACTGTGTTCACTTTTTTAAAAAATTTTTAATCTAGAGAGATATTAAAAGAAATGAACACGAGCGGGGATATTTCGTTTTCCTTCCACCTGCACCAATCTTTGTTAAAATCGTATAAGGTACATCGGCTTTACGGGCAGGTTCGTCTTGAGATAAACCAAGACCAGTTCTTAACTTTTTGATTCTTTCTTAATTTATTGTCTTGTCTATCTTCCATATTTTGATATCATAAAATTATTGATATCTTCTTCTTTCATTATTATGCTAACAAATATAATAAAGACAAGCAAATTTTTACAACTCAAAGATGAGAAAAAGCCCGCTTTTGGCCTGCATGCTCCGCACGTAAAAGTAAAGAATATTTGAAGGGAAAATCGGCTGGCGAGCCCTTTTAAATTCCACCCAGAATGCCAATTGGCAGAAAGGACTGGACGCTTTTCGAACTTTCCCCTGGTTTGATCATATCAAAAATACTGATGACTTCATCAAGGATTTAAATTCCCTACTTAGCTTTGCCTTTTCCACCGGATATTTCTTATCGTTTATATCAATCTTCTCATCAATTATCTCCAATAGATCTACGCCTGCTTCTTTGCACAATAGAAGAAGATAAATTCCTACATCTGCAAGCTCTTGTCTGAATTCTGCAACCTTATCTGGATTCTATAGAACTTTTTTAGATTCGTCTAAAACCTTCCAAATAAAGTATTCAATAACCTCAGAAGCTTCAAACGATAAAGCAATTGCTAGATTTTAGGATTGTGAAACTGCTCCCGATCTCTATCTGTTCTGAATTTTTCTATCTTCTCTACAATTTGTTGAATGTTCATTTTAGTAATTTAAAAGTTAAGTTTTATTAACTCGGAATTTTAAGTATTAATATAATTTTCTAGCTTTTGTCTACTAAAGATCTCAAAAAGACTTTAGAAGTCTTGCTATGTATTAGTCTTGTTGGTCCTGTGGCAATCAATCTAATCTGATCATTACCATTATAACTTCCTTGTAAACTCTTTGTTCTTGCCTCGGTATAATCATACTCTGGTGAATTATCTGAACGCATACTAATATATGCATCCTTCTGAAAAGTAACTATAATTCCTCTTTTATCTTTCATAAAGTGATGAATAACTCTTTCCATCCTTCTTTGATCAAAGTACTCAACCTGCGATAAGGCTTTACTACCAAATAAACGTCTTAAGCCATTTACTCCTGCCCATGGTTCAACACTTGGTGTACTAGGCATTGAGAAGTATGAAGCAAATCCAAGTAAGAAAGGAGACTCATACCTACCAGACCATAAGATCTCTTTTCTTTCATGACTTTTATCTAAATTGCTTGCTCCTGATGAATCTGGTAATATAGCTACTCCAGTTTCTCTTAGAACCTTCCATACTCTGTGTTCTCTGCCATCTCCCTCAAATGAGAATATTGCCTTTTCTTTTACAGAGTGGGGGGCAGGATTACCAAAAACTAGCAATAAAGGAGTTCTTGAATCTTGTAGATTTGGAACTAACGATTGTGAGTAGTAGCTAAGAGTATCTCCTTCTTTAAAAAAAACATATTGATTAGAATCATCAGACTGATAGAATTCATTCCATCTTGTTTCGAACTGAGCTCTTTCTTCTCCTGCTGAATATAAAGCATTTAAGTTAATGGAAATTTTTTCTATACCTTTTTCTACAAGTTCAATTGAGAAGTTGCCGTCATTAAATTGTTCAACTAATTTATCATCCATAAATTCTTATTTATATGATTTTAAAAGCTTATCTATTATGTTCATGATCTCTATTTCGTCGTTAATATCTAGCTTATATTGTATTTCTTTTCTGGAAATCTCATTTAAACTTTCTTTTATTTCATCTGTATTTAATTGGTCGATTCTAATAAGGTGTAACGACTTGGTGTTATTTACAATTACATTTTTAAGTCAATTCTGATACTGATTCCGAAAATATAGGTTTGTACAATCTTAGGATTGAGCATTTTGACGCACATATCAATTACATGGCGAGGGGTGAAGTATTGGCCCTTTTCGCCTTTTGATGACTTATTGACCAAGTATTCAAAGGCTTCGTCAATAATTTGCAGATTGGAATTGAAAAGTTTTATATCCTGCAAGCTGGAAACGCTGACGGAAAGATGAGAGGGTGAAAGTTGAATAAGGCTTCCTTCATCAAAAACGCCCGGCCACTTGGCCTTGGCTTCATCAAAAAGTTTTTGTATTTTCTTTTTAAGTTCTGACTCTGATTGTCCGGAGTTTCTAAATTCTAAAACCCTGAAATTGGAATCATCTATTTTTGCCAAAACTTCTTTTACCTTGTCATAATCTCCGCGATCTTCTTGGCTTAATTTGTCTTCAAGATAAATTTCCAGACGCATTTTGTCTTTTTTGCTCTGCAATTCATCGTAAAGTTTGGTGAAAATTAGTTTAAAAACTTCTTCAAAAACATCCACGCCAGCGTTTGCTAAAACTTCATCTTCCATTTCCTGAATAATGGTTTTGAACGATTTTCCCTCGTTTGGGATTTTGTCTTTGATGATTAAGTCTTTGAGGGTGAATCTTTCTTTTAAAATATCGGAAAGCGTCTGATCGGCTTTGGGAATGTCGGTAATGTCTTCAAAATAGTTCGGATCTTTGCGGTGGTAATGACTGATTTGTCCGCCGTTGGTCCAAACTGCAATTGGCGCGCCGGTGGCGTTGGTGTAGGAGCGGAGCTGATTCTTTCCGTCTTGGAGTTTTGACTTTTTTACTTCAACGATAATGTATTCAACTGTCGGGCGGTCTTTGTCGAAAATAACAATATCGGCGGATTTTACCTGTCTTCCAAAATGGATAGCGTGTTCAAATTTGATTCTTTGTTTTGGGTAGCCATATTCTTCAATGAGTTTCATGGCGTAAAGCTGGCGGACGACTTCTTCGGATTTCAAAACAATTTCTTTATCACGGATAGCGCAAACAACATACGGCTTGCCATTTTTGAAAGTTATTTTACTTTCTAATTCATCAACCAGCTTTTGGTCAAAAATAGAAAAGCTGTAATTTGAATCTTTGATAATGTTTAAAATGTTTTTCATAGTTTTAACTTTATTAAATCATCAACACTAGCTTCAAGCTCTTCTGTAGTCTTGGCTAATTTTTCGTAATATGGTTTTTGCATATTTTATTTATTATAAGTATAACTTTGTTTAATAAGCTCGAAAACCTGGTCAATTTCTTCTTCTTTTTCGAGTTTCACTTCATAATCACCATTGCCCCAATGTCCAACCTTTTTCGGTTTTGCAAGATCGCGAGCAATGCCGTGAGGATCATTGAGCTCGCCACTTGGTACATTGAGAAAAATTTTGAGGCCATATTTTTTTACAACAACATCAACAAAATTCGTCGATAGCTTGTAGGCGATATATTTTGCTTTCGGCTCAACGATAATGGATTCATCAAGCGCAACAATTTTTTCATTGATTGCCTCAAAAATTTTCTTGGCTTTTGGGCTGATTCCGCCTAGATGGTCTTCGAGGGTGTATATGACTTTTTCCTTGATTACCTTTTCTTTCTTTTTTTTGTCAAAAACTTTCGCGGTTGAGATACGCACTTTTTGTTGTGTTTCCGGTTCAACTAAAAGAATGTTGTTTTGGTAAATGCGGAATTTCAAAAGCTCAATTTTGATAGGGAGCAATTCAGCAGTATCTAAATCAAATTTATTGTAGCTTTCGGCAACGCAGATAACTCGGGGGGAGGCCCAATCAATATCAACATTCACTTTTGCTTTTTGCACTAAAACTTCAAAATCGGCTTTGTGGTCCAAAAGCCATCGAAGATATGAGAGTCCTTGATTGATCACATTATCGTTTTGGTTTCTTTTGTACTCGATGATTACTGGTGAGCCGTTCTTGTCAATGCCGAGAGAATCAATCCGTCCCCCGAAACTCGTTGAGTATTCGCTAGTGAGAAATGTGATGTTCAAAATCTCATTTAGATTTTTTTCAAAAATTTTCTGTATATCTCTTTCTAACCCAACTTTGATCGGAGGAATTTTTCTTACTTTGCCGTTTTGTATTAAAAATAAGGCCATAGTTTTATTTCACTAAATCATCTAAAAAAACGCCAAGACCCTTAGCAACTTTCGTTATTGTCTGCAAAGAGGGATTTTGAATAACATCACTCTCAATTTTAACTAAAGTCGTATAGGGAATATCTGCCTTTTTTGCCAAAGCGTCCTGCGTAATTTCTTTCTTTTTACGCCATGATTTGATTTTTTGGTCTATTGTTTTGACTCGATTCATTTTCTTTCTTCCATATAATACTAGTATAAAGTTATTGGCATTTAGCAATCATCAATATTATGATAACAAGTATGCTGGGATCAATCAAATTAAAAATTCGGGAAGCCCGCTTTGGGCCTGCATGCTCCGCACGTAAAAGTAAAGAATATTTGAAGGGAAAATCGGCTGGCGAGCCAACAAAGACATTTCCTAACTGGCGGAGAGGACAGGATTCGAACCTGCGGTTCCGTTTCCGGAACACTGTCTCTCCAAGACAGCGCTTTCGACCACTCAGCCACCTCTCCATGTTAGAATATTATAACATTTATTTTCTAACACATGATTGATTTTATACCTCAAGCAACTCTAGATTACCACAAATTTGGTAAACTTTTGCCGTATGATATAGAAAAAATTCTTTTTGAATTTATTGAAGATAGCTATTATTCTAATTATCAAAAAATTTTAATTATCACAGGAAAAGGAAAAGTAGTTAGACCTCTGGTAAAAAGGCTATTGGCTCAAAATAAATTTGTTAGTAACTTCAAACAAGCTAGCTATTTTAATGGACAAAGTGGTGCCTTCGAAGTTACTCTCATATCATGAAATTTAAAGTCTGTTTTGCATTCTTTTATCAATTTTTTTGCTTAAATATTCAATAAGTTGCTCCATTCCTTTTTCTGATTCAGGATCTAGATCTAATTCATCAATTCCTGCTTTAAATTTATTTAAGGCCTCCTTTGCCAAAAAATAATCTGTTTGTGCTCTAACATCTGATGCATTTGCATTCAATGCAAGCCCAACTATCGCCAAATTTTTAATTCTATTTTTTGTAGCTTCGTCGGGCATTCTTTTCGAGTTTTTAAAATTTGTTAGGTTATTCATTTTATTTCATAGTAAATTGTTACGGTATAAGACAATTCTTCAAGACCCGTTGAAATTTCTAATTCGTTAGAGTTTGATTTGGTTTCTAATTCAGCTGATAAGTCACTCACACCTCTTTCCATCATCAAAGGATAAGGATATTGATAATTATCTGTTACAATGTTTGTTATTTTACCTAATTTCACTCCAATAGTTTGCTCATATTTTTCCTTTTCTGCTTTAGCTTTTTCTATTGCTTCTAATTTAAGTTCTTCTAAAATTTCATCCCTATTTGAAATATCATAATAAATTCCATTAAGTTGATTAATTCCTAAATTTTGAGATTCGTTCAAAATTGCTCCAACTATATTTTGAGAACTAAAATCATCAAGCATTACTTCTATTTTTAAATTTGCAGATAAATAGTATTCTGGTTTCTCCTTGGTTTCGATGTAGTAAAAATTTCTATTTTGTAAATTAAAGTTTTCAGTTTTAATTTTATTTTCATCTATTCCTAACTCAACTAATTTTTGTTTGACGCTGCTAATAACTTTACTTGCTTCATCTTGCATAGCTACAGGATCAGATCCTTCTAGGTATAATCCCAAATTTACCACAACAATATCTGGTTTTACTTCTCTTTTAGCTTTGGCTGTAATTGGAATAGTGTCTTGTGATGATTTATTTTTTAAGCCAGGTATAAAATTTGTGAGTAAAATCACCAACACAAAAGCTAAACCTAGCGCAAAGGTTGTTTTGCTCGCAAACAACATAAATTCAATGATTGTTTGTTTTGTATTATTGGGCATAATGAACTTCTAAAAAATATTTTGTTTACTTCATTCTAAATGTTATGTATAATTTTGCAAGTGTAAAAAAGTTTTTTCAAAAATTTTTGTAAAAGCATATTAAATTTTATTTTTTATTTTTTTAAAAATGGCAAACGATACAAACAACAATGCAGCTAACAATTCACAGTCAGGTACTGGATTACAACCAAACATATCAGCAACTCTTTCTTATCTGTTTGGTTTTGTAACTGGTTTAATATTTTTTCTGATTGAAAAAGATAATAAATTTGTAAAATTTCATGCAATGCAATCAACAATTACTTCATTGGGCTTTACTTTTGTTTACTTTTTCTTTATGATGTTTGCATTTGTTTTACCAAGTTTTTTATCACTTTTGATGTGGTGCTTAATTTCACTAATGGCTCTATCTTATCTTGGTTTGATGATTTTCTTGATGTACAAAGCATATAGCAACGAAAAGTTTATGTTGCCATTGGTTGGAAGTCTAGCTGAAAAACTTAGCAATCAATAAAATAAATGGAATTAGATTTTTATATAGGCTTTGTTGGCGCTATGGCGGTACTGGTGCCATTTGCGCTGATGAAGTTAAATGTTTGGAAAAGTAGTGATATCTACTTTAATGTGTGTAATCTATTGGGATCAACTTTGTTGCTAGTATCAGCTTACTTAATTGATTCAATTCCTTTTGTACTTTTGAATTTGGTATGGCTTTTCTTCTCAGCAAGAGATGTAGCTAAATACTTTTTCAAGAAAATTTATCAGAGAAATGAAAAATAAAATCGTTTTGATTCCAATTGCAACCGAGAGTGTAAAGGCAGGCTTTCCATCGCCAGCAAGTGATTTTGTTGAAAAGTCTTTAGATTTGAATGAATTCTTGATAAATAATCCAGTATCAACTTTTTTTGTAAGAGTAAGTGGTGATTCCATGGAAGAATATAAGATTTTTGACGGAGATATTCTGATTATTGATCGTTCAATTAAACCTACAAACAATAAAATTGTATTGGCAATGCTTGATGGAGAATTCACTGTTAAGAAAATCGTTATTAAAAATAGCGAGATTACTCTGCTCCCCGGAAATGCTAAGTATTCTCCAATAAAACCAAATTTAGAAAATTTTGAAGTATGGGGAGTTGTTACAGCAACTATTAGAAAATTCAAATGATATTTTTAATTGATTGCAACAATTTTTATACAAGCTGTGAAGAAATTTTTAATCCAAAACTCAAAAATTTTCCTTGCGTTGTACTATCAAGTAATGATGGGTGTGTAGTTGCGCGCTCTAGGCTTGCTAAGCAAATTGGTATTCCTATGGGCATTCCTGTTTTTAAAATTAGAAATCTTATAGAAAACTACAATGTGCAATTGTTTTCTGCAAACTTCAGTTTGTATGGTGATATTTCAAACCGAGTTATGCAAACTATTAAAACATTTGGTTTTGAAATTGAACAATATTCAATAGATGAAGCATTTGTTTATGTAGACGAGAAGCTAGATTTTCAAAAATTAGCTTTTGATATGCAAAAAAAAATCAAACAATGGTGCGGCATTCCTGTATCAATAGGTATAGCTCCCACAAAAACTCTTGCTAAATTAGCAAACTATCATGCCAAAAAATTTTCTGAAAAAAATATTTCTTACATTGATAATATCTATAGCCGCCAATGGTCTAACTTTTTTAAAAACTCGGCAATAACTGAAGTTTGGGGTATAGGTTACAGAAACACTATTAGACTCAATAAAATTGGAATTTATACTTTGTTTGATTTCTTAAACGCAGATAGACTTGTAATTAAAAAAACTTTAGGAATCAATGGCGTTAGAACTCAAATGGAATTGAAAGGAATTCCAACAATTTCAAAAGAAAGTTTTCAAACATCTAAATCTATTGTTACATCACGCTCTTTTGGAAAAAATATAACTAGTCTTAATGAGTTAAAAGAGACTGTATCTACTTTTGCCAACAATGTAAGTATCAAGTTACGCAAACAAAATGCTCTGGCAAGCTACGTTTTTGTTGTAATTTATACCAACAAATTTAGTTCAAAATCCAAGCAATACTACGCCAAAGATTTCATTGCTCTTGATTCTCCCACAAACAGCAGTCAAATTTTGATAGATAACGCAATAAAAATCTTAGAAAAAATATACAAAAAAGGTTATGAATACAAAAAGTCCATGGTTGGTGTATGGGGTATTTTTCCAAGTGGATTTGAACCTAAAACATTATTCGATGATAAAAATAATTTGAAACTAAAAAATTTGGATGAAGCTATAGATAAAATAAATTTGAAAATCAAAAAAGACGGGATAAAATATGCAGTTATGGGATTAGAATCAAAATGGATTCCTAAATCAAATATGAAAAGTTCAAAATATACTACTAATTGGAATGAAATATTGGAAATAAAGATTTGAAAATTTAATAATAAACTGTATAATGGTATCATGAATGCTTTACAAATTGTCGGTATTGTAATATCTATAGTACTTAGTCTGTTTGGAATAATTGTTCCTAAATCTGTTTCAAAATTTTTGGGTTTAAATTCTGAAGATAGACGAGGAGATATAGAAATAATGGCAACTTATGGAGGATTTTTTCTGGGATTAAGCATTACTGCTCTAGTGCTAAATTCAAGCGCCGCATTTGACACACTAGCTGGTGGCTGGGTTGGCGCAGGAATTGTTAGATTAATCGCTATTGGAAAATACAAAAAGTTCTACCCTATTTCAATAGTTTTAGTAGGCTTTGAATTATTGGTTGGTGCTATATTGTTTCTAGCTTGACAATTTTGACAAGAAAGATTTATCATTTCGTGTCAAATTGATTAAATTCAATTAAATTTATTTTTAAAAATTTTTTAATATGGACAACTCTAGGTTCTAGAGAAAGTATTTCAAAGTTTAGTTTGTTTTTTGCAAACTCTTGGCGGTTTAGTTTGCTTACTATTACTCGCTATAGTTCCTTAGGATCACTCTCTTACACTACATTTTTACAAAGAGAAGGTTTTCCTGAAGTAGAAGTTCCTGTAGTTGTTATAAATGTACAAAACTTTACAAATGATTTAGAAAAAAATAATAAGGAATTAACAATACCTATAGAGCAAGCTTTGAAAGAAGTTTCAATAATGGAATCTTTCCAATCGACTACAACTCCAGTTGGTTCTTTTATAATAGCAAACGTTTCACCAGAGTTTTCTTCTGATGATGCTTTAAAAATAATAAAAGATGAAATTAGCGAACAAGTAACTTTGCCTGAAACTTCAAAAATCGATTATCAAACTTTTAGAGCTGGTTCAATTGATGGTACTCATGATCTACTTTTCTCTATCACAAATGATTCAAAAAGCATTGTAGAAATGCAAAATGATGCACAAATTGTTGCAAGTGAGCTTGCAAGCCTAAATGAAGTGAGAGAGGCTAATGTGATAGAACAGATTACAAAAGAAGTAGATTCTTCCGGAAATGAATTTTTTTATCAATCACAGTTTCAGAGAGTTGGTTTAAAAAACAGTGATGGAAGTATAGAGTTTAAAAATGCAGTAAATATTGGTGTAGTTAAAAGAAATCAAAATGTAGGAACTATAGAGCTATCTGAAGCTGTAAGAGGAAAAGTAAACGATTTAGTTGAAGACGGAGTTTTGAGCGGTTATGAGATCAATTACGGTGGAGATTTTGCTGAACCTTTAAAATCACAGATATCATCACTTGAACAAAATGCTTTAAGTGGACTTATTGCTGTAATTATAATCTCGTTTATTTTTATTAGTTGGCGATCGTCTTTAATTACTGGTTTGTTTATACCTGTAGTAATGGCAAGCACTTTTATGGCTTTGTTTGTGATGGGTTACAGCCTAAATATAATTTCACTTTTTGCATTAATATTGGTATTGGGATTACTAGTTGATGATGTGATAATCGTTGTTGAAGCAATTGCCAAAAAACGTGAAGAAGGTTTGGAAAGGAAAGAAGCTATCAAAGAAGCAATAAAAGACATTGGACCTGCTGATATTTCCGGAACAATCACAACAATTTTGGTATTCATGCCTATGCTTTTTATCTCTGGTATTTTAGGCGATTTTATTGTATTAATTCCTGTTACAGTGATAATGACTTTGATTTTCTCTTTATTAATAGCTTTATCGCTTTTCCCAATGTTGTCATCATGGGTTTTACCTAAAGGTGATGTTAGTCAAAAGAAATTTGGTAAGGTACTTAACTTTTCAAGTAGATTTATTAACAAGCTTGGAGTATATGTTTCAAAATATACCAATTGGTACTTGAATTCTAAAATTAAAACAACTGTGGTCGCAATTCTTGGAATAGTACTTGTGGGAGTTGGGATGAATTTTGCAGGAAGATTAGATTTCAATATTTTTCCTAAAGCTAAAGACTCAGATTCAATTTTCGTAAATATTACCTATTTACCTGGTACTGATATAGAAAAAGCTAAATCAATTGCTACCGATGTAGAAAATATAATTCTTAACAATTTAGATCAATCTAACATTGAATACTTAACTTATTATATTGCTGATGATACTCAAGCTAACTCTAGCTGATACAACTTACTCCTATTGGCTCACGTGATGAAACTGCTATTGATATTGAAACCAAACTCAATGAGTAAATTAAGAGAATTTAGTGATGCTATTAGTTTCAGCAGAGTCATCTCAAGCGGGTCCTCCATCTTCAGAGTATCAATTTTTCGCTCAAATATATTCAAATGATTCACAGGTTCTGCAGAACCGCAAGTAGTGAATTAGTTGACATTTTTAGAAATCACAGAATATAAATGGCGTAACTGTTACAGATACTTTTGTAACTGGTTTAGATCGATTAACCAAAAAGGATGGAAGAAGATTTGCTGAAGTTAAGGCAAAACTTAGTGATACTCTCGATACTGCTGTTGTCCTTGAACTTGAAAATAAAGTATTGGAAAATTTTAACGAACAAAAATTGCAGACATCTAGGTTTGATGAAAACTCTATAGAGTTTGATAAAGGACAAGAAAGTGAAAATTTAGAATCATTTAACTCAGCAATTTTTGCCTTTGGATTCTCTTTGATAATGATGTATGCGCTTTATTGGTGTTACAATTTAATTCCTTTTCTCAACCTTTGCTAGTTATGTTTGCTATACCATTGACATTTGCAGGTCTATTCCCAGGCTTATATTTTACTAATAATCCATTAAGCTTTTTTGTTATGATTGGAGTTATTGGGCTTTCAGGTATTGTTGTTAATAACACTATAATGCTTGTTGACTTTGCTAATCAGTCAAGAGCGAAAGGTCAGAAATATAAAAGTATCAATTACTAAAGCTATTCAAGAAAGATTTAGACCATTAGTAACAACATCCTTTACAACTGTGGTAGGACTAATTCCTTTAGCTCTAAACGATCCGTTCTGGGAGGGTTTGGCGTTTAGCATTGTTTTTGGACTAATTGCAAGCACCACTCTTGTTATCTTTGTTTTCCCGTCATATTATGTGATGGTAGAAAGAACACGAGAATTACGAAATAAATTGTTCGAAAAAATTAGTAACTTGGTTACAAATTAAAATTAAAGCATCAAAATAAATGTTCAAATGCAAAAATTGTCAAAAGGAATATTCTAAGTGGCAGGGAAAGTGTGATTCTTGTTTGGAATGGAATACTTTAGTTGAAGATTTTGATGAGTTCAACCAAAAATAGAAAAGACTTAAAAAAACTAGAAATTGTTGATCTTGATAGCGTTAGTTCAAACTTCAAACAAAAGTTGGTTACTGAAATTTATGAGTTTGATCAAGCTCTGGGTGGGGGAATAACTCTTAGGTCAAGCAATTTTACTTGCAGGGTCACCAGGTATAGGAAAAAGTACACTTCTTTTATTAATTGCAAAACAATTAAAAACTAAGAAAGACATTTTATATATTGCGGGTGAAGAATCGGTTGAGCAAATAAAAACAAGAGCTGTTCGGTTAGGTGAAGATTTTAAAAATCTTAAATTTATTCAAAACACTAACATAGAGAGTATTGAAAATTTTATAGTAAAGAACCATTCTTCGTTTTCACTAATTTTGGTTGATTCTATTCAAACGCTTTTTAGTCATGAAGTATCTTCGCCAGCGGGATCAATATCTCAGGTTACAACTTCAGCAGATAAATTAGTTCATCTTGCTAAAGGTTTCAATATTCCAATAATAATTGTTGGGCATATTACAAAAACAGGTAATATTGCTGGTCCAAAAACTCTTGAACACTTGGTAGATACAGTACTTTATTTTGAGGGTGATAAAAAACATGAGTTTAGAATACTACGAGTAGAGAAAAACCGTTTTGGTCCAACAGATTTGGTTGGTTTATTTAAAATGACGGAAAGTGGTTTAAAGGAAGTTAAAGACACAAAAGAGTTATTTCAACCTAAACAAGCACCAGCAATTGGTTCAGTTTTTACAGTTGCAATTGAAGGTAACAGACCTATAGTTTTAGAAGTGCAGGCTTTGTGCACAAAGTCATATTTTGAAATACCACGAAGAACTACATCGGGATTTGAAAAAGCTAGACTAAATATTATTCTTGCACTTTTAGATAAAATTCTGAAATTAAAAACTTATGCATATGACGTTTATGTAAATATAACTGGTGGATTAAACATCAAAGATCCAGGAATTGATTTAGCTGTTTTGAAAGCTATTATTTCAAGCATTAAAAATGAACCTGTTGATCCTAAAAATTTGTATTTTGGAGAAGTTGGTTTGACTGGCGAAATTCGTAAAGTAATGTTTCAAGAAAAAAGAACAAAAGAAGCCAAAAAATTAGGTTTTCAAAAAATTATTTGTTCAGATTACGTTCAGCAAATTAAAAATCTCGTTTGATGGCATCCTCAATTTTAGTATCTTCCCAATTAAAACTAAAATTTAATAATTTTTGTGGAACAACTTTTTGACTTGATAACAAAAACACATTTGTTTTTTCTTTGCCAAAAATTAAATATAGAAACAGCTTTGGTATTTTTACTGTAAAATAGCATTTATAATAATTTTTTAGAGATTTAATTAGTGCTTCTTGAGTAATAGTGTAAGGGTTAACTAAATTAACTGCACCTTCTATTTTCTCGTTTTGAATTATAAACAAAATGGCTCTAGACAAGTCATATAAAGAAATCCAAGATATTTTATTTTTTCCATTGCCGAGTATTGCTAAAAACTTTAAAAACTTGGTTTTAGTTAACTCTTTCAAAATACCTCCTCCATTACCCATCACTATTCCAAAACGAGTAAAAACAACTCTAGTTTGAGAATTTACAACAACAGATTTTTCCCAATCCTGACAAACTTTTGATAAAAAATCTCCGTCAAAACTTGAATTTTCATAAGCCTTTTCAATTTGACTCCCATAAATACCTATTGCACTAGTTGATATAAATAAATCCAATTTTTTGTCTTTAAAAATTTCACTCAAAAATTTAGTAGTATTAATTCTTGAAGTATAAATCTCATTCTTTACATTTTTAGTCCATCTGAGGTTTTTACTTAAACTTGCACCAGATAAATTTATAACACATGAGATTTTTGAATTGTTAAGTTTGTTGGTATCGATAAATTGTTTACTTGGATCCCACTCGATCTCAAAATCATTTTGAGGTTTTCTTCTAACAAGTTTATAAATTTCAAAACCATGAGATTCCAGAAATTTAGATAGGTAACCACCAACAAACCCACTAGCTCCTGCAATTAAAATTTTATAATTTGAATCTGTATTTAACTTTGCTATTGTCATACATTGTAATAATTGTTCCCTCAATTAACATATGTTGTTGTAATCCAGTCGTATTAGCGCCCAAGTTAATAAATTGGTTGGAAATATCTAATTCTTGAAGATGACTATGTCCGCAAACAAGAATTTCATCTTTTTGGAGATTTTGTTTAGCCCAGGCTTTCATATCATTATTCATTTTTTGATAAAAAGTTTTAATAAATTTTTTGTTCGTAATATAAATTATAAAGCTTATAAATTTACTCATTATTTTCCTTAACAATTTATATTTCACTACAAACGAATGAAATGAATTTAGATATCGCACAACATTGTGTCCATGAGTAATGTAAAGAGTTTTTTTACCTACTTTTAACTTATATTGATTTAAAATTTTAACATGAAGTATTTTTTCCGCATTTTTTGGTGTTTCTTCATCATGATTTCCAAGAATATAAATAACTTCTTTTTTTTCAAATGTACTCAAAAGCCCTTTCCATTGCGATTTAATGAACTTTTGAAACGTAGTTTTTCCATCATCCCAAAAATCACCATTAATTATTATCCGATCAGCATCTTCAAACAAATTTTTTAAAACTACATATTTTTGTTTGCTAAATGCCTTTCCTAAATGTGTATCAGAAATTATTAATGTCTTCATAATATTTTACCACTTCCAATTTTTGATTTCCGGCATATCGTCGCCATGCTCAAAAATATATTTTTTGTGTTGATTAATTTTATTTGCTAAATAAGTTATTGCTTCATCCTTTTGGGCGTTGATCTTAGAGTTAATTTCTGAAGCTTTTTCTATTGCTTGAATAGCTATATGGAATCTACTTGTACCGTTTAAAACTTGCATGTCAAATGGCGTTGTGGTTGTTCCTTCCTCTCTGTATCCTAGTATCGTTAATCTGTTTGAGATTTCATGCCCCCAAGTCAACTGCTTTATTACCTCTGGATAACCATGAAAATTTAAAATTATGGGTTTATCTTTTGTAAAATATGCATTTAATTCATCATTATTCAAAACTTTGCTTTTGTCATTTCCAATTCCAAGAGGAGTGATTTCATTTAAATTCACATACCTCAATTTTATTTCTGGAATTAAATTTTTAAGTATAGAAATAGCAGCTAAAGTTTCAACTGTTTGGTAATCTCCAACACTCGCCAAAACAATATCTATCTCTGACTCATCACTTGCAGTGCTTGCCCAATCCCAAATACTCAAACCCTTTGCTACATGTTTCCTTGCTTCTTCTTGTGTCAACCATTGTGGATTGTCTCTTTTACCAATTACAATTAAATTTACTCTATCATAATCAGTTAAGCATTCACTGAACGTAAAAAGCGCAATATTTGCATCTGCTGGAAAATAAACACTAGCGCAATCTCCTTGTTTTGTAATTAAATTATTGATTAATGATGGATTTTGATGCGTAAAACCATTATGATCTTGCCGCCAAGCTGTACTCGTTGAAATGAAAGTCATCGCTGGTATACTTCGCCTCCAACTAATGTTTTTAGCTTGTTTAACATATTTAAGAAACTGATCAATTTGAGAAGAAATTATGTTCAAAAAAGCTTCATATGATACATACACTCCCCATCTTCCACTCAATACAAAGCCTGTGTACCACTCCATCAAAACATGCTCACTTAAAATCTCCAAAATTCTTCCGTCTTTTTTAAAATACAAATCATGTTTTTTCAAAGGCCAAATATATTTTCTATTTGTAATTTCAAATAATGGCTCCAATCGATTTGATTCTGATTCATCAGGAGAAAAAACATAAAAATTATTTTCATTAAATTTAATTATATCCTTCAAAAAATAACTTGCTTTTTCTAAGTTTTTTTCTTTAACTACGCCTCTGTCTTTTAAATTTAATGTGTGCTCTTCAAGGTTTGGTATGATTAATTTTCTTCTAAAATTAGCATATTTTTGCGTTACAAAACCAAGCTTTAAATTTTCTTGCTTTGGAATAATGCTCAAAACTTCTTTTTTGGGATTATATTCATCGTCTAGTAATTCGTGTATTCTGTAGCTTTCTAACCAAATTTTTAGTACTCTAAACTCTTCACTGTCAGTTTTTGGATTATTTAAAGGTATTCCGTGACAATTATTACAATCTTCCAATTTTTTACTTTTACATTCATTTGGTATTCCCCATCCCTTTTTTGTCTTTATTACAATAAGTGGCCAAATCGGTTTACTTACTGAATATGTACTCCAGTTTTTCTTAATTTTTATAATTTTTTCGTATGATTTTAACAATGCTTGAATTAAATCAATATAAACATCACCACCTTCATACTGATCTACCCAAATAACTTCGTAACTTAAACCTTTGAAAAAATACTCTATTTCTTCTTTTGACATTGTACCCCAAACAGTTGGTCCAGAAATTCTATATCCATTGAGATGAAAAATTGGTAAAACAACTCCATCTGTAATTGGATTTAAAAACTTATTACTTTGAAAACTAGCCATTAATGGTCCAGTTTCTGCTTCGCCATCTCCAAATACAGCAGCAACTATTAAACCTGGATTATCAAAAGCTATGCCAAAAGCAGTACCAAGTGAATAACCTAGCTCTCCGCCTTCGTGAATAGTTCCAGGAACTCCAGGGTATGGATGACTTGGGAATCCATTTGGCCAGCTAAATTCTTTAATCAATCTCGATAAACCTTCTTTATTTGGTAGATATCCATCGCAGTATTCATTCAAAGTTCCCTCTAAAATTAAGTTAGATAAAATTGCTGGCGCTCCATGACCTGGCCCAATCACTGGTAAAATTTCAACCTGCTCTTTTTGAGCAAGATAATTTAAGCCAGCATAGATAAAATTAAGACCTGGAACCGTTCCCCAATGACCTAAAATTCTTTCTTTGATATGATCAGGTTCTAATGTTTCTTCAAGAAAAAAATTATCCTTCAAATACAGCATGGCAGCTGATACATAGTTTGTTAATCTATGGTAATTTTTAATGTTTTTTAAAAGTATTTGTATATCATTCATTTATCTAAATTAACTTTTGTTCTTTTTTTGTAATCTTCCACTTCAGGTTGATCAAATGCATTTACATTCAAAAATTTACTTAAAAAGAAAATCTCAAACATCTTACTTTGCATAAAATAACCTAAATCATATTCAATATTTTTATTTTCAAATTCAATCTCTAAGAAAGGAATGTTGTTGTTTTTAAAACTATCCTTAACGCCATTGTAAATTGCTTGTCTAACTTCTGATAATTTTTGAGTACTAATCTCACCTACCAAACTACTAAAATCACCCAAATCAAACTTGATATTATTCAAGTTATCAACATAAATAAAATTGTGAAGTTTATCATCCAAACCACCTACAAACAATTGTTGCAACGAATGTAAGTCAGTCGTCCCTATCGAGAATAATGGCGTGATCCCTGATCTTTGCATTTCACCACTAATATTATATTTTTTGCCTAAACTTTCTGCAATTAGCTGCCTTAACCACTTACCAAGTGTTTCTAACTCAGGAGCAAATAAAAAATTATTTGTGATTTTTCTGTTAAGCTTATAATGATGATAATGAATAAGAGCCGAAATTAGAGCGTAGTTTTTAAAATTTTCTAATTTAGAATCTTTAACTGCATCACTAGCACCAGATAAAATTTTTGAAACGTTAATTTTTAAAATTTTTAAAGGGAATAATCCAACATTTGAAAAAACAGAAAATCTACCACCCAAAGTTTTGGGAATTTCCAAAACATGAAATTTTTTACTAACAGCAAATTCCCACAATTTTGAATCAGCATCAGTTGTAACAATTACTCTATCACTTATATTTTTAAATTTTTTTTCCATAGCGTTAAAAACTATAGAACTGTTAACAATTGTTTCAAGGGTTGTTCCAGATTTGCTAACTATATTTACTAAAACTTGCTCTTTTTCATTTATATTTTTTAATTTTTCATGTAGTAAATTGATTTTTGTTTTAGAAAAAGTATCAAACACTATAAAGTCTATACCAGAATTATTTCCCAAAAAATTAATTATCGCTTCAGCACCCAAGTTAGATCCACCAATACCAATTAATACAAATAGTTTTAAATTACTAGAATCAATTTCTTTTAAAAAATTATCAAGTTTTTCATTAATATCAAAAAAATCAAGCTCGAATGGTAGGCTTATTGTGTTTTTTACAATAAGTTTATTTTCATCAATTAAATTTTTTAAAGTTTGCTCATCTAATTGTGAGTTATTAAAATTAAATTTCATAGTAAATTATTCCAATCATTAGTAAATTTTGTAATACCGTCTATTAAAAATTGATTTTCTAAATTTAGATTTTCTAAACTGTTAGATACTTTCAAGTGATCCAAATCAAATTTTTTTAAAGCTATTCTCGATTGTAAAAAATTTTTTTCTGGTTCAAAATTTTGATTTTTTAAAAAATAATCTGCAATTATATCTTTTGGTGCAGTAATTAAATCCATTTTCTGATTTAAGAAAAAATTAAATACTTGAAGATTTCTAATACTTGAAGCAAGTATTAAAACATTACTAATTTGATTAATTTGATATAGCTTTTTTATCTTCAAAACTAAATCAACTCCATCTAAACCTTTATCGTCTAGTCGTCCAACAAATGGAGAAATAAATACGTCGCCTCTTTTGGCATGTTTCGTTACCAAAGCAACTCCATATGCTTGTTCCAAACTAAACACAAGCGTTATATTAACTTTAATTCCCATACTTACTAATTCTCTTGCAGCTTTTAACCCTTCTAAATTTGCCGGTACCTTTATGTGTACATTTCTTGCCCAGTGTGACATATTGACACCTTGTTCTACCATTTCATTTGCTTTTGTTTTTAAATCAGCATATACTTCAACTGAAATTGGTTTTCCAGGTAAAATCTCATCAATTTCTTGAACAATTTCTTTATAAAAATTAATTAAATCTCTCGATGTGAGTTTTTGGCCTTTTTTTAATAACTTAGCCTTAGGATTGGAAGCCACAAGTGATGGATTAGTTGTTTGGCCATCAAGTTTTATCTTTCTATCTAACAATTCTCTTGTTACGTTTGGATCTCCAGAATCTAAAAATATTTTTGTGTTCATGTTACTCTTCATAAATATCTGTAAAAATTTTAGCTTTTTTTATTTTTTTAACTATTTGATACGGCATCAGATTTATTGGGACATCTTCTTTTAGTTTTAAAAACACTTCTTTTTTATTTTCGCCCATTACAACTGAAATTGCAAAATCTACAAAATGCTCTAAAAAATAAAGGCTTACCGTCACTCTTTCTAAAAAAACTGTATCTTTTTTATCTAATTTGTATCCCACGACTAATTTTGCTGGATTAATAAATCTTTGATTAAACAATTGAATATTTTTATTTGGAAAAATTCCTGCAACATGCCCATCTGCTCCCATCCCAAGACTCGCCACAACTTTTCCTTTTTTATTATCACTAAGCCACCCACTTATTGCTGCGAAAAATTTTTGAGTATAATCTTCCAAAGCTTCATTTTCATTAATCTCTTGATTAAGTAATCGCAGATTTTTATTTATTTTTATGAATTCAGAGTTAATTAGTTTGCGAAAGTTTTGTTCAGAAACATTTGAGGTAAATCTTTCATCAATAATCCCTACTGTTAAACTATCTAACGCAACTAAATTTGAATTTAGAACTTCTATACAACTTCCGCCAGAAGATAGAAAAAGAATAGGGTTACTTTCATTAGCTTTAAAATATTCGTTTAGAGCAAACGTTGCATTTTGAATTACATCATTTTTGGTTTTGTATTTTTTTATTTCTAAGTTCATTTTATAGAATGACCACCAAACATATTTCTTAGCATACTTAGGATTTTTCCTGTGTAAGATGGTTTGATAGCTGATTCTTTCCTAAAATTTAGCGCCTGTTCAATATTATCAAAATTCACATTCATTTCTTTAGCTACACTTATAGCCCACTCAGCTTCACCACTATGATTAACTGTACCTGAAACATTATTTAAATCTTGTCCATATTTTTTATAACCATCTCTCAACCATTTTATAAGTGATGATTCTATTACGCTTCCGTGAGAATATACTTCTGCAACTCTGTAAAGATCAAGATCAAAATTACTTTCTCTAAGTAAAGTAAAACCTTCAGCAATCGCCTGCATCATTCCATATTCTATTGCATTATGAACCATTTTTACAAAATGTCCAGCTCCATTTCCTTCAAAAAAAGCATAACCTTTTTCAATTGACAAATCTTGAAACAAATTTTCTAACTTTTTAAAATTTTCTTCGCTTCCTCCAATCATTAAACAAGCACCATTTCTTGCTCCATGTGGCCCTCCTGATACGCCAACATCAACAAAATTAACACCTTTTTTTGTGACATAATCATATCTTTTAATAGTATTTTTGTAAAAAGAATTTCCTGCATCTATCAAAAAATCCCCAGGCTCCAAAAAATTAATGATAGAATTTCTTCCTGTAATTATTTCTTCTATCGGTTCACCAGATGGTACCATCACCCAAACTATTCTGGGTTTTGAAAGTTTTACTTGCACTTCCTCAAAAGAATAAATACCATGTAAGCCGAAACTTTCAAGTTCCTTTGTTTTGGTAGGGGTTCTATTGTAGCCAAATACTTTATAGCCATGATCTAGTAAATTCAGTGCAATTCCACTCCCCATTTTCCCCAACCCTATAATAAAAATCTCTTTTTTCATTTTCTTAAATTAATTTAATAATATTCTAATGGAACGAGATTGTTTTGCCAAGCTTTAATAATGTTGTCGGTAAATTTCCACATTTCTAAAATTTCATCATTACCTACAAAAAATATTCTTTCTCCAATCATCATTTTGTATATCAAAAAATAATATTCAGAATATAAGTTGTCGTTAAATTCCTCAATTTCAAATTCGTAAGGAGTTAGTTGGTAGTTAAATATACTTTCTGTTTTATAAAATTTTGTAATAATTTTAGGTTTTGGTTGAATTTGAAAAATTATTTCATTTGGTGATTTTTTTTGTTTATCAAACAAATTGTTATTTTTGAAAATAACTCTAATTTCTTTTCTATCTTCTTTCCAATATTTACCACCTTCTAAAACAAAATCTACACCTTTCCATCTTGGCAAATTTATACTAGCTAATATCTTAAAATAGGTTTCAGTTTTTGAATTTGGAACAAGTTTTGAATATATTTTACTCTGCTTCCTTATTGTATTTTTTACAATATCTTTTTTATTCATTTTGTTTAGGTTTTTTAAAACTTTGTGCTTTTCTCTACTGATTTCTTCATGATTAAAGTTTTGCGGTTCATCCATTGCTACGAAAGAAAGCATTTGTAGCAAATGGTTTTGACCAACATCCCTAAGTGCTCCAACTGTGTCATAAAAACTAACTCTATTTTCAACTCCTTCTGTTTCTAAAATTTTTAATTCTACTCTTTCTATAAAATTTTTATTCCATACTCCATCAAAAATACTATTACTAAACCTAAAAGTAAAAAGACTATGTAAAATTCTTTTACCTAAATAATGATCTACCCTATAAATTTGGTCATCAACAAATAATTTTCTAAGCAACTTTTCAATTTTTTCATCCGACTCTAAACTTTCACCAAAAGGCTTTTCAATAGCAATTCTGTACCAATTTGAAGGTGCATTGCAAATTTTTGTCAACTGTACTTTATCGATATTTCTTAGAACATCTTCGTAAAACTTGGGTGTTAAAGATAGATAGTAAAGAAAACTTGGGCAAGTCTTCATTATTTCAACCTCATTTTGAATTTTTTCTTTCAATTTTACATAATCATTAAAATTCGTAACATCACCTTTACAAAACTTAACTTTTTTTAAAAATTCAATTTTCTTTTGTTCATCGCCATATAAATAACTACTCAAATAATTTCTAAATTCTTTATCGGTTTCAAATCTTCGAGCAAAACCAATTATTTTAAAATTATCTCCAATAATTCCATCACAAAAAAGATTGAAAATTCCAGGGAAAATTTTGCTGGTAGCTAAATCTCCAGTTGCGCCAAAAATTGTAAAAACCAAAGGTAAATCCATTTTCATAAATACATGTTAATCTAAAATTAATTTTAAGTCTATAAACAATTGAAACTAATTAAAAAACATTTTAGAATTGAATTGTTATGAACGAATTTTTTGATTTTACAGTTTTAATTGCCTTAGCTTCAATATTAGCTTTAATCGCTAATAGATTTAGGCAACCTTTAATACTAGGTTATATTGGTGCCGGAGTATTAATTAAGGTTTTTGGAATCATCGATCCAAACGATATAACAGAATTTAAAATTTTTTCAGAAATAGGAATAGTTTTTCTGCTTTTCATTTTGGGTCTTGATTTAGACATTGCAAACTTGGGTAATCTTGGAATCACTGCGTTTGTTACCGGAATTGGGCAGATTGTTTTTACAGTATTGGTTGGCTTTTTCATAGCACTTCTACTTGGATACCAAGCTACCAGTAGCCTGGTTATCGCTGTAGCCCTTACATTTAGCAGTACAATTGTTATTGTAAAACTACTTTCAAGCAGAAATGATTTAGATAGTCTTTATGGAAAAATCTCAATTAGTTTCTTACTTGTCCAAGATTTAGCAGCTATTATAATTTTAATTTTACTTTCAGCAGCTTTTCAGGATGGAAATTCTGATCAGATTTATCTAAAACTTGCTGAATTGGGTATTGTGTTGCTTATTTTAGGAATTGTCTTGTATGTTATCAATAAATATATAGCGCCAGCTTTAATTCATTTTACATTGTACGATAGAGAAGTTTTGTTTATTTCTATGGTGAGTTTGGCCCTTATTTTTGCTTTAGGAATGAGTCAATTAGGTTTATCAAAAGAAATAGGAGCCCTTGCTGCAGGAATCGCTTTATCGACTAGAAAAGAGGCTCTGCAGATTGAGAGCTGGACTAAACCTTTGAGAGATTTTTTCATTCCAATATTTTTTGTTTTGCTAGGCTTTAGTATTGATGTCTCTGATGTTTCAAGTGTAATTATTGAATCAATTGTCTTTTCCCTATTTATTCTAATCGGAAATCCTTTTATAGTCATGGTGATTATGAGACTTCTAAAATTTGATACAATAGTTGGTTTTCAATGTGGATTGACTGTTGCTCAAATCTCTGAGTTTAGTCTAATTGTTGCAGAATTTGTGCGTAATAATGATAGCTCAATTATTTCATCAAGTGATTTAACAATGTTGACAATTGTTGGTGGAATCACTATGAGTGTGTCTAGCTATATGATTTTGTACAGTGAAGAAGTTTACTCTTTTATTCGACCTTTGTTAAAGAAAACCTTTCTTTACATAGAAGAAGACTACGATGTTGATTCATATTCAAAGCAGAGACTTTCAAATAAAATAATTGTATTTGGGTTTAATAGAATGGCAAGAAGTTTAATACCTTTAATCAAAAGACAAAAACATAAGTTTGTAATTGTTGATAATGACCCAGAAAAATTAGAATTTGCAGAAAAATTTGGCGCTAAAACTATTTATGGAGATCTTAAAGATGAATCACTACTAAACGGCTTAAAACTTGAAAAAGCAGAAATGATAATATCAACAGTTCCAGACATAAATGCCAACCTAAACTTACTTTATGAATTACAGAATCTTACTCGCAAACCTGTGGTGATTGTTACAGCTCTCAACGATGAAGACGCAAGTAAACTCTATGAAGAAGGTGCAAGCTATGTAGTTTATCCATATATTTTGGCTTCAAACTTTTTACATAGAGTAATTACCAACAAAGACACAATTAGAAGTTTGAAACGAGCCGCACAAAAAGATCAAGAATACATATCACAAAGAAACAATTTACATTTGGTAAAAAAATAATAGAGTGTTATAATTTCTTACCTAAAGCTGGCCCCTTCGTCTAGCGGTCTAGGACATCGCTTTCTCAAGGCGGAAACACGGGTTCGAGTCCCGTAGGGGTCATAAAAAAGAAAAAAGCCTGGGTTGGATACCGGGCTATGTCATGGCCTAGCCTTTGAGTTTGCGTTTAAACTCAACAATTGCAAGCATCGATAATTGTTTTGCTACAGCGCGTAGATCTATTCTTTTTCCTGTTCCCTTCAGACACAACTCAAGACGAGTATTCGGAAACAGGTTGTTTGTCAGCGACAAGGTTGAGTAGAGCTGTACTACAGTGCTTAGGAGTACGATAAATCGAACCAAAACCTCCTTGAGCTCGTTAATTTTATCTGTAGAAAGCTCTGAAAGTTTAGCCGTAAAATCTTGCTCAATTTCTTTTATACTCTCATTGAGCTGTTCATAATTTAAATTTAACTCCACCCACCATTCAGGTGGTACCAGACTTATGCAATCTCGCAAACATCTCACAAACCACCCTAGTAGCGAAATAATTGACAACGAACTTCCTATGGCACTAGCGAGAGCTTCAACACTTAAATCTTCTTCATTATAATGAAAAAAGCTCATCATTTCCTCCTTTCGAGGATAAACATAGACACGATACATGATTTTATTATTTAAATTGTTCGTTGTCAACATTTTCACAAAAATTTTTTAAATATATCTAAAATTCAAATTAGAATAATTTTTAAATTAATATTCAACTATCAGCTTTAGTTTAAAGATTGGCAGCCTGGTGATGCATGTGATCATGACTTAATGGTATGGAAGAAATTTAAAGGTCATCAAAATGATAAAAAACAATTCTTAGCCTGAAGGTGAGTAATTTGTGATCAGCAACAACACAAAGTGACATCGAGCTCTTATTTTTAATTTTTTCCAATCTTATTATCAAATTTATAATCCGAATATTTATAATACTTTATCCTGTACATTTGCTAATTCGTAACATCTATGTTAATAGTTTTTGTTAAAACAGTTGACATAATGTTCAAACATTTGTTAAAATAAGTAAATATTTAAGTAGTGTAGTATGTATAATTTTGAAAAACATATAAGCAATAGAAAAACAATGACAGAATATTGGCTAGGAAATTTTAATACTGTTGAGGTATATATGAATCAGCAGGGTCAGTTTGCCAATGAAGGAGAAATATTAGTGACTAACGGGTTAAATGGATGTGTAGCTCTCATTGTCAGAGCAGAAATGCCTGATGGAAAAGTAAAAGGTTTTCTTGCGCATAAACACTTGGATAAAAAAAGAATTCATGAATTTCTTAACGATCTAAAGAATGGTAATCTGTTATTAGATGCAAAGCTGTATGGGACAATTCTATATCCTGGAAATGAGCACGGCTTAATGCTTAGTCTTGAAGCCGAAACAATACAGGAAGAAATACAACAAAAACTAATTAATAATTTTGCTCCTGAAGCATGGTACCAATTGAGGTCTGTTAGGTATGCGATTTATCGTGGATTTCCAGGATCAGTTAATTCTAATCGGTTAGCCTATAATATTTCAGCAAATATGTGGGTATATCGTGAAGGTGCAGATCTCGAACATCCTTTAAGTGGCTTATTAAAACATGATAAATAAACAATTTTGACAGCAACCTAGATTTCTCCCACAAAATCGTTGAATGTTGGAATTCAACCTTACATGAGCTAACATTAGATTGTTACTCTTCAGCCATATCCACCATACTTTTTTAAAATTTTTTTGATAAACGCTCTCAATATTAATTTTTTGGTTTTATTTTTCAAAACACTTCATAGTAAGCAAATAAAATTGCTAAAAAAGATGATCATATCATGCTTAATTACTTAAATATTTTTCACGACAATTATATAATGCAAAAAAAAGGAATAATTAAGGTAAATACTATCTAGCAAAACTTTCGTTCGTTAAGGAACTATATTTTGATATGGATTTATGCTAGTTCTTACATCTTAACCCCTAAAGTCTATTTCATCATACTATACCTAATCACTTATCAATTTTTTTGCAAAAATCATTGACTATGCTGTTACATCTGTGGTAAAGTTCAAGAAATAAAGTAAATGTTATATTATGTTTATGTCTAACTTTGAAAATCTAGACTCTCAACGTACTCCTCCTGAAGATGGAATATATAGTGCTCGAGATTTGTGGATAAAATTAAATGATGGTAATATTGCACAAGTTTTAAGTAAAAACTTATCTTTTGATTTAGAGCATGAGAACTGGAAAGTAAAATTTGAATATACCCCCCCAAATGAAGACATTCAGGAAGACATTCAGTTTGCTCAGTTAAGTATAACAGATGAGCAAAAAAATACTGAGATTGAAATTCCAAAAGATATCATAGATAAAATAATGAATCATTTAAATGAAAACAAAACTCAAGATCCCGGGCAGCTAGCTATTAATTTAAATACCTTGTTAAAAAAATATTTTGAAGATAAATCAAATCTTTTTTTCGTTACAATGTTCTTTTTGTATGTGATAGTTTTTGAAATGCAAGGAATGAAAGATATTCAAGATGAAAATGAAAAAAAACGAAGGGCTAAGTCTTTTGAAGTAGCAATGACTATGCTTAATTCTCCTGATATTCGTAATGAACAGTAAATTATTTTGTAATTTTAAAATAAATTGCTGATAGGTTATCGAATTTTCGGAACACTTTTTTTGATTCTTGAGATTTGAACTCATTTTGATGTGTATTTAAATCAGACTTAAAATTAGTGAAAAATTATTGTAACTTGTTAAGTTATTTTATAGATAGTTCAAGCTTTAGGAAGATTTATGTAAAAATTTAACTATTTATGAAAGTCCCGAAGAGAGAATGGTAATACAACTGCCCGCCCTCGGATATTCTTACACAGAAGTTTTCATATTTGAGGGCTTTGAAAGACTGTACTAATGAAGGTAAAGTTCAATTGAGTGAATTGGTTGACACGTTATTTCATAATTTTATTCCATTGTTTTGTTTTTTTATAATGATCATCATCATTATGAGAGTGATTCTTATAGAAATTCTTTTTTTGAATTTTAATAAATTTTATTACGCATTAATTTAAAGAGAAGATCCATCAATTGAAGAAAAAGATCGAGTAATTGAAGTGAATTTAACTTATTTTTTAGATATTTTAAGTAGAATTATTGGTGATGAATATATTTCTACCCAAGCTAAATACTATTTTCTGATAAAAGGTTTACCTAGATATATTGATAAAATAAAAAGATCCTTACCGCCAAAGGATGAAAATACAAATTTAGCCTTAATTAAATACATTTAAACCCTCTAGCAATTTAAAAGTACACTCACAGACCTTAAATTTTAAATCATATTATACTTTTTGCATTTTTTAAAAGATATTCTTTATAAACAATCTTAAAAAAATATAAAATAAATCCTATAGTAATAAGAGTGAAAATTGTATTTATAATTAACTCAAAGCAATAGCTTAATTTCTTTAATTCTTTAATTCTTTAATTCTTTTATTCTTTCATTCCATAAACTGCACCTATAGCATATGGATGAGCAAAGCTATTGAATAACATAAAAGCTAAAATCGTAAATGGCCATAGACAAACCCCTATTATCACAAAGGTTAGTAAAACATTAACAAAAAATACCACCCAAAAAAACATTGTGATCAAAAAATAGAAAAGAACTCCTAAGTTGTAATTGCGATTTTTAAATGAGCTTTTGAAATACTGTTTGTAATTAAAAGCTTCTTTGAATGTATTTGTTTTTATCATCTGTAACAAAGCAGGTTGCATTACATAAAAAGAATACAAGAATGCAAAAATTGTTTGAAAAATTGAAAAGCAAACGAAAAGCATAACCAGTATAAATTCTACATTTGAATCTTCAGCTCCTTCAGCCAAAACACTTAAAATTTGTGAGAAAAAAGATACAAACACCAAAGGAATTGAATATATTATGCTTACTAAAAGATACTTTCCTGACTTTTTAAATAGTTCAACTTTATCTTTCTTCCAAATTATATCAGTATCTCTCTGATGAATACCTGCTTGTGTGTACTCGTAAGTATAACTTATATTCCAAACCAACCCCAGAACAAACAATACTAATCCAATGGAGCACGCAAGCATAACGCCAAGTATAGGATGTATCAAAAAACCAGGAAATATAAATACCAAACCTACTAAAATCAAAACAAAATTTACCAAAAAATAAACGCCTATTTTCTTTAAAGCATCTTTTTCTTGAATTGGTTTCTTAAGGTTTTCAAAATAATACATAAGAGTAAATATAAAAATTTAATTTTTAAATTATATTATTTTTTAGTACGTTTTACAATATATTTTGACAATTTATAAATAAGTAATATTAAAATCACTAAAACTGTAAAAAGTCCCACTCCCAAAATGATAGGATGAAAGCTAACTTTTACTTTTTGAGTCTGAGATTTATAGAGATTATCAATATTGGCTTCCACTGTAATTTGATTGTCACTTCCTCCCCAAAACTTTCCTAAAGTTAGATTATTCAAGACTAAATCTACATTTTGTTGAGGCAACAATATAATATCTTCTATTTTAATTTTTTCTTTATTTACAAAGATGTCTTGTATTTCCAAAATTTTATTTGACTTGTTCGTCACTTTTAGTAAGAGATCAAATGGAAAACCGAAATAAACTTGCGTAGGTAGTGAAATAGATAAATCATAATTAATTTGCTTGTCATCAAAACTTGGATTTATAGAATTAATTTTAATTTGCTGATAATTTTTATTTTTTAAACCCAAAAAATTATTTTCAGATTTCTCAAAATTTGGCTCCACAACTCCCCACGGTATACGAAGATTATAATTTGTTTCCCTCAAATAAATACCTGACTGTGTGTGTAAAAATGGATCAAAAATTAAAAAATTTTGTTCATCATGAATAACACACCACACATAAGGAAGAGTAGGTTCAATGCCAGGCAAGAATTTACCAACAAAATAACCGTACTCCAAATATCCTTTCAGCCCAGAATTTTGCGCAGCACTAACTAGGTAAATACAAGCTTCAAAGTTGTTTAAAGTTTTATTACTTAAATTTTTTTCAAATAAAGAATTATCAAAATTAACATCTCGTTGCGCTTTAATTTCATAATCATCAAAAAACTGAAAATAAAACTTTTCAAAATTTTCTAAGTTTTTAAAATCCGCCTTAAAATCTATATTTGCTCCGTAGTTAATATTTTCATTAAAATTGTTTGTGTTGCTAACCCCAAGACTTATTTGTTGATTATCCATAGCATCTACTTCCACCCATAAATTTTGAAAATTATCAACAAAAGCTTTTTGTAAATTTAACTCTTTTAGTAAAATTACATCTTGATTCACAACTCTTGGAAAATTAATAAAACCACTACTTTCTAAATTTATAGTATAATCAACTCTCCACATATTATTGTTTTTTATCCAAGCGAAGTAGTGAGAATTAAAATCAGATATATTAATTGTTAAATTACTTATAAATTCTTCTTTTCCGACAAAATTTAAATTCTCAAAACTTTGAGGTAGTTTTATTTTAATGTTATGTTTTGTACTTTCATCAAAATTTTGTATAGGAACAAAAAGTTCCCACAATCCATCAATTGATTGAGCAATTATTTTATTTGATGAAAAATCAACTTCTATATCTATTATTTCTCCATATTCCAAAGCTTGATTTTGAAAATTTATACTTAAAATGTCGAACTCAAGGTTTTTAACTTGAAACTGTAGATTTTTACCTTCAGATTTAACAGAGTTTACCCTAACATCATGAAAAGGTATGGTGAAATCATAACCACCTATAATTTTACTTAAGTCGTTATTTTGAATTTTAATTTTAGTTTTTGCTCTACTCTCAAGATTTTCAGATACATCTACTTCGGTTGAAATATCAACATTAATGCTAGATGCATCTACTTGAGTTATTGTAAAAAATAAAAACAAGAATAATAAAAAAAATGTTGTTTTGAATAAATTGTTCATATTTTTTATTTTATTGATATAATTTTACAGTATTTTTTTTGACTAATGTTACACAAACATAAATTTAAAAAGTTTTTCGGCCAAAATTTTTTAACCAATCCTGTCTTTGCCAATGAAATTATTAATTTATCTAAAATAGATAAAGAAACTCATGTTTTAGAAATTGGTCCTGGCTTGGGATATTTAACAAAATTTTTACTGGAACACTCAGCAAAAGTTACTGCCGTAGAAATTGATTTCAGTTTAATTCCAAAACTTCTGAAAAAATTTTCCATACACCCTAACTTTGAGCTGATAAATGAAGATATTTTAAAAATTAATCTAGACGAAATATTTAAAGACTCTAAAAAAATATGCATTGTTGGATCTTTGCCTTTTAATATATCAAAAAAAATTATTAGAAAAACTATTGATTTTGGGATGTACACAAACAGCGAACTAAAGCCTTTTACTTTCATTGTGCAAGATGAAGTAGCCAATCTTTATACAAATTTAGATAATAAGCTAGGGGTAATATATCAACATTATTGTAATGTAAAAAAAGCTAATGTTATTCCAGCTTCGGCATTTACTCCTAAACCCAAAGTAAATGGAGCAATTTTATGTTTTGAAATTAATAAAAAGCAAAAAAATACTAATTTTGAAACTCTGGTAAAACAAGCTTTCACTCAACCCAGAAAAACGCTTTATAACAATCTAAAGAAAGCATACCAATTAGACAACTTGGAAAGATCATTTAAAAAATTAAATTTAAACAAAAACACCAGAGCGGCAGAATTAAACATAGATACTTGGGAAAAGTTAGCAGAAGAGTTATCTAATAGTTATAGTTACACTTTCACTAACAACTCTTGATTTAATATAGATTTTGGCGGTAATTGTGTTAACTCCTTTGTCTAGTTTCAGAGTAATTTTACTTGGAGAATACTGAGATATATTGGTTTCCACAAAATTCTTTATTTTTTGATTATTTTCAACTTCCCAAAAAATATCAAAAGTTAAGCTTTCATTATTTCCCCAAGCAAACCCATCAACTATAGGCAGCGCGCTAAAACTATACTCTGTTGGTGAAATTTTAGTGTATGAAATGCTTAGCTCAACCTTAGAATCTGCGCTAATGCCTTCTGTTCCTTGATCATAATTATTCAAATAATATCCCAAGCCCAAACTGGAACCTAACATAGTTAAAGCTACAGCTAACGCCAAAGTTTTTCCCAAAAATCCATACCTGGGTCTTTGTAATTTTTTAATTTTAAGGCCTTGAAAAATAATAACTATAACCAAAACTAAAATGATTAGCCCAAGCACAATGTATACTAAATTATCATTTAAATTCATGGTATTACAATAACTTAATATAATTAAATTTCAAATTATATTTGTTCAAAATTTCTAGCAGTTCTACCATCAACTGGTCTTTTTCAATATCTTGATTAGCTAACTTAAAACATACCTCAATTATTTTTGCATCTGGCTTTATTTCTTTGGTAAAAATTTCAAAATTATCTATATAATCTAAATTTTCTTTTAAATTTTTCTGAAGAATTTTTACTTCGTTAATGCTTGGTTCATCTTGCAAAGTGAGCTCAATTTCTAAATTTATGCGTTGAAAATTCTTATCTTGAAAATTAGTTATTGCTTTTGAAACAATTTCACTGTTTGGGATAATAATTAATTGATTCTCACTTCCTTGTAATTTAATGCTTCTTAAGCCAATTTTTTGTACAACTCCCTCTATTGAATCGCTAATTTTTATTCTATCTCCAACCAAAAAAGGCTTATCTAGTATCAAAACTATTGAGGAAATTAAATCAAAAATTATTTTTCTAATCCCAAAAGCTATAGCAAAACCGGTAATTCCTAATCCAGCAACAAAAGTTGATACATCAATACCCATATTAGAAAGCAAAAAAACAAATGCCAAAACCCAAATCACAACTAGAAAAGTATTAGATAAATATTGGTATATGTTTTTAGATTCTTTATCATCAATTACTTTTAACCTGCTGATTATAAATATCCTGTAAAAGTATGAAAAAAGCTGAATTATTTGAAAAATTACAATAACTAATATCCCAGTTTCAATATATTTGCCAATTGAATAATCTAATCTATCTCTAATAGGTAGTAATGATATAAAAATAGAAAGAAGAACAATTGAAAATGTTGGTAATATTTTTGATTTATCAAAATTTATAGAATCATTTTTCTTAAATATTTTGTAAAGTAAAGCGCTGAACTTATTTTTAAAGTAAACTAAAAATAAAAAACTTCCAATTAGCAAAATTAATGAATAAAAATAATCTTGCTCTAAATTTTGTAAGTTACTTATAAACCTTTCAAAATCCATTTTTATAAAATTAAAAAACAATTGACAATAAAAATAAAAATTACTTTTGTAAAGAAAATTCTTCCTTTTGACATTGTACCATCTCCACAGTCACAAATAGGTAAATTTTTCTTCAAATCAAATGATAAGATTAGTGAAATTAATACAGAAATTCCTAAAAATAAAAAATAGTTTAACAAAGAAATGAAATTAATTTTTAATAAAATAAAAAAGATGCTTGGTATCGCAAAATATAAACTTTTAAAATTTCTTTTACTGAGTGAGAAATCAGTTAAAAATGATACAAAAACCACTATCAAGTAAAACTCTTTTTGAGTGAAATTAAAAACATAATAAGCAAAAATTGAATACAACAACAAATCAATAATTGTTGCCCCAATACCTACACTTTGACTTATTATTCTTAATACAAAAAGTATAAATACTATCTCTATAATTGAAATATCTAAACTTTTTTGTGTAAAAAGTAGGAGCAAATTAGATAATACTGCAAACACATTTGCAACTACAGGGTATGATGGATACAGCTCTCTAAAAATTGCCCATACTAAAAATACTAATATAAATGAGTACCAAACTAGTTTTTTTTCAAAATCAAAAAATGTAACCAATAAGCTAAACTGCAAAAAAGTTAAAACAGTAACAAAAAAAATAAAAATATTTGATTTGTATTTAAAATCAAGAGGACGAGGGAAGCAAGAAAAATAGCGAATTTTCATACTATTTTAAAATTTCAAGCAACAATTTAAAAGAATCATAGTACGCTTTAGAGTTCTCATTAAAAGGAAAATTGAAGCTGCTAACACAAACTTTACTTGTGCATGCATATGCGCTAAAAACAAAAGCTTCTTCATTAATTAATTCTCTATCAATATCATTTGTAGGCTCCTCAACAATACTCTTACGAGCAATTAACTCTGCTTCTTCACCAAAAAGCTCAATAGTACCTTCACTAACTTCTTGACCACCCATGAATTTAGGTTTTACAAAATAATCACTTACAAATGCAATGCTTTCATTTAACTCACTATCGTAAATTTCAATCGCAATGCAAGTTGTATCGCAGTAGTACTGTTCTGAAATAAACTCTCTTCCCTGAAATATAGATACAATATTATATCGCTCTGGCAATTCTCTTTCAAAACCTTTGATATTAACTAAACTAGGATTAGAATTTGGCAAAATCTTTGAAAGAGTATCTTCACTAAAATTTAAACTATTTTCAGGAGATGTATCTTCTTGAGAGCCATAAAAAAAGTTATATGCAAGCAAACTTAAAAATATAACAAGGCCTAAAGCCAATAAAATAATAAAAGTTTGAGTTTTTAGTATTTTTTTATTTTGGTTCTTCATGTTAATATAATTTTAAATAAAATCTTATAAAAAGTAAATGAATAAAAAACTGCTTAGAATATTAAAAAATAATGATAGTAAGTTCTTATTAGTTGACAAAGAACTACAAGAATTAATCACTAAATTAAGTCAGACTATGAATACTAATGCTCATGATGTTGTAAAAACTGCATTAAAAATTTTAGATAAAAGTATAGGAAAAAAAGTTATTATCAGAGATACAAATGCCAAAATAGATGAAGAAATTACAGCTTTTGAAAATATCAACAAAATATGAACGAACAAGAAAAGGAACCAAAACTAATAGAATTTATAGACCCTAACGAATTAATAAGTTTTGAAGAAAATACTGATGACGAAGAAAATACGATTTCTGAGGAATCTTTTGAAGAAGTTTTAAGTGAATATAAACAAGACGAGTACGCCCAAAAAATTGATCAGACATCAATTCTTAGAAAACGAGAAGATTATAGGGGAATTTTGGCATTGGTTTACACTGCTTGTACTTTTATTGTTTTCTTGGTAGTAATCGCAATATCTGTTATTGATGGTCTCAATAGAGATGTTAGTATTATTGTGAATTTAAAAGAAACTATACCTCTTGTATCTGGAGTTTTTTTAGGAACTCTGGGTTTCGTGTTAGGTTACTACTTTAAAAAAGATAATGAGTGATGTACACTTTCAGATTTGCTACAGAAAAAGACTTTCAAAAGATTAAGGTAATGATGTTACAAGCACTAATTGAATCAAGTGTTGCGTTTACATTAACCTATAGTGAAGCAACCAATGCAAGTGATTCTTGGTGGAATGCTTACCTAAATAATTTTTTTGATCGCAAGCGAGGCTCAATGATACTTTCATTTAATCAAAATGAACTTGTTGGTATGGGTGGAATATTATTTAATTCATATACCAAGAAAAAACATGTTGGAGAATTGGTTTGGATATACACCGATGTTGGTTTTAGACAACAAGGTATAGCTCAAAAAGTTCTTAAAGAATTAATTAACCTGGCAGAAGAAAATAAACTTCTGAAGCTAAATTTAAGTGTAATAAATACTCAGACCAAAGCAATAAATCTTTATAAAAAAAATGGATTTGTCGTTAGCGGAATTATGAAAAAAGAAATAAAAAATAATGATATATATCAAGATTTAATCTTAATGGAAAAGTTTTTAGCATGAAACTTGAAATTGATATATCACAATTTAATTTTCAAAAAAATCTATTAGGAGGACAATCCTTCACTTGGATTAAAGAAGATGAGAAATTTGTAGGTATAACAAAAAATAAAATCATATTTTTAGAACCAACAAAATCTGGCTTTAAATGTGAGACTTATCCACAAGATGATGATACTATATTTATACAAAAATACTTTAGGCTTAATGAAAATTACGATCAAATTATAGAAAATTTTAAACATGATCCATTTTTTTTACAGGCTAACCAACAAATTCCAGGAATAAGATTACTTAATCAAGAAATCGAAGTTGTAATTTTTTCATTTATTTTAGCTACAGCGAAAAATGTGAACTCGATTAAAAAATGTGTTTTAAATTTAATAGATAAATTAGGCGAAAAAATAACAATCAAATCCAAAACATATAGACTGTTTCCAACCACTGAAGCTATAGCTAAAGTACCTATTGAAGTTCTTTTAGAAACTGGCGCAGGTTTTAGAGCTAAATATTTAAAATCAACTGCACAGAGATTATTAAATGATAATTTTGACTTTGAAATCGAATCAGAAGAAAAAGTTAAACAATACCTGCTATCATTAGATGGAATTGGACCAAAAGTTGCAGATTGTATAATGCTTTTTGGGTTAGCTTATGATCATCGCAATCCGATTGATGTATGGGGTTATAGAATTCTTGAAAAATGGTATAAACAAAAAAATAATAAAAAATATGAAGATCATCAAACTTGGTTTAGAGATTATTTTGGAGAAAAAGCAGGCTGGGCAGGCCATGTGCTATTTGAGTATGCAAGAGAAAATCCAAATTTGTTAAAATAAAAATAATTTATGGCAAAACAATTTACACACCTACATGTCCATACTCATTATTCTCTGCTTGATGGAGTAAACACAACATATCATCTTTTAGAGAAAGTAAAAAATAGTGGAATGGAAGCGATCGCGATCACTGATCATGGGGTTTTATACGGAGTTCCAGAATTTTGGAAAACTTCAAAAGATTTTGGTATCAAACCGATTTTAGGATGTGAAATCTATTTATCTCCCAAAAAACACACGCTCAAACAACCTGTAAACGGAATTAAGTATTACCATCTTTTGTTGCTTGCTAAAAATTTAGATGGATATAAAAATTTAATCAAAATTGTTACTAAAGCACATGTTGAAGGGTTTTACTATAAACCAAGAATTGACATAGAAACTTTGAAAAAATATTCAGAAAATTTAATTTGTACATCAGCTTGTTTAGCAAGTCCTATTGCAAGACATATTATTAGAAACCAGGAAAAAATAGCCCTGGATTGGATGCTTAAGCTAAAAGATATATTTAAAGAAGATTTTTATCTTGAGCTTCAAAGACATGTTCATCACGGATCAGATGAAATTGATGAAAAAAATATGCAAAATTTAAGTGAAGATGCAATTGATTTAATGAAAAAACAGATTAAAGTCAATAAAAAACTCAAAGAATGGAGTGAAAAATATAATATTCCTCTTATCGCTACAACCGATGCGCACTATCTTGATGATAAAGATAAAGAAGTTCAAAGCGTATTATTTTGTATAAAAGATGGACTTACTTTAACTGACGAAAGAGCAAGAAAGGGCTACATTGGAACGTATATTAAAACTCCTGAAGAAATGTACCAAGTCTATGCAGATGATCATACTCCATTAATCAACACAATGGAAATAGCGGACAAAGTTGAAATAATTAATCTTAAGCCCGATAGAGTTCAGCCAAAATTTTGGAATTTGCCCAAAAATAAATCTTCCTTTGATGAGCTTAGAGAACAAACTTTTGAGAGGGCAAAGCAAAAATTTGGAGACAATTTAAGCGATGAAATCGTCGAAAGATTAGAAAATGAGCTTTATGTAATAAACAAAATGGGATACAGTGATTATTTTTTGGTAGTTGGTGACATAATGCAGTATGCAAGACGTAGCGGTATTGTTGTTGGAGTTCGAGGATCGGCAGCCGGAAGTCTTGTATCTTACTGTTTGGGTATCACCAATGTTGATCCTATAAAATGGGGATTGGTATTTGAGAGATTTTTAAATCTAGAAAGAGCTTCTCCTCCAGATATTGATATGGATATTGAAGATGATGAGCGAGATAAAATTGTAGAGTATGTTAAAGAAAAGTACGGTAAGAGCAGTGTTGCAGCAATCATTACTTTTGGAAAAATGACAACTAAGGCAGCTATCCGAGATGCAGCTCGAGTAATGGGCATTGATTTACAAACTGCGGATAAATTATCAAAAATGGTAACTGTTTTGTTTGGTAAACCATTTAGTTGGGATAAAATGATGGAAACTGATCCCGATTTTAAAAATCTAGTTGAATCTGATGAAAGATTACAGAAATTAGGAGAAATTGTCAGAAAAATTGATGGATTAAATCGTCACACTGGAGTGCATGCAGCAGGATACTTGATAACGCCAGGACCTCTAGATGAGTTTATGGCCTATCAAATTGATACTAAAAACCCTGATTTGTTTGTAACTCAAATGGACGGGACTTGGATAGATAAACTTGATTTTATGAAATTTGATTTTTTGGGATTAAGAACTTTAACGATAATTAAAAATGCAATTTTATACATCAAAGATAGGCACGGTATTGATATTAATCTAGAAGAAATTAATGTTAATCCAACGCAAGGTGAGTTTGATCCTAAAGCTTTAGAGATTTTCCAAAAAGGAGAAACTGTAGGCGTATTTCAATTTGAATCTCCACCAATGCAAAAATACTTAGTTGAACTTAGTCCAAAAAACTTGGAAGATATTTGTTTCATGGCGGCAGCATACAGACCTGGACCAATGCAATATATCCCTAGCTACATTGAAATAAGGCAAGGTAAAAAAGAACCCGAATACTTAATTCCAGAGCTTGAAGAAATTTTAAAAGATACTTTAGGTTTTCCTGTTTATCAAGAACAGCTTTTAAAAATTTGTCAAAAATTAGGAGGATTTTCACTCGGTGATGGCGATGTTATTCGAAATGCTTTGAAGAAAAAGCAGTTAGAAATTTTAAAAGCTAAAGAAGAAGATTTTAAAAAATATTTTTTAGAACACTTTGATTACGGCCCAGAAATTGCAGATAAAATTTGGGCGCAGTTAGAACCGTTTGCATCATACGGATTTAATAAAGCTCACGCGGCAAGCTATGCAGCAGTTGCTTATTGGTGCGCATATTTGAAAGGAAACTATCCGCTCGAATTTATTACTGCACTTATGCATTCAGATTTAGAGAATACTGATAGAATTACAATTGACATTAAAGATGCAAAACGATTAGGTTTTAAAATATTACCTCCAGACATTAATAAATCTGATATTTATTTTTTACCAGAAGGTGATAACTCTATTAGATTTGGTTTGGGAGCTATTAAAAATGTTGGAACAAAGGTTTGCAAATTAATTATTGAAGAAAGACAAAAGAATGGCGAATATAAAAGTCTAGATGAACTGATATTTCGCGTTGGCACAGGAAACATCAACAAAAAAGCTTGTGAATGTTTAATACAAGCAGGTGCCATGGATTCTTTTGGTGATAGAAAAGGGTTATTAAGCATTATTCCTGAAGTTTATGAAAAAGTTCAAAAAAGAGAAAAACAAGAATCTCTAGGTCAAAGTGATTTATTTAGCGTTCTTAGTGAAAATCCAACTCAAGTTAGTATTGAACCTACCAAAATTCCAGAAAATTTCAAAGCTACTTCTCAAGAAAAATTAAATTGGGAAAGAGAATTGATGGGAGTTTTTATATCTTCACACCCTCTTGATCAGTATAAATGGATTAATTTAAATGCAGAATTTTGTGAAATAGAAAATGTTTTGTACAAAAATGCTGATACAAAAGTTAAAATACCATGCGTAATATCTGACATTAAAATAACTCATACCAAAAAAGATAATAGAAAAATGTTAATTCTAACACTTGAAGATAAAAGTGGTGCTATTGGTGGAATTATTTTTCCAAATGCATATTCAGAGATTTCCCAAAATATAAACTTAGAAAATGGAATGGCAGTAATTGTAGAAGGTACAATTAATCAAAGGGACGATGAGAAAACAATAATTATTAATGCTATTTCTCTACTTAGTAACTTAACGCCTCCAGATCAAATAACCATAAATATTATTGGAGTCAAAGATAAACAAAAGCTAGAAAATTTAAAGAGTATATTCAGCGACACTGGAGATTTAAAAATCACAATTGTATACGGTACCACAAAAAATCCAAAACATATTTTCAAATACACTAAACTCACAGAACACAACGTAGCGATCCTAAATGATTGGATCACAAAATATTAAATTTTCCCACCAACCCACCCTAGTTTTTTTAAACTATTTCTCCTTCTTCGGCATCTTTAGATTGATCATCTTTTCTATCGTTTGAATCTTTTTCTTTGCCACTATCTTTATCATTTGAGTCTTGATATTTATATATTTCTGAACCTACTCTCTGAATTGTTTCCTCAAGATTTGTTAATTTTGATTTCAAAGCATCCTTATCAACTTCAGTTTTGTTAAGTTCATCCTTGACTTCTTGAATTTTTGCTTCTAAATCTTTTCTGTTTATTTCATCGATTTTATCAGCATAATCTTTGAGCATTTTTTCTGCTTGCCATACAGTTGTATCAGCTTCATTTCTGATTTTTAATCTTTCAAGTTCTTCTTTATCTCTTGCTTCATTTTCTGCTGCCTCTTTTACAAGTTTTTCTATTTCTTCTTCATCCAAGTGCGTTGATGCTGTAATGGTTACATCCTTTTCTTTTCCAGTTCCAAGATCCTTTGCTTTAACATTCAAAATTCCGTTTGCATCAATTTTAAAGGTAATCTCAAATCTTGGTACTCCACGAGGAGCAGGTGGAACTTCCAAATGAATCACTCCTAATTCTTTGTTATCTTTAGCAAGAGGTCTTTCACCCTGCAAAATCCTAACATCAATCGCTGGTTGATTATCTACACCAGTCGTAAATCTATCTTCACTTTTTTCAACAGGAATTGTTGTGTTTCTTGGAATCAAAACATACATTTCCCCACCGTTAACCTCAATTCCCAAAGATAACGGAGTAACATCTAACAAAGTTATATCTTCAACACTTGAATCTCCAGCTAATACAGCACCCTGTAATGCCGCTCCAACAGCAACTACTTCGTCAGGATTTACACTTTGGTTAGGTTTTTTACCAAAAAATTCCTCAACTTTCTTAACAATCAAAGGCATTCTGGTCATTCCTCCAACCATTATCACCTCATCAATTTCACTTTTTGTTTTTCCTGCATCTTTGAGCGCATCTTCAACTGGTTTCAATGTTTTTTCAACTAGGTGCATTACAAGTTTCTCATACTCAGATCGAGTTAGGCTCATCTTGAAATGCTTTGGACCTTTAGAATCTGCAGTGATATACGGGAGATTAATTTCAGTCTTTTCGCTACTTGATAAAGTAATTTTTGCTTTTTCTGCTGCTTCCTTTAATCTTTGTAACGCAGCAGGGTCTTCTTTTAAATCAATGCCATGCTCTTTCTTGAATACGTCAACCATGTGGTCAATCAACACTTGATCAAAATCATCTCCTCCAAGATGCGTATCTCCGTTTGTTGATAAAACTTCATAAACTCCATCACCTATTTCTAAAATTGTAATATCAAATGTTCCACCACCAAGGTCATAAACTGCAATCGTTTGTTCTTTATCTTTTTTATCTAAACCATAAGCAATCGCAGCAGCTGTAGGTTCATTGATTATTCTTCTTACATTGAGGCCTGCTATTTTACCGGCATTTTTAGTTGCTTGTCTTTGAGCATCATCAAAATATGCAGGAACAGTTATTACTGCATCAGTCACGCTCTCACCCAAATAAGCTTCTGCATCGGCTTTAATTTTTGCCAGCACTCTCGCAGAAATTACCTCAGGAGCAACCCACTTATCACCAAATTGGATCTCTACTCCACCCTTGGAGCTTTTTCGGACTTTAAAAGGAAAGTTACTAATATCTTTTTGCACTTCTGGATCGTCAAACTTTCCTTCCAATTAATCTTTTTACAGAATAAAAAGTTTGCTCAGGGTTCGTAACCATTTGGTTTTTCGCGGTAATTCCAACAATCTCACTCTTTGTATCAACATCAATTGCAACAACAGAAGGTGTAGTCCTAAAACCTTCTTTGTTTGTGATAACTTCAGGCTTACCTCCTTGTACAAAGGCAACCGCTGAGTTTGTAGTTCCCAAGATCTATTCCAACTATTTTTCCCATAAATTAAAATCTAACAAATAATCTGTATTAGCACTTAAAGTATAAGACTGCTAATTTAAATTGTCAAGAGTTTCCTGATAATTTTTTGTTGTTCTTAAAAATTGAAATGAAAATTACTTACCAACAATAACCCTCGCCGGCCTTATTACACCATCTTTTCCTTTGTATTTGTAAGCTGAAGATATTACTGCTATGACCTTATTCTTAAAATTTTCATCGGGTATTACAGAAATTGCCTCCATAATTTCTTTATCAAATTCATCGCCTTTTTTAATTTCTATTTTTTCTACTCCCGCAAGATTAATCGATTGGTTAAGCTTTTCTTTTGCAGTTTTCAAAGCTTCTTTGGCACCTTCCAAATTTAAATCTTCATCATTTAAAGCCAAATCTATGTCGTCACTTACTTCCAGTATCTCTTGAATTAGTGACAAATTTGTTAGTGCTCCAAACGTTGCTTTCTCCTTTTCAATCCTTTTTTTGTAATTATCAAAGTCGGCCATCACTTGTAATTTTTTGTTTTTTTCAAGCTCTAATTCTTGTTGTAATTTTGCTATTTCTTTTTCAAGTTTGGTGATTTTTGCGTTTTGATCACTTGCACTTTGTTTATTGAGCTCTGTTTGCTAGCCTGTGATTGATTGCCCTTTTTTGACTTTTTTTATCGTTTTTCTGTGTCATAGCTTTGTTCTATAAAAAATAATTACCAACCTCTCATCAAATGAGTTATTGTTTCTGCTATATATTTTACTGCTGGTATTACAATTTCATAATTCATCCTGTTCGGGCCTACAACCGCAATGTAGGCTTTTTTATCCTCAAAAATTTTTAAAGTTGTGAAAATTATTGTGTAATCGCTTAAATGATCTTCTCCCGTCTCTTCGCCGATCAAAATTGCGACATCATCATTTTCATAGTTATTAAAAATTTTAGATAATGCTGAATAATCTTCGATCAAGTAAAGCAATCCCTGCAGCCGTCCAACATCCTGAAATTCAGGAAGATTAACCATTTTAGCCAAACCAACATGAAAAATATTGTTACCTACCAAAGCAATTGCTGTATTTTGCTGTCATGTGGTGCAAATAATCAAGGCTTCGCATTATCAACTTCTCAGTTTCAAATTTCAAAATATTTAACTGGTATTTAATTTCTTGTTCAGTATCTTTTATAACATTGATTGGATTCTTTGGTTTTACTTTGTGGATGTAAAACCTCCATGCCTTCGTTGTGGGTATTCTGCCTCCACTCGAGTGCTTCATGTAGAGATAACCTTTTTTTACCAACTCCGCCATTTCATTTCTGATCGTTGCTGGACTCACATTCAACTTGAGTTTTTCTTGCAGACTCAGCGACCCAACCGCGCTTCCGGTATCTATAAATTCTCTAATTATTGCAATCAGCAATTCTTGTTGTCTTTCTGTGATGTCCATAGTCCTAAGTATTCTAAACTTCAATATTAATTTTAGCACAATTTAGCACTCTTTTAAACAGACTGATATTTTATTGCATTTGATTGACAGTTTAAATTAGGCCTAATTGCTCTGGGTGTATGCTCTTAGGTTTCTTGGGGCGTTTAGATTTGCGAGGCTCGATTTTCATTTTTTGACTGTTTTTCAAAATCATTGAGTATCTCGTTTGCTCTCCTGATTACTTCTTCAGGTACTCCTGCCAGTTTTGCGACATGTACACCATAACTTTTGTTGGTTGCGCCTTCGACTATTTTATGTTTAAAAAATATGTTTTGATCTCTCTCTTCTACGTCAACGGAAAAATTTTTTATATTCGAAAAATTATTTTCTAAAGCAGTTACCTCGTGATAATGTGTTGCAAATAAAGTTTTACAAAAAATTTTTTGAGCTATAAATTCTAAAATTGACCATGCTATGGCTACTCCGTCGTAAGTGCTTGTTCCTCTGCCAACTTCGTCCAAAATGATTAAACTTTGTGACGTAGCGTTATTTAAAATATTGGCTGTTTCGTTCATTTCAACCATGAAAGTGGACTCTCCTCTTGCCAAATTATCTGATGCTCCCACTCGTGTAAAAATTCTATCAACTACTTCAAACTCCATTTTATCAGCTGGCACGAATGAACCTATTTGGGCAAGCAAAAAGTTTAGCGCCACCTGCCTTATATATGTTGATTTTCCTGACATGTTTGGTCCAGTTATTATGTGAATTAAATTATCACTTTTAAATTTCGTAGAGTTTGGAGTAAAAGTTTTGGATATTGCCTCAACTACTGGGTGCCGTGCATTTACAATTTCGCAATATCCTTGAACTATATTGGGTTTAGTATATTTCCTTTCTCTAGCAATTTTTGCAAAAGCTACCCAGATATCAACATTAGCTACAAAATTTGCTATGGTCAAAAAGTATTCTAAATATTTTGATATTTCATCTAAAATTTCAAAAAACAACTCTTTTTCACGCTCAATTAGCTCTGTCTCAGCATTTAAAAGTTTTTCTTCGATTTCTTTTAGTTCTTGTGTTATGAATCGTTCAGCATTTGCAAGTGTTTGTTTTCGAATATAATTGTCTGGAACTTTTTGTAAATTAGACTTGGTAACTTCAATGTAATAACCAAAAACTCTATTAAATGAAATTTTCAACGAAGATATTCCTGTAGATTCGATTTCTTTTTGTTGCATTTCTCTTATTATTTTTTGGGCATTTTGTCTCAAATTTCTAAATTCATCAACCTTGGCATCAAAGCCATCATTTATTATTCTACCTTCATTTATATTAACTGCAGGGTCATTAATTATAGCTTTGTCCAAATATTCTATTATGTTTTTAATTTGTTCATAATTTGAACTATCAACAAAATAGTTTTTAATATCCTGCAAAAGTTTTGGCAAATTTTTGTTTTCTAAATGGTCAAAAAAATCAAAAGTTGCAATTAAACTTTCTTTTAAAGCTACCAAATCTTTAGGGTTAGCCGAACGTACTCCAAGCCTTGCTGTTATTCTTTCTATGTCTGAAATTTCTTTAAGCTTAATTTCTAAATCTTCCAAAATATCCTTGTTGTTATAAAAAAATTCCACAGCATCAAGCCTTTGTTGGATTTTATTTTTATCATTGAGGGGCTGAATAATCCAATTACGAAGCATTCTCTTTCCCATTGGTGTTTTACATTTATTAATCACATCATAAAGAGAAATACCATCATTATTTAAAGGAAAAATAAGCTCTAGGTTTCTAATGGTTTCAGAATCTAAATTCATCACTCCGTCATAGTCATAAACATTAACCTTTCTTAAATGTCTAATACCATTTAAATGACATTCTGCCAAATACCTTAAAACAGCGCCCAAAACAATTACAGCTCCTTTATCTTGATCTAAACCAAACCCTTTGAGCGAGTTAATTTCAAAGTGTGATTTGATAAAATCAGTAGCCCTTTCAAGATTGAAAAAATCATCTGGAAGTATCTCTATGTTTTTAAGATCTTTCAATTTATTTACTTCACTTTTTTTAACCAAAATTTCTGAAGGGTTGTACTTTAAAACTTCTGAAAATAATTGATTGATTGTATTAGCTTTAAAAATATTTATGAGCCCTGTATGAGGATCAGTAAAACCAAAAATTTTTTCATCAATTAGTACACATCCTAAATAGTTATTTTTAAAATGTGGAAGATCATTTCCATCGTCAATTACTGTTCCTGGAGTGATAACTTTAGTAACTTTTCTCTCAACCAACTTGCCTGGGACCGCCTCCTCTGTTTGATCAGCAATAGCTACTTTCAAACCTTCTTCAATTAATTTAGGCAAATAATTTTTCAATGCATGGTGAGGAATACCTGCCATTGGTCTTTTGGATTCACCTTTTCCTCTTGATGTTAATGTGATACCCAAAACTTGAGAAATCTTTTTTGCATCTTCATCAAAAGCTTCGTAAAAATCACCCAGTCTAAAAAGCAGTATAAAATTTGGATAGCGAGATTTAATTTCATTGTATTGTTGTTGCATAGGTGTCATATCCGAATTTTAACATTAACTTAATTTAATTTCTTTTCTTTTTCTGTTTACATAAATTACAACACCTACCAAACCAACAAAACCTAGCGGAGATATTACACTGTAGGCAATTAGCGATTGCTTTTCTTGATTAGTTAATTCAAGTGGTAATGGAGTTCTATTTTTTGCGCTAATTTGAGATAGTGAACTTGTATCATCAAGTAACCACTCAATACTTGATAATGCAAAATTTAAATTTGTTTGAGTTAAGAAATCATCATCCAAAAATAAAGAATCACCAACCACGATCGATTTGCCGGAATTATTATCTAAAGCAACAGCCAAATTTAAACTTTTATCACTTTCACTAGGTTTAAATTCTTGATTTGTAGAAATATTTAAATTATCTTCTGTTTGAAAATTTGACGAAGCGCTTGTTGTCAAAAGCACAATAACTCTAACGCCTTCAATATCCTCTACATCAATAGAGCTTCCCCACAAAATTGATACATTACCTAAATCTTTTAAAATTTCTTTGGCATCTTGAGTTGTATTAGCTCTTACCCAAAATGGATAATCTACAATAACTGGCAACAGCCCACTTGATAAATTTATTTGATTATTATTTTCTAGATCATAAACTAAATTATCTTGCACTACTACACCGTAAGGCTCAAAAAGATCTTTTAAACTAAATTCATTAGGTATAGGCACAAATGTTTGCTCTGGAACTTCTATGGTATCAACAAGTAATAGAATTCTTCCACCATTTTCAAAATAACTTCTTAAATTTTCTAAAACTCCCTGTTCAAACGCTTGATTAGGTGAAGTCAAAACTACCAAATTGTATTCACTCAAATTAGTATCTCGATTTAATTCAATATCGCTTACATCATAAATTTCACTCAAACTTTGATTTAAAATTCTATAATTTACAACTCTAGTTCGAGCTACATTGTTTTTAACAAATGCAACTTTTAATTTATTGGTATCAGTCAAACTCTTAATTTTTTTCGTTATCTCAAACTCAAGATTTGAACTAACATCTTCTGTCAATTCCAAAGATTCTGTTAAACCTTGATACTCAAAACCTAACCCTAAATACCCTATAGTTCTATTAGCTGAGTTTTCAGAATTTACTGAAAATAATATCTCTCTTAACCCTATACTTTGAGCTTTTTCTTTTGCATTTTCATCTCTATCAGTATAAAGAATTTCAGTTTCAATGTTTCCCGAAGAAAACGATTCATAATCATCTAGAATATCTTTAACACTTTGCAAGTCTTTTTGGAATTGAATTGGCAAGTTAGATGAAGTGTACAAAGTAATTTTAAGTTTTTCGTTTTCAATATTTTGGATAATATTTTTAGTTACTTCTGAAAGTGTGTAAATTTTATTTTCAGTTAAATCAGCTCTACCAGAAATTTCTTGACCGTAAAAAGATACTAAACCAAATATACTTATAAAAAAGAAAATTGATACTTGCCCCAAAACTCTTGTTGTAAAATTTTTGGGATATCTTTCTGTAATTAAACCAAAGGTGGAAACACTCAATGCTAAAATTATTAAACTCAAAAAATAAATTAAATCTCTCAAATCAAGCACTCCTCTTGAAAGCGAAGTGTAATGAGAGTAAATTCCAAAAACTCTTAAGAAAGAGTCAAATTCAAAAGGTAATACTCTTAAAAAATCCGAACCTATTACAACCATCAAACCGCAAATAGTAAGAGATAACAAAAAAGCAGGGATCTCATTTTTAAAATAAGTTGAAACCGCAATGCCAATTGATGCAATTGCTGACCCAACCAAGAACACACCAAAAATTTGCATTGACACCTGACCTAAATCTAATTTTTCTATCGAATTTATAAATAAAATTGACGGAAGTAGCAGTATACTCAACACCCCAACTATAAAACTAGCACTCAACCATTTTGCTAATACAAAAGTAAATATTGAAAAAGGTTTATTTAAAACAAATTCAATTGTTCCCAACTGTTTTTCTTTTGAAATTGCTCCCATTGTTAATGCAGGAACGATAAATACAAAACTAAACAGTGATGCGGTAAATAATGGTGAAATGTTTGTTGTACCAAACTCTACAAACCTAAAAATTCCAAAAAATATCAAAAAAACAATAAAAATATAAAGCCCTGAGATTACAAAAAAAATTGGAGTAAAGAAAAAATACTGCAATTCTTTTTTAATCAAAAACAAAAAAATGATAAAGTTTTTCAAATTGATATTTTTTAATTTAGGTATTTTTGTTTTCATAAGCTTTTAAAACTATTTCACAAAATAATTTTTCTAATGTGATATTTTTTTGATTAATTGTAGTCTTAATTGATTTGATTGATTTATCAACCAATAGTTTGCCTTTTGCAATGATAAGAACGCGAGAACACATTGCTTCCACTTCTTGCATTACATGAGTACTTATCAAAACTGTTCGTTTTTTTCCTATTTCTTTTATCACATTCCTAATCTCTATTCGCTGTATTGGATCGAGTCCTTCAGTTGGTTCATCAAGCAATAAAAGCTCTGGATCAACCACCAACACTTGCGCAAGCCCTACTCTTTGCTTGTAACCTTTTGAAAGCGTAGCTACACTTTTATTAAGATAATTCTGTAATCCTGTTGATTCAATTGCATATTCAAGCGCTTCTTTTCTCTTACGTCCCCAAACTCCATGCAAATTTAGAGAATTGTTGAGAGATTCAATTACAGTTAAATGAGGATACAGGGGATTATTCTCTGGCATATAACCTATTTTTTTTTGAACGCTTAAAATATCTTTATATGTTGAATATCCACAAACTCTGACCTCACCTGTATCAGGAATAAGAAAACCTGAGATTAATTTCATCAAAGTACTTTTTCCTGCGCCATTAGGTCCCAACAAAGCCACAACTTCTCCTGCTTTCACTGTAAAACTTATATCATCCAAAGCTCTAACCTTGCCGTAATTTTTTGTAACATTTTTAACTTCTAAAACTAATCCCATACTCTGCATTTTGCTTTATACAATAAAATTTGTCAAGTATTAGAATTTTTACTTTAAAAATATTGAATCAATATTAATCTTTTGATAAAATTTGAAAAGAGTAAATTGTTACACACGATGAAGAGGCTTCCTACCTCGGAGTGTTTGGGGATCCTTAATGCTAACCCAATCAAGTTTGTCACTTGAGTAACGAGAAACGACAAGGTTGTGTGTAGTAATACATTTCAACCACTGAGTGAAAAATGAAGGTGGTACCGTGGCTTAAAAGTCACCCTTCTAGGTTTTTATTGCAAGAACTTAGACGGGTGACTTTTTTTATTATTAATTTTTAAAATTTAAATAAATGACATATTCAAAAATTTTTACAAAAACAAACCAAACGCAAAAAAACTTTGATTCCAAAAATGCAACATTTCTTCAAAAAGCGGGATACATTCACCAAACAATGGCCGGAGTGTACACAATGTTACCCTCTAGGAAAGAGAGTTATCCGAAAAATTGAAAACATTGTTCGAGAAGAAATGGATAAAATTGCAGATGAAATAATAATGCCAGCAATAGTTCCAAGAGAACTTTGGGAAAAAACTAATAGAGTGGATTCAAATGATTCACTTTTATCTGCTGTTCCTGCAAACGATCAATCAAAGAAAAACAATGAAGCTGACTATATACTTTCACCTACTCACGAGGAAGTCGTAACCCCCCTAGTGCAAGAATTTGTAAAAAGCTACAAAGATTTACCCGTTGCTGTGTATCAGATTCAAGTGAAATTTAGAAATGAAGCAAGACCTAAATCAGGTTTAATGAGATTAAGAGAATTCATAATGAAAGATTTGTACAGTTTTCACAAAGATAAAGACTGATTTAATGAATTATTATGAAAAATCTAAAGAAGCTTACAAAAGAGTTTTTGATAGACTCGGAATTGGCGATGTTACAGTAATTGCTCTTGCTTCAGGTGGTGATTTTACTGATAATTTTTCTCACGAATTTCAAACATTTTGTGAGATTGGAGAAGATACACTTTTTTACGATGAAACAACAAACACTTATTACAACAGAGAAGTAACACCTTCTAAAGCACCAACCAAAGAAACAAATGAAGAAATGCTACCTCGCGAAGATGTTTTTGGCGAGGGAATCGTAAGCGTTGAAAAACTAGTTGAATTTTTAAATATTCCAATTGAAAAAACAGTAAAAACTCTTCTTTACAAAGACGAATTAAATCAAATTTATGCTGTTGCTGTGAGGGGAGACTACGAAGTGAGCGAAGAAAAGCTTAAAAAAGTTTTGAATGTAAAATCTATTGAATTGCTATCTGAACAAGAAATTTTTGAGAAAACAGGAGCCCAAGTTGGGTATGCAGGAATACTTGATTTACCTAGCGATATAAAGATTATCTGTGACGAAGCGCTTGAGAGTATGATAAATTTTGAAGTTGGCGCGAACAAAACTAACTACCATACCATAAATGCAAATTGGGGACGAGACATTCAAAAACCTGAACAATTTTATGACATAAAAGTTACCAAAGAAGGAGATCTTAATCCAAAAACTGGTAAACCTTACAAATACTTCAAAGCGGCAGAGGTTGGAAACATTTTCCCGCTAGAAATTAAGTTTTCAAAAGCTTTTGATTTTAATGTAACCAATGAAAAGGGTGAACAAGAAATAGTTTATATGGGTTGTTACGGCATAGGTGTAACTAGATTAATGGGAGTAATTGCAGAAGTAAAAAGTGATTATAAAGGCTTAGTTTGGCCAATTCAAATAGCTCCTTACCATGTTCATTTACTAAACATCGGCAACAAAGAAACTGAAGCATTCAGAAAAGCTGAAAGTTTATACAATTCATTGATTGAACAAAATGTAGAAGTTTTGTGGGATGATAGAGATGAGGCTCCAGGTAAAAAACTTAACGATGCTGATTTAATTGGTATCCCGATTCGGGTAGTGGTCAGTGAAAAATCACTAAGCAATGGAGGTTATGAAGTTAAATTGAGAAATAAAAATGAAGTGATGTTACTTGATGAAACAAAATTAATTGAATTTATCAAAAAACAAATTAATTATATTGTGTGATTTGTAACAAAGGAAATTTTTAGATGTAATTATCTGAGAAGATCTGAGGTTATTGTTTGCAAAAGAGTCCAGAGAGTCCAGTGATTTAGCTTTCTAATGAGATGTTTGACAGAATATATCTCGTAAGTTTTTCTGCAGAATCAATACGATTACTTGTCAAAAGATCAACTTGTTTGCTTCCAATCTTTAACACCAATTTGCTTCCTGGAAAACAATACAATAATTGAAGTGTACCAAATAAAAAACTACCTAACAAAGAAATATCATTTTCATTAATTTCCAAATTGATTTCTTCTAGCTTAAAAGGAATTGGCTGTTGGAGAAAATCATAATCCTTGTATAAATCTTGAATTATTGTATCTGCAACTAGTTTTTCAGTTGAATCAAGTGATGAAACTGTAACCTGATTTCCGTTATGATCTAAAGGCACAATAGTAACTTTTCTATACAAAGATTTAATTAGCCCAAGTAACTTATTTCCTAGATTATCATCAATATTTTGATCAATTTCTTGTGTCCACGTTAATTTAATTTCTCCACCTTGAATTAAGTCTTGAATTGTAACACCTTCAGGAAAATTTTCATCATAAGCATTTACTGGCAACCCTGCAGTGTGAGCAATTAAACTATTTATAATATCAACCAATTGCCCAACTGGAATTGCCTCATTATTATTATGTGATTCTGGATTCTTAAAAGATGGCATAATACAAAGCATAAATTAAACACTTCGCATATGATTTTAGCATTATAAAAAAAAAGTGTCAATATAATTTTAAAATTTTTACCACTCTAATTTGTTAAAATTTGACTTTAATAATAAAATTTAATAGTTGTAAAATTTACAAAAAGGAGAGGTGGCCGAGCGGTCTAAGGCACATGTCTCGAAAACATGAAGGGCAAAAAAGCCCTCGTGGGTTCGAATCCCACCCTCTCCGCCAATTGGTATTCTGGGGGGAATTTAAAAGGGCACGCCAGCTGAGTTTCCCTTCAAATATTTTTACTTTGCTTGAAAAGTAAGAGAGCAAAAGCGGGTTTTTTCTCATCTTTGGCTTAAAAATTTGCTTGCCTTGAGTATTACTTAGTATAATGTTGACACATGTAAATATAAAAAATTGTAGTTTGCTATAACTAAAAATACTCACCCACAGGGGTGTTGAACGTTTCACTTGAGGAGTTAATAAAATAATTATGGCTTTAAAAAAATCACAACTTTATAATAAAATTTGGCAAGCATGCGATGCGTTACGAGGTGGCATGGATGCCTCTGAATATAAAAATTATGTACTCACACTTTTGTTTGTTCGCTACCTTTCCGATAAACACGCCAACAACCCAAATAGCATTGTTGTAGTTCCTGAAGGCGGAAGTTTTGCGAATCTTTCTAAATTAAAAGGTAAGTCAAACATCGGGGAAGAGATTAATAAGGTTCTTCACAAACTTGCAGAAGCTAACAATTTAAAAGGAATAATCGACATTGTTGACTTTAATGATGAGAGTAAGCTTGGTAAAGGGAAAGAGCAAGTTGATAGATTATCAGAATTAATTGCTATTTTTGAATCAACTGAGCTTGATTTTTCTAAAAATTCTGCCGAAGGTGATGATCTTTTGGGAGATGCTTACGAGTATTTAATGAAAAACTTTGCCGTAGAATCCGGAAAAAGCAAGGGGCAGTTTTACACTCCAGCGGAAGTTTCTCGCTTAATAGCAAAGTTGGTAGAGGCTAGCAAAGCCACAAGTAACTCTCAGAATGCCTATGATCCTACTTGCGGTAGTGGGTCGCTACTTTTGAAAGTTGCAACTGAAGCAAAGCCTGTCAATCTTACTCTTTTTGGTCAAGAAAAAGACAATAATACGCATGCATTAGCAATTTTAAACATGTGGCTTCATAATGAGCCAACAGCAGACATTAGAAAAGGAAACACTTTGTCAGAACCTGCTTTTACTGAAAATGGCGCATTAAAAAAATTTGATTTTGTGGTTGCTAATCCTCCGTTTTCCCAAAAAAACTGGATGCAAGGGCTTGATCCTGAACATGATTTATACGCCAGATTTGATGGCTTTGGTATTCCTCCAGCTAAAAATGGCGACTACGCTTTTTTGCTTCACATTGTTAAATCTCTAAAAAGCACTGGCAAGGGAGCAGTGGTTTTGCCTCATGGTGTGCTTTTCCGCGGAAACGCCGAGGCCCAGATCCGCCAAAGCTTGGTTAAGCGTGGTTATATTAAAGGCATCATCGGCCTGCCCGCAAATCTCTTTTTTGGTACAGGCATACCAGCCTGCATCGTTGTTTTGGATAAGGAGAAAGCGGCCGAACGCCAAGGCATTTTTATGATCGATGCCTCAAAAGGGTATCGTAAAGACGGCAATAAAAACCGCTTGCGCGATCAGGATATTGAAAAGATTTTGGATATTTGGCAATCACAGGAAGAAATTCCAGGCTTTAGCCATTTTGCTACTTTGAGAGAGATAGAAAAAAACGAATACAACTTAAATCTTCCCCGCTACATTGAAAACATAGATCAGGAAGATGATCAATCAATAGAAGGGCATCTCTATGGTGGAATTCCAACAAAAGACATTGAAAGCCTTAAAAACTTTTGGCAGGTTTGCCCTAAACTAAAAGATGAGATTTTTACGCCATTAAGAGATGGTTTTGTTTCTCTCAAAGTTGACACTGACAACCTTGGAGAAACTATCCAAGAAAGAGCTGAATTTTTAAGTTTTAAAAACAAAACTCAGGAGACTTTAAGGCAGTGGCAAAAAGTACAACAGGAATATTTAACTAGTTTAGACTCTGATGTTAGGCCAAAAGAAGTCTTTTTCAAACTAGGGCAAGCACTAAAAACTGCCTTTGCAGAAAACCCCTTGCTTGATAAATACGATGTTTTTCAAGTTTTGGCTGATTACTGGCAGGAGATAATGCAAGATGATGTGTATATAATTGTGAGCGATGGCTGGCTGGCAGGCAAAGAGGTAATAAGGCTTACCAAAGAAAATAAAAACAAGAAAAAGGCCGAGATTAAAGGCTTAGCCGGGCTTGAGGGTAGATTAATACCGGTAGATCTTCTTATCAAAACATACTTTGCCGACACTTGGCAAGATTTGGAAAAGGCAAAACAAGACCAAGAAGAAGCAAAATCTCGTATGGATGAGATAAAAGAAGAGCATGGCGGTGAGGATGGTTTGCTCTCGGATCTTGCAAGCGAATCTGGCAATATTCCCAAAAAAGATCTTCTTGCCAGACTCAAAGAACTGCAAAGATCGCAAAATTTGGGTGAGTTAGATGAAGAAGAAAAGGAAGAGCTAGATGTTTTGCAAGAATATGCGCAAAATCTAGAAAAAGAGTCCCAAGCTAAAAAAGAGATAAAAGAAAAAGAGACACAGCTTGAAAAACTAGTTTTACAAAAATATCCAACATTGACTGAAGAAGAAATTAAGGATCTGGTAATTAACAAAAAATGGTTTGTTACCATTGATGAGAGGATTAACGATCTTGTGGAGCAAACAGGTTATAATATTACCGCCCGCCTCAAAGAGCTAGCGCAAAGATATGAGGAAACTTTGCCAGAAATAAATAAAAAAGTGGAAGAATTAGAAAACAAAGTTGCCAAGCATTTGGAGGAGATGGGTTTTAAAGTTACAGAATAACAAAGTGTTATGAAAGACCAAAAAACAAAAAAAATACCACCAGGCTACAAACAAACCGAACTCGGCATAATCCCTGAGGATTGGGAGGTTAAGAGGTTGGGGGATATATTTGATATTGAAGAAAAGGTAAAAAGAGAGTGCAAAATACATAAGCAAAAAATCTATGCATTATTGACGGTGAAACTTTATGCTAAAGGAATAATCATAAGGGAACTTGTAAGGGGCAGGATGCTGATTGGTAAAAAATTATATTTAGTAAATGAGGGTGATTTTATCTTTTCTAAAATAGATGTAAGAAATGGCGCTTGGGGGTTTGTAGGGCATATGAATTTCACATCTTTAATTAGTGGAGATTTTCCAATTTTGCGACTCAAATCACAACTAGCTGATCGATCTTTTGTGCAGTTTTATATATCTAAAAAGTCACTTTGGAGTTATTTACAAAATATTTCCGAGGGCACAACCAATAGGCAGAGAATAGGCTCTAGCGAACTTTTGAAAAATGCAGTTATCATACTCCCCCCTCTCCCCGAACAACAAGCCATTGCTCGGGTTCTCTCTGATGTGGATGAGTTGATTGAGTCGCTTAGTAAGCTAATTGAGAAAAAGAAAAACATTAAAAAAGGTGCGATGCAGGAGCTACTTACTGGCAAGCGCCGCCTGCCGGGGTTTGGTGTGGGTCGTGGCTACAAACAAACCGAGCTCGGTGTAATCCCTGAGGATTGGGAGGTGAAGAAGTTGGGGGATCTTGGTGATTTATATGCAGGAGGAACTCCAAGCACTTCTAATCCTTTGTATTGGAACGGACCAATTATCTGGTTACAATCAGGAAGAATACAAAATAATGTAATAAAAAAACTAGATAATGAAATAACTATAACAGAAGAAGGGCTAAAAAACAGTGCAGCAAAGCTGATCAGGAAAAATTCTGTTCTTATTGCTATCACCGGAGCAACTTGTGGTAATGTGGCTTTTTTACCGTTTGAAGCAACAGCAAATCAATCTGTTGTATCAGTTGTAACTAACCATAATAATATAGCCAAATTCCTATATCACAAATTATTATCCGAAAGACCTAAAATTTTGCAATTACAAAATGGTAGCGCGCAAGGTGGTGTAAATTTAAATAGCTTAAAGAAGATACAACTTTTTACTCCCCCTCTCCCCGAACAACAAGCCATTGCTCGGGTTTTGAGTGATATGGATGAGGAAATTGAGGCGCTGGAAAAGAAAAAAGCAAAATATGAAAACTTGAAAAAAGCGATGATGCAGGTTTTGCTGACCGGAAAAATTAGATTAAAAAATTTTGCTAAAGTATAATTTACATTAAAGTATAAGCTTATGGATAATCAAATCAAAATCGGGCAAATAGAACGATTAACCCAAAACAGAGTAGTGCATGTCTTTCAAGATGTTTTAGATTATGATTATCTTGGTAATTGGGAAACTCGTGGCGGGCAAAATATTGAAGAAAATATTTTGCGAGAATTTTTGCAAAAGCAAGGATACAGTGATGTTTTGATAAACAAAGCCATAGAGGAACTTAAAAAAGCTGCTGGTAATCAATCCCAAACTCTTTACGAAACCAATCGCGATGTCTATAACATGCTTCGCTATGGCGCCAAAGTTCGCCCAACTTTAGGGGAAAACACTCAAACAGTTTATTTTATTGATTGGCAAAATCCCCAAAACAATCACTTTGCCATTGCCGAAGAGGTGAGTTACACCAGCCCAAGGAGTGGTAAAACCAAACGGCCCGATATTGTGATCTACATCAACGGCATTGCTGTGGGAGTGATTGAGCTAAAGCGCAGTAGTGTCTCAGTATCCGAGGGAATCCGCCAAAACATTGGCAACCAAAGACGTGAGTGGATTCAGGAATTTTTTACCACGGTCCAGTTTTTGTTTGCCGGCAATGACACTGAAGGACTACGCTACGGCACTATTGAAACACCGGAAGAGTACTATCTTGAATGGAGCAAAAAGGATGAAAGTTTTGGCCATGTCCCCAATAGATTGGATCGTCAATTAGCCCAGATCTGTCAAAAAGAGAGGTTTTTGGAGCTCATTTATGATTTTATTGTTTTTGACAGTGGTATAAAGAAGGTCCCACGCCACAATCAATATTTTGCCGTAAAGGCCGCACAAGATTATGTTAAAAACCACAAAAGCGGTATTATTTGGCATACTCAAGGATCAGGAAAGAGCTTGACAATGGTCTGGCTTGCCAAGTGGATTAGGGAAAATATGGATAATGGTCGTGTCTTGATTTTAACCGACAGAGTTGAGCTTGATGAACAGATTGAAAAAGTTTTTAAAGGAGTTCGCGAAAATATTTACAGAGCAAAAAGTGGACGCGATTTATTGACACAACTTAATAGCATAGAAAAGCCAATTATCGGATCTCTGGTGCATAAATTTGGTCGTTCTGACGACAACAAAAATGTAGATGACTATATTGCGGAGCTAAAAACATCTTTGCCTTCTGATTTTTCAGTCAAGGGAGATCTTTTTGTATTTGTGGATGAATGTCACCGTACTCATACCGGCAAATTGCATCAAGCAATGAAGGAGATACTTCCGAGAGCTACTTTTATCGGTTTTACAGGCACACCGCTTTTGAAGGCAGACAAAACTAATAGCCTTTTGACTTGGGGACCGTACATTCACACATATAAATATGATGAGGCGGTAAAGGATCATGTGGTTTTGGATTTGCGCTATGAAGCGCGCCGTGTTGCCCAAAACATCACATCGCAAGATAAAATTGATCAGTGGTTTGAAGAAAGAACAAAGGGTTTAACTGACTTTGCTAAAGCTCAGCTTAAACGTCGCTGGGGCACGATGCAAAGCTTGCTCTCTTCTAAATCGCGCCTTGAAAAAATAGTCTTTGATATTCTGGATGATTTTTATAAAAAGCCCCGTCTTGTCAGTGGCTACGGGAACGCCATGCTGGTTGCTAGCAGTATTTATGAGGCTTGTCAGTATTATGAAATTTTTATTTCCCAAGGTTTTGATAAATGTGCGATGGTCACCTCTTATACCCCCAATGCTTTAGATACAAATTTCAAAGAGTATCGTGTTTATCAGCAAATGCTTCAGCGGTGGGGAGAAACCGATGTTGCCGCTTTTGAGCGAAAAGTGAAAAAACTCTTTATTGAAGAGCCAGCTCAAATGAAGCTCTTGATTGTGGTTGATAAATTGCTTACAGGATTTGACGCGCCACCTGCTACTTATCTTTATATTGATAAAAATATGCAGGATCATAACCTTTTTCAAGCTATTTGTAGAGTAAACAGACTGCACACAGAAGACAAAGAATATGGCTATATTATTGATTACCGAGACCTTTTTCAGAAACTGGAAAAAGCCGTTACCGACTACACTTCTGGAGCCTTTGGAAACTTTGATAAAGAAGATGTTATTGGCTTGCTCAAAGATAGTTTTGAAGAAAGCAAAAAGGGTTTGGAGGAATTGCTTGAATCTATGCGTGGACTTTGCGAACCAGTAGAACCGCCCAAAGGACTTGCTGAATTTATCAAATACTTTTGTGGAGATGTAAATAACCCTTACTCCCTTAAAGAAAACGAGTTTAAACGCGTTCAGCTTTATAAACTTGTTGGCAAACTTTTGCGTGCTTATGCAGAAGTAGCCAATGATTTGGACAAGTTGGGTTATGACCAGGATCAGCAAAAAGCATTAGAAAAAGAGGTTAGATACTACGAATCTATAGCCCGCGAGGTAAAGCTTGCCAGTGGCGACTATATCAATCTCAAAGCATATGAACCTGCTATGCGTGCTTTGATGGACCGCTATATTTCGGCGCGCGAGAGTGAACAATTGGCGGACTTAACAGATAAAGGCTTAGTTGATCTTTTGATTGAAAAAGGTGCCGAAATTGATGAGGAGCTGAAAGAAAAGCAAGTGTTACAAGAGAAAGAGGCTTTGGCTGAAGCAATCATCAACAACATCCGTCGGCTTATTACCGACGAAACACCAAATAATCCAAAGTACTATCAGCGCATGTCTGAGTTGCTTGAGGAGCTTATTCGCAAGAAACAAGAAGAAGATTTGGTTTATAAGGAATATTTAGAACAACTTGCCAAACTGGCAAAACAGGTTAAAAATCCGGCTGATTCAAATGAATATCCTAATTGGGCAAATACGCCAGCATTGCGAGCACTTTATGACAATTTACCCCTAAGGTTTCAAGATAAGGCCTTAGAACTGCATCAGGAAATACTACAAAAAAGGCAAGATAGTTGGCAGGATCATCCGCTAAAAGAGCGAGCTTTAAAAAATATTGTAAAGAAGGTTTTGCATGGTATTGATGAAGATGAGTTAGAAAATATCTTTGAGGTAATAAAAAATCAACATGAATATTAAAAGTCAAAATCTCATAAAAGTAGGTTCGATTGAGGTATTGGTATGGCGAAAAGATGTAAAAAATCTACATCTTAATGTTTTACCCCCCGACGGTGGAGTGCGAGTTACGGCGCCAATTCATCTTAACGACGATGCCGTTAAAACATTTATTGCTATAAGACTTCCTTGGGTAAAAAAACATCAGCAAGCATTTAGAAATCAGTCCCGCCAAACTCTACGTGAGTATGTTAGCGGTGAATCACATTATTTTTTTGGCAATCGCTATATTTTGGAGGTAGTAGAAAAAAATGAGAAGCCATGCGTCTATATTAAAAACAAGAAAAAAATCGTTTTGGTTTGCCGTCCGGGCAGTAGTAAAGAAAAAAAACGAGAAATAATACTATCATGGTATAGACAAAATCTTTCATGTGTTTTGCAAAAATATATTTTGAAGTGGGAAAGGATTTTAAATGTGCACGCGAAGAGTTGGCGTATTCGCAGAATGAAAACCAAATGGGGTTCTTGCAATCCAATAAAAAGAACCGTTAATTTCAACCTAGAACTAGCAAAATATTCCGAAGCTTGTATTGAGTATGCAATAGTTCATGAATTACTGCATCTTATAGAACGAAATCACAACGACAAATTTAAAAAACTAATGGACCAACATTATCCAAAATGGAGGCAACTTAGATATGAATTAAACCAAGTCATATTGGCAGACTTTCAAGATTATTAATAATTTTGTATTATTGTATTATGAAAACTAAAACTTTTAAAGATTTAGCATTTGAAATATTAAAACAAGCAGGTAAACCTTTGCACACAAAGGATATAACCAGACTAGCTTTGCAAATGGGGCTTGTAACAGAAGGTAAAACGCCAGAGGCAACGATGAATGCCCAGCTTATTGTTGATGTCAATCGTTTAGGTGAAAAGTCAAGATTTGTTAAGGTGGCTCCTTCAACTTTTGCTATTAATCCAAGCTATAAAGAGTCAACTACTAAAAAAGAAGATAAGCAAGTGGAAGAAAACAAACACTTTAGCATCTCTCCTAATATTTCTACAAAACAAAAAGGAGATATTGCTGAAGCACGCATTGCAGAACTAGTTACTTTGTATGGTGAGACGACACTTTCTTGCTACAAGCCGATTTCAGACGATGAGGGAATTGATTTGATTGTGAAGAAAAGGGATAGCTTAAAAACAATGTATTTGCAGGTAAAAAGCCGTTTTGGTGACAATCCAAAATCAATTTATACGGCAACGGTAAAAGCCCAAACTGTTTTTGATCATTATTCTATGGCTTTAGTATTTTGCTTTTTTGATACATCAGAAGGAGATCTGTGGAATTATCTTTGGTTTGTGCCAGCGCCGGATTTTATGAAACTAGCTAACAAACTTGAAGGTGGTAAACGCTTAGGTTTTGTCGCCGGAAGAGATAAAAAAGATAGCAATAAGTGGGATGAGTATTTGATAGATAAAAGAGAATTAGCTGATATAATTTTGAAACAGATGAAACGAGTATAAAAATTTCGTATTATTTAAGAATAAACGGGAATATAAACGAAATAAAAGTGTATTTATAAAATTTTTGAACTATATTTTCACTCTCTTAAGTTGACAAAAAATGAAAAACCCAAACATTAAAACTTTATACTTATTGTACTTTTTACAATAATACTACCTAAATTCATAAAATTATTTCACTCCAGCACAACCCTCACGCCGTGAATGAATAAATTTTTAGGTTCTTTAAACCAAATTTTAATCTCTTTGCCATCTTTCATATTTACTTTTATAGCTTTCCAGTCATCATCTATATATTTTTCCAAACTTACTTTTTGAGCTTTAATTTTTATATTTTCATAAACACAATATGAATTTTGTACAAAACAATTAATATATGCTTCTCTCTGGATTTGTTTAGGTTCAATCAAAAATTGTACCGCATCAGTATTTTCTTGCCATACCAGCTCTACTCTATTTGAAAGATTTTCATTATCAAAAAATAATGTTCGTACACCAGCCTCTGTCATATTTTCATCAAACCACAAAACTGAATTCATAAATTTAGGCAAAAACACAACAAAATTAGTTCCGCCTGATACACTGTTAGCTAAATTTTTAAAATAATCAATTACTGAATCACTATTTTTAATTAAACTCACGTGATAATTTAGAATGTCAAGTGTTGTGTACTTATCTCCTGATTTCATCTCACTTGTTGTTTCTGTTTTGGGTACTAATTCTGCAACAGGAGTAAATCTATAAAGAATAGTTAGTAAACCTGACCATGTTACAAAAATAGTAGTTAAAAAAATGAAAGAATATTTTAAAACTCTAATAGAAGTTTTACTATTAAAATCAAAAAACAAAGCTATTCCAACATTTGTAAAAGGGAGAGTGGATATTAAGAATCTCTGCCCATAACTTCCACCACCCCACCAAATTGGCCAGAATCCATAAACCAAAACTGTTCCTAAAATCATCCATAGTGATAAAACATAAATAAAAAATTTTTCATCACTAAATATAATTTTTAAACTATTTTTATTATCAAATTTTTTAAATATTGAAATTATTAAACTTATTATACTAAAAAGCATGACCGGAGAATAAATAAACCAACCTCTATATTTTGAGAATAAAATATTAAGTCCGTTCCATTCATCAAAGACAAAATGCTGACTAAACAAATAGCTGTAACCACTACCAACCCATACACCATAAGAATCATAATTGTAAGAAACCCATAATATTAAAAACGGTAATCCTCCAAGAAATATCATTGAAGCTTTTTTAAAAAAATTTTTATTGAAAATTAAATACAGACTAATCGGAATTAATATTATTGCTAATGTCGGTCTCGAGATTACTGCTAAACCTACACTTACGCCAACCAAAAACCACCACTTTTTAGTTAAGTTCTCATTTTGAGATGCTTTCAAAAAAGTGTAAAGAAATAAAGACAACGCAAAAATTTCAGTTGTGTGATTAAAGGCATGGTTAAGTAAAATATACCAAATAAAATACGAAGAAATAAAACTTGCAATTGTTGATAAAATTGCGAGTTTTTCTGAAAAATTTAAAAGTCTTAAAGATTTATACTGTAATATAACCGAAAAAATTGACAGAAAGCTTGCAGTCAACAAGAAACCTACCCCCTCAAATAATGTATGTCCATTTGTAGCTGTAAACAAATCATTATACATGTTTCTATCACCATTAAAAATTTGAGCAAAAAGCTGTAAAGGAAGGTTCACTATCGCTGACCCTGGAGCGTATACGGTTGAATATCTCCCATTAAACTCACTTACAGCGTGATAAGTATGTTCAGGAAAATATTCAGGTTTTGCTCTGCATGCCCATCTTTGTTCATTAATCAAGCACTGAGTGGTGTGGTACGATCCATAACCATCATAATAAATAAATGGGGAAGCATTTGTTACAAAAAATATAACGAAAATTACAATGAAAGTAAAAAAAGCTGTTGTAGGGTTTAGTAAATTAATTTTCATTTTTATAATTTTAAAATTACTGAAATTATAAACATTCTTTGAATTATTGACTAGCAGTAAAATTTGATTTAATTTTTAAATATGAAAATTCTAGCCATCGCTGATAGGCCTCCACTAAGAAGTATAAAAGAAATAGTTTCTGAAAGTAATGTTGATTTAATCTGCACTCTTGGTGATTTGGAACTTTTACAAATAAAAGAGTTAGCAGATATTACACACATTCCGAAATTGGGAGTTTACGGCAATCACTGCTCTGGAAGATATTTTGAAGATTTAGGAATTTTAAATTTGCATTTAAAAACTTTTGAGTATAATGGATTCAAATTTGGTGGATTTGAAGGATCACACAGGTATAAAGAATCTAGTGACGCCAAAATGTACACTCAAGAAGAAGCAACTCATTTACTGCAAAATTTTCCGTATGTTGACGTAATGATTTCACACTCTCCTCCCTTTGGAATTAATGATGAATCTCAAAGCTTATCTCATCAAGGATTTATTGCACTGCGAGATTATATTAAAAAACAGCAACCTAAATATTTTCTTCACGGACATACCTACCCTTCAGAAGAAAACGTTGTAACCAAATTTGAAAACACCAACATAATTTATGTATATGCTGATAAAGTTATAGAGATTTAGTAAAAATTTTTAAAATATCACCTTCATAAGCCACAATTTTCTATATCTTTTTCAGCTTTCTCTATAACTTCTTTGCTAACAAGATTTTGTTCCAGTTTGTTTCGATCGCTTATTTCTCCAAAAGTAAAAATTACTGATCCGTAAGGCTCAACCACTTTATTCAAAACATCACTATCCCAACCTAAGCTTGATGAATAATGCGATTGTTCATTCTCTAATAAATACCTATCTATTCCTAGTGAGAAAAATAATTCTTTCCATGTTACATTTTCGGCATGAATATGCGCAACATTCCCAACATTGTTGTGTAAGTGAATTCTTTCACTTGGATTAGTTAAATCATGATTATCCTCATCATCTGAACAAGGAGATAAATGCATGTATTTACTACTACTTAAATCAAGAAGTTCATTATCAACATAAATCTGGAATCCTGCATGGTAATGTATTTCATCATTACTGTGAGAATTTAAATTATTTGTCGGATTAATTATCAAAGTTATACTTATTGTCAGGATTACAAAAATTAAAATTGATACATAAAATACAAAGCCCGAAACTGTTTTATCTTTTTCGTTTAATGACTTAAGCCTCAAGCTATTCATTACAACAGAGATTGAACTAAAAGCCATAGCAGCACTAGCAATTATAGGTGATAGCAATAAATTAAAAGGCAAGTAAAGTAAGCCTGCAGCTATAGGTATAGATACAACATTATACCCAAATGCCCAGAATAAGTTTTGTTTAATTACTCCAAGAGTCATTTTGGATAATTTTATAGTCTCTATCACTTTATCCAGAGTTCCTTTTACAATAACAATATCAGCAGATTCTATAGCAATATCTGTACCATTACCCATAGCTATACCAATATCCGCTGTCACCAAAGCTGGTGCATCATTAATTCCATCACCTACCATTGCAACAATGCTTCCCTTCACTTCATTTTGTAGCTCTTTAATTTTGCTTAATTTTTCACCGGGAAGCACTTCAGCAATAACTTCGTCAATTCCTAGCTCCGATGCAATTGCTTTTGCAGTTTTTATATTGTCTCCTGTTAACATTATCACTTTTATTCCCATTTTCTTTAAACCCTCAACTGCTTTTTTGGAATCAGGTTTAATATCATCTTGCACAGCAAAAATACCAACCTCTTTTCTATCAATTGCAATTGATACAATTGTTTTACCATTATTTTTAAGATTTTCTTTAGTCTTAGCTAATTCAGCACATTTCATCACGTTATAATCATTCATTAACTTTTCATTACCAATCACAATTTTTAAATTGTTAAACTCTCCGTATACCCCCTTACCTTCAATATTTTTAAAATTCTTAATTTCTATATCAGAAAAACTAGCATATTTCCTAGCTTCATCTTCAATAGCATTTGATATTGGATGTTCTGAATTATATTCAATTGCGCCAGCAATTTTCATAACAAACTTTTTGTAATTATCAATACTTTTTTCTCCATTTAAATATTTTTCAAACAAATTTGTATTCTCTATGTTCTCCATTAAATAAAAATCAGTAACTTTGGGCTTTCCGTTTGTAAGTGTTCCAGTTTTATCAAAAACAACAACATCAATTTTATTAGCAAGTTCCAAAGCTTCTGCATTTTTGATTAATATTCCATTTTGGGCACTCTTTCCTACTCCTACTATCACAGCAGTAGGAGTAGCAAGACCTAAAGCGCAAGGACAAGCAATTATTAGAATGGTTGTAGCAATGTAAGTAGCTAATTGTAAAGCATTTGTTGCATCATCAATCAATCCTATGTTTGGCGCAATGAGCAACCAAAACAAGAAAGCAGAAAGAGCTATCACAATTACAATCGGCACAAAAACACTTGAAACTCTATCAGCTAATTTTTGAATCGGAGCGGTAGTTCCTTGAGCCTCTTCAACCATCTTAATTATCTGTGAAAGCATTGTTTCACTACCTATTTTAGTCGCTTTAAACTGAAAAGAACTTGTTTTATTAATTGTCGCTCCAATTACAACATCACCTTCCCGCTTTGTAACAGGGATTGATTCTCCTGTAATCATTGATTCATCAATAGTTGAAGCACCTTTTACTATCACTCCATCTATTGGAATTTTTTCTCCCGGACGTACGATAATTATGTCGCCTCGCACTACTTCCTCAATAGGAATTTTTATTTCTTTTCCATTTCTCAAAACTGTCGCTTCTTTTGCCTGTAATTCAAGAAGTTTCTTTATTGCATCATTTGCCTGACCCTTAGCGCGAGCTTCAAGTAATCTTCCAAGTAAAATAAAAAAAGTTATAAATGCGGTTGCTTCAAAAAATACATCTGCTTCTAGATTCTCAAACAACTGTGGAGCAAATGTAACTAATGTCGAAAATATCCAAGCTGTAGTGGTTCCTAATACAATTAAAGTATCCATGTTTGCAGCTCGCGCTTTTATTGCGCTCCATGCACTTTTGTAAAACTGGCTACCACCCCAAAATAAAATTGGTGTAGCCAGTAAAAATTGTATGAAAAAGAAAAGATTCAGTCTGTAATTAAAACTTTCAAATTCAATAAAACCTAATGGTGCATGACTTGCTGAAACTAACCCAATATTTTTCAAAATCATCCAAACCATAATCCCTAAAAATGGAATAGTCATGATTCCAACTAGTTTGACTTTTCTACTTAGTCTTTGATACTCTTCATTTTTTAGCATTGTAGAGTGATCATGATGTCCTCCGTCATGGTTCATATTATTGCTCCCCTCCATCTTCTTGGCTTCGGGAGGTGAGGCAAGGACAGTATCTCCTTCATTATTATCTATAAGTTTATAGTTACCTGCTTTACTCACTGCTTCTTTAATTCTTTGAATATTTGTTGTATTTTCATCAAATTCAACTGTCATCTTTTCAGTTGCAAAGTTTACATTTACACTTTTAACTCCTTCAACTTTACTCACCATCTTTTCAATTAAAGTTTTACAAGAAGCGCAATGCATGCCTACGATTGGATATATTCGCTTTTCCATAACTATGTTAATTAATAATTAATTTATTAGTTCTCCTAGATAATATGAGTCAAGTATTTCTTTTGGTAACTCAGTATTATGAATTTGAAATATTTCAGTAATATCTTTTCCACAGGCTGAGTAAAACGCCTCCTGCCCGCCTGGATGTTGCTCTGTCCATTCATATGGAATTTCATATACCTTTTTGTCTTTAACTGTCCAACAATCCTCTAATGTATTGTGTCGTTCTACTTCTGACATTGTGTAGGCATTCGTCTCAATATCGTTCTGATCAGAACCTATATAATCAAATGTTTCATATCCACTTGAAACCCACTCATTTATGCCCCCATCTAGTTCGTAAATATTGGTATAGCCAAGATCAACTAATTTTTTTGCTGCATCTTTACTCATACTCCCACTTCTGCAATAAAGAACTACTTTTGCATCCTTATCATCTCCAATCTGATTAACAATAGAATCTATATCGTTGTATGGGATAAATGCATCTGAATTCTTTATATGTTCTTGTTCTGGGATATGAACATCAATGAGTTGAAAATCCTTATTCTCAAGCATAGCTCGTAGCTCACTTGCACTAATTGAAGTGAAATTGTATTCGTTAGATGTTTGTAAACTAACCTGGTCATTATCTTTAGGTTCATCTGATGAGTTCACAAAAGCATAACCTGCAAATGCTATACCAGCGAGAATAATTGTTGCTATTACTAAGTATTTTTTCATATATAACCTATCATATTTAATAAATTATTTAACTATTACCGTATTCATCATGCCTGCATCTGCATGTTCTTGTATATGACAATGCTGTGCCCATTCCCCCTTATCCAGAGGTATAAACGCTATCTCTACGGTCTCTTGAGGACCTAAAAGAACTGTATCTCTAAAGAATAGTTCATTAACTTGTTTACCATTTCTACTAATCACTTTAAAAAATTGTCCATGTAAATGCATTGGATGTAGTCTATAAGATTCATTGGTAAACTTAATCTTATTAAACTCGTTATATTTAAATTCAAAAGGCTCGTAGTCAGGATAAGCTTTATCATTTATAGTCCACTCTATGCCTCCCATCATTCCCATACCACCAGATGTCCTTCTTGCATTTAATCTATATTCTTTATCAACTTCTGCATTTATTGCATCCTCCCAATCAGGAATATAAGGGTTTGTAGGATACTCAAATGAAGGAGTCTCTACGACTTCACCCTCAACATTAATAATCCCTAATTGATTTGAATACCTGGTGTAGTTATCAAAAATCTTATATGATTCACCATCTGCATCGCTAGGAATCTTTATATCAACATCAATTCTATTCCCTGGAGAAAGCTCAAAGTTTGAAGCGTTTTGAACCTCTTTTACATACATTCCATCTACAGCAATTATCTTTGCATCTAATCTCCCAAAAGATGGTGCATAAACTCTTGCGTTTGAAGAGTTTACAATTCTTAATCGTATTCGTTCACCTGGTTGCACAGTCAATGATTCGTTAAGATTTGCATTTACCGTAATCACATTTCCCCATCGTCCATCATGTGCAAGGTCATGTCCTGTAACAAAGTATGGATCTACTTGATAGTTATCGGTCAACCTCCAATCATCAACTACCCACACAATGTCTTTTGAATATTGGTCTGAAATGTCATCTTCAACTATCAGAGTTCCGAAAAGACCTCTTTCCAGTTGTTCACTACCTCGTACATGTGGATGAAACCAAAACGTACCAGCATCTTTTGGTGTAAATTCATATACGAAACTATCACCTGGCTCAATTGGATCTTGGTTTATTCCGGGAACACCATCCATTGCATTAGGAACTCGTACTCCATGCCAATGGATTGTTGTTTCATCGGGTAGATTATTAGTAAAATTTACTTTGAGTGTATCACCTAGCTTTATTCTAATTTCTGGACCTGGCACAGAGCCGTTATAGTTCCAAACCTTAGTCTTGTATCCATCAAAAATTTCTATTTCACCTTCCGATGCTTCTAGATCTATTTCGACTACGTTGCCATTTTCTTCTATATCTTCTGTATAAGCAATCCCAAATTCATCTCTAAGAGATTCTGCTGAAATATTTTCTGATTTAGAGCCAATAGTAATGGATACTAAACCCAATATTGCAATTAAAACCATAATTATTAGAAATTTAGCATAATTTTTGATCTTGTGTATATTTAATCTGATAGTCATATTTTATTTATTATAATATTTAGTATGCTATTCTATATATTCTTTTTTTTCAAAATGCCTGGCACGTTCTAAGTAAAGTTTTTTGTCATCAACATTGAATACTCTCTCAATGGTCGAATGACCTGCACTAGTTGTGACTTCATAGTTGTATCCTGGAAATCTTGCTTTTGCATCAAAAAGTAGATGTGAAGGTTTATAGACTTTTGAAGATATGTTCCACGAAAATACAATAAAGCACATAAATAGGATTGAAAAAACAAATGTCCAAATAATTGGCTTAATATAAATTATCGGACTTATAAATTGATTGAAGGAATTTAGATATGGAAACATAGCAAATGCAACTCCAATTCCAAATAATGTCCCTGTAATACTTCGCATCAAATTGGTGCTCTCGTAGAAAGGTAAACCACTTCCACCGTAACTAGTCATTTCAGCGATTGCCTGAATTACTCCATCCATCCCCAGAGGTATTATGAAAATTACTGCAAATATTACTGCTGTAAAAGGCTTAAGTGGTTTTAAGTTTTTTATATAAATAAGCAAAGAAGCAATTGCCATGGAACCAAACATCAGCATCATCCTTGCATCCATTGCTAGTTGATAGTCAAATAAGTGATATGACCTCCATGGTCTTTGGTGGCAGAACCACTGATAGATCCAATAAATTGGATCTGCAATAAAATTAAGATTAAGATATGCTGCTATTGGTGCAATAATTGGCAATAATGTAAATATAAATAAAAATACACTTAGCCCAAATAAAATTTTACGTTCAAAGCTATTCTTCATTAATTGTCTATCTTATATTCACAAATATAATTGTTGCTATTTATACCCAAATTCATTTCCCTAGGTATAAAATTTTTTAAAAGTAAGAAACCAGAAATAGTAAAAATACTAAGACTTAAGTATTTAAGATTTCTAAAAAATCTTTCATTAATTTTAATTGTTTTTCTACCTATTATTAAGATATATGATTTGTTCAAATCACAAATGCCTAATATCTTAGGAGCCGTCTCAAAAAGAGAAATTAAAAATAAAATCAGAGCTAGAATTTTTAATTCGATACCTCCAAAAGGGAGTGTTCCTATTGCAGAACTAATTCCAGCAACAGGAATAAGAAGCGAGCCACATATATAACATCCTGATGTTCCAACAGTAAAAATCAATGAACTTGTTGATTGAATAGAACTAAGCCCATTAAACTGTTTCTGTTTAGAAAATAAAAAAAATATGAATGTAATTGCAAGTCCACCAAATACTGCGTTTAAAACACTTAAGACGATCTGCAAAATTATAAAAATACTACTATTAGCCATAATGAACATATTTATTGAAACCGAGAACTCTATAGCTATGGAATACATTCCTAAAATTATTACAGTGGTGATTATAAAAAATGTAAACCATTTTCTTTCACCTAAAACTGATTTTGTAGCTTCTAATAGTTGTGTCATTTTATAAAAACTTTAACTTTTCTAAATAATTCTTTTTTCCACATTGTACTTATATATAAAATTTATACCTATGATATAAAATTATTTTAATGTTTAAAAACTAAATAACCTCGTATAATTCTGTTTTATTAATTTTATCAATTATTTTTCGTATATCATGTTCATCCATATTTTTTAGTACAATAACACCTTGATTATTAGCCTCCAATTCGATTTTCTCTATATTCTCCTCCAAGTCCATTTCTTCTAACTCCACTCTTATTAACATCTTACAAGCATTACAATGCATACCCTTTACTCTGATTTTTATTTTTTTGCTCATATTTTTTGCGTTATAAAAAATTAAATAACGTTTATTATAATTGGTTTAACCATGCCCATTGAACAAGTTAGTTTATATTTTCCTTCTTTTGGGATACCAAGATCAATGACATTTTCACCGTTTTTTAACCAAACGAACCCATCAAACAAACCTGTAGCAGTTATGGCAGCTCCGCACCCTTGAACTCCTTGATTATCAACAAAGAACTTTGCAGGTATTCCAGCTTTTAAAGTCATTGATGATGTAGGTATATACTCAAAACCTTTTGCAATAATTGAAATTTGTTGAATACCTTCACTATTTATGCCAACTGCATCTAAATTAGAGCTTATTTCAGAAGAAAAAAATTCTATATCACTTAAGCTTGGTAAACCTAAAACATTTAATTGCCCATTAATGTTGTAAATCGCGAAGAAAATTACAATCAACCCGGCAACCACATTAAATTTTGCAGTTAAATCTGGCCTTCTATTAAACACTACCCCACTGTAGCTTATGCCCATAAGAACAGGCAAGGTTCCAAGCGCAAAAGAAATCATAATTAAAGATCCTTGTAATATAGAACCGCTTGTTAAAGCTAAAGTTTGTGCAATCAAAGTAAAACCGCAAGGCAAGAAAAATGTAGATGCGCCAATAAAAAAAGGCATGTATTTCCCTTTGAAGCTTGATTCATCTGCAATTAGTTTACTGAATGCTTTTGGTGTACCAAATCTAAACCTTTGAGCCCACTCTACACCAATCATTTGCAAAGCCAAAATAAACATAATGATAGATACTAATATAGTAATTAATGCATAGAAATAGTTGTTACTCAAAGAAATAGATTCACCGAGCAAACCTAGAAAACCACCAAACAATCCGAAAGAAATCAACCTCCCTGAATGAAATAAGATATGAGGGCTAGCTTTTTCGAAGTTAGATTCAGAATCAATATAAAGCTCATTCCACTGCTTTATCATCGACAGTAAAACACCACCAACAAGCGCGGCACAACTTGAAAGGCTCGCCACAATACCAAAAACAAAAAATGCAGCAATAGATGAGTTTGAATCTACGTTTATATATCTACCTAAACTTAAATTTTCAATACCAAAGAAAATTATTAGGAATGAAATAAAGAAAAATACAATTTTAAAAAAGTTTTTTAACTTTGAATGATTTATGATTAATTCTCCATTTTTTACTGAAAACAAAGGTAAATCATTTCGTTTTATTTTTTTTGTGTTAAATTTGTAACCTAACTCACTAAATTCTTCATTCAATTTTTGAATATTTGGTTGATAATTTCCAACATAACGTATTTCTACCTTTCTTCCTTTTAATGATGCATCAACTGCTTGTATACCTTCTTGTTTTAGAAGTTTTTTTTCAAGAAGTACTTCACAAGAAGCGCAATGCATTCCATCAACAAATAATGTGCAAGTTTTAACACGATTGTTTTTACTTTTAGATTTTACTTTCTTTTTGCCCATAAAATATTTTATTTGTAATCAAATAAACGCAATAATTCGTCTCTGGTTTTATCTTCTTGTCCATTTTTAATTTGGTGAACTACGCATGTTTTTAAGTGATCTTCTATAATTAACAAGTCTAGCTTCTTTAGTGCACTTTGAACTGCTCTTGATTGATGAACAATATCTACACAATACTCTTCATCCTCAATCATCTGCTGAATTTTTTGAAGATGACCTTGAATTATTTTTATTCTATGAATAGCTTTTTCTTTAACATTATGTCGTGAAATAGTTTTTTTCTTCATTTTTAATCATTAATAAGTAATCCCCTCTACCAGGATAGGTTATAATGTTTTTTAGAAAAAGTCAACATATTTCCAAAAATTTATTTAAAGGAAAATAATGGAGCGAGCAACGGGACTCGAACCCGTATCTCCTGCTTGGAAGGCAGGGATAATAGCCATTATACGATGCTCGCTTGAACGTAGTCTATTTAATTATAATACTGCTCATCTCAATTTTCAATATATCTCTAAACACCTTAACCTAACAACAAAGTTTCAAACCTTTTTTAAAATTAGTTTTAATTGACTCTTTCTAACTGTTCTTCAATAACTTGTTTAAATACGCTGTACGGTTGTGCTCCAGCAACATTTACGCCATCAACATTTCCGTTTTCATCTAATACACCTATTATAAATCCTGGGGTTCCATTGATTCCAGCTGCAGTTCCATCTTGTATATCTCTTTGTATTTCATCCAAAAATTTATCTGATGCAACACAGTTTTTAACTTCATCCTGATTTACTCCAATTTGACTTGCAAGAGTATATAGTTGGTCTTCTTTCATTCCATTTCCGTTAGAATTTGTTGTCTCAAAAATTAATTTTGAATATTCAAAGTACTTATCATCTCCAGCAATATCTTGTACACACTCTGCAGCTAGTGCTTGAGTTGTTGCCAACGGATCATGAAAACTCAAAGGGAAATCTCTGTAAACTATGATTGCTTTTCCAGTATTTACAAATTCTTCTACTATCTGATCAAAAGTTTCCTGGTGATGCCTCTTACAGAATGGACATTCATAGTCGCTAAATTCAACTATAGCAACTTTAGCTTTATTTCTATCACCTAGTACTGGATCATCATCAATTGATACCTGAGCTTTTACATTAGCATCATCTGGCACAACAACTGGATCCGCAACATTAGAGCCTGCATCTGATGTTTCTTTTGTATTTATTTGTACATTCTTAAAACTAAAGTAAAAAGATAGTGAAAGTGATAATGATAAGATAATTGATGAAAGTAAAATTGATGCAGGAGTTAATATCTGTTCTACAGAAAGCTTTATTACTTTTTCATCTGTTGTGTTTTTTTTTCTTGCCATAAAATTAAAAATAAAAGTTAACTATTAAAATTCTTATTTATTCTAACACTATTTTAAATTTTGTCAAAATTTTTTATTTTTCCACTTTCCATATAAATTATTCTATCTGTTTTTTCGGCAATTTCTTGATCATGAGTCACTACTACCAAGGTAACACCTAATTCGTGATTCAGTTTAACCATTAAATCAAAAATTTCGAAAGCTGTTTTTCTGTCTAAATTTCCAGTTGGTTCATCCGCCCAAATGACTTCAGGTGAATGAACTAATGCTCTAGCAATCGTAACCCTTTGCTTTTGGCCACCAGACAATTCATTTGGCTTATGATAGTATCTTTCACTAAGCCCGACTTTGTCTAACATTAATTTTGCCTTTTTTCTTGCTTCTTTGGGCTTGTAACCATTTAGTAATAACGGTAACTCAACATTTTCAAGTGCATTCAAAACTGGTATTAAATTAAAACTTTGAAATATAAAACCCATTTTCTGTGATCTGTATTTTGTTTTTTTATTGTCTGACATCTTTTGCAAGTTTTGTCTTGCTATCCAAATTTCACCTCTAGTTGCATCATCTATACCTGAAATACAGTTTAGTAAAGTTGTTTTTCCGCTTCCTGATGGCCCCATGATTGTTAGTGCTTCTCCTTTTCTAATTTGTAAATTTATATCAGATAAAGCAACTACCTCATTTGGCATTCCTTTGTTAAAAATTTTTACAACATTTTTTGCTTCTATCAAAAAATCATTGTTTTCTTGTTTTTGCTTCATAATTGTATTTTAAAATTTATTCTACATAATTTGTCGCCTCTACGGGACTTAATTTAGAGGCTTTAATTGACGGCAGTAATGCAAACAACATTGAGAATAAGTAAATCAATATTGCAATAAAAATAATCTCACCCCAAGGAACAATTATACTCAAATTAGGATTCTCCTCTCCAACAGAATTAAAAATTGTAACAGTACCTATCACACCCATTGCAACGCCCAAAATTATTGCAATTGTTGCAATAAAAGTAGATTCGATAAAAAACATCAAAAGAATCATTTGTTTTTGAAATCCAAGGCTTCTTAACATTCCAATTTGTTGTTTTCTCTCATTAACTGATCTTGTGATAATTATAGCTAGGCCTGAAGCCCCCACAATTAAACTAAACGCTAAAAATCCTTGAGTTAACCTATATAAACTTTTAATAAAACTCAAGAAAGATTCTGATAAATCGTTAACATCAAAAAAAGCAACAATATTATAGTTACTTAACTTTTCTTTTAAAGTTTTTTTAACTTCCTCAGACACTTCATTATTAATATCAACCAAAATTTGAGCATCTGAACTCTCATAAACTGTATCTAAACCGAAATCCTCAATTACAGTATTTTCAGGAATGATTAAATATTCCAAAACAGTAAAACCTCTCTGTACTGTATTTGGCTCCAATATTCCTATCACCTCTTTTTCTACAATTTTTGTGTTAGTCAAGTCGCTAATTTTAATTTTATCTCCCACTTTAAAGTTTGGCATTGGGCCATAGCCTTGACTGTTAAAGGCAGTTCCTAAAACCACATAATCTTTGTTCCCAAACAAAGCATCCCAAACTTCACTTTCATTTTGAAAAGTTTCTTTAAATTCTAAAAAATTTAGATCAAGTAGATTAATGTATTCTCTGCTAACCACGTTAATTTTAGTTGAAAAATTATCTTCAGGTTTGAAAATGGGCGCTTGATTAGGATTACCAAAATATGGTTTGTTTTCAAGATCTTTATACTTAATATTTGGAAATTCTATGTTCATATTTATAACTTTTTCTACACCAATTACATTTTCTGTTTTTTCAATATCGATAATCAAATCTTCTATACCTTCAAACAACTCTCTAGTTATTGTATTTGGTACAATAACTAGCTCATATCCACCAAGATTTTTACTTACTTCGTTATCCGCCAAACTATCTACAGAAGCCTTTTCAATGCTGATAAAAGATATTAAAAATATAACCAATGAAAACATTAGCAGGGTAAAACCAGTTCTAGATCTGTTAAATGATGGATACCTTAATCCCATCATAAATACAGGTATTAGTTTTGATGCTGGTGAAAAAATTATTTTAATAAGTTTAGTTATAGCAACCAAATTAAATGATGTAATAATTGCTGAAGCTACAACTAAATTAACCCCAGAAATAAATATTAAACCTACAGCTTCTTCGTATTTTAGCAGTTTAGTCAAGTAAGAAATTTCAGGCATCATTACAGTTACAACTATCAATGTTATCAAGCTCAAAGTGTAATAGAAACTAAGCATATCTTTTTTAAAGATCAGCCATGTAATTCTTCCTAAAAGTATTGCTCCAAAAATCAAAGCCCCAGTCAAACCAAGATAAAACGAATAACCTTGAAAAACCTCAGTATACCTTTGAACTTCTTGTTCGTTTAACCCTTGAAAAAAGCTATCTTTAAAATTTTCAATAAAAAATGTAAAAATAAATAAGGTCAAAAAATTTATTGTTAAAAGGAAAATACCAAGAGTCCCTAGTATCCATTTTAAATTGATCTTTTTTGCTTTTTCTTCGCTCAAATCACGAATAGCGCTGACTATAGAAAAATTTGATATTCTCAAACTTACAAAGAGCGTAGTCAATATTGTAATAATTGATCCAACACAAAAAGCAATAACAAGACTTTCTAAATCAAAATCAAACACTATTTCCAAATCCAATGAATTTGTAGATTTTAAAATTCCTTGAAAAGAACTTTGCAAAAAGTACGTTATCAAATAACCAATCCCCACACCAACTATCACCCCAACGAATGATGAAATTAATGAATATATTGCACCCTCTATTACGAATGATAATGCTAATTTTCTTTTCGTTAAAGCAATTGCTCTCAATATGCCCATCTCAAATTTTCTTTCGCTAGCTAACATCATGTATAAATTTATAATCAACAAAATTCCTGCCAAAATACCAAACATACTCAAAGCAATGAACATTGTAACAAAAATTTTTAATCCATAACCATCGAGTGCTTCTTGTTTGATTTCATCTACAATCATAACTCTATCTTGAGTGGTAAATTCGTTAAAAATTGAAGATAAAATATTCGAAAAATTTATTGCATCATAATCATCAGGTATCACACCACCAACATGAGATATGAAAAAATAATTATATTTAGGTGAATTAAAATTTAAATTTTGTGCAACATAATAAATATCAGCAAAAATTTTTTCACCTCCCATCACTCCCTTTTCATCAGAAATATATTCAACTTTTAAAATTAATGGCTTATTACCTAAAATTACTCTAACCTCATCGCCAACTCTTAAATCCATTTTCTCAGAATACTCCTTTGAAATTACTATTCCATTTTGATTTTTAAAATTATTTACTTGTATACTTGAACTTCCAAAATTTTTTAATTGTTCAAAATCAATTCCGTAAAAATCAACCCCAAAAAAATTGTCAATTGTGGAGCCATCTATGTTCATTCTAATTTTTTGAGGAGACACTTGTAAGTATATCGCTGGCAAAAACCCATCAACTTGCCCAGTTTGTTGTAATTTGTTCGATATCTCATCAACTTCCGATTGTGTTAAAAATTTTTCAAAATAATTTTGATTTGCAAAAACTTGAGCATTTGCATCAACTTCACCAACTCTATTCTTTACTATCTTTAAAAAAGTAGCATCAAGACTATCAGACATTACAAGAGCTCCGCAAATTAATGCTGTACCTACCATAGACCCTAAAACTACTAGTGCTGTATTACCTATCCTTCGTCTGACATTTCTAACACCTACCTTTCTAGGTATTGGATTTAAAAGAGAAAGGGAAAATAAGGTAAAAATTATAAAACCAAAAATTATAAAAATAATTGTAGATACCATAAACACATCTTAATACTTTTTAGTTATTTTTTCAATGTCGTTTGATTTGCCATTGTTAAGATATTTAAAGTAATATTATTTATGAAATATTTTAAATTATTTAAAATTTTGTCTTTAGTTTTACTGGTCGGTTGTTTGGCTTATTTCTTACTTTTAAATAATCATCAGGCAGATATTCCTAATTTTGCGAACAATTCTAATTCTACTGTTTGGTGGAATGATGATTTTGCATTTAGAAAAAGTTTTTATGTAAATGATTTAAATAAAATTGCTATCAAAATAAATCACGCTGATCTGACAATTTCTGGTTATTCTCAAACTGAAGGAGATGATTTGCAGGTAGTTTTTTGGGATGGTAAAGAACACCAAAGAATTGAAACAACTATTATTAATCCATTTAGTAACAATACTTTGATTGAATTTTTACCAATTGAAAAAGGAGAATATTACTTATACTTTGGAAACAAATCTTACATTCAAGATAATAAACCAGAAAATAATCAAATTACAGATAATATCATTGAACTAAATTTAGAAAATTTTGAACATTTGGATTTTTCAGTTACCTCAAAGAAAAATTGGATTTTATACGACAGTTTAGACAATTTTTTTTATATTGATATTTTATTTGAGCCAAATTTAGATAAAGAAAAACAATATTATCTTTACGATAATGAAACTAAAGAAGCAATAGAAATAGAAAAAAATTTGAATTTATTAAAAGTCCCACTCGACAAAATATATCCTGGACAAAAATATTTTAGCATTCTTGCATATTTTGACGATAAAGTTGTAAGAAGTAATAATTTCAGGATAAACATTTCATACCCTTTGTTCGTAGCATGGACAGTAAATTGGGAAGGTACCGATCCAGGCAGCGAAAACCAAAGTCTTGTTGATAAAATTTCAAAAAACTACTCTCTTCCTGTGACACATTTTTTTAATCCCAGAGTTTTAATCAAAAATGATATAACCGAAGCAAGAAAAATAGATATAGTTAATTGGTTAATTGAGCGTCGTGAAAAACAAAAAGATGAAGTTGCCTTACATTTACACATGCATCACGACATGCTACTAAATGCAGGAGTTAAAACCATTGAAAATGTTGAAACTTGGAATGGAGATTTGAGAGGATATGACACCCCTCCCACTGTGTATAGTTATGAAGATTTTAAAAAGCTTTTGGCTTGGAGTTTAGATTTGCTCAATTCTTACAATTTAAATCAAGTAAATGGATTCAGATCGGGTGGATGGTTTGCAAATGAAGAAATTTTGAGAGCTGTAGAAGATAGCGGATTCAAATACGACTCCTCAAGTATTACACCATTTGAGATTGGTAAAAATAAATTTATACAAGATTGGAATATCAACCCAACATCCCAACCTTATTTTCCAAGTTACACTAATAAAAATCTCAAAAACGGGGATATGAAATTAATGGAAATACCGACAAACGGTGGAGAAAGTTTGTATTCACCACCAGAAAAATTAATTGAAAATTTTTATCAAAATTATTCACCTAATACTACCCTGAATAGTTCAAATATTATTGTTTTTGCCTCAAACATTGATTGGTTTTATCAAGAGGAACCTAAAATCAACATACTTTTTGAAGAAATTCAAAAATATAGATACGAACTAGATAGGGGTCCAGTTTGCTTCGTAACTATTCAAGAATATCTCACACAAACACAAAGCTTATAATAAATTATGGTCTGTTGAGAGTGGTACTTCTTGGGAATGGTATTGTTTCTCTAATGTGATGTACTCCTGACAACCATCTTACCATTCTTTCTAAACCTAATCCAAAACCAGAATGAGGAACAGATCCGTATTTTCTAATATTCAAATACCATTCATACTCCTTTTTAGGATAGTTTCTTTTCTTAATTTCGTTTAACAGAACTTCATAGTCATCTTCTCTTTGACTACCACCAATTATTTCTCTAGCTTCTTCGGGAGCGATCAAATCGGCACACTTCGCTCGTTTTACTCCTCTTTCATCAACAAAGCTCTTCATGTAAAAAGACTTTATCTCGAATGGATAGTCAGTAACAAAAACAGGAATTTGATATTTGTTACCTAATGCTATCTCTTCTTCAGTACTTAAATCATCGTTATAATCTACTTTAAGCCCATCTTTTTCGAGTTCTTGTTTTACCTCAAAATGACTTTTTCTTAAAAATTTGGTTTTTACACAATTTTCTAAAATTTTGGTATCTCTTTGTAAAATTTCAAGTTCTAATTTACAATTTTCAAGCGTGTCTTTAATTATTCTTTTAATCATTTTCTCTTGTAAATCCATATTCATATTTTGATCATAGTAAGCCATTTCAGCATCCATCATCCAAAACTCTGACAAATGATTCCTTGTTTTTGATTTCTCTGCTCTAAACACTGGGCCAAAGTCATAAACTTTTCCAAAACTCATGATTGCAGCTTCAGAATACAACTGCCCAGACTGAGTTAAATACATTTTTTCGTCATAAAAATCTAATTCAAAAAGTTGTGTTGTATCTTCGCAACTTGTTGGTTGCAAAATTGGAGTGTCAGTTCTGACAAAACCTTCTTCAGCAAAAAAGTTAGTTATACTCCTAAAAACCATGTCTCGTATTCTCAAAACCGCCCATGGAGTTTTAGATCTTAAATATAAATCCCTATTTTCAAATAAAAACTCTGGTCCATGCTCTTTTTTGCCAATTGGATACTCAGGTGATAAATTGACTATCTCAATATGCATTACTTGTATTTCGTATTCTTCTTTTTTGGGGTGTTTAGTTATTGTACCATTTACAATAACTGATGATTCTATAGTCAAATTTTCGGCTGCTTCCCATACTTTTTCATCAACATTTTTTTGCTCCACTACGCCTTGTATAAAACCACTTCCATCTCTAAGTTGTAAAAAAATTATTTTACCACTAGATCTTTTATTGTACATCCAGCCTTTAATTTCTACCTTTTTATTAATAAATTTTGATGCATCTTTAATATAAAATTCCATATTCAAATAAATAATATGTATAATTTTTTTAATTAATTTGAAATATCATCACTATCTAAAGTAGTTGAGGTTTTATCAATAAAAGCCAAAATTCCCCCTACAATAATCAAAAGCATATTGGTGATAACAAAAAGCATAAATGCAGATTTTGTTACAAAAACTACATCAACTCCAGCTTGCGCGATTTCTAAAACATTATTTTTTTCTTTTGTATAATAATCAATAGATAAAATTAAATTTATTATAGGGATTATAACCATTACAAGTCCTGCTTGAAAATATAATTTATCTACAAAAATTGATACTAACTGAGTCAGTAAAACTGCACAGGTAACTCCTACTATTACGTACTTAATATCTGCTTCTGAATCACTCCAAAGAGATGTAGTGTATTCTTCACCTTGAAATACCAAACCAATCCACTCCATAAAAAGACTAACAAAAAGAATAATCGTAAAAAATACAGAAATTGAAGTAATAAGTCTTTTTAAATTACTCATCTTTACTCCACTCACCTACGTGAGCATCTAAAATATTAAACAAATCTTGACTCTTCATCTCAATGGAACAAGTTCTCTTTCCACAATTAAAATCAATCACTTCCTCATTCAGTATGTTTTTATCAAGCAAAATCTCCATTCCTAGCAAATTGCCAAATGGTGGAATTCCTCCAATTTTTAAACCGTATTTACTTTCAATATTTTCTGGTTTTTCCATTTCAAAGTTTTCTCCTAAAAAATTTTTGATAAGTTTCAAATCAATTTTTCTATTTGCAGGAAGTGCAACCATTACATTTTTTCCAGTTTTTTTCCCTCTCAAAATGATAGCTTTTACTCCCTGTTCAATTCTTGTGCCTCTAACTTTTGAGGCTTCTTCGCTTGTTACAACCTCATCATGTTCATCAAACTTGTAATCAATACCATTTGAATCTAATATTCTCTTAATTTCATTAACTATTTCATCTTCACCAAAAACTTTTCTTTTAAAACTTACACTCGCAATGCGCTTTGTGTCTGATGGAAACAATACAGCTTCACGAATGTTATCAAGGCCTAGAAGTTGCATTGTAAATCTTTCTAGTCCCAAACCAAAACCTCCATGTTCAGGCATGCCATATTTGAAAATAGATAAATAATCTTCAAAATTATCTACATTTAACCCTTTGCTTTTTAAACTCACTTTTAATTCTTCATAATCACTAATTCTTTGACCTCCGCTTGATACTTCAGTACCATTACAAATCAAGTCCGCATATTCGCACACTTCAGGATTCTTAGAACTTGGTTTTGCATAAAAAGCACACTTAGATCTTGGAAAATGTGTTACAAAAACAAAATCAGATCCCGTTTCTTTTTTTGCGTAGCTTGAAATAAACTTTTCAGCATTTGGAGAAAGATCTTTTTCCGATCGTTCATCAATTCCTGTTTTTTGAAAGTACAACTCTAACACATCTTTTAATTTGATACGTAAAATTGGCTCTTCTGATAAAATCGCAAAATTTGGAAAAAATTTTTCTATTTCATCGTTTGCATTATTCATCACATGTTTATAAATAGCTCTAATTACTTTCTCTTCCCACTCTAAAATATCTTCCAAGCCATTAATAAATCCTATTTCAAATTCCAATTGAGTTGCTTCTGTGACGTGTCTGCGAGTATTTGATTTCTCAGCTCTAAAACACTTGATACTACCAAACACTCTTTCAAAAACTCCAACCATGATTTGTTTATAAAGTTGGCTTGATTGTGCTAAGTTTGCTTCATATCCAAAGTAATCAACTTTAAATAATTCAGCACCTCCCTCAGTTGAAGCGCTAATGATTGCGGGGCCTATAAATTCGGTAAAACCATTTTCTATTAAAAATTTTCTGTATGCTTCTAATATCAATGCTTGAATTTTAAAAACAGCCCTAATTTTTTCATTTCTTAAAGCAATGGGTCGAAACTCCAAAATTTTGTCAATGTTTGCATTAATTTCAGGCTTATTAATCTCTATTGGAGAAGGTTCAATAATCTTTTTAATAATTTTGATTTGTGGATCTATTATTTCTACACCGAGTTCTGTTTTATCTGTTTTTCTCACCTCACCAACAACTTCAATTACGCTACCAGGTTGCAAATTCTCAATTTCTTTTATTTGCTCTTTGTTTTCAATTACAACTTGAATGAATCCTTTTCCATCTCTTAGTATTAAAAATGCAATTTTACCTATGTTCCTTACTTTACTTAACCAACCTAGTAGTTTTACTTTTTCACCTGAGTATTCTTTCAATTGAGTGGAAAAAATTTTATTTTGTTGCACAAAACTCAAAATTTAAAAATTACGTAATCTATTTTACCTAATTATGGATTAGGAAACAAGAAAAATATAGTCCTAATATTTTATGCAAGGCCTTGCTTTAGGTTTGCGTACAACTACAATCTCAACTAATATTATCACCGAGAGATATGCTAGTCAACAGTAATTTAAATATCATTGAGTATTTTTAAAATATAAAAGTATTTTATTAGTGATAAAATATTGTGGTATAATGATTTTACTTTTAATTATTAGATTATGATACAAGGAAATCAAGTACGACGAGGAATGGTAATTATGCACAATAATGAACCTTGTTTAGTTTTAGATCATCAACTTCGTGCCCAAGGTAGACAAGGTGGTTTAAACCAGACTAAGCTAAAAGGTTTATTAAGTGGAAGTATTACTAATGTTAGGTTTAATGCAGCTGAAAAAGTAGAACCCGCTGACGTTAGCTACAAAACAATGCAGTATATTTTTGTTGATGGTGATAACGCTGTTTTTATGGATCTTGAGACTTATGAGCAAATTTCAATACCTGTGGAAAATATTCCTATGGAAACAGCTTTTTTGAAAGAAGAGGAAAAATACATAGTTCAATTTTATGAAGGTAAAGTCATATCCGTACAATTGCCCAAAAAAATTACTTTAAAAGTAACTAACGCTCCACAAGCAGTTAAAGGTGATACCGCAAACAATCCACAAAAAGAAGTTATAGTTGAAACCGGATACAAGCTTTTGGCTCCAATGTTTATAAAAGAAGGAGATTTGATTGAAATTAACACAGAAACTGGTTTATATTCAGGAAAAGCTTAATATTAAATATTTTAATATTGCTATTGTTGCGATACCTGCTGTCTCGCTTCTCAAAACGTTGTCGCTTATAGTTACAAAATCAACATCCAATTGATCTAAAATCCTATATTCATTTTCAGAAAAACCACCTTCAGGACCAATACAAACCGCAATTTTAGAAAAATTTTTTGGTAATTTAAATTCTCTTGAAATCTTGTTTTCAATAAAATGTGATTCTTTCCTGTTTTTAATAGATAATACAAAAACGCAGTCATAATTTTTTATATTTGAAATAAAATCTTTAAAATGTTGAGGAGGAAAAAGCTCCGGAATATCAATTCTTTCTGATTGCTTTGCAGATTCAACAATAATTTTTTTCCATCTAGGGTATTTTTTAACAAACTTTTCTTCAGAAATCTGAGAATAATCTGTATGTATTGGTTGAAATTTAGTTACGCCTAATTCTGTAGCTTTTTCAATGATTAGCTCAAACCTAATAGGCTTTATGATCCCCTGCACTAAAGTAATATCTTTGTAAGTTTCGTGACTAAAATCTAACTTTTCAACTATTTCAAATACTCTTGCCAATGAAAATGTTTTGGTAAGTTTAATAATTTTAGCTTTAAATTCTTTCTCACCGTTAAAAATCAATATTTCATCACCTACTTTGAGTCTGAGTATTTTTCTCATGTGTGAAGTTTGATCAGCATCTAACTTTACGCTACTACCAACTCTTATATTTGTTCTTTCTGAAAAAAATCTCCTCATTTAATCTAGAATTTTAGCCAAAGCATCTTCAGTAAATGGGTAAAAATCGTAACTTATACTAGGATGATTTAAAATAAATAGTTCAATATTAAATTTTTCAAAAGCTTCTTCACTTTGTTTTCTTGCCGCCTCTGCCCCATATGCATAATTTGTTGATTGAGGTCTCAAGAAAGGTAAATGTTTTTTGTTGATTACGACATATTCTGATGTAAAATTCATATAAGCTTCAAAAACCTCAAATTGAAATTGTGCACATGCGCTACATTTATAATCTTCATAAATATCTACAACAATGGGTAATTCATCAGCATTTTCTAGCCTTTCATTTATTAAGTCAGTTAAAGTTTTGCCTGTAACTCTTTGCACATAAACTCCATTTATAGCAACAGTTGGTGTTTGTGCTCCATTAATACCTGCCTCTTTCAAAATTTCTAGTGCTTCATTTTTATTTTGTTCAACAATATTTTTAACTTCATCACTTTCATAATCTTCTAAAAAACGATCAACATCTAAGTTTAACTTCTCGGCAATTTGAACAAGATCAGAGTTTTCAACTCTCTCGTCCCTATAAGCAACAAACAATACTCCCAATACCCCAACTCCAAGTAAAATTGTAATTAACGAAACCAAAAAAGTTTTATTTTTCATTTTTTAAAATATAACATTTAATAACACATTTTACACTAAAATTAGTTAGTTTTAAGTATTTTTTCGTGAATAAACTTAATGTATTTTTTATTTAATTTTTCTTTTTGAAATTCTTTAGCAGTTTCATAAGCTTGATAACTAATTTTTTTCATATCTATCCAATTTTCGTATACGTAAGAAATTTTATTTTTAAATTCTTCTAAATTTGAAGCTAAAAAACCATTTTTACCATTAACAAGAAAATCCTGAGCGCCTTGATTATTACTTGAAACAACAATTCGTGATAAACCCATGGCCTCTAGCAAAGCAATAGATTGAGCTTCTCTTATACTCGGTAGCACAAAAATATCTGATTTACTTACATTTTCTATAAATTCATCAAGATTGTAAGTTTTATTTATTAATTTAACATTTTTAGGAATTTTATGTTCATTCAAATAATTGTTTTCAAATTTGTAACCTTGCACTGGACCGATTATTAAAAAATTTTTATTTTTAAAAAACTTTGCTACATCCAATATCCATTCCACTCTTTTGACTGGATCAATTCGCCCCATAAAAATAATTTTATTTAGAGGTTTTGTAGGCAGAGTTTTTTTCTTGGAGATTATACTTTTACTAATTCCATTCGGAATATAAATTGAATCTTTAACTCCTAATTTTTTTAGGTAAATTTCCTCCCATTTAGAAATTCTTATAACTCCATCGTAAAATCTCAACTCGATTCTCGCAATTAATAAATCGTAGATTATATCAATAATTTTTAATAAAAAAGGTCTTCTGTGATCTTTTTTGAAAGGCGCATGAGTTGTTAATACAACTTTTTTTCTATTTAATTTTCCCCATATCAGAGAAAACAGCGAATGTGGATGCCTGAAACCGTGAGTGTGAATTAAATCTGGGTTAATTTCTTTTAATTTTTTGAAAGGGAACCAAAACATTGAAGTTCCACCCAAACTAAACAAAACATTAAATCTATATACTTCAATATTTTCAAAAGAGTCTATAGATTCTGACATAGTATTAGTTCCTTTTATTATATTGGATGAAAAAATGAAAACATCATAACCAGCCGATTGCAACGCTTTTGCATCTTCAAATGCTCTCTTCCAAACACCACATGCGCTTGGATAAGAGTAAGGACAAATTATTACAGCTTTTTTATTCATAAGTTACTAATCATGATATTGACTCTCTAACGTACGACTAAACAAAAAACTACAAATTAAACTCTCCCGAATTTTAAATATACATTAAATACCTACTTTTTTAGATATTTCCCAAAGCATATCAAACATTATTTTAAATGTGTCAGCTATGAATTTATTATTAACAACAACTGCCTTGTATGGTTGGTGAGAAACCATTATCGATATTTCATTTTCATAAATATATGTAGTAGTTAAAAATTTCTTTGTGGTTGGCAATATTCTTGTTTCCCTAAGTTGCTCTTTATCATTTTTTGTTAGCTTATTTAGCATTGGGTCATCCAGGACCAAATTTCGTACAGATATTCCTTTCCTTATCCTTTTTGGAATAAAAATTCTATCATCGTAATCCTTATTGTAAACCTTGAAAAACTCGCTAACATTAGAAATTATTAAAATTTCTTTGGAACCAGACTTAAGTGCTCGCTGAACTACATCTTTAAAACCGTTATCACCATCAAAATATTTAACATCAACATCATTCATTTTATCTTTTGTTGGAACAACTTCATTTATCCTTGACACAACCTCATCTATGCTTTCTTCTAGTTTCTGAATTTCCCACTTTTTACTATCAATAATCACAGATAGCTTCTCGGGTGGTTCTGCTACCACCATTCTTCTTGCGCCGTAATAAGTTTGAGATGCAAGACCTTTTGCGACCAAATCTTCAACCACATTGTGAGTTGTAGATCTTTTGATACCAGTTTCTCTAGCAATTTTCATAACGCTGCTAGGTCCAATCCGTAAAAGCGTTAAGTAAACATTTATCTCTTTACTATTTAAACCAAACTGTGTTAAATACTCAATTACTTTTTTATCGTTAACTGCATTGATTTTTTGCGTCATTTTTAATAGATAATAAATTAAACTTTGTCTATTTTAACAGACAAACTAAAAACTACCAAGTGGGTAGGTAGTTTTTAGTTTTAATATTTTTTATAAATTATTCCAAATCACCAATATAATATTCTTGCCAATCTTGAGGCTGTACACTATTGTGAGCCCCTACATTATCAAATACCTGTGTTATATCTTTTCCACAATTTTTGAAGATTGCTTCAGCTCCCCCAGGGTGTTTTTTTGCATAATCCGTAACATCGTACACTTTCTCATCATAAACAACATAACAATCGCTTTCAGAATTATGCATAGCTACTTCCTCAAGAGTGAACTTAACATCTGTATTTGAAACACTTTCTTTTGATTCTTCTTGAACTTCGTTTCCATCTTTTGCACTAGAATCTAAAGAGTCGTCATCTGATTGATTTTGAAATACAAAAAACGCAAGAATAGCACTTGAAACTAGCATAAATGCTACCACTACAAACAAAAGGTTTTTCTTCATAATTTAAAAGATAAAATTTAAATCTAAGTTAATTTATCATAAATCTAAATTTAATCCAAATCAACGGGAAATACGACTTCCCCAGTATCTTTTTTGATTATCTTTATTGCAAAAACTGGACAAGACTGAGCGCCAGCCAAAATAATCTCATCTTCATCAAAGTTTTCAGTATCTAATCTCAACTGTGCTTTATTTTCTTCGTCCATGAAAAAAGTTTCAGCAGCAATTGCAGCGCATGAAGCAGCACCAATACAAACATTTCTATCATATTCAATAATGTATTTACTAGTTTCAGAAGTTGCTCTAAAAACCCCAGGTTTAATTTCTTCTATTATTATTCCATTTTTGTTTTTGATAATTTTTGAATTATTCATAATTTTATTTTAAAATTTATTCGCGATAAGACATTTTAGCTTTAAACGTTTAAATTTTTCAAGATGGTTACAAAAAAAAATATTATGATTTTTGTAAGTTTAGTGGGTTTAGCAGTTTCAACGTATCTTGCTTATCTTTACTCTCAACCAGAACCCATAGTTTGCGCAACAGACTGTGAATTGGTTCGGGAAAGCAAATATTCTACTCTTTACGGTATAAAAGTTCCTATTTTAGGAATAATTTTTTATACCACCTCACTGATAGCGCTATTTCTTAAAAATAACAAAAAAATAGGTAGTTTTATAAACTTCTTTCTTCAAATAATGCTAACTACTGGTTTTATATATTCTATTTATTTAACCTTCATAGAAGTTTTTGTGATTAATGCAATATGCCAATGGTGTGTGGTATCAGCGATTTGTTCGTTGTTGTTGTTTGTAATTCACACCTCCGCATTTCTTGAGTTTTTAGAAAAAAGAAAAATTGTATAACAATACAATGACGTAACCTCTTTCAACTGAAATAATTCTATAATTTTATTTCTTATTTATTTTATATGAATATACAAACAATTTTCTTGGTTGGAAGAGCCACTAAAGATCTAGAGATACAAGATAGTAAAAATGGAAATAAGTATGTGAGATTTTCTTTAGCCGTAAATGACTATGATAAAAGTGCTGAAAAGGAAGAAGTTACTTATTACGATGTATTATTATTTGGACAGCAAGCAGAAAATGCTTCTGAAAGAATCAAAAAAGGTGATGCAGTTCTTGTAGTCGGCAAACCTGAAATTGATGCATATGCATCAAAAAACGAAGGTGAGCCAAAAGCTAAAGTATCTGTAATTGCTAAATATTGGCAAGCTCTTAAATAAATCTTATTGTTATCTAAACAAAAATACTTGTAATTTTTCTTGTTTTTTAATATACTTTGCACAGTAAACTAAAAAATATGGCAAAGAAAAAAAGTAGAAATAAAAGTAAACAATCAAATCAAAAGCAAGAAAAAACCCAACAAAACAAGCAAAAAAATGAGAAGATAGAATCAAAATCTGACAAGAATGGAAAAAGTGGCACTAAAGCTTTCACTATTTTATTCTTGGTAACCATTCTGGGCTTGGTGTTACTTTTTGGGGTTGTTGGTTCAATATTTTTCATAAAGGATACCTTACTTAATGATAATGATAATGGTAATGATGGTGATAAAGTTGAAGAATATTCGTTAGCGAATGATAAAGAACAACAAATTGATACAGAAAAACCTCGTGAAGAAGATGCTTTAGAAATTGAAAAAATGGAAAACCAAAACGAGGATTCGCTTGATACTATTGCTGAAGCTACAGAGAGTGACAAAAATTCCAATGAAAAAGAAGAGGAAACTGGAGCGATTAGTGCTGAATCCAGTACGCCCGAAACCTCAGAAACTACGCAGAATAGGACACATGTAGTTTCTAGAGGAGATACTCTTTGGGATTTAGCCCAGAATTATTATGGGTCGGGATTTGAATGGGTAAAAATCCTTGAAGAGAACAAGGCAATGATTGGGTTTCTACCAAACGGGGAACAAGCACTTATTTTCCCCGGGCAAGTACTTGTGATACCGTGAATATTTTAAAATTAAAAATTTGCGCTTGATTTTAAGAAAGTATTTTAAAAGCGCAACAAAAAAGACCACATGTAATGTTGGTCTTTTTTGTTTATATTTTAAATGTTTAGAAAATTATATAATCTCTCTCATCTCCATATACTCTTTTATCAAAAACTTTTGGAATAATGTTTGTACTCATTTTACTTTCATAATCAATAAGACCTTTTTTCAAGTCGTCAAAAGAATTTATAAAATATAAATATTTTTTGATATCTTCACTTAAATTCAAAGATCTTATCAATTCCGTCACTTTCGTGTTCCATGAATTTCCAAATAAATACACAGGTTTAGATGTAGCTCCATAAAGCGATATAAATTCAAGTAAGTTAGCCAAAAAATTAAAGGTTGAATGATGAGAATCATCAAAAAATATAAAGTATCTACATTCCTTGATGAAAAAAATCATTTTTTCAAATAAATTTGAATAGTAAAAAAACGTCACATTATCACCTGGAGAAACTTTTAAAGTTTGATCATTTTGCATAGACTCAAAAGGCGAAAAAACAACAACTGTTGATTTTACATTCTTATTTGCAACTCTATTTACAATTGATACATTTTTTCCGGTATTCACATCAAACAAAACCCTACCTGGATTAGTTACATAAAAATTAACTAATTCCTTCAAAAAATTTTCATCTACGACATTACTTTGATTAAATCCTACAACTCCTGGTTTAGTTAAAACTTTTATTTTACTAGTATTAAAATCTTTCTCCTCATATGAACTGTTGGTTTCGGTCTTTTTATACCATTTTTTATCGTATCTATTAATTTTATCTGAAGAATTATTTGCATTTTTTGATTGCCCAGCTAAATCTGTATTTATGGTTTCAGCATTGGCTTCTTTGTCTTTGTCAGCATTTTGATCTTGTGTGTTCTGATTATCTAAGTTTTGATTATTTTTATTTGCTTCCAATTTTTGATCCATATTGGAATCTATATTTAATTCAGAACTATTATCAGAAGCTGCATCCTTTTCTATTTGAATGTCATCAGCTGGATTATCATCAAAAAGCTTGGTATTTAAATTTGATTTTTGCATATCCATTTGTGTATCAACGCTTTGTTCTGTATTATTTTGTGAATTGTTTGCATTTACCTCAAGGTTAGTATTCTGTTGAGTTTCATCCTTGCTTTGATACTCATTCTGAATTGGCGAAGGATTAAAATTATTTACGTCTGAATTTAAATTTGACTGTGAAAACTCACCCGATTGCCCTCCCACTTGATTTTCTAAACTTGCATTTGAAAATTCATTAACTTGCGCTTGGGCTTCTTTAGCCTGATCAGTGCTTTGTAGTTGTTGTTCTTGCGGAATATTTGTAGTTACTTGAGCATTTTGATACTGATTCACTGTGTCAGAATTCGTGGAATTTTCATTTAAAAAATTTGGATTAGACATTTGTAGATTCTTGTTGACCTAAATTTTCACTTTGAGCATCAAAAGTTTGAGATTGCAGAATATGCTGGATCCTTGCGAAACCATTGCGGTTTGGCTCAACGTTAGATGTTTGAGTCTGAGTTTTTTTGCATTTCTAACTCTTGTTGCCACTTTAACGGATCAAAATCATCCTGTTGGTTGGCTACATTTTGTACATTTTGATTTAAAACTGGTTGCGGAATTTGAGAAAAATCATCATTGAGAGGTGTTGGATCAGCAAAATTCTCTTGATTTATGTTTGTATTTAAATTTTGCTGATTAGAATAATTTTGACTCTGAGTTAAATTATTTGAGTTGCTGGAATACTGAGTGTTAGCATTTGACTGTGATTGCAAATTATTTCCTTGGTTATCGTTTTGTGTCTGTTGTGAATTACCTCCACTAATCGGAGGTTGCACTAAACCTGATTGGTTTTTATTATCTTTGTCTTTTTTGCCAAAATCGAAAATTCCCATAAATAAACTCTAACTAATTCAAGATACAAAAATATTTGAAGAGATGCAAGTTTTTATTTTTATAATTCTGGAAATTATTGCAGGGTTTATTTTAATTCAGTATCAAACTGATTTTACCCATTCAACCACTAACTTTCTGAAAATTTCTAAATCTTCAATATCACACCACTCGTTTACAATATGTATGTCCGAACATTTTGATTTACACATCACTACTGGAATGCCGTTTGCACTGAAAAACCTTGAGTCAGATCCACCTAAAGCTTTATAAAATTCTGGTTTTTTAAGGTTTTTATTCTTCAAGACTTCTATCCACTTTTTTAAGAAATAATTTTGTTCATCTGTATTCATCCCATAACTAATTACAGGTTCACTAGTTATTGTTACATTTCTTTCTTTAAAAACATTCATAACTATTTTTTTTATATTTTCTAAACCAATCTCTGATGGGAATCTAATATCAAATCTACCAAGTGCTTTATCTGGAACTTTATTAAATGCATCTCCTCCTTCAATCTTGGATAAAGATATTGTTGGAATCCATACACTATCCTTTTGTTTTTCTCCCCACACTTCGTTGAATTTAGTTTCAATTTCATTATAAGCTTTCCAAAGTTCATTTATTGCATTTACTCCTTCCCACGGTCTAGATGAATGAGCACTTTTACCTTTACTTTCAACTTCAACAAACCACACACCTTTCTCACCAGTGCAAATCTCCCAATTTTTTTTACCTGTATCTGGAACAAAAGCACAATCGCAACTAAAACCTTCTTCGTTTAGCAAATAATCAACACCATCAAATCCTCCTTGTTCTTCATCTGAAGTTATCATTAAACCAATTTCTTTATCTATTCCTTCTTTTATCAAGTCAACAAATGCATATATCATTCCCACAACCGGACCTTTCATATCGCTAGCACCTCGACCGTAAATTTTAGATCATTTTTGATAAGGCTCAAAAGCTTTTGGATAATCGCCCGGAACAACATCAATATGTCCATTCAGAAAAATTTTAGGTTTTTTAGTAAAAGTATTGGTTACAACTAATGATGGTTTGCCATTTTTCTCATATCTTCTTGTGTGTACATCGTAATCATTAAAAAAAGAATCTAAAAAATCAATTGCTTCATTTAACTTATCTGGTTTGTATACAGTTGTTTCAAAAGACAAAAGCTTTTTCAGAAAAATTTTCATTTCCATATTAAAAAAGTAATTTTTGAAAAGTAGTTGTATTATAACACTAAAGTTTTACTTTACAAAACTCAATATCTAAAATATAATTTGTTTGTGAAAAACAAATATCAAAAATATCTCGATGAACTAATTGAATTACTGAAAATTCCAAGTATCTCCTCTTTGCCTACACATAAAAAAGATACTTTAAAAGCAGCAGAATTCATTATTGATGAATTAAAAAAGATTAATTTCAAAACGGAGTTATTTTACAGTAAAAAATATGGGGAAGAAAATCATTATCCTGTTATTTTCGCTGAAAAAATTTCAAATCCCAACAACAAAACTATACTGATTTATGGTCACTATGATGTACAACCAGTTGATCCATTAACTGAATGGCTTACTGATCCTTTCAACCCAGAAATTAAGGAAGGTAAAATCTATGCCAGAGGGGTAAATGACAATAAAGGTCAACTCTATACACATATTGCAGCACTCAAAGAATTAGATAAATGCTGGGGAGATAACTGGCCTGTGAATGTAAAAATAATTTTTGAAGGTGAAGAAGAAAGTGGTGGCGAGACAATTGAAGCTTTTATTGATGAAAATAAAAATAATTCACTTTTGAAAGCGGACGTTTGCCTAGTCTCAGACACCCCTTGGATTAACAAAGATACTCCAGCAATACTAACTGGTTTACGAGGTATTGTTTATACACAAATTGATGTTAAAGCTTTTGATGGTGATTTGCATTCTGGTGAATTTGGAGGAGCTGTCAGAAATCCCGCAAATGACCTTGCTTTTATAATTTCTAAACTTAAAGATGAAATTAGTGGAAAAATTTTAATACCTAACTTTTATGACAATGTTAAAGATTTTTCAAGTAATGAAAGAGAATTATTAAATAGTATCCCAGAAACAGAAAAACAATTTTTGAAAAATGCAAAAAATGCTAAAAGCACATTTATAGAATCTGGATACACTTTTATCGAAGGAAAAACAGTCAGACCAACGCTAGATGTAAATGGAATGTGGAGTGGATTTACTGAGGAAGGAGCCAAAACCATCATACCAGCAACAGCTCACGCAAAAGTAAGCATGAGGCTTGTACCCAATCAAGATCCCGAAAAAATATTTGAATTATTTAAAAATTATGTGTTAAATATAGCTCCTGAGGGTCTAGATATAAGCGTTAATTTGATACATGGTGGCGAGTGGGTATCGACTTCAATTGATTCTGATTATGTTAAAATTGCTCAAAAAGCAATTAAAAAGGTTTTCAAAAAAGAAGCGCTTTTTTTCAAAGAAGGAGGATCAATTCCAGCAATTGCCAAAATACAAAAAGCTTTAAATGTCGAGCCTGTTTTTTTGGGGTACGGGTTGCCAGATGATGCTTTACATAGCCCAAATGAAAAATTTGATTTAGACCAATTTTTTGGTGGTATTGATTGTAATATTGAGTTTTTTAAGTTAATATCAAAATCATGAGAAATAGTTTAGATATTCCTCAAATACCAAAGATAAAAGAAATAGTGAGTTTGGTAAAAACGGGTGATATTAAACCTACTGATCTAGTTAAAGAGCACATCAAAAGAATTAAAAATACCGAAAAAAATTTAAATGCCTTCATAACAATTTTAGAAAAAGAAGCCCTTGAGAGAGCAAAACAAATTGAAGCGGAAATAAAAAAAGGAAATTTAAATGGAAAACTCCTTGGTATACCTTTCACCGTAAAAGATTTATATCTTGTAGAAGATACAATAACAACTTTTGCATCGCAGTATATGAAGGATTTTGTAGCTCCTTATACTTCAACAGTTGTAAAAAAAGCTTTGGATGAAGGTGCTATTTTGATAGGAAAAACAAATTGTGATCCTTGGGGTTTTGGAGGAAGCGGAGAAAATTCAGGTTTTGGTCCGAGTAAAAATCCTTATGATTTAGAAAGAGTTCCGGGGGGGTCTAGTTCTGGCTCAGCTGCAAGCTTAGCTGCTGGAATTGGATTTTTCTCCTTAGGCACAGACACAGGAGGATCAGTGAGATTACCTGCAAATTTCTGTGGCCTTTATGGATATAAGCCTACATACGGAAGAAACTCAAGGTTTGGAATTGGAGTCATGGCAAGCTCATTTGACACTCCTGGATTCTTTGCTAGACATATCGAAGATATTGAATTACTAGAAGAAATTTTTGAAGGAGTTGATGAAAACGATCAAACAACTGATATTGCTCCAGAGAGTAGAAAAAAAAGAAAAATTAAAGTTTGGTTTGCCGCTTGAATATTTTGAAGAAAATTTTGATAAAGATACTAAAGACGCAATAAATCAAATAACTGAATCATTAAGAAGTTCTGGCTACTCGATAGAAAATGTATCGATTCCATCTAGCAAATTTGGCTTAAGTGTATACTACATTCTAGTGCCATCAGAAATTTCGTCAAATAGAGCGCGATACGACGGTGTTAGGTATGGTCCCTTTGTTTCTGAAGAATATGAAGAAAACTTAGTTGAAGGAAGAAGTAAATATTTTGAAGATGAAGTAAAAAGAAGAATAATGATAGGAACTTATGCACTTAGCGCAGGTTACGGTGATGAGCTTTATCTTAAAGCTACAAAAGTTAGAAACAAAATCAAGCAAGAATTTGACGAAGCATTTAAAAAAGTTGATATACTTTTAGCTCCAACATCACCATCGAAAGCTTTCAAACTAGGTGAAAAAATTAATGATCCTATTTCAATGTATCTAACTGATCTCTACACTGTAAATGCCAACATTACTGGAATACCAGCAATAAATATTCCGTTAGGCATAAAAGACAGATTACCAATTGGAATGCAGTTAATGGCTCAAAGATGGAATGATGAATATTTATTTCAAGCTAGTAGAGTTATTAGAGAGCTTTCTTAGTTTTTGACCACTTTTTGTATCTATTACAACAAGCCCATATTTTTCTGCAATCTCATCTCTTATTCTGTCTGCTTCTATAAAATTCTTTTCTTTTCTAGCCTTTTCCCTTTCATCTAAAAGTTTTCTTAATTCAGGTGTTATTTTGATGTCGTTATCTTTGTTATTTTCTAATTCTAAATCAAGCCCTAAAACTTTATCAAAATCTAAAATAGTTGCTCTCTTGTCTTCAGGGCTTAAATTTGAACTTAATACTTCCCATAAAACACTCAAACCAACCGCTATATTAAAATCATCTTCTAAAGCATTTATAAATTTTTCTTTATAATAATTACTTATTTGTCCACCATTATTCGGAAAGCTATTAAGTTTTTCTAAAATTTTATCAAGAGATCGTGCTGAGGCATCTAACGCCTTAAAAGTAAAATTTTGCTTGGACCTGTAATGAGCCGATAACAAAAAATACCTAAAATCTAGAGGTCTATATCCTTTTTGTTCTAAATCATCAAGCGTGAAAATATTTCCTTTTGATTTTGACATTTTTTCACCATCAATCAAAAGATGTTCATGATGCAACCAATATTTTACATACTCTTTACCTGTCAGAGCTTCGCTTTGAGCAATTTCGTTCGTATGATGAACAGCGATGTGCTCTACTCCACCCATATGAATGTCTATAGTTTCTCCAAGTGTACTCAAAGCCATTGCTGAACATTCAATATGCCATCCTGGAAAACCATGAAGTGTTGGCTGATTGATACCACTAAATTTATATTCCCATGTCTGAAGAGCATTTTTATGAACTCCTACTTTAAAAAACCACAAAGCAAAATCATAGGGATTTTTCTTATCATCATCTTCAACATCTCCAAAACCAGCTCCCACCTTGTTTTTTTCTAGCTTTTGACGATTTAGTTTATTGTATTCTGGAAATTTATCCACATCAAAATAAATAGCTTTCTCCCTGGCATATGCATACCCCTTATCTAAAAGAGTTTGAGCAAATTCTGCCATTTTATATACATACTCAGTTGCTTTAGGCTCTACATCTGGAGGAATTACATTTAGTTTTTGTAAATCATTATGGTAAAGTGATGTATATTTTTCAGCAATTTCTTGAGGACTTAGTCTTTCTTTTTTTGCTCCCTTTGCCATTTTATCTTCACCTTCATCACCATCACTTACTAGGTGGCCAACGTCAGTTATATTTCTCACATATTTCACATCATATCCAAGATACTTTAAAGCCCTTCTAATCAAGTCTCCCCTAACGGCTGCACTTAAATTTCCAATGTGTTGCCTAGAGTAAACAGTTGGACCACACTGATAAAACCGAACCTTTTTATCTTCAATTGGTACAAATTTTTCTTTTTTCCTAGTGAGGGTGTTAGTAATTTTTAACATAATTAATTTTAGCGTATTTTTTTATCTTTAAACAGTATTATTTTGGATATTGACATGAGAAACAATATGTACTATTATCTGATTCGTTATAGAAATTAAAATACTTAAAAATGGTAAATTTTAATATTCCTCTAAATCCAGAAAATCGAAAAGGAAACAGCACTCAGGAATTAATCCGGTCACTTTGTGAAAAGTTAAAAAATATAGAGGACTTTGAAAAACTATATAGGACTTTTCAAGCATATTTAGAAAACAATGAAGAAAGTAATGTATTGAATCGGAAACAAGCTATAGCCACTACAATTTTTAATATTCTTAACAAATTTAATTCACCAACTGAAAACGATTTAGAAGAAAAAATAAATTTAATTGAGTTAATTTTAACTAATTTACTATTAGTTTTTACCTACTATTTGATTCAAACTAGTATTACTCAAGATAATGTTCAACTGCACCCTAACCAACATATTGCTATATCAGATTACATTATTATTGACATTTTAAATGCAATTACAAGATCCACTGATCAAATTTTTACTAACCGAGAAAAGACCCTAGAATCACATTTGGTTCCAAAAATGCAAAGAGTAAATTTATTATTCGCTTTGTTTAGTAGAACAGCAGTGAATAATATGGATATAGAAGTTAATTATACCCAAGAAATAGAACAACTCCAGGCTAGAATACCTGATGATATTTTGAAACATATGTTAATGGAAGTTAAGAAAACTAATTTAAATGTGATCGAAGACCCAAATCAAATTAATCCAATTATAGGTATTTTGAGGATTTTAAGAAAACTCTACAAACAGCTACCAAATTTAGAGCATTAAATTTTTCAATAAAAGACTTAATAATATCAATATCAATTTTTAATTCTTTCACAAAAATAAACAATTTCATCAAAGACTTCTTTTACAAAACCTTCATACTCTTTATTTTTAATTTTACCAGTTTCATCAAACAAATCTTGCACTCTTGGGAACTGAACATCTTTGCTCAGCAATATCATACCCAATGTCCGTAAAACAGGAATTAGATTTTCAATTACCCTTACTCCACCCCAATTACCTGAAGAAACACCAGCTAAACCCACAGGCTTTCTTTTGTAGTTATCAAAATCACTATCTAATAACTTTTTAAGAGTACCAGGATAACCATGGTTATACTCAGGCACCACCAAAAAATAAGCATCAGCCCATTTGTTTATCTCTATCCATTCTTGGTTAGGATTTTTTCTTCCATCACTTTTATCAATTTCTAACTTTGAAGGATCAACTAACCTACACTCGACATTCTCTAGAGTATTTCCAAAATTTGTAATAAAGTTTGCCACCACCAAGCTCATGCTACCAGTTCTGGCAGTGCCACAAACCACTGCAACTTTTACTTTATCCATAAATTTTTATTGAAAAAATATTTAATTAATCACAATATGGAAAAATATCTTCTGTTTCATCCCCATAAATTTCCCTAAGTTCATCACATTGTTCAGAAAGCTTATCCTCAACAGCATCAATGCCAGCATCTGATGCGAAAAATCCTAATGCATAGAAACCTACACAACAGCATGCGCAACAAAAAAATATAAATCCTAAAACTCCCAAAATAATCAACAATGTTTTGTTATTTGAAGATGCTTGGGAAGTAGCATTATTTGATTTTTCTTGAACCTCAGTTGGCTCAACGGCTTCAACTTTTTTTTGATTTTTTTTCTCAGACATTAAATAAAAATTAATAAATAATACATTGCCGGGCAGGGACTCGAACCCCGATAAGCAGGACCAAAACCTGCTGTCCTACCATTAGACGACCCGGCAGCAAGAACACTAGTTCATTATACATTAAATTGAGAAATTTTGAAATAGAAATAAAAGTACTAGACAAAAACATAAAATTATAAGATAATGCGGTATATATTAAATGTTAATTTATAAAAAATGGCTGTAGGATTAATTTTTCTTGTTGTTTGTCTTTGTTTGGTGTTTTTTTTCCTTGGGTTTGTTTTATATATTATTTCAGTTTACAACAAACTTCAAAAACAACACGTTTTGGTTGATGAAGCTTGGAGTGGAATTGATGTGCAATTAAAAAGACGATTTGACTTAATACCTGATTTTATTGAATCAGTGAAAGGTTACAAGCAATTTGAAGCAGATACTTTAACAAAAGTTACTGAATTAAGATCAAAAATGATGGGAACTGATTCGCCAGAAAAATTAGCTATGTATGAAAATCAACTGTCATCCACGCTAAAATCTATCTTTGCTGTTGCTGAAAATTATCCAGAATTAAAGTCCAACACTATGTTTAGTGAATTTAACCAAGCTAATGATAAGATTGAAGAAGCTATTCAGAGCGCTAGAAGATACTACAATGGAGCTGTAAGAGACTTAAACAGAATGATTGTTGTATTCCCAACAAATATCATTGCTAATTTTCTTGGAATTAAGAAAAGAGAATTTTTTGAGATTCAAGATGCTAGTCAACGTGAAGATGTGAAGGCTGATTTTAGTTAAAAAAGTCATAAGCCTTGTTACTAAAATTACAGAATCAAAGGATTAGTAAGTTTGAGATTGGAAAGATTGTTTAAGAGTGTAAAGTTATTTTGCAAAGAGAAGATATCAATTTGACAGGTTCATTTTTCTCTTTGCTTTCTCTTCTCTTCTTTTTCTCCAATATTCAACCTTGGGTTTACATTCATTGCTACAAGCCCCATTCATTTCTTTTTCACAGTTCTCACAACAAATAAATCTTTTATTACACTCGGCATTTTCACAGTTTTTGTACCTCGCTACTTCAACTCCACAAATTTCACATTTTGAAATTATTTTTGGATTAACATGATTAACTGGTACATGAACTCTGCCATCAAAAACATACATCAATCCTTCAAAATTTTTTCCTCCAGTAATTTCTGAATATCTATGAATACCCCCATGCAATTGTCTTACATTTTTAAAACCTTGCTCTCTTAGGTAAGCAGAAAATTTTTCACACCTTATTCCGCCTGTGCAGTAAGTAACCACAAGTTTATCTTTATAATTTTTTATCTTTTTAATCTGCTTTGGCAAATCTTTAAATACATCAATGTCAAAGTAAATTGCATTTTTAAATTTACCAATTCTTGCCTCATACTCATTTCTTGCATCAATAATCACAAAATCTTCTCCCTTCTCATACAATTCTAAAAGCTCTTCTGGCTCAATGTATTGAGCTTTGTGTTCTAATGAAACATCATTATTCTCCCTTTTCAGTCCAAGAGTTACTATCTCTTCTCTAACAACTACTCTCAATCTTGGAAACGCATCATCTGGTCCTTCTGATATCTTCCATTCAATCCCTTTAAATTCAGGATACGACTCAGTTTCTCTCATATATTTCTCCACAGCATCAGGACTTCCACCAACTGTTCCATTTATTCCTTCTGAGGCAATTAAAATTCTACCTTTTAAATTTAATTTTTTACACAAATCATATTGTTTGTCTCTGATTTCTTGAGGGTTATCAATTTTAGTGTACTTATAGTAAAGTAAAATCTTTATCATCGTAAAATTTTAACTTCTTAATTATATCAAATTTTTCTTTACTTTGTAGGGACATCTAAATATTCTCTAATCGCATTGAAAGTTTCCATCCAAACAATTCTTGCGTTGTGAAAAGCAAGTCGCGGATATTCTGGCAAGTTTGGATCTTCTAGTCTTACAAGCATTATAAATGTTTTTCTATCTGATGCATCAAACCCAATGTATGAAGCATTTATTCTATCACTGTAACCTGTATTTGTAGCAATTAACCCGGTTCCTGATTTTGCGGCAATATTATAATTTTTGAGATGTTGATAATAATATTCGCTTGATAAAATACTCCTATTGTAAAACTCATTCATAATAACTTTTAATTCATCCGCTGTTTTTTTTGAGATGACATTACTATCAACGATTTCTGGTTGAAAAACTTTTACATTACCTTGCGAGTCTACAATTTTGGTTATTAAATGTGGCTTCATTCTTACCCCATCATTGGCAACTGTAGCTACAGCTTCTGTTATTTGAACTGCGTTAACAAGGTAACCATGACCATACGAAAAAGCTGATACATCTCCAACATTCCATTGAGAAAAATTTTTAAGCTCACCATAAGACTCACCTTGTAAATCTATTCCTGTAGGTGAACCGATTCCAAAATCTTTCAAATAATTATAAAAATCTTCGTTATTCATTCTATCTGCAAGGTAATAAAAACATAAATTATCTGATGTTATCAAACATTCACTCACTGGCATTGGCGGTTTAGGTTTTTTATCCCATGTACAAACTGGTTTTAGGTCGCGAGATATCTCTTCGCAACCATTGTGTCCATTTTCTAAAATAACTGTATCAGGCTCCACAGTTTCGTTGTCAAGCGCAGCTGCAAGTGTTAAAACTTTACCGATGGAACCTACTTCATAAGGTTCAGTGATAGCAATATTTCCATAGACTTCTGGATTATTTTCTCGAACATTTGGATCATAAGATGGCCAATTTGCTAAAGCAAGTATTTCTCCAGTCTTGGGATCCATTATAACTATAGTTCCGGCTTTAGCTTCGTATTTTTCAACCCCCCATTTTATTTTTTCTTCGGCAACTTTTTGTAAATATTTATCAATCGAAATATAAATTGAACTACCGTTCTTTGGTTCAATTGTTGGAAGCAATGCAGAAGATATTGCTTGGCCATTTACATCGCTTTCTTTTATCAAAAACCCTTTTACGGGATTTAAAATCCTATCCCAGTATCCTTCTAATCCTCCAACACCAATTACATTGTCCTTATATTTTGTAGTTAATCCAATCACCTGTGATGCCAAATAGCCTTCTGGATAATTCCTTGTTGAAGTGTAATCAAACCTCAATCCGTTCAGTGTGTATTCTTTGTTTGAATTAGATCGCAAATTATTTAATTTTTCCCATTTTTCAGCTGGAATTCCATCAGCTATCTTAAACCATAAAATATTATTTTCTTCATAATATTCTCTTATTTTTTTATTAAGTTTTTCTGGAGTAAGATCAATTATTGGAGCTACCTGATTTATAAAATCATCTCTTGTTTGTAATCCCTTATCTTCAAAAAAAAGCAAATCCTCCATCCAAATGTAAACATCAAATCTTGGCTCTGAGAAAGCTAATGTAGAGCCGTCACGTGCATAAATGGTGCCTCTTAGTGAATCTATTTCAGAAACATATACTCTTGATTCTTGAATTTCCTTAAATTTTGAAGCATCTAAAACTTGCCATTTAAAACTTGCCAACAGAAGAATTAACGAAAATATGAAAGATACAAAATAAATTTTATTAATTTTTGAAGCGTTGGTCATTTTCATTATAAACTTGCTAATTCATTTGTATTATCTCCTTGTAGCACTGTAACTGGCTTTATTGTCAAATTATTTTCTTTTGCAATGGATTCTGATCTATTTAATGATTTTAAACTATCTATTTCTGCTCTCAAGATTTCTGTTTGCAATCTTATTTCATCTTTCTGTCTTCTAATTTCTTCTATTTCAACAGATTTCGTGCCTATGATGCTAGTTTTGCCAACCTGGATTACTATAAAAACCACAAGAAGAATTATGTTCAAAATAAACAAACTTTTGTTTAACGATTGTAAATTATTTTTTTGTTTAGTCATTTTGTATCTTTTTAACTCCAAATAATTTTGCGCTTCGAGCCCTTAAGTTATTTTTTATTTCGTTAACGGATGGTCGAATAAATAAACCGAAAGAACTATCAGTAATGGGCTCGCACTTCCCTGCAGCTAAATTACTCTTAATAAAATCGTCTACAATGACTTCTTCACCAGAATGAAATGTTATTATTAAGAGTACTCCACCAACTTTTAAAATAGGAAAAGAATCTGGCAGTGTTTTCTTTAGAATGGACAGTTCTTGATTAACTGCGATTCTCAAAGCTTGGAATACTCTAGAAACTAAATTAGAATATTCGCTTGCAGGGAAGTGCGAACTAACTACTTCCCTCAAATCCTTTACGGTTTTAAAGAGCTTTATTTTTCTTTGACTAACTATTTCGTTTGTTAACTTATTTAATTTATGACCTCTTATGTCGGCATAATCCTCAAATAGCTTTTTTAATTCTTTTTTTCCTAATGCATTCAATAAATCACCTGCAGTTACTCCTAATGTTTGATCGAAACGCATATCTAACAAATCTTTACTTCTTTTATGAGATAATCCCGGTAAAGTTTCTAACTGATCACTTGACCAACCCAAATCAAAAATTATCCCATCAACCCTTTCAACTACATAATTTTTAAGGTTCGAAAAATTATCGTTTATCAAAGTTAATCTATCATCATCACCAACCCTATCTTTAAAATTTTGAATTGATAAAGGGTCTATATCAAAGCAATATAACTTTCCTTTTTTTAACTTTTCTAAAATTTTTAAAGAGTGTCCGCCTGCACCAAGAGTACAATCCACATACACTCCATTTTCTTTAATTTCTAAAAGATCAATAACTTCTTTTTGTAATACGCTTATATGTTCTGTCATTATGTACTTAATCTATCTGCAATTTCTGATGCATTATTTGTTAAATTTTCTAACTTAGCATCCCACGATGCTTCATCCCAAACCTCAATCCACTCTCCAACCCCCAAAAACACTATTTTATCTTCAATTCCACTAAACAATCTCAAACTATCTGGTATTACAAAGCGACCTTGTTTGTCTAATTCAACTTCAAAAGCTCCTCCTATCAAATACCTTTTAGTGTCTCTCACATCCATTTTGAGTAAAGGGTTTTGGTTTATTTTTTGTAATAAACCATCCCAATGTTTTTTATCGAGCATCAAAATACACTTTTCATAACCTCTGGTTAAAATCACCTCATTATCTAATTCTTTTCTCAAATTCTTAGGTAGAGCTACTCTATTTTTTTCACTTAATTGTGTTCTATATTCTCCTAGATACATCAATTTGTTTTAACCTACAGAATTATACCCCAATTCACCACTTTTCACCACTTTTATCCATATTAAAGTTTTGTAAACAAGCTGTCAAGAAAAATAAGCCTTTTTTTTAAAAAAAAATTTTTGTAATATTAACTTGGATAATTATTTAGAAAATTCCCATTTGTGGATATTTAGGAATCTTTCTTCTAAAGAAGTAGCTCTGGAGAGATCAATATTCTGAACTTTATTAGTAAAATAAATAAATTTAGGATGGTATAAAAATACAACAGGGAAATCCCGAATTAACAAATTCTGAAATTCGTTGTATTCTTCTTTTCGGCGATTTTTAGCTAAAACCGGATCAAAACTTCTAGTTTCATCTAAAATTCTATCAACTTTAGGAACCCTAGCTAGAGCATCGTCACTATTTTGCCTATCTTGTAGAGATAAAACTTGCACACTCTCCACAGTTCCCGTGTAACCAGATATATTTAAACCAGGATGTGTTTGTTGAGAACTATGAAAAAGTTCATACCTGTCAGGATCCACAAAAGTTTCCATCCCATATAAAATCACATCAAAAAGTCGTGGCGCTAGCACTTGATTATTTAATTCTTCAAGTGTCCAACCCGCAGGAGCATCTTCATCATTTTCTTGTCCAGGATGTTCCCTTCTATCAATGTTTACTTTAATTCCAACTCGTTTAAGATCATTTTTAATTGCTTGCGCAATATTTTTTCTATCAAAACTATCTACAAAATATAAATTAAATTCCATGATTTCACCGTTCCTTACTCTATACTCATTTCCCGGCAACAACTTCCAATCAGTTTCATCTAAAATTTTTGAGGCAAAATTAGGATTGTATTCTAACCATACCCCTTCAATATCAACATTAATTCCATTTTTTCTTAAAATATTATTTGCAAGCTCTTTATTTTCTTCAAAAGTTAAATTACCATCATATTTAAAATTTTCTTGACTTAAAATTTCTTGTACTCTTTCTTGATTTTCACCTAGCCAAAGTGAGGCAAAATTAAAAAAATCTGACCTAAAACTTATTGGACCTAACGCTATCTTACCAGCTCCTAGTAAAGAATTTTGAATAATTGCCTCCCTATTGATCGCAAAACTGATAGCCTTTCTAATCTCTACATCCTGCAAAAATTCTTTGGAAACTGCTCTACCGTTCGGATCTTTTCTTAAATTAAAATAAAGTCCCCAATATTGTTGATCAATCATTTCACTCAAATTAGTTTCGATGTACTTATATTTTTTAATATCGTTCAAATATTCAACAGATATTGTAGGTAGAGAGTTAATTTCACTATTTTTCAAAGCAATTATTGCATCATCTAAAGTTTTGAAAAATTTAAATTCAATTTTTTTTATGGTTGGAGAAGAAGTTTTATCATGGTGTAAATCAAAATACTCTAATTTGGTTGAATTACTGCTAGCCCCTGCAAACTTGTATTTTCCTGTTCCTATTGGTGTTCTAAAGAGAGATGGCTGATTGGTATTGATTGTTTGAGAGTTTATATCGGAAATTTTATGTTTGGGTAAAATTTTCACTCCTATTAACTCAAGAAAGTTTGAAAAAATCGGGCTATCTGAACCCGCGTTACAAAAATTGTTATTTTCATTTTTGGTACATATTCTTAAGTTATAGTCATCTATTTTTTCCCATTGAAGCTGCTTGATTGCCTGAATTGAAGGGTTCGAAACGTTTAAACTCGAAATTAAATCAAATGTTGCCACCACATCATCAGCGTTAAATTCTTTACCATCGTGCCAAAGCACATTTTTCTTCAACCTAAACTGATAATCTGCTCCCTCTCGAAACTTTATAATCTCTTCAACTAACACAGGTGAAATTTCTGCAGTACCAGTATTGGGATTAAGAGAATATCTAATCAAAGGCTCGTAAATAAGTTCAGACATATCTTTTTCAAGCTGAATGTTTGATGCAATGATAGGATTGACTTTGTTTATTCTTTGAACATCACCATTTTCATTTACTCCCATAACAACTCCCTCAATTAAAGTATCTCGAGAAGAATTTGACTGAACAAAAGCTGGAAGATTCAAGAAAGATAAAAAAAATATCAAGTTCAAAATAAATGATAAAACAAAATGGGAATAAGGAATAAACCAATTATAAATTTTTTTGAATTTGTGAGCTAAAGATAATTCTCCAAAAAATAAAACCTCAGGATACCTCCACATCAAATCCCGAAGTAAATACACCAACTTCTCAATGTAAAAAAATATATTTAGAAATCTAAACATTTACTAACCCTACTGCTAGGGATAATATTACAAATACAATGGAAAGAATAATAGTTGCATTGTACAAAAAAGCTTCAAAACCTCTTCTTGATTTATATAAACCACTATCGCCACTTCCTCCAAAAACACTACCCAAACCACCACCACGCTGCTGCAACAATACCGCTAAAATCAACAATATACTTACAAAAAACAAAGCGTATTTTAAAATTACATCAATAGTCATAAATTCTAAATTAATTAGACAGATTTTAGCATAAATAATTTTAAAAAACTATTTAGATTGACTCAAAGTCTCCATTATCATGCTCAAAGTTGCAGATACTACACTTAGCACCATAAAAGCCACTGTTCTATCTTCCATTCTAAAGTCAAGACTCTCTATGCCTGTTTCAACTACTCCGTTTGAAGCAACAGTCAAAAATTCAGTTAAATAAAAGCCAACAAAATAAAATAAAAATGCAGCAACAACTCCAATTAAGATTAATGAACCTGCATTAACTGGCAGCTTAAAAAACTTCAAAATGATGGGAAGAGATGCCATTAATAAACCAAATAACAATCCTACAAAAATCTTATCAACCATAGTGTTATTTCGAACAGCAATGGTATCTTGAAAAAGACTAATCAAGAAAAAAAATAAAAGAGTATTTCTAAGTGTAACGTATAAAAACATCATTTTAAAATAAATAACAAATAAATTATCGAATATATCTTCGAATTGATAAATAGCTACTCAATGCTCCCAAGCAAAAACCACACATTGTCAAAATCAAAATAATAATACCATAATGTACAACACCCAAACTTGGCCAATTTAGCTTTCCTATACTTTCATAAATAAAAATTGTTAAGTTTGACCCTTGATTTACTACAAAAACGAATGTGAATATCAAACCTAAAATCAGTGAAGAAATCATTGCGCCTATAGCTCCATAAAAACCTCCTTCTAAAATATACGGTGATCTAATAAAAAATAAACTTCCACCAACTAATTGCATTACTCCTATTTCTTCCATTTGCCTAGATAACCTAAACTCAACCGTCATAAATGTAAAGAAAAAAATTACAATCAACAACAGTGATATTATCGCAACTCCAACAATTCTAATAGCAAAGAAAACTTCTCTAAGTTGATCAAGGTTTTCATCATCGACCACTAATTTTATGGGAGGATCATTAGGCTCATCAGAATATTGATAATAAACTTCTCCTGGTTTAGCATTTTCACCGGTTTGAATTATTTTGAGCTTTTCGAGTTCTTCCTCAATGTCTCTTTGTATCAAAAGCTTAGTCTCCTCCAGTTTATCAAGCGAGTACAATTGTATATCAAGACTAGAGGGAAGAGTTTTGTTTTCTCTGGTTCTTAAAACTGCATATGTTTCAGGCCTAACCCTTGATGTATAATCACTATATAACTTGTAAGCTTCTTCTTCACTTGTATAGTTAATATTTTTAATATTCTCATACCCTTCCCACTTTTCTCTTAAATTATTAACTATTGTTAAGTCCATACCTTCTTCAAAAAATACCAACAAGTTACTTTTCTGTTCAATAAACTGAATGTATAAGTTTGAAACATAAGCAAGAAGTCCAAAAATTGTAGCCACCAAAAAAGCCATAGTCATAATAGCAATTGAGCCCCAACCAGCCCAACCACTCCTTGATATTTGCTTTCTGGTATTATCTATAATTCTCCAAAACATAAATTTATTGTAATAATTTATTTAATTCATCAATATCTTTTTTACTAATCCCTTCAATTTGTGCCAAATCATTCAAATCTATTTGGTTTAAATCGCTCACATTTTTATAACCATTATTCATTAAAAGTTTTTTTAATTTTTTGCTTATTTTTAAATCGCTTATATCCTTTTCAGATAAATCTGCTTGCTTCACAGAAACTTTTTTGTCTTTGGAACTTTTTTTGGTAATTTTTTTATTTTTTTTCTTTGCCTCATTACTTTCTTTTTCTTGAGAATCAACACTATTTGTTTCTTCACTTTGAGCTTTTACTGGAATTTTTACACCTTTACGTCCAAGTGTAATTTTGAGTTCTATCGGTTTTTTATCAGAATCATTGCTTTCATCATTTTCACCGCTTGTATTATCAGAAGTATCACTCTTACTTTTTTCTTCATCACTCTCTACTTCTTCTTGAGCTTCTTTTATTTTTTTACTTATCTCAATTTTTAACTTTTTATGTTTTTCTTCAAAAAAATCTGGCTTTTTCTGTGTATCAACCTCTGTTGCGTCAAGAGTTCCTTTTTCGTAAGCAGAAGTCATTTCATACTGGCCTTCACTATCATCTCTGATTATTTCTCCTTTATGCATTTGTATTACTCTTTTATTGAGAGAATTTACAATCTCTGTTCCATGAGTAGACATGATAACTGTTGTTCCCCATGAATTAATTTTGGTTAAAACTTGTACAATATCCCAGGCACTAGCAGGATCCAAATTTCCAGTTGGCTCATCAGCTATCAAAATTTTAGGATTATTCGCTATAGCTCTTGCAATAGCAACTCTTTGTTGCTCACCTCCTGACAATTCTCGTGGAAAAGCATCCATTCTATGTTCTAATCCAACAATATCCAAAACATATGGAACTGCTTCCTTAATTTCTTTGTTAGACTTGCCAGCAGCTTCCATAGCAAAAGCAACATTTTCATAAACTGTTTTTTCGGGAACTAGTTTGTAATCTTGAAAAATAACTCCAATCTCTCTTCTAAGCCTATATACTTTTCTTCTTGGTAATTTTGTAATATCTTTATCATCAAAGAAAATTTTTCCTGTGGTAGGTAATTCATCTCTAATCAACATTTTTATAATGGTTGTTTTACCACTACCTGATGGGCCAATCAAAAAAACAAACTCGCCAGGGTCTATCACAAAAGAAACATTATTAACCCCAACTATAGAATTTTTATATATTTTAGTTACATTTTTAAATTGAACCATCACTTCAAGTATACACATTAAAATATTTTCTGTGAAGTTTTTTAATATTCCAATCGAAAAGTTGTAGAATTAACCCCAAAATTAATATATAAACTTCTCTTCTTCATCAGAATCTTCACTATCAACATCAGTTATGATGTTAACTTGAACTTCTTTGTTTAATAACGGATCTTCTTTTTGAGTTAACAAATGAAGTTTGTTCCTAATATCATTCCTTTTTTTCAAAAAAGCTACAACCGTGAATGCTACAAAAATCAGAGTTAGCGAAGCAAACATAGCAAAATACTCTCTTTCAACCCCGCTAAACCAGAAAGCTATTGTACATAATATCATCATCATCATTACCTCTATTAAAACAACCATTTTTTTTGAATAACCGGAAGCTAAAAGTCTGTGATGTAAATGATTTTTATCACTAATACTTAAAATTTTTAGAGGATTTCGTCTAACTTCCTTATGCTCTTTAAACCTCATAGTAACCACCAATAGTGCATCCAAAATAGGTAAACCTAAAATAATTATTGTAGCAACCCATTTTGTACTAGAAAAAATCGCAAAGACTGCCAACAAATAACCATTTAAATAATCACCTATTGATCCATACATCATTTTTTGTGGATACCAGTTGTACGGTAAAACTCCTAATGTTCCACCCACGTAAATTGCAATCAAACTAGCTAACGCAATATCAGGATTATTTCTATCAAGTACTATCAATAAAAATGTAAATCCTGCAAGACTGCTCACTGCTCCATTCAAACCATCAACTCCTCCAACCCAATTAATAGCATTCATCAATCCTATAACCCAAACCATAGTAATTAAATCAGCAGGGAAAATAAAATTATATGTATAACCTGCAATGTTAAAAACTAAATCTGAATACCAATTTAAATTGATAACCCAAAAGCCAAAATCAACTTCTTTTATGGTGTTACCCGCAAAAACCAATATAAAAGCTACTAAAAATTGTCCAAAAAGCTGGAATTTAGCGCTCATCTCCCAAAGAGTGTCAATCAAACCAAATACTACAACAATTGTAAATCCCAAAGCTATTCCTTTAGTTATGTAACCAGATTCACCCAAAATAAGGATAGCCAAAATAATTGCCAATGCTGTACCTAGCCCACCAAGATTAGAAATAATCCCTTCATGAATTCTACGCGATGCAGTTTTGTCACTTGGATCACGTAAAGATTTTGGCTTATCTACAGCTCCTATCTTGTGTGCAATTCTATCTATAAGAGGTGAAATTACGAAAGCAACTAAAAAAGCAACCAGAAAACCTTCACTTACACGAGTTAAGTTTTGAATTAACTGGGGGTTGGTGATTTTGTTATAAAAAATTTCTAGTAATTCAATCATCTAATTAGAGTATAAATCTGTGATAGAGCAAACCATAACATCAAGTTTAAATACGTAATCAACCAAGCAAAAGTATATGCCAACCTTTTATCTTGTCTTACAATTTTAAAAATAAATTGTATCGAGGTAAATTCTAACACACCTAAAAAAATTCCCAAAACAAATATTATTGATTTGTCAACTTGTTCCCATCTCTCCTCTGTGGAGTTAAAAACCAAAGGAATCGTGCTCGGTAGATCATTAAAAACTAAAAGCCCTCCTAACACTATAAAAATAAATAATAACAAAGAAGATACTATCGCCAAAGGTAAAGATACAGACTTCCAAACTTGAGATATTTCGAGCTCACGGTTTTTCTTTTTGATATTGTATTTTAATCCTCCCCAAAAATAGTTTAAATTAAAAATATTTTTTTCTAGCTTAAAAGCTAGTTGATCTTTTGATGGTTTTGGTAACTGCTTGTGCGACTTCGGCTCTTTTTTGAAGTCATACTCTGTCGGGTTTTTTAATATTTCCTGGTCTTTTTCAAAATTCATTGAACTATTTTACCTCAAAAATTGTAATTTGTGTTATAATTTTGTAGACTTTGATGAATTGGGGTTGTTGTCCCAATTTTTTTTGAATTTATTTATTAATTGAACAAAAATGAGCGATCAAATAGATATAATGTCTGCGATAAGACAAATTGCTGCTGAAAGAAAAATTGATCCCGATAAGATTATTGAAGCAATTAAACAAGCAATTAAAACAGGATTTAGAAATGAGTATGGAGTTGAAAATTTAGATTTATTAACAGTCGATTTTGAACCAGAAAAAGGGTTTATAGCGGTTTACATTACTAAAAAAGTTGTAAATAAAGTCAATAACCCTCAGGAAGAAATAAGTTTAAAGGAAGCAAAAGAGCTAGAACCTAATGTTAAAGTTGGCGACGAGCTGCTCATAGATATCACTCCAGAGGGAGATTTTGGTAGAATCGCTGCCCAAACAGCAAGACAAATAATTTTACAACAATTAAGAGAAGCTGAAAAATCAGCTGCTATTTCTGAAATTAAAGAAAAACTAGGTTCTATTGAAAATGTTGTTGTTCAAAGATTTACTGCAAAAAAAGAGGTTATTTGTGAAGTCAACAGAGCGCGTGCTGTAATGCCGCCACACGAGCAAGTACCTACTGAATTTTATAAAATTGGCTCACGAATTAAAGTTTTGTTGAAATCCATAGAAGAAGATGAGAGGGGTGAATATGTTTTAATCTCTAGAGCTGATCCGGAATTTTTAGAAGAACTGTTTAGGTTAGAAGTTCCAGAAATTGATTCTGGCTCTGTTGAAATTGTAAACATTGCAAGGGAAGCTGGAAGCAGAGCAAAAGTTGCCGTTAAATCAAATGCTCCTGGAGTTGATCCAATTGGTGCATGCGTAGGTCAAAAAGGTGTCAGAATCAATGCAATTAGTAATGAGTTGAAGTTAGGTAACTTTGAAGAAAAACTTGACATAATTTTGTGGGATGAAAATATTGAAGTTTTCTTGTCAAATGCCATTAGACCAGCGGAAGCTATTGAAGCAAAAATTATAGATGAAAAGAAAAAACAAGCTTTAATTGTAGTTTCTGATGACCAGCTATCACTAGCAATTGGTAAAGACGGGCAAAATGTAAGACTTTCATCCAAGCTAACTGGTTGGGATCTAGATATTGTCGGTGAAAGTGAATATAAAAAACAAAAACAAGGAAATAAAATCTCAAAACCTTCTAAAGATTCAAGTAAAGAAAACAAAAGCGATCTAGAAAGTTTAGGATTATCATCAAGAATTATTAATGCTCTACAAAAAGTAGGTATAGAAAATTTAGAAGATTTGAGATCCAAAATAGAAAATAATGAAAAAATAGAAGGTATCGGAGAAAAATCTTTGGAAGAAATTAAAAAAGCTTTAGTTTAAGTAATGGCTTTAAAAGTTTTAAACTAAATTCGTAATTTTAACTTTTTGAACACTGGTTCAAGAAATTTTCTAAAGATTTTTAGTTCTTCGACTTTTAACAAGGCACTCATCAGGATATATACGGCTATCCCCGTGCTGACAGTTATACTTGTTAAAATAGCTAAGTTTAAAGTGGTTGAACCTCGATATTGCGGCCCTGCTCTGTCTGGAAAAGAATAACTCAAAACATTCCACATTTTGTATATAAAGTACATTATCAAAAACATGATTAAAGAACTTAAAAATTTTTTAAATGTTTGGATGAAAATATCTTTTAAATCTAGTTTTATAAATTTTTTATGGAAAAAATAAAGAAGCATTGTAAATTCGAAAAAGTACGAAAAGCTCATAGCCAAAGCAATCCCTCCAATCCCTGCTGGATGGCTACCTCTAGTCAAAAAATTATCAATTGTAAATGTAATTTGAGAGATTGCATAGTCATTGTTATGACTCATAAGATTTGAAAAAATAAGCCCCAAAATTATTGTAATTACTAAACTACTAAGCGCTACACCAAAAGGAATTAGTGTATTTTTGCCCGCATAAAAAAGGCGAAACATGAACCACTTTCCAGCCAAAAAAACCCATCCTAAAGAAAACCACATTAGTATCCATGCAACCTGACTTGAAGCTTCAAGGTCAAAGTTTGTGTTTGGTAATAACCCGTATGTCAACCTAACAACAGGCAACCTCATGGCAGTAAAAATCATTGTAAAAGGTAGCGCCAAAAATAAAATTTCTTGAAGAGTTTTTTGCACAATATCTTTTACTTTATTTAATTCTTGAGATTCAAACAATCTTGACAAAGTTGGATAGGAAGCATAAGAAAAAGTAAAACCAAAAAGTGTTGGAATTACAAGGGAAATTGAATTAGCGTAAAACAAAGCTGAAGGCCCAACTTGATTAATTCCATATGCCAAAAACTTATTGAAAGTTAAAACAATGTGTTCTGATGCCAGGGCAAACATTCTTGGTATACCCAAAACTCCTAACTCCTTGATATATTTTGAATGAATATCTACAACAGGTAACCACTTTAAATCAAGACTTCTGTACAAAGGAAGCTGAATTATTAAATGCAAAATAGAACCAACATAAGTTCCAATGATTACAGCCCAAGGACTATTGTTTAAAATTGGTAAAAAAATTAAAAGAGAAAGAATTCTTCCTATATTAAAAAACAAAGGAGCAAAGTTAGGAATCAAAAACCTATCATAAACATTTATACCGTTAGAGACAAAAATACTAATTCCTAAAATCATTTGAGGAACTAGAAGGGCTCTTAACATGTTAGCAATTCTTACATAATCACTTGAGGTAATATTTTGACTGGCTTCTCCTCCAAAAATATTTATTATACTTGGAATGAGCGCGCCTGCTGAAATAAACAAAACGACAGAAATTAATACAAATACTAAAATTGATAAATTAATGATCGTACTATAGACTCGATAAAAAGTTTCCTTACCCTCATTTTTAGCAGATATAAGAATAGGTATCACAAGAGAACCAACAGCTCCAGCCAAAAAAACATTTGTTATTAACTCAGGAATTGCATTTGCGATTATAAATTGATTCCAGCCAGGGTCTTGTGTACCAAAGTACGACGCAGCCAAAAGATTAAATAATTGCCCAGTTACCTTCGTAAGCAACGTAGGGATCATTAATAGGAAAGCCGTTTGCAAAATATGTGTTTGCTCCTTACTTAACAATGTATTAATCTGCTTGATTTTTCTTTGTACAATCTTAGTCATAAGCTACAAAATAATAGCCTCTTAAACTTTTTGTCGAGTATCTTACTTGTTATTCCAAACAGAAAAGTTTTTAGTTTCTTCTAAATCCTCTTTTGTTACCAAAACCATTTCTATTCCTATTTGGTTTATGTGAATTTTTTTGCGAATTTGGTTTTGAACTTACGTTACTTAATCTATTTTCAATCTCTTCTGGTTGCATCAATCCTTTCATTGTCATGGATACTTTGCCTCCTTCTATACTTTTTACAAGGACATTAACTCTATCACCCTCTTTAAAAAGCTCAGATAGATTGCCAATGTATTTGTCAGTAATTTCTGAAATGTGAACCAGTCCTTGAATTCCCGTTTTAGGCACTCTTACAAATAGACCAAAGTCAGCCACTTTCTCTACCTCAACTTCATATTCTGCACCCAATTTAGCCGTTTCAAACATTTTTTGAATTCTATCTTTTACATATTCTAACTGCTCAGAATTAGCGGCAGAAATTAAAACACTTCCATCATCTTCAATTGCTATATCAGCATCAACTTTACCAAAATCTCTTGAAGACTCAACCAATTCTTTGATTGTTTTGCCACCTGGTCCAATTAATTCACCAATTTGATCTTGTTCAATTTGAATTTTTTCAACAACTGGCGCATTCTTCGGTAATTCACTTCTTGATTGTGAAATAGCTTGATTCATAACCTCTAAAACCTCCAACCTTCCTTTTCTTGCAAGTCTGAAAGCTTCCTTCAAAATTTCTAACCTAACTCCTCGTATCTTGTTTTCATACTGAATTGCAGTAATACCGTTTTTGGTACCACAAACTTTAAAATCCATGTCACCATAAAAATCTTCTGTTCCTTCTATATCAAGAAGTAATTTATAATTAGTTTCATTATTCTCATCAATTACCAATCCAACACCGATTCCAGCTACAGCTTCCTTCAACGGAACTCCTGCGGCCATCAAAGCCATGCTAGATGCACAAGTTGCCGCCATTGACGTTGAACCATTTGAAGATAGAATTTCAGATACAACTCTAATTGTGTAAGGAAAATCATCAGCTGAAGGAATTAAATTTTTTAAAGCGTTTTCACCAATTGCGCCATGTCCAATTTCTCTTCTACCAGCCCTGTAATTATACCTTCCAGCTTCTCCAGTTGAAAAATTAGGCATGTTGTAGTGATGCATGAAAGTTTTAGTATATTCACCCATCATATCATCAACCAACAATTCATAACTTTTAGGAGCTAGTGTCACAATTGATAAACATTGAGTTAATCCTCTTGAAAAAAATGCCGATCCATGAACAACAGGTAACACGTCAACTTCGGCATGTAAATCCCGAATTTGATAGAAATCTCTTCCGCTTATTCTCTTGTTTTCTTCAATAACAGCTTTTCGCAAAAGATATCTTAGAACATACTCTATTGCGTCTTGCACTTCATTTTCAGAATAATTTTCGTTATTTTCATTTTTTACAGGACTTTCTTCAGCTGTAATCAAACCAATTATTTCTTGTTTTAGAGTTTTAATAGACTTTTCTCTATCTATTTTGTTTGGAACGAAAAGTACTTCCTTTAAATTTTGTGAATATTGATTTTTAATATAATCAATTAATTTTGAATCCACTGTTAAATCACTGTAATCATCAAAATTAACCTCTGGTGTGTTAATTTTTTGAGCAAATTCTCTTTGAAACTGATTCAATGCCTTTATACTTTCCATAGATTTATCAAGAACTTTATCCATTAATTCCTCAGGTATTTCTTTTGCCCATCCTTCTAAATTCAAAACCTTATCATCAACTCCAGAAACAACAAAATCTGCTTTTAAATCATGCCTAACATTTACATCAGGATTTATAATTATTTCATCGTCATTTGTAACCCCAACCACAACACTTGAAGCAGGTCCCATAAAAGGTATTCCTGACTGGATCAATGCCATGCTTGCCACCAAAACAGATAAATTTTCTGGATCGTTTATTTCATCATAACTTAGTACAGTCAAAACCACAGATGTTGGTTTTTTAAAACTTTTAGGGAATAATGATCTTATTGAATGATCAACTTGCCTTGCTTTAATTATTGAATCTTCACCAGGAAAACCTTCTCTTTTTTGAAACCTCGAACCTGAGACCACACCTCTTGCGTACATTTTTTCTATGTACTCAACTCCCAGAGGAAAATAATCCATTTCCGAATCTGTATCATCTACGGTTACTGTTCCCAAAACAGTGGTTCCACCAATTTGACCTATCACTCTACCCAACGCTTGTGGAGCAATTTGACCTGATTTTAAAATAATTTCTTTACCATTTAAGGTAATTGTATGTGAAGTCATTTCCATGAACTTTTACATTAATAAATAAACTTTTAGTTTCTTGTAACCCATACAATCTTACCATAAAGTCAAAAGGTATGAGGAATATAATTCATGAAAAACTAAACGTCGAAGAGAAGAGAAAAAGTTGAAGTCAACACTTTCTTTTCGCTTCGAAATAATGTTTAACTTTTCTAAGAAACTATTAAATTTTACCACAAAAATAATCTTGACTCAAATTATTTATTTTTTAAGATCTTTTTTTCAAATTTATTTCTAGACCTTAAAAATGTTTTTTTTGCTAATTTAATGTTAGCTTTATCGATCTTTGGTTTTGAATTTAAAGATTTTAAAATATTTTGAAATAGCAAATCCAATTTTGCATAGTCTATTTGTGTAGCAACCAGAGCACTTACCAACAAGCTTAAACCAATTAATAATCTAGAGTTATCGCTGTCAAAAATCGCAGTCTCTGGAATCTCAGGCTTTTCATTAATTACATTACACAAACTTTCATCACAGTCAAACCCTTGCGTACATTCAGTAAGAACACACCTACCATTTGAACAAACATTTCCTTCTGGACATTGTTGAGAATTAACACAAGTATCTCCACAGAATTTAGGTGCTTCACAACTTCCGCCTACCGCTTGGTTACAATTTGGATTACTGGTATAACCTGCTGGACAAGTTTCAGCTTGAAATGTTTGCGATTCACAAGCATCTCCATCCCCTTCTTGTGGAGTACACCTATAACAAGTGATTTCAGGTGTTTCAGGTGGTTGACATTCAAAACCTCCACTACATCTACATGTTGCAGCAATTGGGTTTGGATCAGATACATTGTTAACAATGTCAATCTGTACACACTTGCAAGGCGCATATGGATCATAGGTAGCACCAGGATTAAGGTTTTGAACACTTAAACTATAACCTGGTTCATTTGAATCTTGCTCACTCACGAAACAATCGCTAAATTTAGTATCTGTACCGTAATAATTTTTCTCAAATCTTTTTACAATCAAGCTACTTGAACACGCCTGAGTTGTTCTAAGGGCTCCACCTACATTCGTAATTGAACAAGAGGGACCTGCGCCAGGAGTCCCAGTTGTTGAACAAAATACTTGAGGATCAATATTTGCTTGTCTTACCCCTCCCTTGTCTGCGCAATAAATTCTCGCTCTTTCATTACACTCAAAGGGCGAATTTCTATCGTCTCCTGCTTCGCTTCCATCATTACATAAAATCCTTCCACAACAATATGTACTTGCACTACTATCATCAGGAGCTGTATCCTCTTGTAATAGCATAAAACCAATGTATACAGAAGCTACCCCTAACAATAAAGTTAGCACAGTAAAAATCGCAATAGCTATCTTTCGTGAACTCATATTTTTAATATAATTCTTAATAATATAACAAAATTTTTAAACAAAGTTAAACATCATTTTTTAATTTTTTGTAATACTCTTCCGCTTTTTGTAGCAGCAAATCTTTTGAATTTAATAAAGGATCATCAATTACTTCTTCAATTAAAGCATTTAGTATTTTGCCAACAATAGGTCCTGCCGAAATTTTTAAGTGTTTCTTTATATCTTCTCCATTTATATCTAAATCCTTAATTGAAATTGCCATATCTTTTGATCGAACTTGTGCTATTCTCTCAGCTAAAGCATCAAGTTCTTTTGGGTTGAATTTAAAAAGTGGATTTGCGCTTGCATCAGCAATTCTTAGTTTCATTAAGTCTTCTACGGCATCCTCTCCACCTACATTTCTAATAAATCTCCTTATCGCTGCATCACTCCAACCGTGAGTATCTGTGTCGTCATGTTTTTCAAAAAAAGTTTTCTGATTTGGATCAAAACCTTGATCTATTTTTTCTTTACGCCAATCTGCACTGGGATAATAAAACATATGCCATCTTACAAGTTTACTTACTCTTTCAATTTCTGATTTAGGAAATTTTAATCTTTGCATTATTTTTTTTGTGATTTCAGCCCCTTTAACATCATGCCCATAAAAATGAACTCCTTTTTCATCAACTGTTTTCGTAAAAGGTTTGCCAATATCATGGAAAAGCGCCGCCAGCTTGACTGAGTCTTCAGCAAAATCCACAGCGAGAATGGAATGTTCAAAAACATCGTAAGCATGAACTCCAGGTTGAGTTACACCAACACCTTCCACAAGCTCAGGTATAAAAATTTCTAAAATTCCGGTTTGTTGCATTAATCTAAGACCAGTAGATGGTTTGTTCGCTTTTCTTAGTAATTTAAGCAATTCATCTCTAAACCTTTCGACTGATATGTGTTTGGTCACATTTAGTGTTTTAGATATTGCGTTAAGTGTATTTGGTTCTATTGTAAAATTTAGTTGCGCTGCAAGCCTGCAGGCTCGAACTGCTCTTAATCCATCTTCACTAAACCTTTCTATAGGATTACCACATGCTCTTATAATTTTTCTCTTTAAATCACTAATACCATCAAATGGATCAATTAAGATTTGTTGAATAGAAATATCTGGATTATCAAATTCTTGCAAATTTAAAGCAATCGCGTTTATTGTAAAGTCGCGTCTTTTTAAATCATCATAAATATTTCTAGTAAATTCAATTTTAGATGGCCATCGTCCACCTACATAATCTTCTTCACTCCTGTATGTTGTGATTTCTACGTTTCTAGTTTCACCTTCATCATCTTGTAATACAACAGTGATGGTACCAAATGTAGCACCAGTTGGAATTGATTTAGGAAATATCTTTTCAATTTCGTGAGGTAGAGCATTCGTTGCTACATCATAATCATCTGGAATTAAACCCAAAAGTATATCTCTCACACTTCCACCCACTAGATGTGCTTCAAAACCATGATTTTGCAACTCTTCAGCAATGTCTAAAATATACTTAGGAATTCTTTGTACAAATTCTGAAACTCTAAGTTCTAGCATTTGATTTATTGAAAAATTTTATAAAAACAAACCTTGTTCCATTTTATCCACTTCCTCAGCTGTATACAAATTTTTGGGATCGTCCAAATACTTTGTAAACAAGATTCCATCTAAATGATCAATTTCGTGCTGTATCAAATGAGAAAAATAATCATTAGCCTTTATTTTTTTTGTTTTTCCTGAAGGGTCTAAATACTCAACAACTACGGACTTTGGTCTGCTCACCAAACCATAGAGTCCTCCATTAGCAATACTCAAACAACCTTCCCAGTTCGTAGAAATTTTTTTACTTTTTTTAATTATTTTTGGATTAATTAAAACTTCCCAATCGCTACCATCTCTATCAAGACGATTTACAACAGTAACGCGAAGTAGTTCTCCAATTTGATTTGCTGCAAGCCCAGCAGAATTAGGCCCAGCATTTTTTGCTGTATCAAGTAAATCCTCTATTAAGTTTTGAACTTTATTTGAGGTAACATCCTTAACTTCTTGAGCTTTTTGTGTTAGAGTTGGAAAACCAAGTTGTACTATTTTTTTAATTGCCATAATACATTATAGCAAATGAAAGATTCTTTTTTTGAAAAAAGAGTTATTAAGCTTAAGACCACTCAATATGAAGGTAAATCTGTGATTTACGTAATGTCTAGAGATCAGAGAATTCATGACAATCACGCGTTGCTTTTAGCGCAAAAATTATCAGAAGAAAAAAAGCTCCCTCTAATTGTTGCTTTTAACTTATACCCTAACGTAAAAAACAGAAATTTTAAGCATTATGAATTTATGCTTAATGGTTTAAAAATTTTGCAACAAAACTTAAATGATTTAAATATACCTTTTGTTGTGAGTGTAGGTAAAGCGTTAGATAACTACAATTTACTAGAAAAACAATTTGATCCGAGTGATATGGTTTTTGATTTTTCGCCATTGCGCGGACCAAAGAAAATAAAAAAGGTTTTTAGTGAGCAAAATAAAGCAAATGTTTATGTAGTTGATACTCACAATATTATTCCTGTTTGGGAAGCTTCTCACAAACAGGAATTTGCAGCTTATACCATTAGACCAAAAATTTTAAAACTCCTAGATAATTATTTGGTTGAACCAGAAAAAATTTCTAAAAATAATTTTTTCTGGAAAGGCGAAGTTTCACCTAGGCTATACTTTTTTGACAATTCAAATATTCAAGAACATGAAACACTATGGAATAAAATCTTTCAATCGTGTAACGCACTTAAAATACCAAATTATAGTTTTAGTTTCCGACCTGGAGAACAAGATGCTACAAAAAAATTAGAATTTTTTTTGGAAAATAAATTTAGTTCATACGGAGAATCAAGAAATAACCCTAATGAAAATTCAATTTCAAACTTAAGCCCATATATTCATTTTGGAATGATTTCTTCTCTACGCATTGCTTTAGAAACAATTAAATTTTGCGAGGAAAACAATTTAGAAAACTCTGAGTCTAAAAAAAGTTTTCTTGAGGAGTTAATAATCAGAAAAGAATTAAGTGACAATTATTGTTTTTATAACAATAACTATGATAATTTCAATGGCTTGCCTGATTGGGGAAAAGAAACTCTAAATTTACACAGAAAAGATAAGAGGGAATTTGTTTACGATTTAGAACAATTCGAAAAAGCCCAAACGCACGATAAAGCCTGGAATGCTTCACAAATACAAATGATGAGCGAAGGCAAAATGCACGGTTACATGAGGATGTACTGGGCAAAAAAAATTTTAGAATGGAGTGAATCACCCGAAACAGCAATTAATGTAGCTATTTATCTAAACGATAAATACAACTTAGACGGTTATGATCCAAATGGTTATGTTGGAATTTTATGGAGTATTGGAGGTCTCCATGATAGACCATGGTTTGAACGTAAAATTTTTGGTAAAATAAGATATATGAACTACAATGGACTTAAGAGAAAGTTTGATGTTGATAGTTATATCAGGAAGTATTGTAAAATAAATACCAACACCCCCCAAACCTTGTGTTAAAATACTGAGAATTGAGTAACCCTGACACATTTAAAAGTTCGATTACTTCAATACCTTTATCAAAGGAAAGGAAAAGTGAAGACTTTTATAATTTTTTAAAATTTTTAAGAGAAAATAATTACGATATAGATTATATAGACTTAAATTTTTTGGCTAGATTATTTTTTTTCTTCAAACATCTAGGAATTTCTGCTTACCATCAAATTTATGAAGAAATACAAAGAATATTAAATTTTGATTTTATAAAATTTTTAATTTTTTTGGAAAACAATAATTTTAATTTTAATAGTAAAAACGCCTTTGAAGAAATATATAACTTTGTACAACATAATATACCAAAAAGTCAACAAATACATGAACTGTATTTGGAATTTCTAAAAACTCAACACATAACATTTAACAATAAAAGAGAATATATATTACACGATAAAGGGTTTTTCGAAATAGTTGATTATTTTCAAAAAACTTTTTATATTGATTTTTCGAGTGAAAAGTACACTTTGGTAAAACTTTTAATATTTTTGTTTAAAGATAATACTGCAAATACGGTCGAAAATTATGCTCAACACCTCATGGAAAAGAGAATACAGAGTCTACAACTCTTACTTCTCTCAAATTTACCAGAAGACTTACTTAATAATAATATTTTAAGAAATATATTAACATCCGAAAAATTAACAACTTATGTCATAGATTTATTACAAAATAATTGGGATCAAATAATCGACTCCTTTCCTGAAGACAAAAAAACTTCTTTAATCATAATGTTTAATTGGATTATTGAATTGCTTAATACTAAGCCTCAAATTACTCAAGAAATAAAATTGTTTTATGAACAAACATTAGAACCTGAAAGAATTTTAATTAATAAAATAGTTTTAAAGTATAATTCTGAACTCAACCAAGCTATCAGTAAATTTAAAAATCTCGATACTTACGAGATTTTTTTAGATTTTCTTAATGAAACTCAAGAAATTGATGAAAGAATAAAAAGCATATTAGAATATAACGAGTGTTACGATCCCGCTGAATTGTATTCCTTGGTGATTTACGAAACTTATACATTTCAAGCTGATATCAAAGATTTTTTATACAATTTTTTTGATACTGAAGAACAAACTGAAATAAATTCATTATTTATTAATTTGTTTTTTGAGTATATTTTTTTAAACTTAGATATTAATATACTATCAAAACTTATACAAGGAAATATTATTGTTACGAGAAAATTTTTAAGTTTCGTTGAAAGTAAAATTATAAATGGAGTCTTTAAAGATTACTTAAGTGAAAGATTAAAAATATGCTTTATTCATATTTTCAACCAAACTCAAATAACAGGAATACAACTTAAAATTTTAGAGGTTTCTTTTGAATGTTATAAAAAACGTAAAATTAGTAGTGAAGATTTTAAAGCTTTTATAAATTTTGTTAAGAAAAATTGCGACACCAACAATCTTGTTAGGTATGCAAATATGATGTATTTAAGTGGATATACTTCGTCAATGTATTTACATGAAAGTAATGAATTTATTGATTTCATAAACCGTAACCTCGGAGGTATATCTTTTAATTAAGTGTTTGGAGAGAGTTGATTGTTTATAAATAATTTCTTTATAGAATAAAAAACTCTTGTTTAATTGTTGTTTAAGATTAGTAAAGCTTCTGACATAAATCTTCAAAATTAAGTATTTCATCTAAAAGATAGCTAGTTCGTTTAACATCAAATGTACACAAGTTTTCGATTTTTTCAAAATCCATTGCAGTTTTCTTCTCTGTTATATGTGATTCAACTGAAAATTTTGAAGAAGAAACCATAAGGTACACACTCTTCACATCAAAAATGACTTGATAAGTGAAAGTTATAGCTAAAGTTTTTGATTTAATCTACAAAAAAACAACAAAATATATTTATAAATTTATAATCCCTTAAAGCATAGCACAAAAAATAGTTAGAATTATGAAAGTTATATTTTTCCAATCTAGGTTGTAAATTATTTTGGATAGGATTGAACTTTAACTAACTGGATTGTATCAGGTTTTACTACAACACTAAAGTACAGAATAAAGCATTGCGTGGTACATTGCAAACTAAGATTTTACAACTTTTCGATATTTTCAACAAAATCAAAGTTATCTTTGAAAACGATGCTGGTTATACAACTTCGGGATTGACTCTAGCGGTCTAACATGTCCGGCGTTAGTAACAGACTAAAATTAGCATAGGGTCAAATAGAAGGCAAAAGTTCTTTGTATTTTTCTACCTTTTCCTCTTTTGTCATAGCTGCATAACGCGGTGATGGGGAAGGTAGATAAATTAATTGTACATCTGGATGATTTTCAACTAAGTGTTGGAATTGTTTTTGTATTGACTTTCGATATATCTACTAGAAAAATACACAGCCTTAATGCCAGATTTTACTAAGTTTTCTAAATTAGGATTGTGGGAAATTATTTCCAGATGGTTATCAAGGCTTGATTGCTTTGTTCTCTTACATTCGTAGATTATGTCTGTTATTCCTAACCCTAGCCTTTCGCATAACTGCATCTTTTGATCTTTAGTCTCTAATGTCAAATTGTATACTTGTCCTATTAACTTCCAGAATGGGTTTCTTCAGTTTGAATAAAACCAATTATAATCATTATTTTTAGCAATGAAATTAGATGTAAAGCTACCTAGCAGAAGGTATTTGAAGTTCTTAGGAACAAAGTCTCCAAATTTGTGAGTTTCAATTCTAATGTTATCCATTGGATTGTAACCATTTGCCTAACTCATCCCATGCATCTCCCCATACAGCAATTTCTCTTCGTCAGTCATTTCTGCAAGTGTTTTATGTTCATCTTTGACTAAGAATATTTTGTCATAACTCCAACCATTTTCGCCCCTTTCTTCTTGTATTATTGTGCCATACCCTCATGACTGAAATATTTCAGTTTTTTCTCCATCAGTATATGCAATTGTTCTTTGAACATATGCGGAATTATTAGGAATATTTTTAGTGAGGTCCATTAAACCTTTCTCACCAATAGTTTCTAATATGTATTTCGTATACACTCCTGGAAAATCTTTAAGATCTTCGATAAATAGACCTGAATCCATCACTGTGAGAGCTTTTGAGTTTCTTTGAATGCTTTCTCTGCTTTATCTATTGCTACTTGAGATGGATCGTTAGATTGAATCTCATCCAACTTGACCTCAACGCTCTTTACGTCAATCCCAAATTTCTCTAAGACAGAAGATGCTGAAGCAAGTTTGTGTTCGTTTATTGTTGTAAATAGTATTTCTTTAATCATTACTTAGGAACTTTAATAATTCTATTTTTATTATATCTCGAGTGCCTTCCCAACTTAAGTCTTTATCGATATCTTCAATAGGTTCAAATTTTCGATACTGTTGCTCTCCACCTGGGTCGTTCACAAATTCGTGTATTTCTTTTACTTTTGTAACATAACGTAATTGAGTTGTGTGATATGTTTTATTTCCATCATCATCCAAATCCCAAGAAATCATATTGAAAAAGGTTTGATATAACTCCCATCGATCACCACAGCAGTTTCTTCATACACTTCTCTTGCAAGTGTTTGTTCTGGTGTTTCTCTTTTTTTAATTGTTCCACCTGGTAATCCCCACCAATGCTTATCTGCGCTAACAAGTAAAACCTCGTTATTGGTATTGAGCACAATACCTAAACTTTGATTTGGAACGTTTGCAAGCTTTGAAAAATCAGTATCAAAATACTCTTCAAAGAGCATATCTTGCCCATTGAAATTTATTTTTGTTGAGAGGGTAGGTTTATTCGTCATCATAATGAAATACTAAATTAACTACCTCATCTTCGAATTTAGGCTCATTGGTATCAGATATTCTATAACTGTGATCAGCCCCCTCAATTTCAATAACTCTAGCCTCAGATAATCCATTGCTATATAAATCCTTCCTAACTGCATCTGCATTTCCTAATCTATCATTTGAACCTTGAATGACTGTTAAATTACCTTTGAAACCGGATAGATCAATATCTCCCAAAACATATCCAGGTATTACAACTTCAATTTTCTTCTCATGTAAATCTTTTTGATTATTCTGCAAGTATTTAGCTAATACTATATCTCCAAGTGATTTTGCTATAAATTTAATCTCTTTAAAATTAAATTGACTGATAAAGTTAATTATCTGTGCGATAGTCTGTTGCTCTTCTGTTAAATCTTCTCCTGAACTATTTTCCTCACCTCGATCTAAATACGGAAAGTTGAAGGTGATTGTACTTATACCGCTAGCAGTAGATTTTTTATAGAGTTTCTCCATAAAGGGAGTTCAATCCCTTTAGAACCGCCATGAATAATTATATTGATAGCATTACCCTTTGTAAAAGAGAATTTAAGTTTTGGAAAAATCATAATACTTTTCAATATTGCAATAAATTATCTTAATGTTATCTCTCCCCCAAAGTCAACTGAAAGCCCTTGTGTAATTCTCTCAACAAAGTTTTCCTGGGAATAATCTCTATTTATTAACTGCACTCCGTTTTCTCTAATACTAGACCAGATGCTTTCCTCAGTATAAAGTAGCCTTAGCTTATATGCGAATTCATCTGGAGTATCGGCAACCATTGCGTTAATTCCATCGGTTAATCCAACCTGCCTAGCAATAATAGAGGTGGTAATCACTGGCATACCCATTGAGATGGCTTCGGTTACTTTCCAAGGTAATCCAGCAGCATATCTGGTCGGTGCAACGAATACACGCGAACTAGAATAAAATTGTGAGATATCTTCAACTCTCCCATGAATACGCACAAAGGTACTTTCTAGTTCCCTTACCCTCTTCGATGAGCAGATACCAATCAAATCTAAATGTCCTAATTCAGATATGTCATCACTTAAATATGGTAGTACGTTATTAATAAACCATAGTATAGAGTTGCTATTAGGTGTGTCATCACCGTGCATTGCACCCACAAATAGTAACCCTTTTCTATTATTAAATGCATAACCCTTTTCCGATATTTCTAAAGATGGATGCCCAATAATATCTATTCTTACGTCTACAATTTGACTATTAACGAGAATTTGTCTCTCATGTTCTGAAACAACCCACACTGAGTTAGCATGTTTTGCATATTTCATCTCTTCTCGAATAATCCTTATTCTTTCCTTTAAAGCAACAGGATGTTCCAACTCCATTTTTGCAATTGTTCTTAAAGAACCAATAGCCTCAGTATCAAAAATAATTGGAATATTTATATTTAATCCATTTTCTATTAATTCTCCTACTCTCCTCATATTATGTGCTCTAGATACTATGATCTTTTTAAACGCACTAGATTCCCTTCTGAGAAAGTCACCTAATCTTTCTTTGCTTTTGTCATCTGCTCTTAGAAATCTAACATTGGGATATTTATTTACAAATCTTTCATAGTATTCTGGATACTCATCAGGTTTAAGAGCGTAAAAAGTTACCGTCTTACCCAATATATTGCTAATCACATGTAGGATATTTGAAGCTCTTGGATACCCAGCACCTAAAAACGGATAGGGTATTCGGTCTTCGATTATAAGTATTTCACTCATTATTTGGGATAGGGTTTAACTAATACTCCGTCTTTCCAGAAACCAATACTTTGGTTCAATCTTCTTAAAAACCAATAGTTATAGTAAGATTCATCTAACATTAATTTATTTACGTTAACTCCTAGCTCTATTTCTCTTGATAAAAAATCGTAAATATCTTTTTTCCACTTTTCAAAAAAAACTAGATTAGGTTTTTTATAATATTCATCCATCTTTACTTTTTGAGAACTCTTCAACCGAACATTAAAAGCTTTATGCCTGAAATGATGAACAAAAACATTTGTAGCTATTCCCAATTTGTAACCATTTGTTGATATGCGCCAAGATAAATCAATATCCTCAGATCCATGTGGAAATTTTGGATCAATGATACCCCCAACCTTATTGATAAGTTTATTTCTTACTATGAAGCAACATCCCCCAATATGTGCAGGCGGACATTCAACGTATTTAACACCATTACTGTGCATAGCCAGGAAATCTTTAACGAACTCATCGAAAGAAGAACCTCTAGTTAAACCGGAGATTTCATTCTCTATCGATAACCCAAGGGGAAGACCGTTCACAACATCGTCTGTAGAGGAATTAATATATGGATGTTCGAATATTGGTAGAGGCCTTGCTGGTCCGAGCATAGCAAGAGTTTTATCCTTATTGAACTCTTCAAGCATCTTTTCCAACCATTTTTTGGAAAATAGTAAGTCATTATTAAGAATAACCGTAAAGTTACAATTCTTAAAATATTCTCTTGCTGAATAGATTGCCCCTCCATAACCAAGATTTTGATTTTTAAGCAACACATTAATGTCTGCATTAGGATAATAATTGTGTATGTCTTTTAAATAATCTCTAGTACCGTCTGTGGAGTTATTGTCTACTATTGTAAAAGTAAATTTTTTTTCAGTTGATTCATACAAACTTTTTATAGTTAGCTTGGTATATTCTAAAGCATTCCAAGTAACCATAAGAATATGAATTTTGGGATCTGAATCTAAATTTTTCAATTAATGTATTTCTGCTTAAGAATTTGAATTATCTCTGATTGTAATGCATTTTCCAACGCCTCCAATTGTTCAATAGGATGGAAAAACATTTTTGAATCTGGATCATCTGGTTCACTTTCATTGAATACAAGTGAGTCCGCATCAACGTTGATGATAAAAACCTTTTCTGGACCAAAATTTTCTTTGTGTTGTTCATGTACCATTTCATAATCATATTTGGTTATATCAATACCCACTTCCTCCTTCATCTCTCGTATTAAGGCATCTACTATTTTCTCACCTTCTCTAACGTGTCCTCCTGGGAAAACATGGTAAGTAAAGTTTGGCCTAACCCGCTTGATTATTAAGGCCTTACTGCCATCTGTAATAACTCCAATTACATAAGTAGTTGTGTCCAGCTTTACCTGGTTTCTGTTAATACTATGTCCTGATTCATTTAGGAATTCCACATTCAATACCTCATACTTTTTTTTATCTTGATTAATGTATATTTTTCCATTCTCAGTAAAAGGTTTCCCCGACCTCATCCCAATTAATTCAGCGCCCACTGGGTTGTAGTCCTTTATTATTATTGTAACTCCAAATTCAGTATATTTTATTTCGTCCATACAATTTTAGATAAAAATTTAAATTAAAGTATTCTAGATAATACATAATCTCTAATACTAGTTATAGGTGTATCTATACTTTTATCATTTACTATTCTACCAATAAGTAGATCATTCCTTAAAGCTAAATATGCTTTATGATATAAGTCTCTTTTATATTGAATTAATTGAGTTAAATGCCCCATAGCATTACCTTGATGTAATTGAGATACAGCATTTGATTCCAGCTGTTTTGCACTTATAAATGGAATATGTCCCATTGATATTTGGATAAATGTTTGCACATCTGTATCTAATCCATACCCACCGGGTAGAACCTCAATTATTCCACCTAGCTTCATCTCGTGAGGTGTGTCAACAGTTCTTTTATAAAACTTCTTGCCATAACTTGTAAACCGATAATTAGGACTTCTCTCGTCTTCAATTTTATTTGAATATATTGTAGATACAGGTCTTAGCACTCCATTATTCATATCAAATTCGTTCCAATCATCAGAAACCATGACAAATCTATCCGGAGCTTCAACTTCTACCATCGAAGATACAGTTGATTTTCCTAAAGTACCATCACCTACTAATATGAATGCTAATGAACGTTTTCTATCGTATATACAAGAAGAATGTAACCCAATTAATCCATCTTCGATTCCACAGAAGGAACGTATTCCGTATACTAATGATGAAGCAATTCCAAAAAGACCTGCACCGGCAAATGCAAATGATCTAAGATCGTAGGTGGTATAAATTTCCCCTAGATCTTCAATGGTCATCATTCTGATTAATGGTGTCCCGTCCTTATCTAAAAATGGTAGAGGGGATTGGGTCAAATAGTAAAGTGCGGGCTTCCCTCTTTTCAATGTCGGAAGGTAAAAGTCCTCCTCTGCTTCAAGAAAATTTGAATGTAATATTGGATCATCAGTAATGAATCTGACTCCAACCAGACTAGACTCACTTAAGACTTCATTATTAGCTTCAATTGTATTTTGAATCGGTGCCTCACCGAATCTGACTTCTCTTACAGGTTTGTCAATCATATATTGTGTGCATTAGAAATAAAATTATTTTTATCAATATCCTGTCTTTGTTTTAAAACAACTTTTTTAGGTAGTTCTATTTTCTCCCTATATTTAGGAAAACCTGAATAGTAATTACCTTCATAGTAACTTAGTAAAAGTGGATACTTTTCTAAATATTTGTCCCTATCAATTTGAAACTCTTCTTCTTTTAATCTGGCATGTTTCCGAATATATTCCTTACGCAGAAAATATTCAGTTAGAAGTGCCTTATCCTCATCAGTCACAAAATTTTCAGTATAATTTATTAGATCATCAGCCTCAGAATTTTTATAAATGAAACTATGAGGGCTTATTGTTAGTATCGTTTTAATAGCTGATGTACCCTTCCTAGCAACCTCCCTCTTTGCAGTATCGATATCAACAATGTTAATTGTCATGCAGTAGTTCATTTTTTCCTTTATATTATTCTCGCTGATATAGCTTTCAATATTTTTTTTACATATATTCTTATCCGAACTTATAATTAAAACATCTACATCGGGTCTGATTTCTAATTTCGTAAATGTAGATTTTTGGAACTTGTTCTTAAAATAAACCCTGGTATCGACGTAAGACACATCTGGTAGCTCATCTTTACGTTCGTATAAGAATGAACCATGAAGTACTGTAGTTAATATGTTCTCCTCATTTATAGTTGAGATATCTCCTAGAAACTCTATTGGATCGGGTTTAAAATTTCTTTTTTTCATTGTGTAAAAACTTTTAATAAGTATTTATTCAAAAATTTCTTTTTCGGATCGAGTGATTCACGTAATTCAAGGAAATCCGACCATTTCGGATAAAGTCCTGATAGTATTTTCCCATCAGCTAAAAACTTCTTTGCCCAATGGGGACGTCCTTGATATTTTAAAAATATTCTCTCAATTGATCTAAATGCTTCATATTCATCTGCTTTAGAGGGTACCCTGCAAGTAAGCCCCACGGTGACTATATCTCTTTGATAAGCATAACTTAACCAAGAATTGTCTCGTTTAACTATTCTTATATCCATTGGAATATGTGCATATGCTATGTTGTTATGTGATTCAAATTCTTTTTTCAGTTCTACAAAAAGATCATGAAAATTATCTCTAGCAACTGTCCACTCTGTTATTTCAGAAGTACCCTTACCTCTAACTTTTGTTACTGTAGTTTCGTAAAGATTCCCTGAATGCTCTTTTTTGAATGTATAGAATAATAAAAAGATTAGCTTGTTTATATAAACAGAAAATCTTGGATAGTTAAAACAAATCTCATACAGTTTGGTAGATAAATATCTTCTATATTTAAGATGTCGAGGTCCTTTCTTTTGTTTTATACTTTGATAATCAGTTACCTTATCGCCGGTGATTACGTAACCAAATCCGGTATGCGGTAACCACAAAACTCTAAAAAAATCATGATTTCTTGCCAACATGTCAAATTTATCAACCCATACTTTGTCCCTAATAGGTCTTTCCTTGATGTGTAAAATGTATTCTTCTGTACATTGGAAGGTTACTTCAGAAATAATTCCAAGAACACCTAATGAAACTCTTACAGCTGCCATGTTGTCATTCAACTCATCAATGATTTGTATTTGACCATCTGCCGTAATTAGCCTTAACGCTACTACATACTGAGACAGAATATAACCCTCATCTGAAGTGCCATGTGTTGCAGTTGCAATTGCTCCTCCGATGGATATTGAGCTAATGTCAGGTAAGCAAGGAATTGTCCATTTCAACTTGGATAGTTCATCTAATAGATCTGAAAGCATAGCTCCTGACTCTATTGTGATCCTCTTATTTTTATGATCGATATTTTTTATCCTATTATATTTTTTCAAACTAATTAATGTATCAGTTCCCCCAGCTATATCAGAGGTTGAATGCCCTGCACCAACAACCCTTACTTTAGCAGAGTTAGCTATTATTCTTCTCAGCTCAGGTTCTGATTTAGGATAATAGATTTTTTCATAAGTGTGTTTAATATTACCATTCCAGTTTTGCCAGGTTTTATTAGCGTTTTTCATTCTATAGATTTTAAAAGTTGAATCTCTAATAATTCACATATAATGTGAATTATTGTTATGTGAGATTCTTGGATTCTAGGAGTATTTGAGGAATCGACTATGAGACTATGTTCTACTAAATCCTTCATTAAACCACCATTATTGCCAATCAATCCTATTGTGCGTATATTCATTTCTTTTGCTCTATTAACTGCTTCAAGTATATTTCTCGAGGTACCGCTTGTTGATATGCCAATAAATACATCACCTGGCTTTCCTAGTGCTTCTATTTGCCTTGAAAATATATTGTTAAAGTCAACATCATTAGACCATGCGGTTATGAACGAAGAATCTACTGTCAAAGCAATGCATGCTAAACCTTGCCTGTTAATTTTAAACTTACCGACTAACTCAGCTGCAAAGTGCTGTGCATCCGCTGCACTTCCACCGTTTCCAGCTATCATAATTTTATTACCTTGTTTTAAAACATCTAAAAGAATTAATATAGTTTTTTCGATATCATTATTGAGAGATATAAGGCTTTTCTTAACTGAAAAACTTTCTTCTATTTGTTCTCTGATTCTAGTTTTCATATAATGTGATTATATTCTAATTTAAATTATTTAATATGGATTGTAACATCTAGTATTAATATAAGCATTGTATTGCAATACAAGTTTACTCATTTTCTCTAATTTTTAATATACTTACTTTAACCACTTTTCCTGATGGACTTTCAAAGTCAAAGCCTTTACCTTCATCCTTGCCGATTAAAAACTTACCTAAAGGCGAATCCACTGAAATGAAACCTCTACTTAAATCAATCTCCGCACTTTCACTATCGTTACTGTTCTCGATTTACCACTCATTTCTATTGTTACCTCTGAATTCACTTTCACTTTAGGCTTATCCATTTTTATTTGATAAAAATTAATTAAGAAATTTTTTAGATTTGTTCTTTTTTAGACTAATGAGTAGTTGCTCTATCTGTTTATCAAACTTTTTTGCCATTACTAAAGTATTAATGATTTGATCTTCTGTCATAGTTCCCCAATTAGCTCTGTGAGTTAGTAACCAGAACAGTGATTCAATTATAGGCATAGATTGTTGTTTCCTAACTTTAGTATTCAAAACTCAAACTTTAATAGTTACTCCTGTTGCCAACATGCCCCACACATCGTCAAATGCTACATCGGGTCTTTCTTCAATATCTAATTTTGTCGCATACTCATCTATGTATTGATCTAAACCTAATTCCTTAGCCTTTTGCATTGAATATTCAACTGTATCCCCTGTCCTCAAGATGATTGTATGACCTGCTTTTTTTAATCTCTTAATAAGTAGTTGCATCGCCAAAGAATCATCTGGATCTGATGTCCCTACTAAAGTACCATTAATATCAAATGCTATTCTTAAATTTACTCTTGTTATACTATTCATGCGATTTAATTAAAGGTTAAGAGGCTTTTTTATAAAAGTTCACTTCAAATAAATATGATAGTTCTATACTAGTTAAGTTAAGCGCTTTACCAATCTTGGAAATTGTTTCCTTTGTAGGACTAATTGTATTTTTTCAATTCTTGTAAGCGATCCCTATGCAAGCCCAGCTTCAAGTTCCAGCTGTGATTGACTAAACTCGGCTCTTTTCCTATAGAACCTAATAATTTCTCCGATTGTATTTTTGTTGTCACCAATAGTTGACATTGTTAATTAATATGATATAATTTAAATGTAAAACGAGTAGGGACATAAAATCCTCCACAGATTTTGCATCAGCTGTCTAGTGGATGTTTATCGGCATAAACTATTCAGTATTTTTTCTATCCTAAATTAACTTTATGATAGTTTAGATATCAGATTTTAATTCAAAAATCCATGTCTGTCAAATTTATCTGTCAATTTTGCGTGTAAATAGTAATTGCCTATTGAGGTCTTTTACAGTGAATCATCACTGATGGAGTTGTCTATTATAAGTCTTACTGTGGAGTTAAAAGATCTTTGATTATATTTCCTTTTAATATTTTCAACCAAACTCAAATAACAGGAATACAACTTAAAATTTTAGAGGTATCTTTTGAATGTTATAAAAAACGTAAAATTAGTAGTGAAGATTTTGAAGCTTTTATAAATTTTGTTAAGAAAAATTGCGACACTAACAATCTTGTTAGGTATGCAAATATGATGTATTTAAGTGGATATACTTCGTCAATATATTTACATGAAAGTAATGAATTTATTGATTTCATAAACCGTAACCTCGGAGGTATATCTTTTAGTCAAGCGTTTGGAGAAAGTTGATTGAAAAGAAAAACTTCCTAACAAAATAATTCTAAGAGCTTTTTAGAAAACTAGAAATTATCAGGTGGCTGGGGGACAACAGCTTTCAATCATCAATTTAAACGCAATAAAAGTTTAAATCAGACGAACCCCTGATTTCATAATTAGTTCAATTTATTGTTCGTTACCGCTATTTCTTGTAGTAGGATCAACTGGATTTAGACAACGTTTAATAGTGTCTATCCTATTCATTAGTTCTTTATTCGTTCTATTTGGGTCATGAGGAAATACTGTCATTGATACAGGTAATGTTACTTGACGCACAAGTAGTTTTTGATCAGTTTTATTCTCTGTACCACTCAAAACATTAACTCTCACACCCCCTTCTCTAGTTTTAACATTTAAACTTAATCGGAAAGGAGGCACATTTTGTTTATTTTCTCTTAGATAAATTCTTAGGTCTTGTGTATAAGCATTAAGGGCAGAATAAAAAGCATTAATGATGTCAGGAATTCTCTCACCACCTTTAATATGAAATATTCTGTTACAAGCTTCTTCATCATAGTTTATTTCTTTTTTGTTGGAAACATACCATCTGGAGATGCAGTAACTAAATATTTTCTCATGCCCGCTAAGTAATCGTGTTGCAAAAAATAAAGGCTACAAAAGGTTTACCATCGCTAGGGGTACATGAATAGCTGGATTATAAATCCAAGACCTTCCGAAAAACCCCCTGCTACCTTTAGTTGCTATTGATAGTTCGTAGCAAGCAACAAGCATCTCGGCGTAATCGTCCCTGGTTAGATGTTTACTTACATTGGGGAAACCTGCTTCGCTTAGCCTTCTTTTCCCATTTTCAGAAACTAGATGTGGGTGTGTTATTGGCTGACCTAAATCTATACCAAACTCTTCTAGCATCCATTCTCTTGTGATTTTCTCAACAGATTCATCCATTACTACAAGCTCTGCCATTGTGCTTGAATTTACAAGAAACCATGTATTTAATCCCCATTTTATCCATTCATGATTCACAATCATAAAAGATTGTAATTGACTCTATTGATTCCACTCTGAGTTATTTCAGAAAGGAATATATCTAACTTCCCTCTTAAAACAGTTCTTGCAAACTCATTATTATTCAAAAATGTAGTTGGAATTTGTGTATCTGGGAATAGAGGCGATTGAGTTCTTATAGAATCTGTGTCTATCAGACTTCTAATTGCCAGAGGTATACTTGCTAAATCAAGCCCTCTGGCTTCTGCAATGTCTAGTGCTAATGGTACATCAAAAGTATATCTACTTAACAATACTTAAGCCAAACCTAATTCGGTAGCGTTTTCCTGATTATTAAATTTTATTTGATCAAGCTTTTTTCCGTACATTTTATTACAATTTAGTACTTAGGCACATCAACATCATCAAATGAGATGTCTTTCTTGTGTTCTTTGCCTTCTTTCTGACAAAGTTCACGATACAAATCATCGCAACTTAAGGCGTATCTATCTTCATTAGACAGCCCTAATTCTTTTTCAAGCACAATTAGGTCAGATTCTTCACCCTCTATTTCAAGTACTACGCCATAAGGAAATTCATCATAAGTTATCTTGATGTGATTTGGAGTTACAAATGTTTCTCTGTACCTTTCATAGCTAGTTGTTCTTTGATAACCCATCTTATTAATTATCTTTATAAAATCATCGGCATTTGTATCGAATTCGACTTCAATTTCTTCTTCTTTTTTGATTCCGTTTGCAACTGAGAGTCTTTTTTTGTAGGTTAACTGAATGTGCTTATCTTGCGATTCTCTAGTATCAGATATAAGCCTAACTCTAAGCCTAGCATCGACACTCTCCATTGTTTTATGTTCGTTATCGAACATGATATTTTTTTCATATTTTTTGCCTTTGGATTCGTATTTCGATAGAAGTTCCTTAATATGAGCTAAGTCTTTCGATAGTACCTTATATTTAATTTCGATTTCTGTAGCCATTTCTGTTACATAATAAATAAATTATTGTTTGAGAAGATGTGACATCCTATCTCGTTTTGTTTCCAGATAACGCTTGTTATGTTGATTAGCCTCAATTATAACAGGTAATCGACCTTCAACTATAACACCTACATCTTTCAACTTTGAGATTTTATCTGGATTATTTGTCATTAGATCCACACTAACTACTTCTAATTCATCTAGAATATCCTTTACAACATTATAAGTTCTTAATTCTTGAGGTAGACCTAAGTCGGTATTTGCATCTACATTATCTCTACCGTTTTGTTGAAGTTCATAGGCTTTTATTTTATTTACTATATTAATCCCTCTCCCTTCTTGAAACAGATATATAACCATACCGAATTGCTAAAGTTTCTGATTTAACCTACAAAAAAACAACAAAATGTATTTATAAATTTATAATCCCTTAAAGCATAGCACAAAAAATAGTTAGAATTATGAAAGTTATATTTTTCCAATCTAGATTGTAAATTATTGTGGATAGGATTGAACTTTAACTAATTAGATTGTGTTGAGGTTTTACTACAAAATCTAAAGTACAAAACATAGTATTGCGTGGTACCGAAGGCGAGACTCGAACTCGCACGAGGTTTAACCCTCATCGGATTTTAAGTCCGACGTGTCTACCAATTCCACCACTTCGGCGTTAATATGATTATACACCATTATTTTAAAAATTTCATCGAGCTTTAAATTTATATGCTGGTAACTTTTGCGATGATACAATAATCTTAAAATTATCAAATTTAAATTTCGGATGCTTAATGGATATTAAATATGTACCTATTGGTAATTTATTCATTGTGCTAAATTTTCCTGATCCGTCACTCACAACATTAAACTGCTGTTTGGTTTCTAAATTTTGAAAAAAAATTTGAGCTTGATCAATTGGATTATCCTGCCTATCAACTACTATACCAAAAATTTCTTGACCATAATTATTTAATTTTTGACCTTGAGCATCAACCAGATTTTCACCCTGCCTTGCAACCGTATCATATCTACCTTTTAATTTAACCCTTGATCTTACTTCTGCAATTTTCATCATCAACTCTTCGCTTTTCGCTTTATAATTTGGATCAGACATGTCTAAATTTTCTAACTGAGTTTGCAATAGATTTATTTCTTGCTCTGGGGACAAGCTATTTTCATTTTGAAAATTTTTCGGTTGTTTAGAATTAACGGACTTACTTTCTTCATTCTGAAATTCTTGTGCGTATACTCTTTGAAAATTTTGATCCTTAACTTGATTTTCATCATTATCAGATTGTTGATTGGAGTTTGAAGTCTGAGTTACAAACAGCTTGTCTAGAGGGATCTCAGAAATATCAATTTTTTTTCTGTTCTTTGCAGCTTGAATTGTTTCTTTATCTGGTTTTACTGAGCTACTTTTATTTAATAGCTCGTAATTGACTTTATCTTTAATCCAAACATATCTGGGAGATATAAACAAGGCTTTTGTAAAACCTGTTATCCATGTTTGAAAGGTTGGTACCAAAGCGCTTAAAACACCAACCAGTATTGAACCTGCAACAAAGGGAAATTTCACAAAAAAATTTATTGGAAGTATGAAAAAAAATAATCCTACCATGCAACCAATCAACATCTTTCCAAATTGTTTCAATGTAAAACTTCCAAAAAGCTTAAACTCTATATCCAAAATATTTTGTGGGACAGGATGAGGTTCCATAATAATAGTTTACAGCATTATTAAGTTTTTGTAAAAAAGAAGAGTTTTGGAGCTTGAATTTGGCGAGGTGGACGGGATTCGAACCCGCAACCTCTCGCGTGACAGGCGAGTGCTCTAACCAATTGAGCTACCACCCCATTGATAAGAGATTTTACATTAAACTTTTAACTTTTACAAGTAATCGAGTAATATTGTATAATATTTTGCACATTTTACAAGTGCTGCGGTGGCGGAATTGGTATACGCGCAACGTTGAGGTCGTTGTGGGAGTTAATCCCGTGGAGGTTCGAGTCCTCTCCGCAGCATTTTTATTATGGTTAAGCTCAAAAACAAACAGACACTTTACTTCCCAAAATTAGAAAAATACTTACACCATGGAATCTCATGGAATGCTCCCAACATGAGTTATAAATTTGAATCAAGTGAAATTGTTAGGAAAAATATTGAAACTTTTCTAATGTTAAATAAAGTTGAAAGTAATAAAAATAAGTTGCATCTTTTATGCGAACATAAGGACAAAATAATTTTTGTAGATAAAAGTAAGATTGTTAATAAAAATTCATTTTTTAACGTAGATTGCCTAATTACAAATTCAAGCCAAAACTTAATTTTGGTTAAACCTGCTGATTGTGCTATCTCTATAATCTATGCAAAAAACAAAAAAGATGAGTTCGTAACAGTAATGCACGCAGGACGAGCAGGAATAGACTTAGAGCTTCCTAAAAAAACAATTAGATTTTTGACTGAAAAATTAAATGTTCAACATGAATCAATTAGAATTGGAATTAGTCCAATGATCTCAAAAGAACACTATTTTATAATGCAAAAAGATTTAAATCTGATTAAAGAGATTAATAAATGGAAAAATTTTGTGAAATTTAAAAATGAAAAAATTTTTCTAGATTTAAAAGGATATTTACTTAATCAATTTTATGATTGTGGAATAGATGAATATCAAATTTATGACTCTAATTTAGATACTTTTACAAATGCACAAATTGGGAAAACATTCTCATAAATTTTCTAAAATGTATAATAAAAAAGAAGGTAGAATGCTTATATTTGCAGGTCTTAGGTAAATACTTTTGAAAAATTTTCATAAGTAAAAATTCCGTACAAAATTTTTCCTAATTTTTTGGGATCATGCCTAACCAAGCTTCTTTTTAACTCATCTCCTTTATCTTTTTTAGTTACCTTACTATTTAAAAAATTTGCTCTTATAACTTCATAATTTGTTTTATCTAAGTCATCTTCCAACACATACTCATTTTCTTCTTTATACCTTTCTATAATTTGAGGATTAATTTTACTCTTGTTGTGTAAAATATAATGAGGTTTGATTTTGGAATACTTAACAACCTCGTTAACTAAATCGCTAGCTTTCATCCACTGAGTTTGTCCTAATTTAGTCATTAAGTTGGTAATTAAAATTATTTTCGCTTTAGTTTTCTGTAAAGCCTCACTAATACCATCAATTACCAAATTAGCAAGAGTGCTTGTATACAAATCACCAGGACCAATGATTATAAAATCACTATCTAAAATAGCTTTTATAGATTCCTTTGTAGCTTTAGCTTTGGGTTCAACACTTAATTTAACAATTTTAGAGTATTTTAGATCATCGTCTTCAGGTTCATCAATTAGGTGTTCACTTTTAATCTTTTTGCCATTTTCATAATGTGCAACCAAAATAGTATTATCCCTCGTTACCGGAATTATATTTCCTTTGACATTAAACAGTTTAGATAATTTTTTAACAGCTTCAAGCTCACTACCGTAGATATCTGTGAGAGCCATCATCATTAAATTTCCTAATGTGTGTCCACGTAATCCTTCACCTTTTGAAAATCTATATGTAAACATATCTCGCAGGAGCTTATCATTTGTTTCAGCCAAGGCAATAATTGATTTTCGCAAATCACTCAATGGTAGCAAACCAAATTCATCTCGAACAACCGCATTACTGCCACCATCATCAGTCATGTTAACAATAACTGTGAGTTCCAAATCTGGATAATTTTTTAAACCGTTTAAAACAGGCATCGTACCAGTTCCTCCTCCTATGACCGTTATTCTTTTTTTCATAAAATTATTTTATCAATTAGTGAGAAAATTTAAAAAAGTAAAACGCAGAGGAATTATTTTACATCTACTTCATTTGGCAAAACATGCACCTTTTTTAGATGTCTTTTGTAGCCAGTCATCCTAACAAATTTAACCACTCCATTTGCAACAGCAAACAATGTGTGGTCTCTACCCATTTTTACATTTTTTCCAGGATGAAATTTAGTACCTCGTTGTCTAACAATGATATCACCAGGTTTTACGACTTCTCCCCCAAACTTTTTGATACCAAGTCGCTTACCTGCTACATCTACATTACGTTTTGCTGCTCCTGATCCCTGTTTATGTGCCATTAATTTCTATTTAAAAATTAATTTTGACAACTTCAAATGAAGTTAATTGTTTTCTATGTCCGTGAACTCTTCTATATCTTGATTTTGCTTTATATACAGCTGTTCTAACTTTTTCTCCTTTCTCATGACCTTTTACATTTATTGTAACTTCAGCTCCTTCCACATTCGGATTACCCAACTTCACTTGTTTTTCATCACCAACCGCTAAAACCTCTGCAACTTTATGATTCCCACTCCCTACAGAGAATTTTGGAACTTTATATTCCTTTCCTTCCTCGATAACATATTGTTTAGCACCTAGCTTTACCACCGCAAATTTTGCCATTTTTCTAAATTAAACACTAATATTTTATACTAAGTAGAATATTTTAACAAGACTCCAGAAAAAAAACAATATTTAAAGCTCTAAACTTTTACTTTTTATTTTTTCTCCTAGCCTATCGATAAAACTATCAACTTGCATTTCTCCCAAAACCTCTTCAGTTCTAAGTCTAACGTTAACAGTTTGATTTAACCTCTCTTTCTCACCAAGTATTAACATGTAGGGAATCTTTTTAAGCTGTGCATTTCTAATTTTTTTCTGTATTTTTTCTGATTCGTCCATCAGCTCAATTCTAGCGTTAGGAATTTTTTCTAAAATCCTATTTTTAATTTCTATTGCATAACCAAGAACTTTATCACTCACTGGTATAATTGCGACCTGCTCAGGATGTAGCCACAAAGGAAAACTACCGTTAAACCTTTCAATTAAAAATGCAATAGTTCGCTCTATCGCTCCAACAGATGATCTATGAATCACCACGGCTTCTTCTTCGTTTCCATCTTGATTAATAAATTTTAACCCAAATCGTTTTGGCATTACAAAATCATACTGAACTGTAAAAGCCGTATCTTCCTTTCCATTAACATTTCTCATCTGTATATCAATTTTTGGACCATAAAACGCAGCTTCATTCTGAGCCTCAACACTCTTTACTACTCTTTTTTTCAAAACATTTCTCAATACATTTTCTGCATAATCCCAAGACTCATCATCTTTATAATATTTTTTATCATCTTGACGGTCTCCTAGAGATAACCTATATGAATAATCTTCGTTAGGTTTTAGACCAAAAAGGTGACAAATATACTCAATCAATTCAAGAGCATTTTCTATTTCTTGTTCAGCCTTTTCTCTCATGGTTACTATATGGGCATCTGCCAAACAAAAACTTCTAACCCTGATTAAACCAGTTAACTCCCCTGATTTTTCATATCTATAAAGCTTTGCAAGTTCTGCAATTCTCATCGGCAACTCTTTGTAACTTCTTGGTCGTGATAAATACAACTGAAAATGATGAGGACAAGTCATTGGCCTTAGCATATACTCTTCATCATCTATAGTGATCGGTGCATACATTGAATCTTTGTAGTAAGGGTAATGCCCTGATTTTCGATACAATTCTAAATTTGCTATGTCTGGAGTGTAAACGTGCTGGTAACCACGTTTTATTTCTTCGTCAACAATGAATCTTTCAAGTTCTCTTCTGATTACTGCGCCTCGTGGAGTCCAAAGAGGAAGACCACTTCCAACTAGTTCCGAAAAAACAATTAAATCTTGTTCTTTCATAATTTTTTTATGATCTCTCTTTTTGGCCTCTTCAAGCATTTCTAAATATTTTGATAAAGCTTCTTTGGTGGGCCAAGCCGTTCCATGAACTCGAGTTAGCATTTCATTTTTTTCATCACCTCTCCAGTAAGCGCCTGAAATAGATAGTAACTTGAATGCTCCAATTTCCGATGTTCTACTAACATGTGGACCTTTACATAAATCATAATACTGATCTCCAGTCCAATAGATTGTTAGGGTTTTACCAGCTTCTGTATGTTCTTTAATCCATTCTTGTTTGAATGGATTGTCTTTAAACATTTCCATGGCTTGCTCAAAAGTTACTTCTTGAGCAGTAATTTCTAAATCAGCTTTAATTATCTCATGCATTTTTTTCTCAATTTGCGTTAGCATATCTTCAGTTAACTCAATGCTCCATCTAGCATCATTCGAAAACCCTCTCTCAGTTATGTGAGCAACAGCCAAAACGACTTTATCTCCATACAACTCTTTAACAGCCTGCGCAAAAATATGTTCAGCTGAGTGATTAATTTTATATAATTCTTCTTCTGAAAAGTTCAAAATCATAACAGCATCTTAATATGCTCTAATTCTAACAAATAAAAAGCTAATTCTCAATAATAGTTGTTTTAAAAAACTTAATGTTTGAAAGATAGTTAAATTAAAATTAAATTCTGTTATACTTTAATCATGTGTGGAATTGTTGGATACACTGGAACCAAATTAGAGGGCATCATTGAAAAAATGAATCAAGCTATCATTCATCGTGGCCCAAATGATAGCGCATACATAAAACACCCAAACTTTCATCTGGGTTTTAGAAGATTATCAATAGTTGACCTTTCAAAAAATATTTATCCAATAAAAAATGAATCAAAAAACATTGAACTTTTCCTGAACGGAGAAATTTATAATTACAAAGAATTAAGAAATCTTTTAGAAAAAAAAGGACATGTTTTTAAAACTAACTCTGACTCAGAAGCAATAGTTCATGGTTACGAAGAGTGGGGAGAAAATGTTGTTGAAAAATTGAGGGGAATGTTTGCCTTCACACTACTTGATCGAACAAAAAATGAACTTTTCATTGCTCGCGATAGGCTAGGCATAAAACCTTTTTATTTTACAAATTTTAAAAATAGAATAATTTTTGCGTCAGAAATTAAAGCCATATTAACAGGCTTTGATATTCAAAGAAAAATTGATGAGCTAACTTTGTTTAGATTTTTGACATCAAGGGTGCACGATATTGAAAATGAAACTTTCTTTGAAAATATTAAAAGCCTTCCTCGAGGGCATTACATGAAAATAAAACCTGATGGAAATTTCACTGTAACTAAGTATTGGCATCCAACCTACAATTCTAATTTTAAATCTAGCAAAAAAGATAGCGAATATGCAAGTGAGTTTTTGGAAAAACTAACTGAAACTATACGAATTCATTTAATCGGTGATGTCCCGGTCGGTGTTACACTGTCGGGTGGTCTTGATTCGAGTGGAATTACATCTCTTGCACATAAAATTTATACAGAGGAATACGGCAAAGCTAACATGTTTGCGTTTTCGGCAGTTCATCCAGGAGAAACTGTTGATGAAACAGAATATATTGATTCCGTTGTCAAAAGTACTGGTGTTGAGTCTGTGAAAATTCAACCAAAAGTTGAAAATTTTTGGAATGATTTAGACTCTTGGATGTACTATCAGGAAGAACCTGTAATAAGTGGCGCTCCATATGCATACAGTGTTGTAATGAAGGAAGCAAGTAAAAAAGTTACAGTTTTATTAAGCGGTCAAGGTGGAGACGAATTACTCGCCGGATACATTCCTTATTTTATGTCATATTTTAAGTCTGCGCTAAATTCTGGAAATTACTGGAGCGCGATTAGGGAAATATTCATGGGTGAAGATTTGTATTGGGGATTTGCTATAAAAAAATTCATACAAAAATTAAATTTGAAAAATGTGCTCTCCTCTGATTCACTTCTTAATGAAAATTTTTATAAAACATATAACGGAAATCAATTTAAATTTAAAAACTTTGATAATTTAAACGCAAGATTGTTTGAAGATGTAACATCAAGCACAACCCCTGCACTTCTCAGGTATGAAGATAAAAACTCAATGAGCCATTCGCTAGAATCTCGCGTTCCTCTACTAGATCACGAAATGGTAGAATTTATTTTCAATTTACCAATTGATCAAAAAATTAAATTTGGATGGAATAGGTTTGTGTACAGAAATGCACTCAAAGGAATAATCCCAGAAAAAAATAGAAAAAGAAGAAGTAAAATTGGGTTTACAAATCCAGAATGGGAATGGATAGAAAGGAAAGCCGATAAATTTAGAGAAATTTTTCAATCTGATAGTTTCAAAAGCAGACCTTATTGGAATGCAGAAAATGTTTTAACTAATTTTAATTTGATGTTAAAAAATAAAATCTCTGGTGATCCTCTTTATTTTTGGAGAATTTTTATTTCAGAAATTTGGATGCAAAACTACATTGACAATTTTAACACTCCAAAAACAATAAAAAGCAATTAAATATTTTTTGCTATAATCTTTTGCATGAATGAAGAACTATTGAGTCTAAAATTCCCTATTGTAGGTTTATCTCCGATGGATGGAGTTACTGATACTGCTTTTCGTCAAGTTGTAAAATCAAAAAGTAATCCTGATATTGTTTTTACTGAGTTTGTGCATGTTAGAGCTCTGACAGAAGCAACAGGAAATGTAATTAAAATGTTAGATTACGAAGAAATTGAAAGACCAATTTTTGCACAAATTTATGGATCAGATCCCGAATATTTTTACCACATTGCTAAGCTTGTTGTGGCGCTTGGTTTTGATGGGGTTGATATAAACATGGGTTGCCCTGCAAAAAATGTAGCAAGCAGCGGGGCAGGGGCAGCTTTAATAAAAACTCCAATCAAAGCTCAAGACATTATAAAAGCTACAAAGCAAGGCGTTGAGGATTGGGTAAGCAATGGTAAATTAACAGGATTATCAAACAAGTCATTAGAAATAGTAAAGAGACAAATTGAAAAAAACAGACAAAAATTTTTAAAAATTGAAAAAAGTATAAGTGCAATTTCAAATGGCCAAAAAAATCTTTTGGGGCTAAGAACTTTAGTACCAGTTACAGTCAAAACTCGTATTGGTTATGATTCAATTGTTACAGAAGAGTGGATTGAGAATTTAGTTAAAGCTAATCCTTACTGGATTGCTATACATGGAAGAACCTTAAAACAAATGTATAATGGAGAAGCAAACTGGAATGAACTTAAAAAAGCGGTTCAAATTAGCCCAATTCCGATCATAACTAATGGTGATGTAAAAACTTTTTTTGATATAGAGCGGATGTTAAATTTTACTGGAAGTAGCGGTGTATTGGTTGGAAGGGCAAGTTTTGGAAACCCATGGATATTTCAAAATCCTAAAATGTTGCAAGAAAAAATTAAAAATACTAAACAAGCCTATGAAATTATTAAAAATGTGATAATTGAACATTCTCAAATCCATACTCAAAGTAAATCTAACCCCAAAGAATTTTTTCAAATGAGAAAACACTTTGGTTGGTACTGTAAAACTTTGCAATCGTGGTTTAATTATTTAAAGCAAACTCGAGCAAAGGCTGGAAAATTCTCTAGTGTAAAAGACTTAAAAATAGCTTTAATGAAGGTAAGCAGTATTGAAGAAGTTATTGAAATATTATCTTAATTTTTTAACCAACACTTCCCTTCATGCTCATCCTTATCAAATCATTCATTTCCATAGCATACTCCATTGGCAGCTCTTTTGCAATTGGTTCCACAAAACCTGATACTATTAATCCTCCTGCTTCCTCTTCGCTCAATCCTCTACTTGTTAAATAATACAATTGATTTTCTGATATTTTTGAAACGCTTGCTTCGTGCTCCACTCTACCTGTATTTTCATAAATTTCGTTATACGGATAAGTATCCGTTTGGGAGTCATCGTCAAGTATCAAGGCATCGCAAATTACTTTAGTTTTTGAATTTTGAGAGCTTTGTGAAACCTTCACTAAACCTCTATAGCTTGTTCTTCCGCCATTTTTACAAATTGATTTTGTAGTAATTACACCTGATGTATTTTTACCAATGTGAATCATTTTGGCACCACTATCAATGTGTTGCCCGTTGTCGGCCATAGAAACCGAAAGAACTTCACCACGAGCATTATTTCCAACAAGTATGACGCTTGGATATTTCATAGTAACTCTAGATCCCAAATTACAATCAACCCATTCAATGACTGCATCCTCATATGCTAAACCTCGCTGAGTAACTAAGTTATAAACATTTTTTGACCAATTCTGAACAGTCGTGTATCTAATTCTTGCACCCTTCAGTGCAATCAATTCAATAACCCCTGAGTGTAAAATATCAGAACTATATGTTGGAGCGGAACAACCTTCAACATATTGAACCTCTGATCCTTCATCGGCAATTATTAAAGTTCTTTCGAATTGTCCTAAGTTTTGAGTTTGAATATAAAAATACGCTTGAAGAGGAACTGTTACTTTTACACCTTTAGGAACATAAACAAAACTTCCTCCACTCCAAGCTGCAGTATTGAGGGCAGCATATTTATTATCGGTATAGGGAATCGCTTTTCCAAAAAATTTTTTAAAAATTTCCTCATGTTCCTTAAGGCCAGTGTCTGTATCAGTAAAAATCACACCTTTGCTCTCCCACTGCTCTTTAATTCGTCCATAAACAACATTTGAATCATACTGAGTTTCTACTCCTGCCAAAAATTTTCTTTCAGCCTCTGGAATTTTTAATTCCTCAAAAGTTTTTTTCATATCAGTTGGAACTTCATCCCAGTTTCTGTTCTTCTTTGATCCGGGGACTACATAAAACCTTATATCCTCATCTTTTAACTGTGACAAATCTGGACCCCACGTTGGAACTTTCCTTGAAACATAATGCTCATAAGCCTTCAATCTCAAATCTCTCATCCAAGTTGGTTCTTCTTTATAAACTGATATTGCCTCAATGACCTCTCTTGATAAACCAGGATTTTGTAAGATTTTTATTGCTTCGTTTTTGTTCATAACACAATCTAAATTTCTAGCTGAACTTCAACTTCATCCAAAATTGATTCTTGTAGAGTTATTGGATCTTTTTCAAGTAAAATTAAAAAAATGCTACCACTCACTTCATCATCTGTTATTTCAAACTCTTCAACGAATGTTGGAATTTGACCAGTTACATTTTCAAAAAATATTGATTTTTCTGCGATAGTATTCTCATTCTGATCTACTATTCTAACTAAAATCATTTTATTAGCAAAATCACTAACTTGGCCTGTTACTAAAATTGGATTTGAAACTACATCCCCACTCTTAGGTAATGTAAAACTTCCTACCGTACTTGTACCAAGGTTCGGATTAAACTCTGTATTATTCTCATTAAATAATACAGGTATTCTCTCTAACTCTTGGCTAGAATTAAGATTTCTTACAATTATGTAACCTTGATTAGCTTGAATATCATCGGGTAGCGTCAAAGTCACAAACCAATTACTAGTGTTGGAATCATATACTTCTGTATCTAACACAGTTTCTTGTTCATCTGTTAGTGATACTTCTAAAATTAGTTCCATATTCTTGTTACCTTCAACTTTAAAAGTTCCAAATACAACATCACCGCTTTTCGGTGAAGTAACAGTTATTAAATTATTTTCAACTTGATTATTTGAAAATGCATCATCTTCTGTTTGACTATCGTTTGTATTTAAATTAGAATCACTTTCCTTTTCAAAAAAATTTATATATATAAACGCCCCAACAATTCCCAACAACACGCAAAATACAAACACAACAAACAGCCTAAAAAATCTACCTAAAAAACCTCCTTTCTTTTCTTTTTTTTGCGTAGGAGGAGTATTTAAATTTTGTTCATTAATTAAATTTTGATTAGTATTTACCTTTGAAAAGTTAGGATTAGGTGTAACAACCGGCTGAGCACTTCCAACTTGCGGAGGAGCCACTGGTTGTGAAAAGTTTGGTTGAAAATTTTGATTTTGCCCTGCCGATTGAGGCGCAACAAAATTTTGTTGAGCTTGTAGGTTGCCATTTTGATTGTTTAATGATTGATTTCCACCATTCATCATATCTAGCGGGTCATTTGAGTTTGAGGGTTGAGGGTTAAGCTTAGGATCGGCCATAAAATTTTTATAATAATTTAATTTTATGAAATATTACCAGAAAAAGTAAGCTTTGAAAATCTAAAATTCATGCAATTTCTTGCCATTTATTTTTAACCAATTTCTTGCGTCTTTGTAAGATGGAAATATACTTTCTAACAAATTCCAAAAATGTCTAGAGTGATTCATATGTTTTAGATGCGCAACTTCATGAGCACAAACATAATCTAAAATTTCTTTGGGAGTAAGCACAAGCCTCCAACAAAAATTTAAATTTCTTTTGGAGGAGCAGCTACCCCACCTTGAAATTGTATCTTTAATGTAAATTTGATTGTAATTTTCTCCAATCAACTCCGCAAAATAATTAACTCTCTTTTCAATTATTTTTTTTGCTTCTTGCCTAAAATAATTTTCTAAAATTTCACTGTAAGTTTGCACACTATCAAAAGCGCGAAAGACTTTAAGTGTTTTACCTGATTTAATTACAAATGACTTTAAAGTGGGAGTTTGAATAAAAGTAATAGTACATTTTTCTCCCAAAAAACAAATTTCTGAATTGTTTTTAAAATTTATGTTTTTTCTATACCGTCTCATTTACCGTCTCATTGACTCAACAAAATAACGAGCTTTTAATTCTTCCTTAATTAAATTTTCTCTGATTTTTTGATATTTGAAAACTAACTTTATCAAATAATCACGAATATTAGAATTTAAAAGCCCTACAATAAAGATAATTATAGACAAAATAATTTGAAACGGCCAAACATAAATCACTGTTCTTTGTTCTATCTCCATTGGTGTTGCTAATTTGTAAAATTCTGGTTCTTTATATGGATTTGAACTAATTCCCAAGATTTGTTGTTCTTGATTTTTTTCAATGTATTCGTCTTTTGTGTCTAAAATTAATCCCAAATCACTCGTCTTTCTGGGCATAATTCTTAAAGATTCATCATACCTAGAAACTATTCCTACAACTCGGATCTTATCTCCTTTTGACTTTTCAAATTCTATATCAGCATTGCTAGATAATTTTACCTTGGTAACAAATCCATTACTCTCTAAATCAAAACTACTTGAATAATTTTTGGTGATTATTCCTTCAATTTGAACTAATGATCCAATTATTTCATCATCAATAGAAAAAACTTTTGGAAGATGCAAATTAAATGTAGGTTTTTCATTTAACAAAACTAACTCTTTTGCCTTAATTTCAGTTTCTCTATGATAAGTATTAGTTTCTCCAATAATTTCTAAATAGTCACCCTCTTTTAAATCTGTATTATTTTCTATTTCTACGCGTATACCCCCAGTGTTATCTTGAATATAAATTCTGTTGGGATATAAAACATCTTTTTCAGAGGTTATTATTCCTCTGACTTTAACTAAGCTCTCTTTGCTTTGTTGCTTAACATATTTAACTTCTTTCAACTCAATATTTGGTTTTTGTGGATTTTGTTGATTGGGTGTAAGTATATTTTGAGATATTAAAAAATTTTCTTTGAAATCATAAGGATAATATAAAATTGCACTATGACCTTTACTGGTGTTACCATAACGAACTTCGCTTATTAAACTGCCAAACTTATCAAATATTCCAAGTTGATCACCATTATTGTTTAAAGTTATATTCAAATCATCTAGCAATAAATATTTTTTAGGTTGTAAAATTGTTTTAGGAAAAAGGTAGGATTTTTCTGCCCAAAATTCATCGTTTTTTTCAGATAATTTCATACCTTCTAAATTTATTTCAAAATTAGAATTATTAAAAATCTCCACCCACTCTTTTTCTCCTGATTGTGGTGAAGGATAAACTTCAGTTATATAAATCTCAGGGTAAGCACTAATCACTAACCCGTTTGATTCCAAAATTTGATCATTAATTAATGCAGTTATACTTCCTTTAAAAGGCACGTAAAAAGTAAGCGGGAAAGTAACTTCAGACCCACCTATGTACCATTTGGCATCTAACTGGTCTTGACCTAAAAATACTTTTGCATCAACTTGAACGGGAGTGTAACTTTCTAAAGATTCTGACCATTCATCGCCATCTTTGGTAAATAAAATTTTAGGTTCATTAACAATAGCAACACAATTGTTGTTAAAATGAAAATTTTCTAAACCGGGAGAACTTGATGTTGGATGAAATTTTAATTCTGCACACTCCGGATTTTTTTTATAGCCCAATCTTTCTAGACTTTTGCCAGAAACTGTTGATGAATAATTTATACTATCTATTTCAACATCATTTGCATCAATTAAAAATACGCTAGATTCTGAATTAAAGAGATTAATATCATCATCTAATAAAATTAAATTATTTAAACCATTTGCAAAATTATCCTCATTAGCTAACACAATATATGAATTACCTTCTATAAAAATATTTGGCAAGTTAATCGTTCTTTCTGAATTTGAACTTGAGATGGATTTAATTTTATAGTTACTTAATTCTAAACTTTCATCACCGTAATTCCAAAGTTCTACCCATTCTTTACCTGAATCGCTTCCATCAGGATTTGGGAAAATTTCGTTAATTACAATTGAAGGGGCGTTTTGCTGAGCATAAACAACTATAAAAATATTAAAGAAAATTACAAGAGCTAATATAAACTTTTTCATTTGGGTATAGTAAGAATTTAATTGAAGATAACACTCAAAGTTAAAAATTTCTTTGTAACTTAATACAAATTGTTTCAAAAAAATTTGCTGGAGATCATTTATTTTTTAAAAGTAATTGTATATAGCCTTGGAGGTCTGTATTTGACTTTATTTAAAAACTTTTTGGTTGGTTTAAGCCAATCTTTCTTTTTTACAATTTTATGAAAATTACCTTTGTCGAAACTTTCTCCCAATACCAATTCGTATAAATAATGCAGATCATCAATTGTAAACAAATTTCCAAGTAACATTCTAAGAACAATAGGGTTAAATTGCTCAACATCAGATTTTAATTCTTGCATTAAGTCACTATCAACATTTTCATCAAATGGTTGAAAAAGCTTAGTTACTTCATCCAAAATATCATCATAATCAATTGTGATGTAGTAAGAAATTATCAACTTATTTTTATCTTCTGAAACATCCAAAAGCTTGGAAACAAAATCACCATTTGAAAATTTTGCAACAACCTTCTCTATTGTTTTTTTTATATCTTTTTTGAAGTTTACGCTCTCGGTATGCGAAACCAAATCGACGCCATCAAAAGACACAATTGTAATTAATAAGCTAACTTTTTTCATTATTGTAATATAAACAATAATTAACATTTTTTCAAGAATCAATATATTCTCCTTTATTGTAAGTTCCTAAAATCTTTAGTTCTCTTACATAGTCTTGTAATTCTTTAATTGCAAGTTGAGTTTTTTCATTTTCATAACCACTCTCAACATCAATGTAAAATCTATACTCCCAATCTGTATTTAAAATTGGCCTACTTTCAATTTTAGATAAAGAAATATCTCTATCAGCAAAGCATCTTAATGATTTATAAAGAGATCCTGGCTCTTCACCGAGCACAAATTGTATAGTAGTTTTTCTTTTGTCTCCTTTTTTGTTTTCATAATCGGAATTACTTATTGTAGTTAACACAAAAAATCGTGTATAGTTTTTTGGGTTTTCATGAATATTTTCTTTTAAAATATTCATTTCATAAATATTTGCAGAAAGTCTACTTGCAGCTGCAGCTGCATGCTTAAGTCCTTTTTTCTTAATCATAGCAACACTTCCAGCTGTATCTGGATATTCAAAAAATTTGATTTGTGGATTCTCTTTTTGAAATGATTTTATCTGATTTAATCCCACTGGATGAGTGTACAACTCAGTAATTTCGCTAAATTTTACTCCTTTGTGAGCAATTAAATGAAAATTTATTCTTACATAAACTTCACCTACTATTCTTAGGTCATAATCTGAAATATTGTCATAATTTTGATAAACTGATCCATGTGTTGAATTCTCAATTGGCAAAACTGCAAAATCAACCCTATTTTCAACTAAATCTTTACATACCTCATCAAAAGTCTCATGTCCAACGTATTCCACTCCATTAAATAAATGTTTCACCGCAATATGTGAGTAAGAGCCAGGTTCCCCTTGAAATGCAACTTTCATACTTTTTATAATAAAATTCATTTTACAAAGAATTTTTGATTATACCATATATCACTTTTTTAAAAAATCTGTAGGAAGTTAAAATTTTTAAACAGGAATTTCACTATTTTCTATTTTTTTAAACAGAATTTTTATATCTTTAAATTGCAAATTTGTAATATCAACCTCGCTTGGAGAATAATTATCTTTCCCTAAAACAGGTTCAACAGGTTTCCAGCCTAGCATATGTGATAAATTTTTCATAGATTTGTGAAGTATTGGCGTAAGTAAAATTCTTAAATTATTTAAAATGTACAAGCAATCATAAATATTTTGCGATGCTCTAGTCTTATCAGTTTTGACTAACTCCCAACTCTTAGAATCATTAAAATACTTATTACCAAAGCTAGAATATTCTAAAATTAAGTTTAGCATTTGAGTAAATTTATGTTCTTCAATTGCCTTTCTAACTTCAATAAAAGTTTTATTTGTAAACTCAACAACATTTTGGCTTGCATTCAAACCGTCAAAATCTTCATTTGAAAAATTTTTAGAAGTAAATACAATTACTCTGTTTATGTAGTTTCCAATATTTCCTACCAAATTTTTATTTATAACTTCTTGAAAATGTTTCCAATCCCAATTTGACTCTTTATTTTCTGGCATTATGGAGATTATGTAAAACTTTACAGCCTCAGTTCCATATTTTTGTGCTACATCCATAGCATCAATAATGTTTCCTCTGCTCTTTGATAACTTTAGCCCATTGGCATTTAAAAACTTAACTGCGCTAGGAAGATAAGGCAAAGTATATTCAACATCGGATGCAATCAATTGACCTGGCCAAAAAATTGTGTGAAAGGTAACATTATCTTGCCCCATTACATAAAAGTGTCGCGATTTGGGATTTTTCCAGAAAATTTCATAATCTAAATTATTATTTTCGCAAAACTCTATAGTTGCAGATAAATAACCAATGACTGCTTCAAACCAAACATAAAATCTCTTTGATTCTATGTTTTCAATCAACATTTTGGTTGGAATTCTATCTTTTGGAATTTGAATGCCCCAATCAATATCTCTTGTTATTGCTCTGGGCTCTAAACCTTCTTTCAACCATCCCATTGTTTCTTGATATATCCATTTTCTCCATCGTTTTTCGCCTGTTTTTGCAAAGTTTAAAATTTTATCCTGCAATTTTGCAAAATCAATAAAATAGTGCTCTGTTTCTTTGAGAATTACTTCAGATTTGCTAATTTTACTGTATGGGTTGATTAATGTTCCAAAATCTAGAGATCTACCACAATTCTCACATTGATCAGATCTTTGCTCAAGTGCATGACAAATTGGACACTCACCCTCAACATATCTATCTGGCAAAAACCTATTTTCTTGTTCAGAAAAGTATTGTTTGGTTTTCTTTTTAATAATATATCCATTATTTAACAAGCTGATAAACATGTCTTGTACAACTTTTTTATGATTTTCTGAAACGGTTGAAGAAAAATTATCATAACTAAAATCATAGATTTCTATCAATTTTCTAACCTTAGGATCATATTCTTCAACTATTTGAACAGGTGTTAAACCTCTTTTGTCTGCTTCAACAGTGATAGGAGTTCCATGACAATCAGTTCCAGAAACAAAAGCAACCCTCTTACCTTTCAAACGAAAATACCTTGCAGTTATATCTCCTGGAATAAAATACCCTGGTAAATGCCCAATATGAATATCACCATTAACATATGGCCAAGCTCCACAAATGAGGATGGTTTCTTCATTTATCATGTTAAGATTATACCAAAAATTATTTTGTGTTAGAATTTTTGTTTTTGATGAAAAAAAGAATTAAAGCTGCATCAATGGTCAGTAAACCTATTAGTAAGTAGAAGTAATCATATAATTGAAATGATGTATCAGGTAAAACATCATTGGTTACTGTGTAATTCCCAACAGTTCCAGTCAAATCGTAAGTATTCGTGCCATCACTCATTTCTGCTGTAGGCCCATATGAAATACTTGCATTGCCAGTTGATTCTCCTTGCACCACGAAGGAACCAATTTGCTGATTTTGGGCAAAAACTGAAGTTGCTGCAATCGAAAAGCATACCTCATTATCGTTAAAACTTGCTCCACCAGTTGAACACCCAAAAGAAGTTAAAATATTACCTCCACTAGCAGGTGTCGCGCTTACAACTTTAAGCGGAGAAGGTACCAGCAAATGCACAGTAGCACCATTGGTTCCACTTGGATCTGTAACAATAATATTAATCTGTGTTTGTGATGCTGTCGAAAGAGTACCTGAGGAAGGAGATAAAGAATAAGATTGAGCCAATACGCTGTGCAAACCAAATAAAGAAAAAATTATAATTAAAATTGGTAAAAACTTAATTGTTTTAAAAATTTTAGCTATCATATCTAAATTTTATATTTTATATTATATCTTTGCAAATTTTATTTTTTTATTTCACTACAATCCAGTTTACCATAAAACAAAGCAAATTTAGACAAATCAATTAAATTTATTACACCATCGTTATTAATATCTTGACTTCCGCAAGAAGAGGAAGTGATCTCTTTGCTGTTAGTACATCTTTTGTTGTAACTGTTAGCAAAAGATGCTAAATCAACAAGATCAAGTTTAGAATTACCATCTACATCCAAAGGTTTACACTCACCTATATCTACTAGCACAGGTTCTTCAAATGTTGGTGTAATACAAAATTCATTTATAAACTCAGAGTTTGCTGTAACTGTTGTATTGGTATAACTAGAATATTTTGTTGTACACAAACCGTTTGGTCCACTATTTGCCGTACCAGGAGGGCATCCAACACACTTTAAACCTTCAGATCCTTTACACTGATCCCATCCTTTCTCCCTTTCATATACATTACAAGACGCCCCTATTCCTAGTTCTGAAAAACCTCCTTTATCACAATCACTCGGGCAATTATTATGATTTTCACCAGCCTCGCAAAGCCTATTTTTGTTACAGCCACCCTTTGCGCCACCTGAACATTTAGCACATTCCCCCCTCACACATGCATTATATCCAGCCACGTAATCACCATTATAGTTTTCACAATTTGGGCCCTCACAACAATTGTTATCCGCTGCTGAGCTGTCGGAAATTTCATTATTTTGCATCAAAAAAACTGCACCCAAAAAAATCAAAACAATACTTAAATTGACTATAAGCAAAAAAACTATAAAATCTTTAAATTTATATTTTTTCATTCAAAAATATTTTAACTTTTTCTAAAATTTTATATACACTTAATCCATAAAAATCAAGTAGTTCTTGTGCTTTTCCAGACTGTCCAAAACAATCATTCATTCCAATTCTTAACATCGGAGTTGGATATTTCTCGCCTAGTACCTCTGCGACAGCTCCTCCCAAACCACCATTAATTTGATGTTCTTCTACTGTAACAACTTTTCTTGTTTTTTGTGCAGACTTTACAATTGTATCAATATCAATAGGTTTAATGGTATGAACATTGATGACTTCAACTGAATAATCTGCTTTTAGATTTTCTGCTACCATCAAGGCATTGAAAACCATTGGACCTGTAGCTATTAGGGTTAAATCGTTTCCAGATTTTAAAACTTGAGCTTTACCTATTTCAAAAGTGGTTTTAGAAGTTGTAAACACTGGGCTAGCTTCTCTTGATAATCGTAAATAACATGGGCCATCATAATTTGCTATAGCTATTGTTGCTTGTCTAGCCTGTTCTGAATCAGCTGGTGAAATAACAACTAAATTTGGTAAAACTCTAGTTATTGCAATATCTTCTAAAGCTTGATGAGTAGCGCCATCTGGCCCAACTGTTAACCCTGCATGCCCTCCAACAATTTTTACATTCAAATTTGAATAACACACACTAACCCTTATCTGATCCCAATTTCTACCAGGTGAAAAAACAGCATAGCTAGCAGCAAACGGTATTTTACCTTCAAGCGCGAGACCTGCTGCTACTCCAATCAGGTTTTGTTCAGCAACACCCACTTGTATAAATCTTTCTCGAAAATTTTCTGCAAACCAATGCATTCTTGTAGATTCAGTTAAATCTGCGCATAAACCAACAATTTTTGAATTTTGTTTGGCAACTTCCAGCAAACCCTGCCCAAAACCATCTCTCGTTGGTAATTTTGCTAAATTTGGGTCCGTATAATTTAGTAAAGTATTTTCTAAATCATTAATCATAGACTATTTTACCATCAAGTGTTCTAAGTTGCTCTAATGCTTTTTGCGCTTCATCTTTGTTTGGTGGTTTACCATGCCATTCTGGTTTAAACTCCATAAAATCTACTCCTTTTCCAGGTATTGTATGAGCAATTATACAAACCGGCTTTTCAAATATAGCTCTCGCTTTATGGCATGCATCAATAAATTCTTCTATATTGTGTCCATCAATTTCTATCACATGCCAATTAAATGCTTCATATTTTTCTTTTAATGAGTCAAGAGGCATTACTTTTTCAGTATAACCATCAATTTGAATGTTGTTTCTATCGACTATAACTGTTAAGTTGTTTAATTTTTCTTTTGAAGCTAACATTATGGCCTCCCAAGTTTGACCTTCGTCATGCTCGCCATCACTTGTAATACAAAACACTCTGTAGGTTTTTTTATCCATCCTGCCTGCCAAAGCACTACCAACTGCTTGAGATAAACCCTGACCCAGTGGACCGCTAGTATTTTCAACTCCAGGGGTATCTAGCCTGTTGGGATGTCCTTGTAATCTAGAATTTAATTTTCTTAAAGTTAAAAGTTCTGCATTAGGAAAAAATCCCGCATGCGAAAGTGTTACATACCAAACAGGAGCAACGTGACCATTTGAAACAAAAAGTCTGTCTCTGTCTTCCCATTTTGGATTTGAGCTATCATAATTTAGAATTCTAAAATAAAGCGCTGAAAAAATATCTGCCAACCCAAGTGGACCTGCTGAGTGTCCAGAGCCAGCATTTTCCAAAGTTAAAATTATATCTTTTCTGATTTGATTAGCTTTCTGATACAGCTGATTTATGGTTAGATTTTGTTTATTCATTTTAAAAAATTACTGATGATGACTCTGAAAAATTATAAGCTCCTCTGGTGATGATTCCAAAATCCTCTAATGGAAAAAATCTTAAAAAAGCTTTTCCTTTGATCCAACTTCTTGCGATTAATCCTATTGATCTTGAGTCTCTACTTACAACTCTATTGTCCCCTGCAACAAAATATGTGTTATTTTCAACCAATACACTCTCTCCTCCATCTTCTAAAAAAGCTCCTCCGCTTGTATAAGTAGATGGTGGCAAGTATTCTTCATTTAGTTTTTTGTTGTCAATATAAAAAAACCCTTCTCTCAAAGCTATTCTTTCACCGGGCAGTGCTATAATCCTTTTAATAATCGCTTTTTGTTCAGATGGAGCTTGAAAAATTATTACATCGCCTCTTCCATAATTCAAGCCTAAAGTCTTCCCAAAGTCTGTGTGACCAATCCACTGACTTAACTTGTTTGTAAATAATATTTGTCCATCTTCAAAGTTTGGAAGCATTGAAGGACCATCAACTTGATTTGGTGTTATTACAAACAGGTAAAGCACTATAAACACTGACGTAGCCACAACGATTGTCTGTAGAAATCCCAAAATCGGATGTTTTTTATCATAGCTTACCGGTTCAAAAAATGGGTTTGCTTCTTCTGGCATAACAATTTAATCAAAAGCTTAAACTTAAATATTTTTAAAAATTTTATTCTACAATTTCTAACAACTCTACATCAAAAATCAGATCCGTGTTTGGAGGTATCAACTCTCCTGCGTCAGATTCACCATAAGCTAAACTGCTAGGAATTTTTAATCGTCTTATCTCTCCAACTTTCATACCCAAAACTCCTTGTGACCATCCATCAATTACCCCACTCCCAACTCTAAAAGTAAATCCTTCATCACCTCTATCAAAAGATTGGTCAAAAACTACACCATCATTAGCTCTCCAACCAATGTAATTAACTCGAATTAAATTTCCTTGTCGAACTTGAGTTTTAGCACCTTCAATAGATTCAATTAAGGTCTCTTTTTGTAATGATTCTATTGGCTCAGAAATAGTCTCCTTTTCATCATTTATCATTTGTTTTAATCGGCTTGATGAAAGTGTTACGCTTTCATAATCTTCATTTCTAGTTCTCATTAAATCCCTTCTATATGAAAAATTAGATATAAAAACTACCATACCTAGAGTTATTAAAACTAAGGCTACTCCAAAGAAAAATCTGTAATTCATAAACAAAATGCTAACTAATTAAATTCTAGCATATTTTAAAAAATTAATGTAAACTGAATAGTTATGGTTGAAGCAAAAACGCCACAAAGCGAAAAAAAAGACTCTGAAGTTGAACAGCTAGTAGAAAGTTTTTTTGAAAAAATACCCAATGAAAAAAAATATATAATAAGAAAACTAAATATTGCTTTTAATTCACTTTTTGGTGAAAAAAATTCAAATTTTAACACCTTTTATGATTTATTTGAATTTTGGAAAAAAACTTTCAAAGATACTAGACTAAATATACCTTTTCCTGATAGTAAAATTAGCATTAATACCTCAGTTATTTTAACTAATAGATTAAGAATTTTCTTATTTATATTTTATTACTTAGTTGTAAGGAAAGATTGTACTATTTTAGAAAGTAGTGAATTTAAAGATGAATTAAAAAATTTATCTTCACTAATTATACTTTATGGTCTTAATCTTTCTTTAGATATGTATTTTAATGAAAAAGATGGATCATCTATAAATAGTACTATACTTGAAATTTTAAATAAAATTTTTCCTTTAGATTTAGAAGCATAAGCTGATATACTTAGTAATATGAAAAGTATTTCAGGTATAATCATAAAAGTCCATGATTCTAATGAAGCCGACAAAATAGTTAAAATAATTACATCAAATGGTGATAAATTATCTCTTCTTGCAAAAGGTGTAAAAAAAAGTAAAAGCAAGAAATCTCATGCAATTGAATTAGGCAACCATATAAAAATTCAAACAAACAATAAGTATAGTATTCCGATAATAACAGAAATTAAAGTATTAAATGAACCTTTCCACTGGAAAGAATCCTATAGACGATTGATACTTCTTCAGTTGGCTTGCGAAATTTTAGATTCTTTAACAGCTGAAGATTTGGAAGATCCCAGATTTTTTTTGTACACTAAACAATTTTTATACATGGAACATAGAAATTTTGATTTGAGCTTTGCAATTTGGATGCTTTACATGTTGAACGTTTCTGGAAATTTAGGAAATTTAAAAAATTCAGTTATTACAGAAAAAAACATAAAGTTAGAAAGTGTAGCTAAATTGACAGATAAAATTGGCTACATTAATCTTAATGAGTCTGAGTTTTCACAAAAAATTGATGCGAAAATCATCAAATCTCAATTATTTGCTTTAAAAACAAATTTATATTCGGCCAGTAGAATTAAACTTGACGAAGAGCTAACATCAAAACTTTTTGATATTCACTTAGATTGGATCGAAATTGCAATTGAAAAACAACTTAAAAGTAAAAAGTTATTGTACTAGAAAAGCTCTGATACCCAAAATTTAAAATAATTAAGCATTTCGTTTCTATTTACGATTTCAACAATTTCATATTCAATTGTTACATCTTGATATTCAATTTTAATCTCAAAATTTTCTTCTAAACTTTTGTATTTTTGTTGAACAACAAAAGTATAAATTAGTGGATTTCTTGATTTCAAAATAATTTTTGTTATTTTATTTCCATTTTGTTTAAAATAAATATCAAACACTGGTTCAAATTCCACATTTAAATTTTTTATTTCACCGTCCTTAAAGCTTTTTAAAACATCATTTCTCAACTCATTTTCTAAAACTTCCAAACTCTCGATTTCTACCCTAACATCAAGAATTATATAGCCATCACTTTCAAGTAAAACGTGATTTTTGTCAAGCAAATTTGCCCATTCATTATAAAATCCAAGCCCAAGTTCTTTTTCCCAGTTATTTTTAGAAAGATTACTATATAAGTTATTTAGATTTTTTTTGCTTAAAATATCCGAAGATTTGGTGAAATAAGTCAAATACTGAAATTCATCTGAGTTGAAAAGCTCACTATTAGTTATCACCAACCTTTTTCCATTAACTTTTTTTAAAATGATTAAATTTTCAACACCTCTAAGCTCAAGTATTTGATTCATTGTAAACAAGATATTATTAGAATACTTTAAGCTCACAAAAACGTAAGTAGACAGCATAGACGCCATAAAAAGGCACACCACAACAAAGCACACGAAATACCAACTATTCAAAATTTTAGTCTTCAACTTTCCTAATCCCTAATTTGTAAACTTATCAATTGAGTTTTGCCTTCGTAACTTTCTTGAGCAAGTAATTTGAAATCTGCTTTGTTTTTCAGCATAACCTTAAATGTAGCCTTTCCATTTTCGTAAGACTCTAATTCAAAGTACTGAAAATTTGCGCCAGCCATGTTAATTGTTTGAGCAATATCTTCAGCAGTTACTCTGGTTAACTTAGCATCAGGGCTAGCTTGCAAATTCTCTACAGTCCATAAAATATAATTTTGTCCGTTCTCTGTAACTAGTTCTGCATAAGAATTTGGTGTATTTTCTTCACCAGTTAGCCCATATTGCCCTATGCTAAATTCAAAGAATGATCCTTCATCATAAAAATAATAAGTGTTAAGATAAATTTTATTTTCCTGAAGTTCTGTATTTACAATATATTGCTTTTTTTGTGAAAATTCATTGGTAAAGTTATTTTCGTCAAAACTTAAATCATCTTCATTTGGATCAAGCATATTGCTTTCATCGTCAAAAGAATCACTATCCTCATCTTCTTCAACATTACTATCAACTGGCTCATCCATAGAGTTTTGTGGTGATTCAATGTTAAGCTCTGATTCAGTTGCAAAATCTATTATTAAATCTACTCCTGAAACTTTTACTCTATAAAATATTTCGTCAATCATTTGCAATTGAAACGAATTTTCAACATCATCAAAGAAAATGTTACTTAAAGTTGTGCCCACACTAGCACCTTGTTTCAAACCTTCAGCCACTGTTACTCCTTGAGGCAATTTAATTGTTAATAGTCTCTTTGTTGTGTCAAGTGTTACCTCAGTTTTGGGTGTTTGTGTAGCATCAATTCTCAATATAACCCTATTAAAAGTTTCATAATTTCTATATTCGACTTCATTAACCGCTCCGCTATTACTTTGAATTCCAACAGTAGTTAAACTTGCATCAGTTAAATCTTCTTTACTCGGAACATCAACTGCTGTTGAATTTAAAAGTTCTGCAGTATTAATGTCATATGCGCTTACTTCTTGCTTAGTGTCACTTGTTTCATTGTCAATATTGTTTGTTTCATTCTCCGAAATCAATCTCTGAATCCCAAAAGCAGCCCCTGCCCCCAACACAACAACCACAAGAAAGTAAACCAAAATTCTAACTGAATTTCCATCGTTTTCATTTTGTTTTCTCTCACTAAACCTAACTTGATCTAATTTTTCTGGATGAACTGTACTTTTAATGCCATCAACTGAGTTTGAACCATTTTGTAAAAGTGGGGAAGCTCCTATTTCGTTATTTTTTTTCATTGATTTCAAAGATAAAATTTAAAAACTATATTTAACTAACTATTACCAGTGTAATATATTTATTTTTCAAAAGCAATAAAATTGTTATTTCAGTTTTCCATTAACCATCTCATGTTCAAAATCTAGATTCAAAAATTCTTTTACTCTATCGTAATGAGTAATGATTATAAAAGCTGTTTTAGGATTTTGTTTATGGAATAAAGATAAACCCTTAAATACATCTTGGACAGATTCTTTATCTAATCCTGAATCAATTTCATCAAGTAAAACATATCGTGGTTCACAAACCAACATCTGCAAAATTTCTGTTTTCTTTTTTTCACCTCCACTAAAACCTTCGTTTAAATTCCTCTTTAACAAATGTTCGGGGTAATTAATTAGCCTAGCTCTCTCACTAACTAGTTGTTTAAACTTAAAAAAAGGCAATTTATCATTTTCTGATTTTCTTACATTATAAATCAAGCGTAAATACTGCATTAAATTAACTCCAGGAATCTCTACCGGATATTGGTTTGCTAAAAAAACACCTACTAGAGATCTTTCGCTAGGTTCTGCTTCAGTTAAATCAACATCATACTTGCCGTTTGGATTTTTCCTTATAATATAATCTTCTTGGTCTAAATCTGGAGGACACAACGATTCAACTATGTGCTCAGGATAATCTTCATCAACTATTTCAATCTTACCATCTAAAACTTCAAACTGTGGATTCCCCATGATCGTGTTGACTAATGTAGATTTACCACTTCCATTCCTCCCGTTTAAAATATGTATTTCACCAGGATTTACTTCTAAATTAACATCATGAAGGATTATATTTTCACCCTCACTCAATTTTACTTTTAAGTTTGAAATTTTTAGCATAATTTAATTATACATAATTTAAAAATTTAGTCTAACAAAAGTCCTTTGGTAGCATTGATTCTAGTGCAAGTTTTTCACCATTCATTTTTATCAAAGTAATTTTGTGGGCATGTAGCATTAATCTTTTGAATGGCTTGCCACCATACAAAGTATCTCCGACTATTGGAAACCCTAAGTAAGCTAAATGGCTTCTTATTTGGTGAGTTCTACCTGTAAGAGGTTTTGCCAAAACTAAGGAGTAACCATTTGAAAATTCTATAAACTCAAAAGTAGTAACTGCTTTTTCACCTTTATCTTTGCTCACTTCATAACTTTTACTTTTAGAATCATTTTTTTTGAAATATTTTAAATAGTTTCTTACAGTTATTGAAGGATTATTATCTAAAATTCTTCGAAAATCACCTTTCACAACGGCCAAGTATTCCTTTTTAACTTTGTTTTGAGCAAATAAATCAGAATAGTAGTTGTGAGCTTTCAAATTTTTGGTTGCCAAAATGATTCCAGAAGTATCTTTATCCAAACGATGTAGCAGTCTAATTCTTTGATATTTTTTATCTTTCAAAAGAAATAATATTCCGTTTAAAACTGTGATTGAGTGATGGGTAGAATCTGGGTGTGATACTATCCCTGCTGGTTTATCTACAGCAATTATATTTTTATCCTCGTAAATTACTTTTAAATTTAGTTTTACAGGGTTAATTTTATTTTTTGTAAGCTTTTTTGTACTTATATTTTTAAGTGTAATGAAATCACCTGCTTTAACCTTAGAATTAGGTTTCACTTTTTCATCATTCAGAAGTATTGCTCCATCATAAATTAAATTTTTGATTGTGCTTCTCGAATATTGAGGAAAAAGTTTCATTGCCTCCAAGTCTAGTCTATTTGGTTTTGAATTTTTAATTTGAAATTTTTTCATTGATTAATTTTATCATTTAGTTTTTTAATTTAGTGTAGTATAATCAAAATATGAAGATAACGGTATCGGGTTGGCCTGGCGCAGGAAGCTCAACGCTTACTCTTTTGCTAGCATTTATTTATGAGTTTGAACTTTATCAAGGAGGAGGAGTGTTTAGGTATCTTTTTGAAAAGTTAGACTTGGGAGAATTTGGATTAGAAAGAATCCAGGCTCAAGAAATGATTCAACCAACTTTTGGAAAAATCTATGACCAATACATAGACTCCCTTTTGACAAATGCAAATTTCCAAAATTTGATTATTGAGAGCGATATTGCAAGTTTTCGGATTGGTAAAAGGGCTGATGTGGTTTCAATTTTTTTGAAAGCAGATATAAATACAAGAATTTCAAGAACGCAAGTTGATGGTCGCCCTGCTGATGGTGAAGTGATGAAAGAAATTGATCTAAGTCACGAAAATGAATATAAAAAACTTCATAACATAAATTTTTACAACGAAGAAGAAATAGATAAAAAACACAGACTGGTTATAGATAATTCTGACCTAACGATTGCAGAAGAAATGGAAAAAATTGTTGAGTTTGTCTCAAGAGAATATAGGATTGTTCCACAAATAGATGATTTTGCAGCTCTTGAAAACGAATTTTGGAGCAAGGGGAAAAATTATTTTAAAGAAGTTTTAGCTCAAAAAAATTTAATTCCCAAACCAGATACTATTCTCAAAGATATTAAAAACAAATTTAGAAAAGATGTTGAAAGTTTACCAGAGTTTTTGCAGGAAGTTTTTTCGAAATTATGATATAATTATATCTAGTTACCCCCAATATTATTATTAAAAGTTAATTTGTATATATGAGAAAAAACGAACAACAAAACATTACCATAGCCATAATATTCGGTTTAATTACATTTTTGGGAGTTTTGGCTTATCTTTTTATAAAAGGTGACGCTGAAATCGTAGTTATTAGAACAAATGCAAATATCGAAAATGAATTTGTTGATAATTATATAAACGCATCTGATAGCAAATATGGTGATAAATTTATTGAAGATAGCACAAAAGAAGGTAAAAGTGTTATATATTTCTCTTCTAAATGGTGCGGTATTTGTAATGCCTTTAAAAATTCCTTTTACGTTGAATTTGAAGAAAAGGCACAAACTAAAATAAATTTGATTGAAGCAGATATTAACATTAATTCGTTATCTAGCCAAAAATTCGAAGTAGGCGATGTTCCAACAGTTGTGTTTATTGAAGATGGAGTTGTTATAAAAAAATATGAAAATTTCAAACTTGATCAGATTCCAGCTATAGTTGCTGAAGTTTTAGAAAACTAAAAGATTTTGTTGTACAATGTAGACATGGTAACTTTAACTTTTATCTGCGTTGTTTTGTTTTTGTCGCAACTAATTATTGGAATCAGAGTTTACTTTCAACAAAAAAACATTCCATTCAAATTTAACTATCCACTAACAAAGTTACCCGATCCCGCAACTATTTTAGAAAATTATATGAAAATTTATAGAAAAATTGGGATTAAAGTCAATGCTAAAATTGACGCCCCTGCTCTAGCTAAAGAAGATTTTATTCTAGTTAAAAGAGACACAGTCTATGACAAAGACTTATTTACAAATTTTTATGTACTTTTACAACTTGAACTAACAAAAAAAACTTATAATTTTTTAAGAAATTTAAAGTCAATTCAAAACATTCTTTTTTTTTCTAGCATTTTTTTATTTATTTTAGCTATTGGTTTCAATAATGAAATTCAAAAATTTTTATTAGCAACGACTTTAATACTACAAATTCTTACAATATTTGCTACTATCTTAGGCTACGAGTTAATATCTATCGCCCTAGATGAAACTTATGAAGTTGCTAAAGATTTGCTAGATTTAGATGAACTAGAACAAGTTAGAACCCAAAAATTAATGAAAGATTTAAAATACATGGTGTTCGATTACCCGCTAGATATACCGTTGAAACTATTTTATTTTTTCTCTTTTTAAAAACATCAATCAACTTCTTCATCAATCTCAATGTCGTTCATACCTGAATGTCCAGGAAAACCAAACTTGCCTTTAATTTGCTCCCAACCTTCCTTTGGTTCATTGTAAACCCATGTTAGCATTTTCTTTACAACTTTATTGTCATTTACAAAATTGTAATAATCACAAACGCCTTTGTAAGGGCAAACATAAGCTTTTTCTTCTACTTCAAGAAAGTTTTTATCAAATTTTAGTGCACTTGGGCTTACATAATAATTGCCATCAGCTTGAATAATATCCTCACCTAATATTCCACTAGCAACTAGCAATCTTTCTCCATTTTCAGGGTTTTTGAAATAGAAACTTAATCTTTTCATAAGATTTTCAAAAGTTATAAATTAAATCAAGTCTATTCCCGTAAGCCGGATTCTGTTTTATAGAGTCATTTATCTATGCCCTTAAATAACAAGGTTGCTCCAGGCAGGGGTTGCCGTGCGTTCTGATGTCACCACCAGAACCGGTGCGCTCTTACCGACTCTAGCAAGCTAGAGCTCAGCCCAAAACTTAGGCTGACACCGTTTCACCATCTCCTTAGTTTTATCAAACTAAGGAAGTTTGCTTTCTGTTGCCCTTTTCTCCGTAAGCTCGCGCCCACCTCCTCTCTCAGTTTTTAAAACTGAGTTAAGAGTGCCTATCCCGTTCGAGATTCAACGGGACCGAAATGGAGTCCGGACTTTCCTCTTTCAAAAAACTTTTGAAAGCGACTCTTCAGAATAGACTCTTGGAAAATTATAACACAAAGCAAAGCTTACCTACCAGAAACTTTAGAAATTTCAAACTACAATGCTAATTATTTTGTTGGGAACAAAAATTATTTTTTGAGGTTTGTCACTTAAATAGTTTTGAAATTTAGGATTTTTCAATACTTCATTCCAAACTTCATCCTGAGTAGAATTTGCTCTAACTTGCACTATACCTCTAGATTTTCCATTAATTTGAACCGCAATTTCAATAACTTCATCCACTATTTGAGAATTATCAAAATCAGGCCACTTTTGTGTATGTATTGAATCTTTATATCCAAGCCGACTCCATAATTCCTCAGATAAAAATGGAGCAGTTGGCGATAAAAGAATTAAAAATTCTTCCCAAACTTGCTGATTAATTTTTTGACACTTTTGTAAAAAGTTAGAAAATTCCATTAATTTTGCACAATATGTATTAAAACTCATGTTTTCCATGTCTTGAGTTATTTTTGCTATAAGTTTATTGATTTCAGAATTTTGCTGCGAATCTTCATCCTTACTAACTTTGTATTGAAGATTCCAAACTTTTGATAAAAATCTGTGTACTCCTGCAACTGCACGATCATTCCAAGCTTTATCTTGCTCAAGAGGTCCCATAAACATAAGGTAAGTTCTTACTGTGTCGGCACCATATTTTTCAATAACATCAGTGGGATTAATTACATTTCCCCAACGCTTACTCATCTTTCTGCCATCTGGTCCTTTAACTAATCCTTGGTGTCTATGAACTAAAAAAGGTTCATCAAAATCAATTATACCTTCATCAAAAAGTACTTTTGTGAAAAATCTTGAATACAATAAATGTCCGTTAACATGCTCTGGCCCTCCAAGATAAAAATCAACTGGCATCCACTTTTTTAGATTTTCTTGAGATGCAAATGCTTCGTCATTTTGTGGATCAATATATCTAAAATAGTACCAACTTGAACACATAAATGTATCAAGAGTATCTACTTCTCTTCTCCATCCTTTACCATATTTCTCTTCAACCCCATCTTGAAAGCTTGGAGAGTATGTTAGAGGAGATTGTCCTGTTGGCATAAAATCCACATCATCAGGAAGCAATACAGGCAAATCATCATCCTTGACTGGGTGCGGATTGCCATCTGGATCATAAACAATCGGAATTGGAGCTCCCCAAAACCTTTGCCTCGAAACTGACCAATCACGAAGTTTGTAAGTTATTTTTGCATATCCTAAGTTATTTTTTTCTAATTCAGCAATAATTTTCTCTTTTGCATCATCTACACTCAAACCATTCAAAAAGTCTGAATTAACTAATTTACCATCCCCTTCAAAAGGCAAATCTTGATCTGAATCAATCACCCTTTTAATTAAAAGATTAAATTTTTGAGCAAATTCAAAATCTCTTTCATCATGCGCAGGCACACCCATAATAGCTCCTGTACCATAACTACTCAAAACATAATCAGCAACAAAAATAGGTATTTGCTCGCCAGTGAAAGGATGAATTCCATAAATACCTTCAAGTAATACTCCAGTCTTTTCTTTTTGTTGTAATCTCTCTAATTCTGTTTTTTTCAAAGAATTTTCAACATAATTTTCTACTTCGTTGTAATTTTTAATATGACCTTTTAATAAATTTGCCACCTCATGTTCTGGAGAGACTACTAAAAAACTGACGCCAAATAGCGTATCCGGTCGAGTTGTAAATACCTCAAGATCATAATTTAAAACTTTAAATTTAACTATTGCACCACTGCTTTTACCTATCCAGTCTCGCTGTCGCTTGATGGTTTCAGCTGGCCAATCAACTTTATCAAGATCATTGTAAAGTCGTTCAGCATAATCTGTGATTTTGAGATACCATTGCTTCATTTTTTTAAGCTCAACTGTTGCTCCACACCTTTCACATGTGCCCTTTTCAGTAACTTGTTCATTTGCTAATACAGTTTTATCATTTGGGCACCAGTTTACAGTTTGATTTGCCCTATATGCTAAACCTCTTTTGTACATCAGCAGGAAAAACCACTGTGTCCATTTGTAGTAATCTGGATTGTGTGACCCAACCTCTCTACTCCAATCAACAGAAATGCCTAAAGATTTAATTTGCTCCCTGAAATTATCAATGGCACTATCTGTATTTTTTCGTGGATGAATGTTTGTTTTTATCGCATAATTTTCAGCTGGCAACCCAAAAGCATCCCAACCAATTACTTGTAATACATCAAACTTCCTCAACCTTTTGTATCTTGCCAAAATATCGCAACCCGTATAAACCTCAGAATGCCCCATATGTAATCCCGAACCAGATGGATAAGGTAATTGAGGAAGAATGTAATACTTATTTTTTGGCACAAAATCATTTGGCACCTCATAAATTTTTGAATCTTCCCAAATTTTTCTCCACTTATTTTCAAATAACTTTGGGTTGTATTTATCTTTTTCCATAAAGCATTATAGCAGATTAATCTAATTTTGTAATAATTATAGGCTCATCATCAACAATAACAGTGTGTTCAAACATTGCTGCTTTTTCACCATCTTTGGTACGTAAACTCCAACCATCACGCTCCAAAATTAACTGGGCTGATCCTTTTGAAATTTGGTTCTCAACTGTTATAGCTAGTCCTTTTGGAAGTGTTAGTCCAACTCCTTTTTTACCGTAAGATAAAATTTTTGGATCAGCGTGCAAACCACCATGTTCTTTACGTCCAATACCATGACTTACATAGTTTGTAACATAATTATATCCTTCAAGTTCGGCTATAGTTTGAAGCGCATTGCTAATGTCACCCGTTTTGTTTCCAGGTTTAGCTTGTTTTATTGCTGTATCAACACATAATCTTGCTGTTCTAATTAATTTTGCATCCTCTTCTGTAACGTCTCCAATGCCAAAAGTTACACAATGATCCGTATAAAAACCTTTATAAACAATTCCAAAATCTATTTTTACAACATCACCATCTACAAATTCTTTTTTGGAGAAAGGAATTGTATGCAGTATAAAGTCATTTACACTGACACAAACATGCCCAGGAAAAGGATTTTTTGGGCCAGGTACGCCATAAAAAGCTGATTGAACACCATATTTTTTACAAAGAAATTTTGCTCTTTCATTAATCTCGAAAGGTGTTGAACCTTTAACCGTAATATTTATTAACTCTTTAAGGATTTTTACAGATATTTCTCCAGCCTTTTTGTATGTGGATATTTCCTTTTGGGAGGTATATACATTTAAAAATTTCCTCATGATTAAAAGTAATTTAAACTCGCTTTAATTTTACTTTTTAGTTAGTAATCCATCAATAGCTTGAGCTAATTCAAAATCTTTTGAAGTTAGCTTTTTTTGATCATGAGTGGTTATTTTTAAAACTACTCTGTTATAAACGTTATATATTTCAGGGTGATGATTAAATTTTTCTGCTACTAACGCTACTTGTACGAGAAAAGCAAATGCATCTTTAAAATCGTCAAACTTAAATTCTTTTTCTAATTTATTAGCCTTTTCTATCCACATTTTTAATTCTTAATAAACCTTTCATAATTTTTTGAAACTCTCAGAGAGTTGTACTGTCTTACTGTTTCGAGTATAACACTTACAGCAATTAAAATGCTTGTACCACCGATTCCTGAAAGTAATGCAAGGTTTGTTCCTTCATATCCAACTATGAAATTTCTTGCTATTATTGGTAAAAGTGCAACAAATCCTAAAAATATAGATCCTGCGAAAGAAATTCTTAAAAGTACTGAAGAAATATATTTCTCTGTAGATTTTCCTGGTCTGATACCCGGAATAAATGCGCCGGATTTTTGAAGGTTTTCAGCTGTCTCCTCTGGCTTAAGTTGAATAAAAGCATAAAACACTCCAAATAGAACCACCAAAATGAAATAAAAAATCGTGTAATACAAGTCATTTCTATCCACAACAAATGCTTGATCACCGACAGTTGCATACAAAAAGCTATTTTCAAGCCAGTTAACAATTTCTTGAGCTCTTTCTTGCCCAATGTTATTAGCCAAAATATCATTTATTAAAGTTGCAAATAATTGAGGTAGCGACATTAAAGCCGATGCAAAAATTATTGGTAAAACTCCAGTTAGTGTCAATTTAATTGGAAGTGATGATGATTCACCTCCAGCTCCCCTAGATGCGTATTTTATCTGAATGTTTCTTGCCGATTCGTTAACAAAAACAATCATAACAACCATTATCAAAGCTCCTAAAATTACTAAAACGATTGATATAAATTGAGGTTCAGTTAGCACATTAAAAGAACCTTGAAGCAAACCATCAAGAATATTACCTAAATTTAATTGTCCAAAATCTTGCTTAATTAAAGCAGGCATCAGAGATATAATTCCAATGGTAATAATGATGGAAGAACCGTTACCTATTCCATATTCTGATACTGCTTCTGCTAGCCACACTAGCAACATTGAGCCTGCAGTCAGCACAGTTGCCATAAAAATTATTTTCATTAGTGATGGTAAATTAGCCCCTGCTGGTGTATCAATTAAATATAACTCACCTCCGCTTGAAGAAAGATTCGTCTTTGAAATTAAAACTATGTAGCCTGCCGAGTAAACAAAACTTAATAATACTGTTAAATATCTAGTATACTGGTTTATAACTGCCATTCCCTGCTGTCCCTCTTTTGATAACTCAGTTAACTTAGGTATTGCAGGAGTTAATAATTGTAAAATAATAGAAGAATTAATATAAGCTAGAAGTCCCAAACCAACAATGCTAGGTGAATCTAATTGTCCTCCAGTAAATATTGCTAATAGGTAAGTTATCTCAGATGTTGAGGAACCTCCAAAAACTTCTCTATAAGCATCCATGTTTATTCCTGGCAAGGGAACAGATGCTAATCCTCTATAAATAACAATTATAAAAATCGTAAATAAAATTTTTTGTAAAATGTTCTTATTTGTTACTGTATCTAAAACTAAACTTCCAACTCTGGTCTTAGAAAAAAAGCGAAAAGGAGTAAAAAAAATTCTAAAAATTTTTCGTAAAATACCTGGCATTTTAAAGCGGTTAGCTTTTTTATTTGAGGAAACTAAGTTGCTAGAATCCAAAAATTGAGAATAATCATTCTTTTTCATTTACTGTTTTAAATTTTAAATACAATTTTATTCTACTTTGCCGCCTGCTTTTTCAACTACCTCTTTTACTTTTTTGGAAACTTTCACCCCTTTGAAACTGATTTTTTTATCAATGTCTTTATCGAAAAGAATTTTTACATTGCCTCTTTTGTGTGAAAATTTTTTAGTAAATCCAAGCTCTTTTAATTTGTCAAAATCAACTATCTCACCATCTTTAACCCTTTGAGCAATGTCACTCAACTTAATTTCAACTTTTCTTAATCTAGATTTGAAAAAATTAACATTTACATTCTTACCAGCACCACCCAAGCCTCTCAATTTGGGTAATCTTCTAGACAAAGGGTTCTGTCCTCCTTCAAAACCAGGAATTGGTTTTTTATAACCTGACCTTGCTTTTTGTCCTTTGGTTCCCCTTCCGGTAGTGTGCCCACCTTTTCCAGAACCATAGCCCCTTCCAACTTGCTTGGCTTTCTTTGTTGTTTTTGGTGATGGTAAATTATTAATCATAGTTATAATTTTGTTGACCTTAACAATTGTAATGCTTCAATAGTTGCATAAGCGTTAGTAATTTTATTATTAGTTCCTAAAATTTTTCCTAACATGTCCTTAATACCCGCTAACTCTGCAATTATACGCATAGATGAACCAGCAACTATTCCAGTTCCAGGAGATGCGGGTTTAATAATAACTTTAGCTGCTTTCATTTTATGATCAACAGCATGGGGTATTGTGTTACCAACAAGCTGAACATGAACTAAATTTTTCTTCGCTTGCCTTATTGCTTTTTGTTGCGCAGCTCTTATGTCTCCAGCTTTTCCTATTCCAATCCCCACTCTACCATTTTTATCTCCAACTGCCACAAATACACTCATTCTGAGACGTCTTCCACCTTTGTACATCCTAGTTACTCGCCTCACTTCAATGATTCTGTGATCAAAGTTATCTTCAACGTCTTGTTCAGCTTGAACAATGTCTTGATCTTTTAGTTTTTTGTTCTCTTCCATATTTTTTACTTTTACTTTATTAATTTCAGCCATAAAAAAATTATAATTTAAACTTTAATTCCAGCTTCTCTTAAACCATCTGCAATAGCTTTAACACGACCATGGTACTTAAAACCACCTCTGTCAAATACCACTGATTTATATTTTTTATCTTGTAATAATTTACCAAATGCTTTACCAAGTTCAAATGCTCTCTCTGTCTTTGTTCCTTTAAAATTCTTATCTGACATACTTGTTATTACTCTCATTCCTTCATCATCAATTGCCTGAACATAATTATACTTGTTAGATTTAAATACCAAAACTCTAGGTCTCTCACTGGTGCCAGAGATTTTTTTTCTAACTCTTAAATGTCTTCTTATTCGGTTTTTAATTTTAATTTCTGGTTTCATATTTTAAAAAATCAATTAAGCTGTAGATTTAGCTGATTTTCTTCTAACATTTTCATCTGAATACCTTATACCCTTACCTTTGTAAGGTTCAGGTTTTCTAAAACTTCTTATTTTTGCTGCAACTTCACCAACCAACTGCTTTGAAATTCCACTAACTTTTATATTTGTTTGATCATTGATTTCAACAGTAACTCCTTGTGGAGGTTCATACTCAATTTTGTGCGAAAAACCCAAAGAAAATACTACTTTATTTCCTTGAAGTTCAGCTCTGTAACCAATCCCAACTATTGTCAATTCTTTGGAGTACCCTTCAGTTACTCCTTGAATCATATTTGCTATTAATGACCTATAAAGTCCATGAAAAGATTTGTTTTGTTTTGTATCATTATCTCTTGTAACCTTGACAATATTATCTTCAACAACTACATTAACTCCACGTCTTAAAGATTCTGTTAATGTGCCTTTCGGACCGGTAACTTCAACCTCCTTGTAGTAAAATCTACCGCCATCTCTAACCGTTACTGTAACACCATCTGGAACTTTTATTTCTAATCTTCCAATTCTTGACATATTAATAAATCTCACAAATATATTCTCCACCAACTTTTAATTGTTTAGCTTCTTTGTCTGTAATCAACCCTTTTGGAGTTGAATATATCCCAACACCCATGCCATTCTTCACAGCTCTAATTTTTCGATATCCTCTATATTTTCTTACACCTGGTTTTGAAATTCTCTTAAGTGCCCGTATTGCTGGCTCTCCATTTACATACTTTAATCTTAAAACTAGCTCATTCTGTGGCTCTTGCTCAACAACTTCGTAATCAAGTATAAACCCTTCACGCTTCAAAATCTCAGCTATTCCAACCAACATATTAGTTGAAGGTACTCTAACCTCTTTATTTCTCCTCATGAGAGAATTTCTGATCCTTGTTAAAAAATCTGATATTGTATCATTCATAATTTACCAACTAATTTTTTTAATTCCTGGCAATTCACCAGATAAGGCTTTTTGTCTAAAACAAATTCTACAAAGTTGTACTTTTCTAATATAACCACGAGGTCTACCACACAATTTACATCTGTTTCGAAGTCTTACTGGATAGACTTTTGTACTACCTTTCAGCACTCTTTCTCTTCTTTTTTTTTCTTTTGATATTGCTGCTTTACTTGCCATAAACTCCTAATTATAAATTTATTTTAAAATATATTCAAGTTATTTTGCTTTTCTAAAAGGCATTCCTAACTTTTCTAATAAAATTTTTGCATGTTCATCATTATCTGCTGTGGTATTTATAACCACTTGCAGAGATCTAATTTTTTGTAATTTATTTATATCAATCTCCGGAAACACAGTATGCTCTACAATACCTACTGTGTAATTACCTCGGCCATCAAATGATTTATCTGAAACACCCCTAAAGTCCTTAACTCTTGGAAAAACTATGTTTACCAATTTATAGTAAAAATCCCACATTCTATCTTTTCTCAAAGTCACTTTTACTCCATTTGGCATACCTGCTCTAATTTTAAAGTTAGCTATAGCCTTCTTTGCTTTAGTTACTACTGGTTTTTGTCCTGTTATTGTTGCTATGATTTCAGACATTTCTTCAATAACACCAGAGTTGTTTTTATATTCTGAACCTATACCAGCATTAACCACTATTTTTTCCAAAGTCGGCACCGCCATATCATTCTCAATACCCAAAAGCTTTTTGAGCTCAGGCTTTATTTCATTTTCGTATTTTACTTGTAATTCTGACTTATCCATATTATTTATCTAAAACTTTTCCAGATTTTTTTGATATTCTAAATTTTTTCCCAGTTTTTTCATCTATCTTAAACCCAATTCTTGTTGGTGAATTAACACTTTCATCAAAATACATAACATTAGAAATATCAATTGGTTTCTCAATCTCAATTATTCCTCCAGGTATACCAAATTGAGGATTAGGCTTCTGTGCTCTTTTAACTATGTTAACTCCCTTAACAACAACTTTCATAACCGAATCACCTTTTTTATTCTTAGTTTTAACAATTTTCAATACCTCCCCTTTCTTTCCAGCGTCTTTACCTCTCATAACTTGTACCGTATCTCCAACTTTTATCTTATTCATATGTTAAATATTTAAACTTCAAATATTATAATACTTCAGGTGCCAATGAAATTAATTTATTAAACCCCTTATCTTTAAGTTCTCTTGCAACAGGCCCAAAAACACGAGTTCCAACCGGTTGCAATGAATTTTTGTCAATAATTGCAACAGCGTTTTCATCAAACCTAATCCACGATCCATCCTTCCTCCTATACTCTTTTTTTGTTCTGACTACTACCGCATGTACCTTATCACCTTTTTTATAATTCCCATTTGGTAATGCTCTTTTTACCGAACAACTTAAAATATCTCCAACATAGCCAAATTTTTTAAATGTCATACCTTTTTTTCTTCCTAAAACCTGTATAACCATTACCTCTTTTGCACCGGAATTATCTGCAACTTTTAATCTACTTTGTCTCTGAATCATAATCCACTACTTAACTTTTGATATAAATTTCCAAGCTTTTCTTTTTGATACCTTTGGCATTTCCTCTATCAATACAACAGTACCAACAGGCAAATCTTCAACACTACCTTCATAGTGAGCTAAATAATTTTTGTGCTTCTTAATAATCTTTTCATAAAGAGGATGCCTAAACTTTGCCTCAACTCGAACCTTAATAGTTTTAAGGCCTGAGTGTTTCACTACCTCTCCTATCATTCTTCGTTTTTTGCTATTTACTTTTTTATCAGCTTCCATATTATTTCTTTAAGTTTTGTAATGTTAATTTTCTAGCTATCTCTTTTTTAATTTTTTTCAATTTTGATGTATCGTTTTCTACACCTGTTTTTACATCAATATAAAGCTTTTGCAAAGCCTCCCTTAATTTTTGTAGACTCATTTTAGCATATTCATCACCAACTTTAGTATTATCTTTTGTAGTTTTACTATCTTTATTTTTTTGTTCTTTTGTTTTTTTGTCTGACATAACCTATTTCTTAGATATAATTCTTGTTTTTAAAGGAAATTTTTGTGCGCCCCTTCTGAGCGCTTCTTTTGCAATATCTTCAGGCAAACCTCCAATTTCAAAAATAATCCTTCCTGGTTTAACCACCGCTACATATTCTTTAACTGGACCTTTACCACTTCCTCTTGTTACTTCAGAACCTTTCTCGGTAACTGGTTTATGAGGAAATATCCCCAACCACAATTTTCCACGCCTTTTTGTGTATCTAGCTATCGCCTGTCTGGCTGCTTCAATCTGCCTTCCGTTTACCCAACTTCTTCCCAAAGCTTGTAACGCATAATCTCCATAAGCAATCTCTGTACCTCCTTTTGAGTTACCTTTCATTCTTCCTCTTTGCTCTTTTTTGTGTTTTGTTTTCTTTGGTTGTAACATAATCTAAACTTTAATCAATGCTATACGAATTTTTTTCACCTTTATTAATCCAAACTTTTATGCCATGCTTCCCTGCTGCAGGCACTTGCGCCTCTACAAAAGCATAATCAATATTTTTTCTAATCGTATGCCTCGGCACATTACCTTCCTGATACTTTTCTATATTTGCAATTTCAGCTCCTCTAATTCTACCTCTAATCCAAATGGCTATTCCTTCAATTGAATTTGTTGCCATGGCTGCATCAATAGCTCTTTGTGCCGCAATTTTAGGCAAAACCCTTCTTTCACATTGCATTGCTATACTTTCTGCTACTAACTTAGCGACAATTTCAGGTTTTTTAACCTCAAGTATTTTAATATCAACTGGTTGTTTTGCTACCCTTGATAATTCTGTTCTCAATTTGTTGATTGCTTCACCACCTTTTCCAATTACAACTCCAGGCCTTGCCACTTCCACATCAATTGAAATCTTGCTCATAGACCTTTTAATAACAACAGACGCAACGCCTGCATTTTTAATTTTTTCTTCGATTACTTTTCTTAATTCATTGTCACTCAAAAACAGATCGCCATAGTTTGTTCCTTTGGCAAACCATCGAGATTTCCAATTTTTATTAATTCCCAATCTAAATCCAATTGGGTGTACTTTATGCGCACCTCTTGCCATATAAATTATTTTAAATTTTAAATGAAACTGCCATTGATTATATCAGTTATTTATTCGCTTTACTAGTATCAGAACCTGTTTTTTTCACACTCTTTTTGCTAACATCTTTCTTACTCTTTGTGCTTGTTTTAACTTTTTTCTTAGCTTCAGATTTCTTTTCTTTCTTAACTTTGACTGTACTGGTTGACTCTTTTTTACTCTTTTCACTTTTATCGTTTTCTTTTTTCTCAGCCTGCTTATTATCAACTTCTTTTTGTGATAAAGCCTGAGCATCACTACCCCCCAACACAATGCTTAGATGAGAAGTTGGACGTTTAAAAGGTTTATAAGAACCTCTACCACCTGCTTTATACCTTTTTAAAACAATACCCTTATCAACCCTTATTTCAACAATCTTAAGCTTACTTGCGTCTAAACCATAATTATTTGTAGCATTTGCAACAGCACTTTTAACTAGTTTATAAAAATCTTTTGCTGCTTTTTTATACATAAATGGTAATATTTCAAGAGCTTCTAGAGCATTCATACCCCGCAAAATATCTGCGATAATCTTCGCTTTTTGCGGTGAAACTCTTACAAATTTTGCTTTAGCACTTACTTTTTCCATATTATACTCTTCCTGTTGAACCTAACGCTCTGGCTATTTTCCCCTTCTTACTGTGACCTTTAAAAATCCTTGTCGGAGAAAATTCACCGAGTTTATGTCCAACCATAGACTCAGTAACAAATACTTTATTAAAATATTTTCCGTTGTGCACTTCAAACGTCATACCAACCATTTCTGGTGTGATGGTGCACGCTCTAGCCCATGTTTTTATAGGTTTAGTGTTTCCATCTGCTTTTGCTTTTAAAACCTTATTTAAAAGCTTTTGATCAACATATGGTCCTTTTTTACTACTTCTGCTCATTTTTTAAAATTAAATTATAGTTTTATATTTTTTAAATTTATTCTTTTCAGGTCTTCTCTTGATAATATACTTACTGGTTGGTTTCTTATGTCTTCTTGTTCTCTTACCTTGTTTGACACCAGAATAACTAGTTGCTGGTCCTCCTGTTCCATGTCTTCCACCTTTACCTTGTCCACCACCATGAGGGTGACCTAGTGACATTGCAACACCTCGAACCGTTGGTCTCACTCCTTTCAACCTATTTCTTCCTGCTTTTCCTAACTTAACATTTTTTTGATCAATATTACTTACAATGCCAATAGTTGCAATACAATCTTCTTTAACTAATCTATACTCACCACTAGGCATTTTCAATTGAACATAACCTTTATCCCCTCCCATCACTTGTGCGTTAGTTCCTGCTGATCTTGCAATTATAGCACCACTTCCAGGCCTCAATTCAATAGCATGAACAAACATACCTTGAGGTATTTTCTTTAATGGCATAGCATTTCCAGTCTTAATAGGAACTTCTAAACCACTAACAACACTATCACCAACATTTAATCCATCAGGTGCAAGAATATACCTCCTTTCACCATCTTCATACTTTAACAAAGCGATGAAAGCAGTTCTGTTAGGATCATACTCAATAGCTTCAACTACCGCTGGTATATCAAACTTATCTCTCTTAAAATCAATAACTCTGTATTTTTTCTTAACTCCTCCACCTTTGTGCCTTGTAGTTATTTTACCTTGATTATTTCTTCCGTTATTTCTTTTAACCTGAATAGTTAAAGATTTTTCAGGGTCTTTTTTAGATAAAACACTTCTGTCTATCAAAACTGTGTTTCTTTGTCCTGGTGTTGTGGGTTTTAATACTTTTAGTGCCATTATTGATTAAAAATATCTATTTTGTCTCCATCTTTAAGTTTAAATACCATTATTTTAGATGAACTCTTTCTTGAAACTTTACCAGTTCGCCTATTTCTAACAGGCTTACCTAATCTTGTATGTGTCCAACCCTTAACTACTTTAACACCATACAAATTCTCAAGAGCTCTTTTTGCTTGATAGTAATTAGTGTTCAACGCCACTTCAAAAGTAACCTTGTTTTGGTCTTTATACAAGCTCAAACTTTTTTCAGTAATTATTGGTTTCTTTATGATGATCATAAACTTTAACTTAATTTTTCTTGTAAATACGAAATAGCCTCTTTTTCTATCAAAAGCATTCCTGCGTTCAACACATAATAAGGATTTAAATCCTTAACATATACTACAGACACACCTGGTAAATTATTCGCTCCCTTGATTAATTTTTCATTTAGCTCATTTGTAACCAAAGTATACTTATGATTTTGCTCTTGATTATCAAAGTTACTTAAAATATTACTAACTGCTTTGGTTAAAGCCTTATCTGCATCAACACTCAAACTTTCCATTACTCTTACAGAATCTCTATCAAAAACTTTACTTAATGAATGTCTAAAAGCAACTTTTTTAAATTTTTTATTTAAAGACTTCTTCCAGTTAACAGTGTTTCTTGGTCCGAAAGCAACTCCACCACCTCTCCAGATTGGGTTTTGTTTGGTTCCGACTCGAGCTCTTCCTGTACCCTTTTGTCTCCAAGGCTTTCTTCCTGATCCAGCAACTTCTGATCTATCCTTGGTATGTGCGTTACCTTGCCTTTGATTTGAAAGATAAACATAAACATACTGAGATAGAATTGAATCATCAACTTCAGTATCAAAGATACCATCATCTAAAGTAAGCTCACCTACTTCTTTCGCTTTTTGATCGTATACTTTTACTTTCATTCTTTACTGTGTATTAATACATAAGAACCGTTGAAGCCTGGCACAGGACCTCTGACTGCAATAATTCCACTATCATCGACTACACTTTCTATAACTACTCCACTCAATGTAACTTGCTCAAACCCAGATCTTCCAGCCATTTTTTTTCCTTTTAAAACTCTACCTGGAGTCGTTCCTGAACCAATTGATCCAGGAGCTCTTTCTCTATCTGATTGACCATGTGTTCTTTTTCCACCTTTAAAATTCCACCTCTTCATTACTCCTGTAAAACCTTTACCTTTCGATTTTCCTGTTACTTTAACTACGTCACCAACATTAAATACACTTGCCTTAAGTTGAGCTCCTTCTTCAACACCTTCACTATCATGTACTTTTACAGCAACTTTAAACTTTGGCACAAAACCTAATTTCTTATAATTCCCCAAGTCAACTTTTCGAGGTTTCTTTTGTCGATCTTTACCTATCTCTACATGAGTTACCTGATCACCATTTTTCAAAATCTTTGATACATAATTTTCTGTAACCTCCAAAAGGGTCACAGGAATCATACTTCCATCATCTTTAAAGACTTGTGTCATTCCTATTTTTTTTCCAATTAGGGCTTTCATATTTAAACTCAAATTACTTAATTACAATATCAACACCAGCAGGTAACTGGATATGAGTTAGTGCTTCAATAGTCTTACTATTTGGTTCTACAATATCAATTAGCCTTGAGTGCACGACCATACCAAAATGCTCTTTAGATTTGGCATCAATGTGAGGTGATCTATGCACTGCGACTTTCCAAACTCGGTTTGGAAGTGGCACAGGTCCCTTCACTTTTGCGCCTGTATCTATCACAGTTCGAGCAATCTGAGCTGTTGCTTTGTCAACAACTCTATGGTCATATCCTCTGATTTTAACTCTAATTTTTTGCATACCAAATAAAGATCTTAACTAAAATTTAGTCTTACTCAATAATTTGAGTAATCATACCTGCTCCTACGGTAATTCCACCTTCTCTAACAGCAAATGTCATTTGCTCTTCTAGAGCAGCTGGAACCATAAGTTCAACAGTTACCTCTACATTATCGCCTGGCATTACCATTTGGACAGATTCATCTAAGATAATTGTACCAGTGATGTCAGCTGTTCTGATGAAGAACTGTGGTTTGTATCCAGACTGGAAACCACTCTTTCTACCACCCTCATCTTGCGACAACACATACAATTGTGCTTTGAATTTTGTATGAGGCTTAATACTTCCTTTAGCCGCCAAAACCTGTCCTCTTCTGATCTCGTCTCTTTTAATTCCTCTTAATAACAATCCAACATTATCTCCAGCTTGACCTTGATCAAGAGATTTTTTAAACATCTCTACTCCTGTAACAGTAACTTGTTTAATTTCTTTATCAAGACCAACTTGATCCAATACATCATTTACTTTTACGACACCTCTCTCAATTCTTCCAGTAGCTACAGTACCTCTACCTTCAATAGAAAACACATCTTCTACTGGCATCAAGAATGGTTTATCTAATTCTCTTTGCGGTTCTGGTATTGTTTCATCTAATGCTTTTAACAATTCTGCAATTGTTTCATCACCATCTTTAATACCTTCAACTCCATACTTTGCGCTTCCAACAACAAAAGGAACTTTTTCAGCATCATATCCATATTTTTTTAGAGTATCTTTCACATCTTCTTTAATCAACTCTAACATTTCTGGATCTAAATCATCTTGAAATCTATTAATGAAAACTACAATGTGCTTAACACCTACCTGCTTTGCAAGTAAGATGTGTTCTCTGGTTTGTGGCATAGGACCATCTTGAGATGATACAACCAAAATTGCACCATCCATTTGTGCAGCACCAGTAATCATGTTTTTAATGTAGTCTTTGTGACCTGGACAGTCAATGTGAGCATAGTGCCTATTTTCTGACTCATATTCTACATGAGCAGAGGAAACAGTAACGATTTTGTCTGACCCTGCTCTAGCAATACCTCCTTTAGCAATATCAGAATATGATTTTCCTGAATTTTGCCAACCTTTTCTTTGAGAATAAGCAACTAATGCTGCTGTTAATGTAGTTTTACCATGGTCAATGTGTCCGAGTGTACCTACATTAACATGTGGTTTTGTTCTTGAGAATTCTGCCATAATATTTCTTAATAATAATTAAACTAAAATATTTAATAACTGAAGTGAAAAATTATAGCACCTCAGATTAAAGCTTCATAGTATTTTGTGATTACTTTAAACTTCAAACAATTATTACAGCCTTTTTATCAAAAATCAAGTAACTGCGAACAATTCTTAACACTTTCAAAAGCAATCCCTTAGAGGATAGCATTATTTTTTTTTCTTTTCAATATTTTTTACCAAAAATTTTTTCAAACTTTTAATTTACATCAAAAGGTTAAATCAGATAAATAATTTTCTCTATCTAATCTTAAAACCAATTTCAAACAAATGTATAAACACCATCCTCAAATATAACTTTTTTATCCCCGTCTTTGAAATATGCCGTAATTTTTCTATCCTTGGTTGATATTATATCAGTGTGAATAACTGAATCATTGTAGCCAAGTTCCTCCCATTCTTCGTCGGAAGTTTTAGTTTTATCTCCACTGTAACAGTCATGATAACTCATTCCTAATGCGATATGCGTGTTTCCATAGTCTCCTCCAAAATTTTCATCATAAAGGGTTTCTGCCATGAACCTATCAATTCTTGAAAATCTTTTGTCTGTCATAGAAAACTCACCAACCTTGTCAGCATTTTTTTGCTTTATCATTTCTAACAATACTTTTTCATTTTTGGTTGCGCTAGCTTTACTGACTCGCCCATTTTTAAATTCCAATTTAATACCTTCTATTAAATTTCCATATCTATAAAGAGGTTGATCAAAGGAAATTGTACCTTCAGTGCCTCGCCAATCAGGTGAAGTAAAAATCTCAAAACTAGGAATGTTTCTACCACTTCCGCCATTCCAAGCTCGTTTTTCACCCAAAGTAATCCATAAATCAGTACCCTCAGACTCAATGTGCAATTTTGATATTGGCATTTGATTTAGGATATTTTTGGCTTCTTCAATTTTACTCATTACGCTCTTCCATTCACTTATTGGGTCATCATAATCCAAAAAGCAAGCTTTAATAACCTGATCCCAAGATTCCTTGAGACTCAACCCTGCTTCTTTTGCTTGACCCTCTGTTGGATAAAGCCCAAGAGTCCATGTAAACTTACCTTCATCTTCTTTTTTATTTATCCAATCTCGGAAAGGTTTATTGCTTTGTGCTTTTTTCATAATCTTAGCTGGATCAACATCCTCAAGATAATGCGGATCTTCTTCCCCAATAAGTCTGACATAGTGATCAATTGTGTCTGTTAAGGATTTAGTGAAATCCCTTGGGAAAAAGTTAAGTTGAGATTCATTAGCATCTTGATAAAATAATTTTTCAAAATCTTCATCAGTAAATTTCATAATTACATGACCATTTGATTTCAAAATTGCTCTATAAATCTCTAATGCAAGTGGCTTTGAAAAGTATGGGACCACCAAATAAACAACATCTCCAGGCTTAATTCCATTACCGTCGTTTAAAGCAAAATTAATTAAAATTTTTGCATATTTTTCTAAAATATCTTTCTGTGGTGTATACATAAAAAAGATTTAAAAATTAAAATTATTGTATTGAATTTAGCCAATCAAAAAAGTTTTGACCACTTTCTATGTATTGTTTAGCATTTTCAACACCAATATATCTCCAATGCCATGGTTCGAACTGATACATACTTTGATTTTGATCTAAAGTTAATACAAAACCATATTTGTAAGCATTGTTGCTTAACCACTTGCCAATTTCAGTTTCTAAAAAATTTTGGCTAAAAATATCATTGCCAGTATCAGGGCTATAAAAATCTACGGTTGTGCCTAGTTGATGCTCGCTAAAGCCTGGACGGGCAGAAATTTTATCAGCTTCATCTTGCCCGTATTTACTAACATTAGACGCATAAGTTTGCACTTGATTGTTAAAAGACCTATAAGCTGACAAAACCGTCAAAGTTTTGCCTGTTTGGTTTTGTGCATCTAAAATCATTGTACGCAAAGCCTCGCCCGCATCTTTTCTTATTAAAATATCTGGAGTATTTGCATAAAGCAATAAATCAGTGCTTACATTTAACAAATCTCCTGGATCATAGTCATCAACTAATTTATGATTTTTATCAACTTGAACCAAAAGATCTGTTGACTCTGCAACCACATATTGAGCATTTTCCCAATCTTCAATGTAGCTAGCGCCAAAAGGAATAACTCCTTGTACCCTTTTCACCTTAAGCTCAAAACTTTGCTCTGCAAAGGAAGGAATTTCTATATCCACATCACCAGGTACATTTTGATAAGCTTCATCAAGTAACTTAAATCTCAAAGTAGATTCTCCAATACCTATGTTATTAAATTCTAAAACATAGTAATAGATATTTTCGCGATTCTTTACAAAAAACAACTGTTGTCGATCATTTGGCTCAAGCAATATTGGTTTGTTAGACTTAATTGTAATTGCTGTTTGAGATTCATAAATTTCTCTGAGAGAATCGTTGAAAGATATCTCTAAAATTCGATCATCCCCTATTTGAAAAGATTTTTCATTTTGCCCTCTTGTTTGGTCTTTCACCCAATTCGAAAATTCCTCAAAAGTCATAAGACCCAGAAAATTTGAAATGGTTGCAACAATTGCGACTGACACACCCACAAAGAAAACAATGAAGAAAATAAACCCAAAAAATTTTCTTAAAAATTTCATTAATTTCATTTTAACCTTACTTTAATTTACTATAAATCAACAGCCATTTCCAGTGTGAAGTTTCCAATAGCTTTTCGCTCAAGCTTGTTTAAAAAAACAAATGTTCCAAGCTCATTGGCTAGATCTTTGGCAAACTGCCTTACATAAGTTCCTTTTGAACATGAAAATTCTACATCAATAAAATTTACAGGCATTATTTTTTCTAAATTTCTACAATTCTCCTCATTATAGAAATTACCAAAAATCTCTTTTGGTTCATCATATTTCCCATAACTCAGAACTTTTATATCATAAATTTTCACAGGCCTTTTAGGTAAATTTAATTTTTCACGAAATTTACCATCTAGACTATAAAATAAAACTTCTTTCTTTTCACTATCACCAACAATTTCAAAATGTGAGTATGTTCTAGCTAGTTTTCTTAACTTTTTACCGTTTACCTTTACAGAACTAAAAACAGGAACAAATTGATCGTATCCACCCGAAAATTTAAGTATCGCTTTTTTTACTTTATCAAAATTAAAATCAAACTTTTTGGCATTTAAGATTTTGCCTTCTACATCTCCAGAATCTGTATCTATTCCAAATACTATCCTTGTTTTATAAGTTTTGTCTAATTCCAAAAACTGATTTGATAATGAAGTAGCTTTACCAATCAGCATAATCATCAAACCTGTAGCAAAAGGATCTAACGCACCGGCGTGACCTACCTTTTTGGTTTGGTATTTTTCTCTAAGTTTATTGACCAGATCATGAGACGTAATATTTACTGGCTTATTTAAAAGTAAAATTCCGCTTGCTCTACCAAAATCATCAATTTTAACTTCATTTATTTTAAAATTTTTCATACGCAATTCTAACACATTTTTATTTACACTCATTTATTAATTTGTTAAAATCCGCGCGTATAAGTTTTAAATTATGGACCCAAAAGCAATTTTGAAATTTAATCAAGAAGAAGAAGCAAAGAAACGCGCCTTAATGCAAAGCATAGGGATGAGAATTAAGGAAGCTAGAATAGACAAGCGGATTTCACAGCTTCAGTTGGGTGTGAGGCTTGGTGTAACAGATAAGACCATCAGCGGATACGAATCAGGAAGAATTGCTCCTCCAATTGACAAGTTGATTAAAATGGCTGAAATTTTTAAAAAACCAATTACTTATTTTTTAGGTGCTGAAGCTTTTGAAGAGAATATACCTCATAGACTAAAAGCTCTTGAAATGGTTTTAAAAGATATAAAGCAAGAAATTGCAAATTTAAAGAATGTTTATAAAAATAGCAACAAAAAAAATTAAAAATTGTTGCAATTAAGTTTTATTCTGATATAATTTTAGAGTTTATTGTATAAAAATGAATAACAAAGTTATAGAATTTGAAACACAAAATGCCAAAAGTGTTCCGCAAGTTCAAATTGGAGATACCGTTGTGGTTCACACAATAATAAGAGATGGCAACAAAACCAGAATTCAAAAGTTCAAGGGCTTAATAATTGCTATGTCAGGAAAAGGTGTATCAAAAACATTCACTGTAAGAAAAATTAGCTACGGTGTGGGAGTAGAAAAGATATTTCCGCTTTACTCCACAAATATTGAAAAAATTGAAATTTTGAAACACGCTAAAGTAAGAAGATCTAAACTATACTTTCTTCGAAACCGTGTAGGAAAAAAAGCTATGAAGCTTAAAAAAGGAGATGTAGTAGAACCACATGAAAATGTAGTTAGTGAGCCATCAAATGAAGAGGTTAAGGAAGTTGAAAATCAAGCAGAAGAAGTTACCGAAGAAGCTCAACAAAATACCAACAGCTAAAAATTAATTTTTCCTAACAATTTAAGTTTACTATTTAGATAAGTATTTCTTTAATCTTTTCAAAGAGATTGTTAAAACTTTGTGATTTGTAAATTGAATATTTAGTTTTAAACATTGTGTCGTCAATTTTAAATCAATAAACTAAGAAATTCCAAAATTGTAAAAGTACTAAAATATTGGTAACATATCGTGAAGTTAAAGTAGTTAATAATGTTTCAAAGAAAGAGTATTTTAAAAATTTGTTTTTTCTTTCTTTTTGTTTTCATTTTTTTACATCCAGAAAATATTAGTGCAGCCGAGGTTCCCTGCGGTGAACCAGGTAGTGATTGTGGAGGAAGTGGAGGTGGAAGTGGACCTATTTGTGGAAATGGAAGCTGTGAAGCTGGAGAAAGTTGTAGTACTTGTTCTCAAGATTGTGGTTCTTGTTGCACACCAAGTTACCCATCAGCGCCTTCTCCATACGCTCCTAGTAATGGAGCAACAGTAAATTCTTTAACACCAACACTATACTGGAATATGTATGGAACTTTCGGGACTGGATGTCCACAGATTAACGCTTTTAGAGTTTTTTTATCTTCCAATTGTTCATCATTTTCTGATATTAGTGGAGCATTAAACGAATCTATAAGATCTTTCACTATACCATCAGGTATCCTTCAATGGAATCGAACTTATTGCTGGTATGTTATAGCAACTAATAATTCATATGGAGCACAGTCTAGTACTTTTAGATTTACAACCCAGCAAGGATCAATGCTTACATCAGACACAGTAACAGGAGATGTTTGCGGTAACGGTATCTCTGGTAGACCTGATCAATCTAATGTTTCTAACCCTGTTACTTTTAATTTTTCTTTTTCTCAAGCTCCCTCCTCTTCTTTCGTTGAAGCTAGACTCGCTCTTCTACCGGCCTCTGGCCCTTTTGCTGAAAATAGAGATGTTGTTGATTATGCCACCATACAAAACAAAGTTATTAGTTCTCAATCTTTTGCCGCTCGATATAACTTATCTGATTCTACAGCTCAAATTTTACTTCCTAATGGCCCTTCCTATTCTTGGTCTTCTCCTTCTTCTTCAGGTTCACTCTCTAATGGCTTTAATAACTCTAGTTTGCTTAATATTAACATTGATTCTTTTGCTACTTCCTCTACTAATTGGAATGCTCAATTTAATGTCCGTTTTGAAAACTCTTTTCCTAGCGGTGTTTACAATCTCTATGCTTACGTTCTTTACAATAACGGATCTAATACTCTAACCGCTTATGGTTCACCTGGCGTTTACAATTACAAAAAATTATCTACTGTTTGGGTTGTTGATATGGATGCTCCTTCTGCTTCCATCTCTTCTCCTACCGCATATGAAACTAATTTATTTGGCGTTAACTGGTCTGCTACTGATACTAATGGCATTCAAAATGTTTTTAGCTACATTTATTCTGATACTAATGGCGCTACCATTAGAGATAGAACTAATCCTTCTACTCCTTTTGATATTGTTACTGATGGTAATCCTAAATCTTATCCTGCTGACACCCCTAATGCTGGTATCAATACTCTTAATCTTGGTGAGCATCTTTACTCTGATCTCACTCCTTCTCTGAATGCTCAATATGTTTTCAGGCTTTATGCTCAGGATAATGCTTGCAATATTTCTGAAACTTCTAGAAGTGTATCTATCTCTGATCCTTGGGTCTTATCTTATGACAATACCATTTCTGTTAATTCTGGCTTTAATTCTTTATCTATACCTGAAGTTTCTAACTTCACCGTTCCTTTTACTTCTGATACATCGGGTCCTTTCTTGAATAACTTTGCTACCATTAGCGGCAATTCCAATACTCCTGCTCTAAGAAATTCTAAAATTAATGCCTACTCTATCAATTATCTTAACTTAGCTACTTCTTTACCTCCTGATTCTTCCTTTTCTTCTTGGTTTAACTATTTACTTAATCTTGTTTCTCTTAACTCTCCCTCTAGTATTGTTAACTTTAATGTACCTAACAACTCAGTATCTGGTAATCTCTCTCAAATATTTAATGTATCTCCTAACTCCAAATATGTTCTTATTCAAAGTAACTCTCTTGATTTAAATTTACTTTCTAATTCTGTTTGTGATATTAAAGCTTTAATTTTTTTAAGCGGTAATTTATCTATTCAACCTGACTTAACTAAATCTAACCCTAGCAATGGATGTATATTCATAACTGCTGGTAATACGCTAATCGGAAAAGGTTCAGATAAAACTTCTGCTTCTTTGTCTGATTCTAATCCTGCTCAATATGACATTGTAGAAGCTGGCATTATTACCAACAACTTAGATATTCCTGTTGATGCTATTGGAGGGGCTACTGCTGAGTACAACAAGTGGGATGGTATTTATATTTTTGGTCTTGTTTACTCTTCTAATCTTTCTTTAAATCGCGATCTTAATTCTTTTGCTAACAATTTACAGCCTGCTCATATGTTTAGGTTTGATCCTTCTTTGCTTATTAATTTCCAAAATGATCTTGCTAAACGCTCTTTCTCTATTAGGGAATTTGTTAAATAACTTGAGATCTTGAAGTAAATGAGATAGAAACTAATTCTACGTAGTGTGAAAGTAAAAATGTGGTAACATTGAATATGGGTTTACTACCTGATTTTGAAAAGGAAATTTTACTTAATTCTCATTATGAAAGAATAGTTGGCATAGATGAAGCCGGACGTGGATGCTGGGCTGGTCCTGTTGCTGTTGGCGCATACATACTAGATTTGAATTCGCAAATTTTTGATAGAGTTAATGATTCAAAAAAATTATCTACAGCTACAAGAAACGCCTTATTTAAAAATTTAAAACCACAAAATTTTGTAATTAAATTTGGATCTAACACAGAGATTGATACCAAAGGAATAACTACAATCATCATTGATAAAATTTATCAAGTAATTCAACAATTTAGGGATGGTAAAACTCTATTTTTGATTGATGGTAGACATAACTATAATTTTGGAGTAGATTGTTTACAAGTTCTCAAAGGTGATAGCAAGTTTTATTCAATTGCACTAGCTTCAATTGTTGCCAAAGTAAGTAGAGATAACTTAATGATTGACTTATCAAAAACATACAAAGATTATAATTTTGCTAAACACAAAGGATATGGGACCAAGTCTCACCTTGATGAATTAAAGCAATTTGGTGCCTGTGCAATTCATAGAAAAAGTTTTAAACCTGTTTTAGAATTTTTAAAATAATGAAAAGAAAATTACTAACAATATTTACCTTCATACTTATAGTTACATTAGGATCACTTCTTGCTGCACAAGTATTTTTCTATATTTCAGAAAAGAATAGATTTAATCAAGATACATTTTCAAAAGAACTTTGGTTTGCGCCATACAATGAAAATATAGAAAATATTTACTTTATAGAAACTTTTTATGGAAAAATAATAGAAACCAAAACAACTGAAAACGAAATGAGTATTAGAGTCAAACTTGCCAAGCCTATTAAAACCCCTGATCCTAACAAACCTCTAGAGTTTACTGATGAAGAACTTACATTTATTTTTCCTGCTAATCCCAAAGATATAGAGTTAATAGTAGTTGATAACTTGTTCGACTTAAATTATATTTTAAACCCAATACGAAGCGACATAACTAGTTTCATATCAGATTATAGGTTGGTTTTAATTGAAACAGAAAGAAGTTTAACTTGTAATTTTACCTGTAAATCCGAGCTGGATTTAGAAAATCTAAAAATTAGAAAAATATTTATTACAAAAGATAGATTCTAGTCTTATGAAAAAAGCATTGGTTTTAATAACTATCATTATACTAATTTTAACTAATATTTGGTTTTATCGTGGGTATGTTAGGTTTAGTGTATCTAGGTATTCTAATTTATCAAAAGCCTCAATCGAATATGTTTTTACAATTGAAGATTTTACATTTGCTTATTCAGAAAAATTGGAAAAACTAACCATCCAAAAAATTAACAAAATAGATATTGATATTAAAAAACAAGATGCAAATTTCCTGCTATTTGATTGGAAAAAAATTGAGACTGATAATGTTTATACTGAATTGATACCTCCTAAAACTTGTAAAAAGTTTGTAATTGGTCATGAGATAGATAATTTAAATTTGCAAGGCCAAAAATGGAGTTTATTAAAATGTGTTTAAAGGATAATTTGATTTTCTACAAAAACTTGCTAGCATTAATTGTAAACTACCTAACTTTACATTTAAGTTTATGAAAAAAAAATCTATAAATATTTTTTTCTTGTTTATTTTTTTGTTTATATTTTTTGGATTATTTAGTAGTTTACAATTTCCAACAATAAAAATTCCAAACGTTTACGCATATAATGTTGGTATAAAAACCTATTACGTTTGTTGTACTCCACGTAATGGATATGCAGCACAGTTTGGAAAAACCTGTTATTATTCCGAGACAACTGGTGAAGAAGTATATTGTGAAAGCGATGATTATCAAATAAGTGGATGTGTGCATTATAGACCTGATATTTGTTCCGCTGGCGGTGGCGGTGGAGGCGGTGGTGGGCCTATTTGCGGTGATGGTTGGTGTGAAGGAACTGAAAACTGCAACAATTGTGTGGCTGATTGTGGACAATGTTGTAATCCAATTGAACCTTTACCTGTCAATTTGATTGGGCCTGCTAACAATAGCATTGTGAATTCAACCACAGTAACTTTTTCATGGGATAATTCTCCTAGTTGGAGAGATTGTGGTTGGACACCAAGGTATTTAAGTTTATGGTTATCATCCACTTGTCAACCTGGTAGCTATAGCTACATTGCTGCTACACCTGATATACCTGCTGGTTCAAATTTTGGACCTAATTCTTCGAGTTTTACTTATTCAGGATTATCTTGGAATACAACTTATTGTTGGTATGTGAGAAGATTAAATGGTGGAAATAAATCTGCTCATACACCAATATGGCAATTCACTGTATCTAATCAGTCTTTACTTACATCAGACACAGTAACAGGAGATGTTTGCGGTAACGGTATCTCTGGTAGACCTGATCAATCTAATGTTTCTAACCCTGTTACTTTTAATTTTTCTTTTTCTCAAGCTCCCTCCTCTTCTTTCGTTGAAGCTAGACTCGCTCTTCTACCGGCCTCTGGCCCTTTCGCTGAAAATAGAGATGTTGTTGATTATGCCACCATTCAAAACAAAGTTATTAGTTCTCAATCTTTTGCCGCTCGTTATAACTTGTCTGATTCTACAGCTCAAGTTTTACTTCCTAATGGCCCTTCCTATTCTTGGTCTCCTCCTGCTTCTTCAGGTTCACTCTCTAATGGCTTTAATAACTCTAGTTTGCTTAATATCAACATCGATTCTTTTGCTACTTCCTCTACTAATTGGAATGCTCAATTTAATGTTCGTTTTGAAAACTCTTTTCCTAGCGGTGTTTACAATCTCTATGCTTACGTTCTTTACAATAACGGATCTAATACTCTAACCGCTTATGGTTCACCTGGCGTTTACAATTACAAAAAATTATCTACTGTTTGGGTTGTTGATATGGACGCTCCTTCTGCTTCCATCTCTTCTCCCACTGCATATGAAACTAATTTATTTGGCGTTAACTGGTCTGCTAGTGATACTAATGGCATTCAAAATGTTTTTAGCTATATTTATTCTGATACTAATGGCGCTACTATCAGAGATAGAACTAATCCTTCTACTCCTTTTGATATTGTTACTGATGGTAATCCTAAATCTTATCCTGCTGACACTCCTAATGCTGGTATTACTACCAGCAATCTTGGTGAACACTTTTACTCTGATCTTACTCCTTCTCTGGATGCTCAATATGTTTTTAGGCTTTATGCTCAAGATAGTGCTTGCAATATTTCTGAGACTTCTAGAAGCGTATCTATTTCTGATCCTTGGCTTTTATCTTATGACAATACCATATCTGTTAATTCTGGCTTTAATTCTCTATCTATACCTGAGGTTTCTAACTTTACCGTTCCTTTTACCTCTGATACATCTGGTCCTTTTTTGAATAACTTTGCTACCATTAGTGGTAATTCCAATACTCCTGCTACTTAGAAATTCTAAAATTAATGCTTACTCTACCAACTACCTTAACTTAGCTACTTCCCTACCTCCTGATTCTTCCTTTTCTTCTTGGTTTGATTATTTACTTAATCTTGTTTCTCTTAATTCTCCCTCAAATATTGTTAACTTTAACGTACCTAATAACTCAGTATCTGGTAATCTTTCTCAAATCTTTAATGTTTCTCCTAATTCTAAATATATCCTTATTCAAAGTAATTCTAGTGATCTAAATTTACTTCCTAACACTGTTTGTGATATTCAAGCTCTAATCTTTCTAAATGCAAACTTATCTATTCAACCTAATTTGATCAAATCTAACCCTAGCAACGGTTGTATATTCATAACTGCTGGTAATACTCTAATCGGTAAAGGTACTGATAAAACTTCTGCTTCTTTGTCTGACTCTAACCCTGCTCAATATGACATTGTAGAAGCTGGCATTATTACCAACAACCTAGATATTCCTATTGATGTTGTTGGAGGGGCAACTGCTGAATACAACAAATGGGATGGTATTTATATTTTTGGTGTTGTTTACTCTTCTAATCTCTCTCTAAATCGTGACCTTAATTCTTTTGCTAACAACTTACAGCCTGCTCACATGTTTAGATTTGACCCTTCTATTCTTATTAATTTTCAACATGATCTTGCTAATCGCTCTTTCTCTGTTAGGGAAATTGTTGAGTAGGTTTATAAGTGTTAAAATGTACAAGTTACTTTATTAATCTTGAAACAAACAGAAATTATTTTTAACAAAGAAAATATTGAGTTTGAGATAAATGATGATACTGAAATATTTAGCCGCCTTAAACTATCAGGTACAGAATCCATAAAAGCCAACTTAAGATTTATACACAATAAACCTCACACAAAATCGCGGATAAATATCAAAGCTGTTCTTTTTGATGAAGCAAGGTTAGATATTGAAGGGATGCTTGTAATAAATTCAAACGCTAACCAAACAGACACTTATTTAAAAATGGATTGTCTGATTATGAGTCCAAACGCTTATGCAAGACTTGTGCCAGGCTTGGAAATTAAAGCTTCTGAAGTTAAAGGTGGTCATGGTGCTACTATAGGGTATATAGATCCTGAAATTCTTAACTATTTACAATCAAGAGGGCTCAATAAGAAAACATGTGAGAATTTAATTGTGGATGCTTTTTTGGAAAAATAATTTGCATTCAAGTTGCTATTGTTATAAAATTTTGTTATTATTGCTTGCTAAGTACGTAAGTAAGTTAGCTTTTTCATTTATTTCTTAAAATTGAAAAGAATGGCAGGAACAGATTATCAACTAGTTAAAGATATAAAATTATATAGAAATATAGGTATTATCGCTCATGTAGATGCAGGTAAAACCACAACTACAGAAAGAATTTTATTTTACACTGGTAAAAAACATAAACTTGGAGAAGTGCATGAAGGTGCTGCAGAAATGGATTTCATGGATCAAGAAAGAGAAAGAGGTATTACCATACAATCAGCTGCTACAACAGCTTTTTGGAAACTTAATGATGAACTTTATAGAATAAATATTATTGACACACCGGGGCACGTTGATTTTACAGCAGAGGTTGAGAGATCTCTAAGAGTTTTGGATGGAGCTGTGGTTGTGTTTGACGGTAAAATGGGTGTCGAGCCACAATCTTCAAAAGTTTGGTTTCAAGCTGAGAAGTATCTGGTTCCTAGAATTTGTTATATTAATAAACTTGATAACATTGGTGCAGATTTTTACAAATCATACGAATCCATAGTTGAACATCTATCTGATAAAGCTACACCTATTAATATCCCAATTGGTATAGAAAATGATTTTAACGGGTTGATAGATTTAGTTGCTATGAAGGCATACATTTATCATGATGAATTAGGCAAAGACATTGAAATCACAGATATTCCATCAGAGTATCAAACAAAAGCTCAAGAATATAGAAGCAAATTAATTGAGTTGGTAGCAGATGCAGATGATGAAATTGCTATGAAATATTTGGAGGGTGAGGAAATAAGTGAAGAAGAATTAGTTGCAGGTATTAGAAAAGCTACATTATCGATGAAATTATTCCCAGTTTTGGGTGGATCATCCTTAAAAAACAAGGGAGTACAAATTCTACTTGATAATGTTTGTAGATACTTACCTTCACCTGTAGAAAAAGACTACATTTATGTTGATCCAGAAACAAAAGAAGAAAAAAGATTTGTTGGTAAAATTCCGGGAAATCACCCAAAAACCAATGAATTAATTACTCGAGAATTAAGTGAGAATGAGTCATTTTGTGGTCTTATTTTCAAATTGGCAGTCGATCAACACGTTGGTAATCTAGCATTTTTTAGAGTATATTCTGGAAAATTAAAAGCAGGTTCATATATTTACAATAGCACGAGTGGTACCAAAGAAAGAGTGGGAAGAATTGTTATGATGCATGCAAATTCCAGAGAAGACATTGAAGAGGTGAGAGCTGGAGATATTGCAGCAATTGTAGGTCTAAAAAGCAGTATGACTGGAGATACTTTATGTGATGAAAATAATCCTATTGTGCTTGAAGGTATTGACTTTCCAGAGCCAGTGGTTAAATTTGCAATTGAACCAAAAACTAAATCTGATCATGATAAACTAGCTGAGGCTTTGGCAAAATTAACATCTGAAGATCCAACTTTCAAAGCTCAAACAGACACTGAAACAGGTCAAGTTATAATTGCGGGAATGGGAGAACTACACTTAGAAATCAAAATTGATATTTTAAAAAGAGAATATAAACTTGAAGTTAACAAAGGAAATCCTCAAGTTGCTTACAGAGAAACAGTTACAACAGAAGCAAGGCATAGAGAATTACTCAAGAAGCAATCTGGAGGTGCTGGACAATATGCTGATATTGACATGATTATTCGACCACTTAAACGTGGTGAAGGTTATAGGTTTGTAGATAGTATCAAAGGAGGAGCAATTCCAAGAGAATATATTCCAGCAATTGACAAAGGGTTTAGAGATTCAATGAACAATGGGCCTCTGGGAGGATATCCTGTTGTTGATATTGAAATGGAAATTGTAGATGGAACTTATCACGAAGTTGACTCAAATACCGATACTTTCAAAACAGCTGCATTTTATGGGTTAAAAGAAGCTATGAAAAAAGCTAACCCTGTGTTGTTAGAACCTATCATGCTTGTAAATATAAACGTTCCAGAAGAGCATGTTGGAGCTGTTACTGGTTATCTTTCAAGTAAAAGAGGCATTATTAAAAACATGATAGACAGAGGAAAGACAAAAGAAATTATTGCTGAAGCACCTCTTGCAGAACTTTTTGGTTATGTATCTGATTTGAGAAATTTGACTAGCGGTACTGCTGTTCCGTCAATGGAGCCTTCACATTATCAAGAAGTACCCAAGAACATTCAGGAAGCTGTGCTAGGTGATAAATAGACTCTTTTCTTGAGTGGGCTTTATTTGCAAGGAGAGGGATTCGGACGCAACACAAAATTATTATGTTTAAACAAATACGCGTGTTAGCTATGCTACTAGATAGTTATTATTATTAGGAGATACAAGGATAAGTATATTTGCTTGTGCTTGTGGCGTTCCTTTTTCACCAGCTTCACCAGTTATTTGCACAAGTACTGGAAAATATCTGATAACTTTTGCAATTATCTGACCATTTACTACAATTTCTCTTCCTAAGACATTTTGTGGATCGGTTTTTAGTTTTAATTCTATTCCTAAATAATCCTCACCAAAAAAATTTGTAAAACAGTTTACAATAATAATCGCATTAGGATTTTTTTCAAAGACTTTTTTTACATAATTCATGAACTCATCACTCATTTGTCCTTGTTGAGGGTAACAAAAAACAATGTCCGGATAATCAAAACCATCACCTATTATAGTACCAAAACTGAAATTTAGTCCATAAAACAGCTCTTCTTCTGGATTATTAAGTTTATTAAATAACTCCTTTGCTTGTTCGATTGCTTTAGTATCAATATCAAAACCTCTAACTGTAATTTCGCGATTTTCATTGTTTTTTTGTAATTCCATTACTACGGAGGCTATAATAGCAAGAGGGACACCAAGCCCACACCCAAAATCTACAATTTTTTTTATCCTTGATACATCAATTTTTAAATCTTGTAGAATATGTAGTAAGCCATACCATAATGCTATGGGGTTTGTTGGAGTATTGTTAATGCTCTCAAAGAAATAAGGATCAACACTTAGAAGTATTTCTAAAATTTTCATTAATTTTTCTGGTAGACTTGATATTTTAATAATCATAAAAGAAGGTTCTATTGATGAAATTCGTGGTTCTAATTCAGGGCTCATATGTACATTATAACAAATTTAATCTAAATTACCAACCTCCTGCGCTACCACCGCCACCTCCTCCACCACTAAACCCACCAAAAGACGATCCTCCACTCCATCCTCCACCTCGCGAACTGCTAGTTTGTGGGCTAGTGGCTGAAACTGTTTGATTAGTAAAAGAATTTAGCATTGAAGCAAAAATTATAGGATCGCTAATGCTTCCTGACCCCTCGTACCAACTTGGGGTTTGGTTATATATATCTTTAAATTTTTGAGCCCATTTTTTTTCTATGCCAAACACAATTGCATAAGATAAATATCTTTCAAAATCTTCAGGCTTTAGATTTTGTAAAGAGTACCTCTCGGCTGTCTCCAAATACATCTTAAACCCTAAAATTTTCGCAAATACTTCACTACCCTTAGATGTTTTGCTAGGCATATATCTTGAAATTAACAATAGCCCAAATCCAAAGAGTAAACTAGGAAGAGGCAGACTAAAAAATATAGGGAAATTAGTAATAAATGATAAAATCAGTGTTCCCAAAAATATAAATCCAACAGATGCAACCAAAATCGCATTTGATATAAAAATATATTTTAATCGTGTTTTGTTGGGAGACTCTTTAAAATATCCTCTTTGCTTCATCTCTTCATAAATTTTCTTTACAATAAAATGGTATTTGAGTGGAAATGTATATCTTATAGAATCCAAATTTACTTCATTATTATTGTTTTGAAATATTGCATTCATAATATCTTGTTCTGCATCACTCAAGTCTGAAATATCATCTTTAAGCTTAATTAATTTATATTTTTTCGGGCTTGTTTCTTTAATCTTGATATAACCTCTGTAAGCTAAATCGATAATTGAGCCTACAACATCTTTCTTATCCACTTTTTCATCTTTAAGCGAACCTAGTAGATATGGAGGCAGATTTTCTGGCGGAACAAACTCAGGAATGATAGTTTTTGGCATATTTTTATCTCTGCCTTTTTTCCTATACAAATAAATCAACAAAAGAATACCTAATGGTGTAAAAATCAATCCAATACCACACATCAAAATTGAAATATAAAAAACAATTTCAGATAAAAATGTTCTTTCCATTCTTACCTCTATTTCAAAATTTTCACCGGGTTGCAGATCTAAATTTACCGAATAATCTTCAAATCCATTAGCTTGAAATAACAATTTATGTTTACCTGCAGGAATTCCCTCAAGCACTCCATCAAAACCTGAATCCATTTTTATTCCATCCAACAAAACCCTTGCCAAAAGAAGAGGTCCTCTAATTGAATAAGTTACACTCGCTGGTCTTACGATTTCATTATTTCTAAATTCATAGGCCACAGTAAAATCTCCAAATTTTCCCAGGTTTTTTTGTAAGTTTAATGTTAGTTTATTGGTATTTTTATCAAAACTTTGCTCAAAACTATAATCACTGAAAACCTTGAATCTATTTTGAGAAAATTTTACAGAATCAGGGAATTTTATTTGAACAGATGCATTTTGAATATTTCCAGCTCTCTCTTCCGGTATCGCGTTCCAGTAAAAATAAGGAACTAATGTTTCTGTTTTGTTTGATGTAATTCCTCCTTCTTTCAGCCAATTAAGTGATCCTAGTAACAGGTACCTTATTTTCCAAGTTACAACTGTATCTTTTTGATATTCTTCATCCCAAATCTTCCATTCAAATCTTAAGTATTCAGTTCCATTACTATCTGTAACTTCATATTTTCTAAACCCATCCTTTATGCCAAGTTCGTTGCCATCTTTGTCATAAACACCCAGTAGTATAACTTGAGAAAAACCTCCACACACAAGGTTATTTTGTTCACAAAATTGCTTTTTTTGTGGATTATTTAATGTCAAATCCCTTCTAGCACCATTGCTAACGCCATTAAACCTTTGAGTTATAGTCTCTTCAACTATAACAGCGGAATCGTTTTTTATTTCTATGAAAACATCGTAATTTGGATAATCAATTCGAGGTGCAGCTTCAGCTGCAGAGGTAAAAAATAACCCTGCAAATAACACCAATAAAAAAATAACTAATTGCCTCATTTCGAAAATTAATTTACAATATTTTAACTTTTTTATTAAAATAAGTCTATGATTCTTTCAGATAAAACACTCAAAAATTATATCGACAATAAAATAATCGAAATTTATCCACTCGGTCCAAATGCCATCCAGCCTGCTTCCATTGATTGCAGACTTGGCGATCATTTCTTGATTGCCGATGATACGCAAATGCAAGTTATATCAATGTCTGAGCCTCTTGTTTATAGAGAAATCAAAGCACAAGAAATTACTATACCTCCAAGATCTTTTATTTTAGGTACAACCATGGAGTATTTGAAAATTCCAGATGATATTGTTGTTTTCATTGAAGGCAGAAGCTCAGTTGGTAGAATGGGTTTATTCATTCAAAATGCTGGCTGGGTTGATCCCGGATTTGAAGGACAACTAACTTTAGAGCTTTACAACGCTAGTTCCTTACCCATCAGATTAGAAGCAGGAAGAAGGATTTGTCAATTTGTATTTGCCAAAATGGATGCAAAAGCTGAAACACCATATAAAGGAAAATACCAGGGCCAAAAAAATGCCGTAGGAACCAAAATTAATGAAGATGATGAAGTCAAAAAATCTTAAAAATTATGGTATAATTTTTTGATGTCAGATTTTGCACAAAAAATCAAAAAATTAGAAAACGAAATTTTCATTTTAAGATCCAAAATTTCAAATTTAGAAAATAACAAAAGAGAGCTTAATTATTTTTTGAAATTTTTAATAAAGAGTTTATCAATATTTTTCACTTTTAATGTAGTTTTTTACTTGATGGATAGAGATGATTTTTTACAATTATCTCTGGTTTTAGTTGTGGGATATATTTTTAGCGAAGTCATTTTAAAAATTGCTAAAATATTTTTTATAAAATAACTTTATGAATATTCATACCCAAAATCCTAAGTACCCTTACCACGTATCTGCAGGGGCTGTAGTTTTAAATTCTAAAAATCAAGTTGCATTACAATATTTCAAACATAATGCCGGTCATGATAATGTTTATTATCTAATGCGAGAAAGCTTGGAAAACAATACCACAATTGAAGAGACTCTAGCTAATGGCTTAATGAAAGAAATGGGTATAACTGCACAAATCAGACACTTTGTTGGATCAAGAGTGACGACCTTTCTTGACGCCGATGGAAATGAAATAACCAAAACGACAATTTATTATCTTTGTGACTTAATCTCAGTTGACGAATCCAAAAAAGACCCTGAAAATCCTGAAGGCTCATCTGAGGTCAAGTTTTTTGATCTCAGTGATGCAATTAAAATCACCCAAGACCAGCTCAAAAGAACTAATTACCTAGACATTTGTGAATTTGATATATTGCAGAATGTGGCGAAATTAATTTAAATAAACCCCAAAAAGTGGTATTAGCGTAATTTGGGAATCTGAAGAAAACATTTTGTATTCCATAGGGTATGATACCAACGAAACGGGAATATCTTTATACTCAAGAATTTCATTGTTAGTAACCAGAATAAATTTTTCATTTATTTCAAAAACAAACTTAGTTTGGTTTTCTGTTTCAAAAATCTTCTCATCATTGTAAAAAACCTTTTCATTGTTTATTACTAAAAAATTATTTTTATTCAAGAAAACCTTTTCAGAAAAATCAACATTGATATCCTCAATATATTTATCATTTTCCAAATCGTAGATTTTGTAATTATTTAATATAAATTTATTTGTTAAGTTAGATAATTCTTCACAATTTTTAGAGACGATATTTTTATTTACAAAAAACACCTCCCAGCATCCCTTTTTGTCTAAAATTTCTAAAGATTTACCATCTAAACTCCAAAAAACTGGGTAATTTAAATTGAAAGTAGAAATATCCAATGTCCAATAATTATCAACACTTAAAGGTAAGCTCAAAAGTCTATTTTGGGTCAATATATAAATAATTTTATTTACTTCATCATAAAATAAATCCGTTGGAGCGTCATTAATTGGTAATTCATTTTTTAAAATTCCATAAGTTCCATCATTATTTAAAAATCCAAGTGAATCATTTTGGATGAACAAAAAAGAATTATCTTTAAAACGCTTTATCACATCCACTTCATTAGAGAGTACAAAACGAATATCAAACTTATCATCAATTTTACCTATTAATAAATTTTCTCGATTTTTTACTGCTACCCAACTCGAATCTTCATAATCAATAATAGAATTTAATCCTGACCAGAAGTTATAATTTTTTATTTCAAATTTTGTAAGACTTGTTAGCTCAATAGGGGAATTATATTCAATTTGTTTCTCATCATTTGTGCTTAAATTTTCATTGTCTAAAAGTAATAATATAACACCACGAAAAACTAAAATTACCCCAACCCCCATAACAAGAATCGCAATAGAAATTTTAAAAAGGTAGTTTCTGGTATTTTTTTTATTTTTTTTCATTGATTTTGATAAGTTTACATATTATAATACAATGCATTTGATTTGATTTATACTTTATTATTATGGCACGAAAATCAAAAGATTCACACGGAAATACGTATCAACCAAGCAAAATAAAACGAATTAGAAAATTTGGTTTTCTATCTAGAGCTAGATCTTTTACAGGCAAACTAGTTCTAAAAAGAAGAAGAAAAAAAGGTCGAAAAGATTTGTCTAAATCACACGACTTTGGTACAACAAAGGTCGAGAAAAATAAAAGATTTTCACGAAGAAGATAGGTTTATTTTAAATTCTCATCTTCAATACTTAATATTTTGGAAAATCTACGTCCATGTCTGGTATTGTTCCCCGCAAAGGTTGATGATATGAAACTTTCAACTATTTTTAGATGTTTTTTGCAGTTGCAATTTCCAGCACAACAATCTAAATAATCTGCAGGAAGAACTAATATGTTGGCATTATCATGATTTCTAGCTTTTTCAGCATGTTCTGGAGTAAAACAAAGGGCAGCGTACGATCCTCTTACTTTGTTTGCGGTAATAACCATACCATTTCCTGATCTACAAATAAGTATCCCAAGCGATTTTTTATCATTGGCAACTTTTTTAGCCACTTTAAGGGCATAATCAGGATAATCATCATCTGGATCATAATTTTTGGGACCTAAATCTTCAACTTCATGATTTGACTTCAAAAATTTAACTATGTCTTCCTTTAATTCAAAACCACCATGATCACAAGCAATATATATTTTCATAGCCTATCTTACCAAAATAGTTTTTTAAAATCAAAAAACTTTGATACAAATTTTTAAGAAAATTAAATTTTCAAACGCGTGCAATATCACACTTTGATTACTTTTAGCGTTTGAGGTTTAGTGGGTGGAGTTTGATCAAGATAAACCACTTCATCTTCAGAAATAATGCTTTTATTACCAGCTAAATCAATAGCCATAACCTGAAAAACATAATCTTGCTCAAGTTTTTTACCAAAATTATTTTGATAAAACTCAAATTCAAAATTAAATTCACATTGAAATTTACTTTGCACCACTACTCCATCAACCACATTATCTTGCGATAACTCTATACCGTTAGCATCATAGTTTGGTTGGCAATTGCTCGAATTTATGATTTGCGAGAATTTATTTTGAGAATTTACGTACAATTCAACTCTAGTTCCTTGTTCGGCAAAACCTTTGATATGTAACATATTTTCTTCATGGACATACTCAGGATGCACCCGTCCTTTGGCAACAAATCCTTTCTTAGTATTAACTCCATTATAAATACCCCACTCATTAGTTAAAATTTTTGGTGTGTTTGGTGTTGTATTGTCAATAAATATTAATATAGGCACTGACTTTTTATTTCCAGCTCTATCCTGTATTTGCAATACACTGCAATGTCTTCCTTCAACAGCTTTACCATTTATAGTAAAAGCTCCCAAAGATTTCGAATTTTGAACCACAAAATTTGTCTTAGCTCCACTCTGAACGTAAGCATAAGTAATTGGTGCTGGAACTTCGAATGTAGCCATAGAATTAATACAATTTGAATTGCTAGAATCTATAAAATCAACATTTTCAGAAAATTTTACCGGATCAATGTCATGATGAGTTACAAATGACATACTCTCATTTGATTCAACATTTATCTCTACCTTATTACCACTTTTTTGCCATTGTTCGTAGTTAAGTGAGGTAATTTCAGGGTTAATGGTGTCTATTATCAATTCAGTTAAATTTAATGCTGGAGTAGTGTTGGCGCCTAATGTTGCATACACATTTAAAGCATAACTTCCATTAGGAGATGAGTAAATATCTTGAAAATCTATCTGACAACTCCAAAATCCTATACCGCTACTGTTTGTGGAACATATTAAATCAAGGCCATTATACAAATCTATTTGTGCATTTGGATCAGAAAAACCTTTTATTTCTAATTTAGTAAAATTCGAGTAAAACACTCCATCATATTTTAATGTGTCATAAATTTTACCTGCATCTATTTTATCAATGTCTAAAATGATCGGTGCTGTGGGTATGTTTCCATCTATTGTCAATGGGCTAGTTAATATTTGAATAGTATCACCTATCTTACCATCAAAAACTATCTCATAAAGCCCACCTAATCGTGGTGGCACTGGAAAATAAAAATCAAGCGTGCAGGTCTTAGAATTACAATAATTAAAATCCGTTTGACCATCAATAAAATTGTGATAAAGTTTTGTATAATTTAATCCGTCAATATATCCCAAATAATTTGTATTTATTAAAGGGTTTAATTCAGATAAATTTGTTTGATCAGCAAAACTTATTTTGACTCTCTCAGTTCCTTGATTAACAACAGATCTGAAAACAACTGTTCGCAAAGAATCTATGTCTTCTTGCGTAATTTCTTGACCATTATTGAGTTTGTTCAAAATTAAATTGTAGTCTTCTTCATTATTTACTCCGCTAAAAGCAGGAATTATACTCACAGATTGAAAAGGATCTTCAATAGTTGTAGAAATTTTAACAACATTAGATGAATCAGTAGAATTTCCATAAGCATCAAAAGCAAACGCATAGATAAAAAATTCTGTTATACTTTGCCCCGGTAGTCGGTAAAGGGGCACTATTGTTGAGAAACTGCCATATTCATCAACCCCAGAATAAACTTCAATGTTACAATCTCCATCAACACCAACTATATCAGCACAAATTTTTACTCTAGTTTCTCGAGGAGCTTGTCCTTGTACTGTTGTTAAACCTCTCGTGGTAAAGGAATTATTTGAAGGATAAGTAATCACTACAGAATCGTTTAGGCTAGTGATTGCATAAACTTGCGAAGGTGCTGTAGCAATTACAATACCATCTGTAGTTAAAACTTCTAAATTAAAACTATAAACTCCATCTTCCACAAAACTTCCTAAGAAATTCCTACCATCCCAATTAACTTCAGTCGGAGGGTTACCTAATCCAGAAAACTCCTTTACTAATTCTCCCAAATCATTCTTAATTAATACTTTCCAGCTTTCAATTACCCCATCAGTGTATATGTTTATAAAACTTAACCCATCTTGCCTACCGTCACCATTTGGTGAAAAATATTCCAAAGAAGAGTCAATTGAAAGATTTACTAAAAATAAGTTGATATCTAAGGTAACAAATTTGTTTTGAAAATTACCAGCAACATCTTGAAGTTCTAAAACAATTTCATTTCTTACTGTGTTTGCTGAAAAGGAGTCTTTTTCTAACTGAAAATCTTTGACTACGAAATTGCAAATTTTTTTAATACCATCTGTTTTAAAATTAAGAGTATCATTACAATTTTGTATCGTAACTCGTGAAGAATTTAACGCTAAAGGATCAATTACCAAAGTTTCTGAATCAGCTATACCATCGCCATCTTTTTCTACCAAAGAAATGTTTAAAGTTGCTCCAAATTCAGCCTGTCCTTTGATATCAATCAGCGAATAATTTTTTAATTCGTTTTGGATAGGTTCTGTTATTTCCAAAAAAGCAACATCATCAAGCTCAAAGTTACTCTGTGTTTCGTAATAGTTACCAGAAATATCTTTTACTGATACTCTAATGCTGTAATCACCATTTGGAGATAAAGCTTCCGTAAATTGAAATTCTCCTCGACAATTTGCCGAAAAATTCAAACCCACTGTGCCTATTTCGGTACAATCACTAGAAAAATTTCCTAGCGGCGATACACTAACTCCGTTTGCGACTAGTTGCTGTTCGTCATATTCTGAGTGTTTTAAATATACGTTAATACTATTTGGATTAATCCCTGATTCTAATGAATTTGTAAAATCTTCCAGTTCAAATATGATTGTGTGCTTGTTATCGTTAATTAAACTTGATGGTTGTAAATTTTTTATATTTGGAGATGAATTATCGAAATAAAAAGTTCTATTTAAAAATGTCACATTTCCAACAAAATCAGAAACTATAAATTCGAAATTATTAATACCATTAGCTAAATTAAAAATAACCTCAGGTGTTCCATTTAAGTCGCCTGTACCAAATAAACCCGTTGATAAATTCGTTGTAACCGTCTGTGTCTCGGATGTAGTTAAATTTTTTATATTAACTGATAAACCTGCTTCAGTTTGCCCTGATATTTTCACCTGATTTTCACTAAACCAACTTCCATCCTCTTGATTGATAATTAGGTTCGGAGTTTCATTGTCAATCACAATATTTTGAGAATTGTTCATCGTTTCATTACCAGCAAGATCTTGAAGTATTAATTTTATGTTGTACGTTCCATCTTGCACAAAGTTACCTAAATTATCTTTTCCGTCCCATACAAAATTTTGTACTATAGGGTTGGTATCTTGTGGCAAAAATTCTAGGTCTCTAGCTTCTGTAAATACTATATTTTGGAGGTTATCTAAAATTTCAATAATTAATTTATTTTTATACTTTTCAATGATCTCAAATTGTAAATTTATGGAGTCTTGAATACCATCCTGATTCATTGGTGAAATTATAGATTGATCAAGGTTGAGATTAATTATCTGCGGTAAAACTGAATCTTGAATTGATCTTTCAATGTTACTCCATGTGGTTGTATTGTAAAGAGAATCTCTAGCTCTTACTCTGTAAAAATATTCTGTGTCATCATTTAAATTTGCAAATGTAAAATTGTTAGTTGTTATCCAACCTGAACTAGATACTATTTGAGTAAACGAGTAGTCTAGGCTAGCCTCAAAATTATATTCTACTCCACCAACCAGACTATCATTTGAGATAGTGGAGTTCACTGTGTTTTGCATTCCTGTAGTAAAATTTGGTTCTGCTAAAAGTTGAGGTTTAGAAGGAGCTAAAGTATCTATTAAAAAATTTCTATAACTTGTCCATCCACTACAGACATACTGATCGCATGATTGCCCACGCCACTGCCAATTACCATCGTTTAAGCTTTGAACATAATTTTGGTAACCATTATTATTTCTATAATAAGTTTTATCACCTCCTTGTAAACTTTTAACTTCAAATGTTGAATTAAGGTATTGATAATAGTCAGGATCATTTGTTTCAGTTCTAAATTCTACGCTACATCCTTCTCCCAAACCACTATTTGAACAAGTGATTCCAGGAAATTGTCCGTTTGTTCTTGGTCCCATTTCCCATCCAGATTGGGGTCTAATTAAATTTGGTTGAAGAGGGGCTTGATTATAATTCCCATAACTTTGTAGCTGTTCCAAAACAATGTATTGTGTAGAATTATAAAATCTGACCTTCATTATTGCATCTTGATTAGTTAAAGGATGGTTGATACCTCCTGCGAGACAGAAATTAAAAGTTCTACCATTACTAGAATACACAATTTTGTGAGTTAACCATCCACCATTTACAGAGACACATGATGAATCCGGCACAGTGTAAGGAGTATAGGGTTGTAAAATTCCACGAATATAACATTCAAACCCATTGTACCAATATGGCGCTGTACCGCAATCAACCCCAGGAACAGGTCCATCTGCATTAACTTTATTAATTGGAAAAGGTAGGATTGTTATTAAAAATGAAACAGTTAATATGATTAGTGTTTTAAGTAAAATTTGATTCCTTTTTTTCATTAAAATTTATTAATTCTGCAAATTTATATCATTATCAAAATATAATAGCCTTGTATTTTAATACAAATAATTATGAGTTTTTGGCCATGTTATAATCAAGCATGAGCGATATAGATAGGGTAAAAGAAGCAGTGGATATTGTTGATGTAATAGAATCTTATGTTGAATTGAAGCGTGCAGGAAGTAACTTAAAAGGATTATGTCCTTTTCATACAGAAAAAACACCATCTTTCATGGTTAGCCCAAGTTTGCAAATTTTTAAATGTTTTGGTTGCGGCAAAGGTGGTGATGTAATTAAGTTTATTCAAGAAATAGAAAATCTAGAATTTCGTGAAGCTTTAGAGAAATTAGCTCAAATTGCCGGAATCGAACTTGAAAATAAAATTTCAAAAAATCCCAAAAATGAACTGGAAAAAGAAAGAATTTTAAAAGCCAATTATTTAACAAAAAATTTTTATCATAAAATCTTGCTTAACAAAACCAAAGGCAAAAAGGGCCGTAACTACGCAATCAAACGAAAATTAAACAAAGAAATGGTGGTTAAGTTTGAAATAGGTTATGCCCCTCCTAACGGTCAAGTACTTGCAAATTACTTATTATCCCAAGGTTTTACGTCAAAAGAATTGGTGAAGTGGGGGTTAGCTGTTGTAAGAAATGGCGAATTAAAGGATAAATTTAGAGACCGATTAATTCAGCCAATTTTTGGTGAAAATGGAGATGTTGTGGGTTTTAGCGGTAGATACATCGGTGAAAATGAAAAGGCACCGAAGTATTTAAATTCTCCAGAAACTTTAGTATTTAAGAAAAATTCTCAACTTTACTCTCTCTACCACGCAAAAGATGCGATACGAAGCACAAAAAAAGTAATAATAGTAGAAGGTAATTTGGATGTAGTTTCAGCTCACAAAATTGGTACCGAAAATATTGTAGCACCGCTTGGCACAGCTTTTACAGTTGAACAAGCTAAAATTATTAAACGTTACGCCAACGAAGTTTTACTTTGTTTTGATAATGATAAAGCGGGCTTTCTTGCCACGATAAGAGCATTAGAAATATTAGAAAAACTAGAATTAGATCACAAAACGATTAAAATTGAAAAATATACAGATGCAGACGAAGTTATAAAAAATGATGTCGAGCTTTGGAAAAAAATTACAGATAATCCCGTGAACACTCTCGAATTTATTTTAGAAAAAATTTCTAAAGAATATGATTTGAGTGATGTTGATGGTAAAAGTTCTCTATATAAAAAATTTCTACCTATACTTAATTTAGTGAAAAATAAAGTGCAAAAAGAGTACTATACAAATAAATTAAGTGAACTCGTGGGATTGAACATAAAAGACATTTACGATGATATTAACCAAAAAACATCAAAAAATATCAAAAAAATAAAAATACAAAATAGTCAAAATATCAATCTTGAGTTTCAAGTTTGTTCTTTAATTGCTCAGAAACAAATTGACGAAATTTCTTTGTTAGAATTTATCTCAAATTTTGAGCTAAAAAATGTCTGTCAAAAAATTATTGACCAAAAAAAAGAAATAAATTTAGAAAACTTTAATATTCAAGAAAGAGAGATGGTAGAAAAATTGTTACTAAACGATACTTCAAGTATTAATCACAAAAACTTAATTAGAAATTTTATTGATTCAAAAATCAAAGAGATATCAATTAATTCTGATACAATAGAGAAAATACAATTTTTAACTAAGTTAAAGAAAAAATATACTTAAAAATCCAAAAAATGAAAAAAATTTTTTTAAAAACTACAATTTTTACACTTACTTTTATCTTATTTTTGTTTTTATTAAATAAAAATAACATTATTTTGATCGAAAGAGTTACGGGTGACAGTTGCGCAGGTGAAAACGTTAATAACAAAATTAGCACTCCTCTAACTATAGAAAGTGAAATTGAAAAAACAAATTTATACAATAATGCATTACCTGAAATTTCAAAACCTAAATTTGTAAAGTATTCAAAGGGTGCTGAAGATACTGTTGGTATAGGGGTAGAAAAAAATGGCGAAGCAAAATTCTATCCCTTTAGAATTATAGTTTGGCACTCAATACTCAATGACTGTATAGATAATACCCCTATTCTAATTTCATTTTGCCCAATTTGCCAAGTAGGTATAGCTTATGTAAGAAATGTGAATGATCAAACACTAGAATTCAGCATAGGTAATGAGATTTGGCTTGATAGTTTAGTAGGAATAGACAAAGAAACAAATTCCAAATGGTCATTTATCTTGGGAGAAAGCATAGACGGAAAGTTAAAAGGAGTAGTTCTTGAAAAGTTCCCTTCAGAAATTACAAGTTTAAAAAAATGGGCTCAAAAATATCCCAATACTCTCATTTTGTCAGATGATACAGGTTATAGCTTGCCTTACAAAACGGATTATTCTCTAGAGAGTTTTCAATATTCTGATCCAATATATGATATTCAAAAAACTTTTGTTTTAGTTTTGAAAGATGATCCAAATAAAATGTATATTTTACAAGAACCTGGAAGTATTGTTGATGACCAAGATTTGAGAATAGAGTTTAATGAATATGGTATGAAGGTTTGGAGAGATTCAAATTTAGTTGAAAACTATTTCATTGTTCCGTGGTACTTGTGGATTAGAGCTTATCCTGAGGCTAAAGTATCAGAAAAAACAATCTAGTGCAAGGAAGTTATCAGCAAAATCAGCAAAGGAATAGTCTACTGGATTAACAGGGCAAACGGCATGAGAGCGCCTTAAGAAAAAATCTTTTTCAGGGTTTCTTACCACAAAATCTAAATATCCTTCAGGCTTATACTTTTTACTAGTTAAATTCCAAGCTTGAATAAAAAAAATGTAAGAAAAAAATATAGCTATGAATAAAAAACTAACTTGTTTTAAATTTATGATTTTTAATTTTAAGTTTTTATTTAAAATAGTGTTTTTTAAAGTAGGAACAAATGTAAGAGCCAAACCTATACCAAAAATTCCTCCCGTTAAAAAACGAGATAAATTACTACTAATGTATAAAGGTTCACCTGCACTCAAACCTGTTGGTGACACATCTAAAAGTGTATAGATAGTTTGAATTCCACCATCCATTGCAATTGGAATTACGAATGGAATTAACCAATAAAAACTAAGAGCTTTGATATCTTTAAATTTTATATACCAACTTGTTATCGCAAAACCTAACCAAATCGCCGTATCTCTTGCACACCATGCAAATTGATAGTCAAATAAATGTAGTGATCTGGAATCAAATTGGTGACAAGTAAAACTATAAACAAAATATATAACTTTTGCCATATTCTCAAGACCAAGATACATCAAAACAGGAGCAAAAGCTGGAAACAAAACTAACAGAGTAACAAAAACCAAAAAATAGTTGTATTGATTCTGATAAAATTTCATATTCAAAAATTTTAATAAACTATTGTACCGTGAAAATCTTTACCTGTTATTGCTTTTTTGACATTTTCTAAATCTTTGCCCGTAAGAATATAAAACTTTATACCCAACTGATAAGCATCTTTTGCGGCAAATATATCAATTGGAACATTACCACCCGGTTCAAAGTCTGTAGGATTACCGATGATATCAAAGTACTGTTTCCATGTAATTTTATTTTGTAATTTTGCATCTGGGTTGTCTCTCGGATCACTGGAATAAATCCCATCAATATCTTTTAAAATAATTACCTCATTAACTCCTAGCGCCTTGGCCATTTGTAGTGCATTCCAATCATTGCTTCTGCCTGGTTGTGAACTTCCAGCTACCAAATACTTATAATTTTCAAAATCTATCTGTAAATTTCCAGCAACATAATCATCGTACTCTTTGTATCTTAGAACCCTTGGGAAAGCCACGTCTGAAAACACAACTCGTAAAAGTTCATTGTTAACATTTGAAGTGCTTACACCTACTTGATGCAGATCAGATTTATTGTCTAATCCTTCATCTTTGAGTTTTTGAAAAATTATTCTTGTAAACCTTCCTCCACCCGTTGTTAGTGAAAATCTAAAATTTAAAGTATCAAGTAGTGATTTAAATTTATAAGCGTAATTAAAATCAAATTGCTTATCATCAGAAGGAGATAAAAGAGAACCTCCAATTTTTATAACTTTCCAATTTTTTAAAATCATAATTATAATAATTAATAAGAGCTACCTCTATTAATTAACCACATTATTCCATAATAAACTGCAACTGATAAAAGTAGACTATAAATTATCGTATTGATAAGTTTATAAATAAATGCCACAAACCCTGTTACGCCATTCAAACTCAAAGGAAAACCATAAAATAAACTTCCTTTCAAAGTTTCTATAACAACAAAGTTTATGATAAAAGATAATATTATCGCCACTACAAGCGAAAAAATATAATATTGTCTTTTTGCTGGGTCAGTATCCATTTTAAATTTTAAATTTTAAATTTTTAATTTTTAATATTTTCCCAAATTTTAGCACTTGTTGTCTCCCATTTGTAGCTTTTGGCTACTTCAAAAGCTTCCTTTACCTGATTGCTTACAGCTTTTGGGGATTCTAAAAATTTTTTAATCTCTTTGGCTACCCTTTTAGGTTTTTTGATATCAACAAGAAAAGCCTTTCCTTGAGTTACTTCTGGATTGCATGATTCGTTAGCAGCTATTGCTGGTATTTGAGCTGCCATCGCTTGAACTGGTCCTAAATTAAATCCCTCTAACTTTGAAAAATTAATGTGGGCAAAAGCGTTATGAAGTAAAATAATTAATTCGTCATCTGGAATCATACCAGTTGCTTGTATTTGATCAATAATACCTATTTTTTGAGCATACTGTAATACTTTTTTCGCAACATCGTTCAGGGGTTTAATACTTTTTCCTCTGCCTTTAGAAAAATGAGAGCCCGTCATTACTAGAAGTTTCGGAACTTTCGTCTTTTTGTAATTAAATAAAATTTTTAAAGTATCAAAGAGTTCTTTTATACCTTTATTTTTCTCTACACCAGAATCATAAAATAAATACTCTTTGGTTGCTAAATTATGTTTTTCTAGTACTGCTCGTACATCATTATCATCATAGAATTTATTTTCACTAAAAAATTTTTCATCTACTCCAAGATGTATAACTTTGATTTTTTGTGAGTCAATTTTTCCATATTCAATAATTTTTTCTTTAGAATAGTTAGAAATAGTTATAATTTTATCTGCATTCTGAACACCTTTCCACATTCGCATAAAAAATTTTTTCTTAATAAAATTGTGCAAAAAAGATTTCGAAGAAAAAGAATTAGTTTGTATAGGAATTACATCATGAACTACCACAATAGTTCGAGGTACATAGTGTGTTTTTTGAGCTTTTTTGGGCAAAGTTGGTAAGCCACGCTCAAAATGAACGGCGAAATACACATCTGGATGAACAGAATTAACTATCGGTTGAAATAACTTATACCAAAGTTTGAAATTCTTGATTGTTGATGGAAAAGGTTCTCCCAGAGAATGAAACTGTATTTTATCCCTAAATTGCTCAATCTGAAGATTAGATAACCCTATTTGTATTAAATTTTGATCTAAATCATTAAAACCAAGCAAATGTAAATCCCAATCATCATCACTGAGTATCATGGGAATTAACCTTTTTAGTGTTTCTTTTCCAAAACGTCCTATTCCTCTATGTGAGTACTGATCAAACAAAAAGGTTGTATCAATAAGAGCTATTCTTTTAAGTTTTGGTAATTCATTATTCATTTTTTAATTTATCTAAAGGTAAACTATCAATTAATCCTACAATCCAATCAAGACTTGTATCGTAGTTACTTACTGTAATTATACCATCTTTAAACTCTAAAACCTTATCTCTATTCAAATCTACCTCTACTTTGTAAACTTCATCCTCAAAGTAAAACTCAAAAAGATGTTTTTCAAAAGTTCCATCCTCCCAAGATTTACCAGGATGCTTTTGTAAAAGTAATTTATATCCTCCTTTATCGGAGTAATTCAATTCTTGTGGAAGTGCATACTTCATAGTCATGGTCTTTTTTTCTACTGGATCAATATCGCTAAGACGCCTATGATCAAATGAAACAACATTATCAGACACAAATTTGTTCATAAATGAATCATAATACTCTTTAGGCCAGTAGTAATATGGTACTGATGCCCAATAACCATCATTTTCAAGAATATCTGACCCAGGCGGCATAAAAATCCTGACCCAAGCTCTATACCTAAACCTTAAAGTTCTATCATACTGTTTAGCAAGAGATTCTTCCCAGATTTTGGGCTGATACCACTTGATTGTAGCTTCATGCTCAATGTTCCCACTTTCAGCGTCAATATAAATTTTATGTTCTACTGTGTTTCTAATCCATCTGTTCATTTTCAAAGCGCAATTTTGAGCTTCATTAAGGTGAAAATAATCCCCTTCAAAATCATACGCTATTCTTCCACTCAATCCATATTCGTCTAAATAATTTTGGATATTATCATCTTTAGACGCAATAGCGATATCTTTACCTTGAACCAAGCTAATTACAGTTTTTGTAATCAAAGGCAAATCTTTCACAGAAAGCTCCAAAAATTTCTCCTTTGCAATTTCCGCAATTTCACCAAGTATGCTTTTACGCTCCCTATCAAAAGCTCTACTCGAGTCATCAGTTTCTTCTTTTACAACATCAAACAAATTTTCAGATGTAACTGTGGTTAACTCGCCGTTAACTTCTACCTCAATAGGTTCAACTAACTTAATCATTTCTTTGGTGAAGTGATGATTTACAATCAAATAATGATCATAGGAAGGAAATTCTTCCGGACCGTAATAATTTGCTAAATCATAATAAAGCCCAAAATCAGTCATCGTTTTGTACAAATCAGGATATTGCGCTACATCTTGAGCTCTTGCTTCTGTTGCTCCACAACCCAAATTCATCAAATAAGCTTGTCCATAAATGTTATTCAAAGGCATCTGTAAGCCCAATCCCCATAGGTAGTATTGTAAATTCCAAGAATCTTGAAGGTTTATACCACTTTCTGCAACCTCACCATTCTCAATCTCAACCACTCCAAAAGCTGTTATTAAACCTCCTGATGCTCTCATTTCTGACTCGTTTTGCAATATCAAAAGATAAGCAGTTTTTTGGTCTGTTCCAAGCAAACTTGGTACATTTTCAAGAAAACTTTTCGTTTTTTGAGATAACTCTGGATATTCTTCAATAAAACTCATAACTTTACTCCAATCTTCATCGGGATTGAAATTTCCATAGGATGGTAAATAATTTGGATCTAACTTTTTTATATCGTTAAAAATTTCATATATATCAGGTTCTACATCTTCATATAAATCTATGTAAAGCGGTAATTCTTGCAAAACTAAATTTAGTGCAGATTCTGCTTCATCTTCATTGTTTTCAACAGTTTTCTGTTCAGAAACAATAAAACCTGATGTTTCAAGGGTATTTTTGAGACCAGGTATAACTTTCTTAGAAATAGCTTGGCTTTTTTGTAGAATATCCTGAATTATAACCATGTTATTATAATAGCCTTGTGTTGCTCCATAATTTTTTAAAAAATCATACCTTGCAATTTGAGAATCAATATAACTTATCTCTGTATTAATGTTGTCAACATATAAATCAATGTTTCTTAAATCTTTTTTACTAAAGTCTTCTAAAATCAAAGAATTTGTTTCTAAAATCTTATTTACTGAATTATTAATATTGTTTAAAGGCGCATAAACGAAGTAGTAAATTATGTAACCAACTCCAACAACAAACAAAAGCATAAAAAAATTAGCCAGTAAAAATATTTTTTTTAGATTTCTTTTTTTATTATTAGATTGCTCTAACTTGGTTTTAAATTCCAAGTTTTTACTCTCTACTTTTTTGTTAATTTTCTTAAGGCTTGTATTTTTATCTGCCTTTTTTCGTAAGTCTAATTCCACTGATTTCATAACGGCTAAATTTTAACACTAAATTAAACTTTTATCATTTTTTGTTTTACCAAACCGTAGTAAAAAACTAAATTGTATGAATTATTTTCACTTATATATTTTTTGGCTTGTTCAGTTTCACCACTCACAATAAATCTGTTGACGCCGTATACAAAGTCATAAGAAGGTAAATTTTTTAATTGGTTTGTTTTGCATACTAGCCAAACATGACCTGCAAAAACTACAGCTACAACTAAAATTTGATGATTAGAGTATAAAAAATTAAAATCTTGCATTGAAAACCACGTATGATAATAACTGCCACCATCTTTTGAAATTTTAGGATGACTATGCGCTGTCATGACAATTTTAGCAACTAACTTTATCTTATTTTTACTTACTTCCTCAAAATCGTATTTTTTTGTTTCTAAATTTTTTTTATCATCAAAAGAAATTTGGTATTTGACTTTGATTTTACCGCTTTCTGTAAATATACTAGGGGTTATCTTGATTCGAGAGTTAGGTTGAACAGAATGAAAATTTCCACGAATTAAATTTGAACAGTACAAAGAATCTATAAAGTGTAGAACATTGAATGCATATTCTTGATTTACACTCGATCCTGCATCTACTCCCCATGGTTTTGAGCCACTTCTTGATGCATCATTTAATTGTGAAACCAAATTTGAAATTTCGTTCTCAAAGTAAAATTCACGCTCCCAATCTGATGGATAAGGTAAATCCTCTTTTACAGCTAGTTTATTAATTAGGCTAGTGAAACTCTGCATATGTTGTAAATAATACTTCGTTAGTGTACAATCTACCATGCTTAAGAAATTGATGCAAAATGAAAAAATAAAGTATTTTGTCAGTGGGTTTTCAGCTTTTTTAATAGATAACGCTGTGTTAATCATTGTCAGCGCTACTCTGTTTAAGTCATATGAAAATCAAGAACTGCTAATTTTTGGAATATTATCAGCATCAAAAACAATATCTTCAAGCGTCGGATTAACTTTTAGTTTTATTTTAAATAGAAATTGGGCTTTTGAAGCTAAAAATGAAAATGTAAGAATACAAATTTTTCGCTTTGTGTTAGTTTTTATATTCAACTTCTTTTTTGCTGTACTACTTTATACAATCTTTAGTCAAATTTTATTTTTGATTGATATTCAACAACAAATAGCTTCCATAACTTCAAATTTAATGGCTGAAACCGTGAAAATGGTTACAACGTATCTTTGGTATAAATATTTTGTATTTATAAAAAAAGACAAAAAGTTGCCCTAATACAAAAAAATGTTTAAAATGTGTTTATGGATAAATTAAGTAAGACTCAGATAGTTTTATTGGTGCTTTTAGTAATTTTGGTGCCTTTATCTTTTATTCTTGCAATTGTTACAACTAACCAAATAAATAGAGATGTTGTAATTGAAGATAACACTTCACCAACAATTTTTTGGAATATTAAACAAGTATCACCAAATGTTGATAATCCTCAACATTTCGACCTATTGCTTGAAAGCTCTAGCGGAGCCATAAAAACTTATCGTGATATATTGAGCTTTGGTTTATCAAACTCCAAAACCATGTTAGCTATTCACCTTAACAATGGTATTGAGATAATTGATTTCATCAACGACTCATCGAAGAATGTAATTTTTTCGGAAGAGTCTTACGTAGGTGACTCTGGAAACAGTTTGTCTTGGAGTTTTGATGATAACTTTATTGCATTTACAGCTGTCAACACTTCCAATATTAATGAAACAAGAGTCTGGATAATAAGCAATGATGGAAGTCAAATTCAATCATTTCAAGCACCTTTGATTTCTTGGCAGGATGAAACAGGAAAAGTTTATGTTGAAAAAATTGAATTTTCACCTTTCAACAATTTATTACTTGCAAGAACATTTAGAGAAGAAGACCGTTTGTTGTTAAATGATGACAACCAAGAATATCAGCTCACAGAATTACCAGTATTGCTTACTGTTTATGATATAAAAGGTCAGGTGGTGGAAAATATCGAAATCAGAGATTATGGAAGCGCAAAAGATAAAATTTATTTTAGTTGGGTAAAGGATTCTCCAGGCTACATTAAATACGGAGTTTTTGGTGAAGATGAAGAAATAGATCCTAATGATATGAGTAAATTAACATTTATTAAGATCTAAACCTAAGTAAAATGAATTCAAATAATTCGTTGCCGCCATTGCCTGATTTAAATTCTCAACTACCCGAAACTGTTCAATCCTTGAAAAATATCGAAAACAAAGCCATTGAGAAAAGTTCACAACTTGTAGAAGAAAAGCAAAATACAGATAAAGCAAATAAAGAATCAAAAAAACTTAATAAAAAAAAGCTTTTTTATGTTACTTTTACGCTATTTTTATTTGTTTTAATAGTTTTTTTAGTTCTCCTAGTTACATTACTAAATAAAGGAACTGTTGGAATAAAAGGTAAAGTTGTTGATTCTAGCAACCAAACACCAATACCAAATGCAATTATAACAATTGATGTTGATACCGGGACATTTACAAACGAGTCCGGTTTCTATGAAATAAATAATTTAAAAAGTGGTAATGTAAAAATTATAGTGCAAGCTCCTGGTTACAAATCAGTAACAAAGAATGTATCTCTTACTCTCGGGTTGCTTGGTGGAGGTGTTAGTGTAGTTAATTTTGAACTAGAACCTTTAGAAAAATTTGAAATTACTGGAAAAATAGTCTTTGAAAATCAGATTGAAAGTATAACTTTCACTGATGCTAAAATTTTGGTTGGGGAGAAAGAGTTTGCTATCAGTTCAAATGGAGAATTTAAGATTAATGTTCCAATTGGAACAAAAGAGATAGCTTTTTCTGGAAGTCAGTTCATTGATTTTGTAATTGAAGTGGATGCAAAAGAAAATGTAAATTTGGGTGAGTTAGAAATTCAACCAGCAAGTAATATTAAAGCATATTTCGTAGACTATATAACTAACTCTCCTCTGAAACCTAATGTAGAAATCACTAACATTCCAAAAGAAAAAATTGTCGTTAAAGATGATGGAAATCTTGAAATTGACGAAATTGAAGCCTTCAAGGACTATACTTTAGAGATTACTTTAGACGGATATTTAACTAAAAGTTTTCAATTTACAAGTGAAATTGGAGAAGTAAATTTATTCACAATAAAACTAACCCCCGTTGGTAAAAAAGCTTTTTGGAGTAGCGTAAATAGAAAGGTTGAGCTTTTTGTATCAAATTATGACGGTACAGATCTAACACAGGTTACAAACTCAGGTTACCTAAATCCTATAGGTGGCTTTTACGATTTAGCAAATAACACTTATTACTTTCAATCTGATCACGAAAAATTTAGAAATGAAATTAGACGATACGCTTTTTTACCTTATAAAATTGATTTAAACAACCCTCAACCTAAACGTTTAGTAAGCAATTTTGATAATTTAGGGTATATTTTTGCTGATTTTTTAAAAGATAAGTACGTTCAAATAGCTGAAGATCCAACTAATGATAAAAAATGGAATTTAGAAATTATAAATTTTGACGGTAGTGATAAGAAAATTATTGATTCTGCTAATTTGAATAACAACGAATTGATAGAAGAGGTTTTAATATCTTCTAATGCAAATATCGTTTTTTACGTTAAAAAACAAAATGAAACACAAAAATTATTAAGTTATGATATTGATAAAAATTCATCAAGAATACTAACTGAAGCAAATAAAATTAGACTTATAGACACCAACAACGAAAAGGTTCTTTTTAGAATGAATGATAGTGAACTCAAAATTGCAAATGTTAATAATTTTGAAATCAAAACTATTCAACCTGTGATTACTGGTTTTGATTACCAGTTTGACCGAACGGATCCATCTTTAATATTGTTTTTGTCACAAAAAGGAGCAGATACCCTAGTTAATTATATTGAAATTTCGAATTTACAACTAAATACTTTAATTACTCTAAACAATAAAGTAGTTGAAGACTTATACTATGAAAATGGTTATTATTTTTACCGTACCAAAGATGAATTATTCATGTTTGATCGAAATAAACCCATTGATGACGTGAGTGTATTTAAGGGCATTACTTATGATAATAGAAATTTTCAATATGACATCTAAATATAAAAAAGATTTTCCAATTTTCAAAAATTACAAAAATTTAGTATATCTTGATAATGCTGCATCAACACAAAAACCAAAAATTGTGATTTCTAAATTATCAGAATTTTATGAAAAATATTGCGCGAATGTGCACAGGGGAATATACCCTTTATCTGAAAAAGCAACAGATTTATACGAAGAGGCAAGAAAAAAAATAGCACTTTTTTTAGGTGCAGAAGAAGAAGAAATTATATTTACCTCAGGCACAACTATGGGAATAAATGCCGTAGCACTAATGATTTCAAAATTTTTCGAAAATAAGAAAATTAATATTTTATTGTCTGAATTAGAACATCACTCAAATATAGTTCCTTGGCAACAAATACCCAACAGTAAAATAGAATATTTAAGCTTTGATTCTAATTTCTTAGTAGAAATTGATGAAAAAATAAAAACAACTGAGTTCGATCTAGTAGCTTTAACCATGCAAAGTAATGTGACAGGTAGCATCATTGATATCAAAAAAATTTTAAACAATCTCAAAAAAAGCCAAAATTTCATAAGTGTAATTGATGCATCTCAGGCAGTTGCACACTATCCTATTGATGTAAAAGACTTGGGAGTTGATTTTCTCACATTTTCATCTCACAAAATTTATGGTCCTTTCAGCGTGGGCGTACTTTACATTAAGAAAGAATGGCTCAACAAGCTTGATCCTTTTTTCTTTGGTGGTGGAATGATTAATAAAGTT